>CAKTZI010000050.1 GCA_934635385.1 uncultured Kiritimatiellota bacterium | reverse complement strand
TCAAATCCTGTGAATCCTGTAAATCCTGTCAAAAAGACTCCGTGCCTCCCGTTCTCCGTCATCTCCGCGTTAAGCGCCGCAGGCCTCGCGGGGGCGCTCGTGGTCGCGGCGCGGTGCGTGCCGCCGGGGGGCGTGCCGTAAAACGACCTTGCATGAATGTCAATGTGGCGGTGTGCGGGACGCTTCCACGGACTGCGGCAAATTTGGTATAATTCCGCACATGAAGAAAGCGATTGTCGAAACCTCGATGGGTACGATTACCCTTGAGCTGAACGAAGAGAAGGCACCGGTCACGGTTGCCAATTTCGTCGAGTACGCGAAGTCCGGCCACTACGACGGCACGATCTTCCACCGTGTCATCGACGGGTTCATGATCCAGGGCGGCGGCTTCACGAAGGAGATGAACCAGAAGCCGACGCGCGCGCCGATCCGCAACGAGGCGATGAACGGGCTGAAGAACGTGCGCGGCTCGATCGCGATGGCGCGCACGAGCGTCGTCGATTCCGCGACGAGCCAGTTCTTCATCAACCTCGTCGACAACGACTTCCTCGACTTCCAGAACCCGACGCCGCAGGGCTTCGGCTACGCCGTCTTCGGCGCGGTGACGGACGGGCTGGAGGTCGTCGACGCGATCGCGAAGGTGAGCACGGGGTTTGCCGGGCCGCACCAGAACGTGCCGGAGAAGCCGGTCGTCATCAAGAAGGTCACCGTCAGCTGACGCTTGCATTCGGCGGCGAAAAATCATATACTTACACCATCTATCCAAAATAGGGAGAAGAGAAAATGAAGAAACTTGTCATGTTGACGGCTGTGGCGGCCTTGACGGCGCCGCTTTTCGCACAGGAAACGGCAAAAGACGAAAAGCCCGCGCAGGCGCAGGAATCGCGCCGCACGACGAACGCGGTCTGGCCGGCGTTCTTCGCCATCGGCGAATTCCCCGCGAATCCCGATGTGGTCGGCTTGCGCCTGACGATTCCGTTCTCGACGCAGCAGGAGAACGTGACGGGCCTTGACCTCGGCCTCTGGGGGCGTTCGATCTACTTCGAGGGCATCCAGGTCAACCTGCTCCGCAATGACGTGAAGGACCGCTGCGCGGGCTTTCAGGTCGGCTGCTACAACTCGATCGGCAGCGGCGAGATGCTCGGCCTTCAGGTCGGCCTCTGGAACGAGGCGAACGCGCTGCGCGGCCTTCAGCTTGGCCTCGTGAACGTCTCCGGCGAGACGGAGGGCTTCCAGGTCGGTCTCATCAACCGCGCCGAGACGATGCACGGCTATCAGGTCGGCCTCATCAACGTCATCCGCGACGCCGAGCTCCAGTTCTTCCCGATCGTGAACATCGGCTTCTGACACCGAGCATGAAGATTCATCCCTTTGCGGCCGTGCGGCCGAACGAGAAGGACGCGGCCTTGGTCGCGTCCGTTCCGTATGATGTGGTCGACGTCGCTGAGGCGAAGGCCCTCGCGGCGGGGAATCCGAAGAGCTTCCTCCACGTCTCGCGTCCCGAGATCGACCTGCCGGACGGGACGGACGGCTCGTCGCCTGAGGCGTATGCGCAGGCGAAGCGCGCGCTGGACGGCCTCCTCGCGGACGGCACGCTCGTGCGCGACGCCGAGCCGAAGTTCTACGCCTACCGCCAGACGATGGGTTCGCACAGCCAGACGGGCATCGTCGCGACCTTCGACACCGAGGACTATCTCGCGGGCGTCCTGAAGCAGCACGAGAAGACGCGCAAGGACAAGGAAGACGACCGCACGCGCCACATCGAGACGCTGCAGGCGCACACGGGTCCGGCGTTTCTCACCTACCGCGACGACAAGGCCATCGACCTCATCGTCGCGGACGCCTGCCGGAACGCGCCGCTCTACGACTTCGTCGCGCCGGACGGCGTCGGACACACGGTCTGGGAGATCGCGCCCGGCTCGGCGTGCGTGGCAGACGAGCTGCAGGAGCTGTTCGCGCGCATTCCGGTCGCCTACATCGCCGACGGGCACCACCGCAGCGCGGCGGCGGCCCGCTACGCGCAGGCGCACGGCTTCGCCGGCGAGATCCGCTGGTTCCTCGGCGTCATCTTCCCGGCGAGCCAGCTGCAGATCCTGTCCTACAACCGGCTCGTGCGCGACCTGAACGGCCTTTCCGCCTACGAGTTCCTGTCGCGCCTTTCCGAGAAGTTCACGATCGGCGCGAGGGGCGCGCGCAACTGCCGCATGTACTTCGGCGGCTCGTGGTACGACCTCTCGTGGGACATCCCGAAGAATGCGGACGCGGTTGGCGCGCTCGACGTCTCGTATCTTCAAGACAACTTGCTGGCGCCGATTCTCGGTATCGGCGACCCGCGCACGGACGCGCGCATCTCGTTCATGGGCGGCATTCGCGGCGACGCGGCGCTTGCGGCGAAGGTCGATTCCGGCGAGAACGCCGTCGCGTTCGCGATGGAGCCCGTCACGGTCGAGGAGATGATGGCGATTGCGGACGCGGGGGCGATCATGCCGCCGAAGTCCACGTGGTTCGAGCCGAAGCTGAGGAGCGGACTCTTCGTCCACACGGTCTGATGAAAAGCCTGAGCGCCTACTGCCGCGACCTCCGCGAGAAGATGATCCGCGATCCTCTTCCGCCGGAGGATGTCGCCGCCGGCTGGGCGCTCGGCATGTTCGTCGGCTGCGCGGTGCCGTTCGGGCTGCAGCTCGTCGTCTCCGTGCCGCTCGCGCTGATGATGCGCGTCTCGAAGGTCGGCGCGACGGTGGGGACGCTCATCACGAACCCCGTGACGATCTTCTTCATCTATCCGGCGCAGACGTGGTTCGTGAACCGCATCCTCTTCGACGGGTCGCTGTCGTTCAGCCGCCTCGTGGAGGTCGAGTGGACGTGGGAGGCCGTGCGCAAGCTGGGGGCGGAGGCGATGGTGTCGTTCTTTCTCGGCGGCTTTCTGCTGGCCATCGTCCTGACGCCGATCACCTACTTCGTCGTCAAGCGGCTCGTCGTCCGCTGGCGCGCTTTCAGGAAGGCGAAATAGAAAATGTCACAGGAATGGAACATCCGCACGCGCGGACACGTCTGCACGATCTGCCAGAAGCCTCTGGTGGACAAGGCACTCGTCATTTCGGCCTTGCGCGAAGTGCCGAACGGCTACGAGCGCTACGACTGCCACCCCGAATGCTGGAAGGCGCAGACGCGCGACTGGGAGCCGTTCTCGCTGTGGGACAGCGTGTACTTCGCGCCCGTTCGGGAGGAGAAGAAGGAGCCGCTGAAGAAGGAGGACGCGGGCGAGCTCCTGCGCCAGCTCGTCACGCTGGACGATCCGGCGATGAAGAACGTCGTCTACGTGCTCGCGGTCATGCTGGAGCGCGCGAAGATCCTCGTCGAGCGCGACGCGAAGGAAGTGGGCGACGGCGCGATTCGCGAAATCCGCCGCGTCTACGAGGACCGCAAGCAGGGCGACACGTTCGTCATTCTCGATCCGCGCCTCCGGCTGGAGAACCTGGCGGAAGTCCAGCAGCAGGTCGTCGCGCTCCTCTCGGGCACGAAGACCCTTGGCGAAGTCGCCGGTGAGGAAGAGGCCGAGCCGGCTTCGTCCGAGACGTGAGGCGCGGTGACGCGCAGGGCGCGGACGTGGGATATTTGGTATAATACGCTCTCTTGAAGGACAACGATGATGGAAGAAGAAAAGAGCAACTACAACGCCGAGAACATCCAGGTCCTGGAGGGCATGGAGGCGGTGCGCAAGCGTCCCGCGATGTACATCGGCGACACGGGCGAGCGCGGGTACCACCACCTGGTCTACGAGGTGGTCGACAACTCGATTGACGAGGCGCTTGCCGGCTACTGCTCGCTCATCGACGTCGTCATCAACCGGGACGGGTCGCTCACGGTGCGCGACAACGGGCGCGGCATCCCGGTCGACATGCACCCGACCCAGCACAAGCCGGCGATCGAGGTCGTGCTGACGATCCTGCACGCGGGCGGCAAGTTCGACGGCTCGAACTACAAGGTCTCGGGCGGCCTCCACGGCGTCGGCGTCTCGTGCGTGAACGCGCTCTCCGACTGGATGAAGGTCGACGTCAAGCGCGGCGGCAAGCTCCACCACATCGAGTTCTCGCGCGGGCACGTGACGAAGCCGCTCGAAACCGTCGGCGACTGCGGCGACGAGACGGGCACGACGGTCACGTTCTTCCCCGACCACACGATCTTCACCTGCCGCAAGTTCAAGGCGTCCATCCTCGCCGCGCGCCTCCGCGAGCTCGCGTTCCTCAACAAGGGCGTGACGATCCACTTCAAGGACGAGGAGGGCGACGAGAACGGCCACTTCTTCGAGGAGACGTTCCACTACGAGGGCGGCATCGACGCGTTCGTCGAGTACCTGAACGCGAACAAGGCGCCGATCTCGCCCGTCATCCACTTCGAGGGCCAGCGCGAGTGCACGCGGCTGGACGGCACGTACCTCATCCAGGCCGAGGTCTCGATGCAGTACACCGACACGTACTCGACGATCGAGCAGACGTACTGCAACAACATCCACACGGTCGAGGGCGGCACGCACCTCTCCGGCTTCCGCCGCGCGCTCACGGCGACGGTCAAGAGCTACGGCGAGAAGAACAAGCTCATCAAGGAGAAGGAGCTCGCGTCGCTCACGGGCGACGACATGCGCGAGGGCCTGACGGTCGTCGTGAGCGTGAAGGTGCCCCAGCCGCAGTTCGAGGGCCAGACGAAGACGAAGCTCGGCAACGGCGAGGTCGACGGCATCGTCTCGGGCATCGTCTCGGAGAAGCTGATGACGTTCTTCGAGGAGAATCCCGCCGTCGCGAAGACGATCATCGAGAAGACGCTCCTGGCGAACCGCGCCCGCGAGGCCGCGCGCGCCGCGCGCGAGTCGACGCGCCGCAAGGGCGTGATGGACGGCCTGTCCCTGCCCGGCAAGCTGCGCGACTGCTCCGAGCGCGACCCGGCGAAGACCGAGCTCTACCTCGTCGAGGGCGACTCGGCCGGCGGCTCGGCGTGCAAGGGCCGCAACCGCGCGACGCAGGCGATCCTGCCGCTCCGGGGCAAGATCATCAACGTCGAGAAGGCGCGCATCGACCGCATGCTCGCGAACAACGAGGTGCGCACGATGATCACGGCGATCGGCTGCGGCTTCGGCGAGGAGTGGGACGTCTCGAAGGCCCGCTACCACAAGATCGTCATCATGACCGATGCCGACGTGGACGGCGCGCACATCCGGACGCTCCTCCTGACCTTCTTCTACCGGCGCATGCCGGAGCTCATCGAGAAGGGCTACGTCTACATCGCCCAGCCGCCGCTCTACAAGGTCGAGCGCAAGAAGAAGACGGAATACGTCCTCACCGACGGCGAGCTGACGGAGAAGCTGCTGACGCTCGGCCTCGACGACTACGAGGTGAAGGGGAAGGACGGCGCGCCGCTGGAGAGGGAACGCGCGCGCGAACTCCTCGTGCTGCTGGCGGAGATCGAGGCGACGGCGAAGATGGTCGGCGAGCGCGGATTCGACGCGGCGGCCCTCCTGAAGGACGAGACGGCGCAGGGCTCTGGCGCATCGATGCTCAAGAAGGAGTTCTCGTCGCTCTCCGGCTTCGGCTACGCGGCGGAGGACTGGTTCGGCACGAATGCGCCGACGGCGAACGGGCCGCTCGTGAAGCTGCTGGATGCCGTGCGCAACCACGGCAAGCAGGGCCTCGCGATCATGCGCTTCAAGGGTCTCGGCGAAATGGACGCCGACGAGCTCTACGACACGACGATGAACCCGGAGAAGCGCCACATGCTGCGCGTGAAGCTGGAGGACGCCGTGAAGGCAGACCAGATGTTCACGCTCCTCATGGGCGACGAGGTCGAGCCGCGCCGCAAGTTCATCGAGGACAACGCGCTGAACGTCCGCAACCTCGACTTCTGATGGAAGAAGGTTCGGCCTCTACGCGCGGTCGAACTTGCGGTTCAGCTCGCGCGTCGAGGTGAAGATCATCACGGGCTTGCCGCGCGGGCAGACGTAGGGCATCCGGCAGGCGCAGAGTTCCTCGACGAGGGATTCTGCGCCTTCTTTCGTGAGCGTGGGCGAGGCCCCGGCGAACGACTTGGCGATTGACTTCGCGATGCGCTCGTCGCGCCAGCGTTCGCCGCTTCGGCGCGAGCCGCCCTCGGCGAGGTCGCGGGCGATGGTCGTGAGAACCACCGCCGGGGCGAGCGATCCCAAGAGCTGCGGCACGGCGTCGATCTTGAAGGTGTCCGTGCCGAACGGCTCGATCTGGAATCCCATGCGCGCAATCGTCTCCAGCGACGCGGCGATGCGCGCGGCGTCGACGGGATTGAGCTTCACCGTCTCCGGAATGAGCAGGGCCTGTGCGGGCTGCGCGGACGCCGTTGCGGACGAGGCCGCGAGCAGTCGTTCGTAGGCGATGCGCTCACGGGCCGCCTGGGGGTTGATCGTGACGATGCCGGCGTCCGTCTCGATGAGCAGGTAGCCGGAGGCGGCCTGCGCGAGAAACTTGAACCACTGCCACGGCTTCGACCGCGTCGAGTCTGGCTCGACGGCGAATGAGATCTCGTTTTGGATCGGCGCCGGCGTGGGAAGGGGCGGCGAGGGGGGAGGGGGGCTGACGTGAGTGACGGGAGGGGCGAGAGGAACTTGAGGCGAGGGGACAGGCGAGACGAGAGAGACTTGAGGGGCCGCCTCGTCTCGCGTCGCTCGCGCCTCTCTTGTCTCTCTTGTCGCCTCGGCTTTTCCTCCGCCGAGCGCGGCGGTGACGGCGTCTTCGATGGCGCGCTTGACGGCGAGATTGTCGCGGAAGCGCACTTCGCGCTTCGTCGGGTGCACGTTGACGTCGACCTGTTCGGGCGGCACGTCGATGAAGAGAATCGCCGCCGGACGCGCATCGCCCGCGCGGCGCGGATAGGCCTCGCGGAGCGCGTAGGCGACCGAGGCCGCCGTCGCGGGGCGTCCGTTCACGAAGACGTACTGGTCGCGGCGCGTCGGCGTCGAGAGGTTCGGGCGTTCGAGAAGGCCCGAGACGAGCACCGTCGTCGCGTGGACGGGACGCGGCTCGGTCTCCGCCGCGCCGAGCGTCATCATCTGCGCGAGGAAGTCGTCGCCGAAGAGGTCGCGGACGCGCTCGCGCACGGTCGTCGCCGGCGCGAGGCGATAGAGTTCGCGTCCGTCGATCGTGAGCGAGAACCCGACGCTCGGATGCGCGAGGGCGTGTGTCGTGAAGATCGTCTTGACGTGGTTCTCCTCGGTCGCGTAGGCGCGGAGGAACTTGCGCCGCGCGGGGACGTTGCAGAAGAGGTCGCGCACCTCGACGCGCGTGCCGGGCGGACAGCCGGCTGCGCGCACCTCCGCGAGCGTCCCCGCGTTGACCTGGAGGAACGTTCCCTCGTCCGAGTCGGCGCGGCGCGTCGTGATGGAGAAGCGCGAGACGGACGCGATGGAGGGGATCGCTTCGCCGCGGAAGCCGAGCGTGTCGATCTGCTCGATGTCGTCGACGTCGCGGATCTTCGATGTCGCCTGGCGCTCCAGCGAGAGGAGCGCGTCGTCCTTCGTCATGCCGCAGCCGTCGTCCTGCACGGCGACGAGCTTGCGTCCGCCCTGCGTGATCGTGATGGCGATGCGCGTCGAGCCCGCGTCGAGGGCGTTCTCGACGAGTTCCTTGACGACGCTTGCGGGACGCTCGATGACCTCGCCCGCCGCGATCTTGTTCGCCACGTGGAGCGGCAGGACCCGCACGTGTCCGTCGCGGTCAGAAATCAAGGTTCAGCCCCTTTCGGATGAAGGTCGGCACGTCGAGGTCCTCGTCATGCCAGATCGTGGGCTCGGCGTTCTTGAAGCGTCCGCGCCCGACGGGGCCCGCGCTGAGCGGCCCCTTGTGGCGACGGCGGCGCGCGCTCATGACGCCGCCGACGGCGGGCGCCTCGGCGGCCTTGCGGGCGGACGCCTCGAACAGGAGGACGACGACCGAGAGGCGGCCGGAGAACGTCGCCTCGTCGTTGACGGTCGCGAGGTTGAAGGAGAGGCCGCCGAACGCGCCGCGCAGGCCGTCGGCGATGCGGCCGACCTCGCTCAGCAGGAGGTCGTCGCCGGCGAGCACGCCGCAGACCGTCGCGGCGACGGGGCCGGAGGCGGCCGCGAGCAGGTCCGAGCGGATGAGCCGGTCGACGGCCTCCGCCGCGCGGCCGGGGCCCTGCACGGTCACGGTCGCGAAGCGTCCGCGCCCGGCGTTCGCGAGCAGGTGGCGGAGGCGCTCGACGTCGAGGCGGATGTAGCCGGGCTTCTCGACGAGCCGCCAGAAGAGCGTGACGCCGCTCGCGACCGTGTCGACGGCGCGGCGCATCGCCTCGGCCATGTTGTCCGTCTCGGCGATGAGCTTGTCGAGCGGCAGGAAGAACGTCGCGTTCGCGGCGTCCTCGATCATGGACATGACGCCGCGCGCGTTGCGCTGGCGGTCTTCGCCCTCGAAGGTGAAGGGGGTCGTCGCGAAGACGATCGTCGGGACGCCGCGCGCCGCGAGGTGCTTGGCGATCTCCAGCGTCGCGCCGCCGCCGGTGCCGCCGCCGAGGGCGGTGACGAGCACGGCGAGGCGCACGTCCTCCAGATGCTCGTCGAGCGTGCGGACGGAGCCCTCGGCCGCGAGGCGGCCCGCGACGAGGTCGCCGCCCGCGCCGCGTCCGGCGAGGCGTTCGCCGCCGAGGAGCGCGAAGGCGCCGCCGCCTTCGCCCGTCGTCGCGTCCGTGTCCGCAAGGACGAACCGCAGGGCGTCGCCGTAGGCGCGGCTGACGCCGCGCGCGATGGCGCAGCCGGCCGTGCCGACGCCGATGAGGAGAAGGGGGGAGCGGTCGCTCATTTGAAGAACCTCCCGAGAAGCCCGTCGAGAATGGACTTCTCCTCGTAGTTGCGGTGGGCGTAGAGAAGGGCGCCCGCGACGGCGGCGAAGGCCGGCGGGAAGGGCGCGTCGTCGAGCCCGTCGACGTGGATGGGCCGGCCGAGGCGGACGGTCGTGCCGAGCACCTGTTCGGCGAGGGCCTCGATGTCGCGCATCTGCGCGCCGCCGCCCGTCAGGACGACGCCCGCGTGGAGGCGGTGGAGGAGATCCTGCTCCTCCAGCGTCTCGCGGATCATCGTGAAGAGCTCCAGGAGGCGCGCGTTGACGACGGTGTCGAGCGCGCGGCGCGAGATCGTGCGGTTGTCCATCAGCGTGTTCTCGCCGCGCTCGACGCGGACGCGCGCCGAGTCGCCCTCCGCCGAGGAGATGCGCGCGCTGGCCTCGGTCGTCTTCAGGCCCTCGGCCTGCGCGTTCGTCGTCTGGAAGGCCTGGGCGATGTCGCTCGTCACGTGGTCGCCGCCGACGCCGAAGACACCCGTCGAGACGGCGTAGCCGTCGGCGTAGACGGCGTAGCCCGTCGAGCCGCCGCCGAGGTCGAGGACGAGGACGCCGTTCTTGCGCTCGTGGTCTTCCAGCACCGCGTCGGCCGCGCACGTGACGGCGTAGAGCGGGTCGCGGATCTCCAGGTGGGCGGCCTCCGAGGCGGTGCGCGCGTCCTGGATGCGGTTGCGGTCGGCGTGGATCTGCAGCGTGTTGAGGCTGAGGACGCGCCCGGACATGCCGCGCGGCGAGGCGATGCCGCCGAGGCGGTCGAGGACGTAGTCCTGGTCGATGATGTCCAGGAGCTCGCGGTCGCGCGGCAGGGTCATCGCGTGCGCGGCGCGCTGCACGGCGTCGATCTCGTCCGCCTCGACCTTGCTGCCCTCGACCTGCGTCGAGGCGGAGAAGGGGTCGGCCTTGATGGACTGGCCGGAGACGACGAGGAAGGCGTTGCCGAGCGTGATGCGGTCGCCGGAGGCCTCCTGCTGGCGCTCCGTCTGCTGGAGGACCGAGCGGATCGACTGGGTCGCCTGCCGGATGTCAAGGATCTGGCTCTTGCGGACGCCCGTCGAGGGGATCTCGGCGTGGCTGATGATGCGGAGTCGGCCGTTCGCGTCGACGTCCCCGATGGCGAGGACGGTGCGCGTCGTGCCGATTTCAAGTGCGGCGTGGAAGTTGCTCATGTCTGAAGAAGGGCGAGAATCGTTTGCATGGTCGCCAGTATAGCAGATTACCGCGTCCTGTGCAATGGCGCATTTGAATTTTTTTCGCTTTCGTCTGGGCGGCAGGCTGGCCGGACGGCGGAAAGTATGGTATGATACGCGCCTCTTGAAAAGACGGAGGAGGTTGGAAATGGCGAGAGAGCAGACGAGCGGCGAGGAGATCGCCAACACGGTGACGCATGTGGTCGGGTCGCATCTCGGCGCGGCGATGCTGGCGCTTCTGGTATGGCAGGGCGCGCAGAGCGGCGTCGCCGTGCCGTGGAAGGTCACGAGCGGGGCGATTTTCGGCTTCTGCATGATTCTCCTCTATGCGACGTCCTCGGCCTACCACGCCGTCACGTACCGTCCCGCGAAAGCCGTCCTGCACGTCATGGATCACATCTCCATCTACTTCCTCATCGCGGGCAGCTACACGCCGTTCTGCCTCGTCACCCTGCGGCCGGAGCATCCGGCGCTCGCCTGGTCGATCTTCGGCGTCGAATGGGGCGCGACGCTCGCGGGGATCCTCTTCAAGGTGCGGACGACGGGGCGTTTTCGCGTCGTCTCGACGCTTGCCTACGTGGTGATGGGCTGGATGGCGCTTCTGGCCATCGTGCCGCTCGTGCGGGCCCTGCACGGCCTCGGAACGATGTGGCTGACGCTCGGCGGCGGACTCTACACGCTCGGCTGCGTCTTCTATCTCTGGAAGTCCCTGCCGTATGCGCACATGGTCTGGCACATCTTTGTCCTCGCCGGCACGATCTGCCATTTCTTCTGCCTCCTGTGGTATGTCATGCCGGCCTGAACCCCCTTGCCAGCGGTCGCCCAAAAATGGTAAACTACGCGCATTTCGCTCTTTAACCGATAAAATTATCGCCAAAGGAAAGACAAAGACATGTTGGATTGGACCGTGCTGGGGGCTTTCGCCGGCTATCTCGCGCTGATGCTGTGGATCGGCTTCTTCTTCTCGAAGCGGCAGGAGTCGCTCGGCGACTACTACCTCGGCGGGCGCAAGATGAACAAGTGGGTCGTCGCGCTCTCCGCCCAGGCGTCCGACATGTCCGGCTGGCTGCTGATGGGGCTGCCGGGCGCGATCTACCTCGGCGGCTTCTCCGAGGCGTGGATCGGCATCGGCCTCCTGATCGGCACCTACCTCAACTGGAAGATCGTCGCGCATCGCCTCCGGCGCTATTCGCAGGTCTGCGGCGACTCGATCACGATTCCCGACTTCATCAACAACCGCTTCCGCGACAGGACGGGCGTCTCGCGCATTCTCGCGGCGATCATCATCCTCGTCTTCTTCACGTTCTACACGGCGTCCGGCTTCGTGAGCTGCGCGAAGCTCTTCACCTCGACGTTCGGCATCCCCGAGACGGTCTCGCTCTGCGGCCTCACGCTGTCGGGCTACACGCTCTGCCTCTGGATCGGCGCGCTCGTCGTCGTGAGCTACACGCTCATGGGCGGGTACATGGCGGTGTGCTGGACGGACTTCGTGCAGGGTTCGCTCATGTTCGTCGCGATCGTCCTCGTGCCGGCGATCGTCGTCTGCCAGGCGGGCGGGTTCGCCGCGACGGTGGATGGGCTGAACGCGATCAACCCCTACCTCCAGTCGCTTTTCACGACGGCGTCGTCCGGCAAGGCGTACGGCTTCGTCGGCCTCATCAGCTGCCTCGCGTGGGGGCTCGGCTACTTCGGCATGCCGCACATCCTCGTGCGGTTCATGTCCATCGACAACCCGGCGGAGGTGAAGGGCTCGCGGCGCATCGCGATGACGTGGGTCACGATCTCGCTTGCGGCGGCGACGGTGATCGGCCTCGTCTTCCACCTCTACCTGAAGCAGCGCGGGCTGACGCTGGCGGATGTCGGAAACGACCCGGAGCGGTGCTTCATGGTCATGATCAACGGCCTTTTCGCGAACGGCTTCCTCGTGCGCGTCTTCGCGGGCATCCTGCTCTCGGCCATCATGGCGGCGATCATGTCCACGGCCGACAGCCAGCTGCTCGTCTCGGCGTCGAGCTTCTCGAACGACTTCTACAAGGTCGTCCTGCGCAAGAAGGCGTCGAACCGCGAGCTGATCCTCGTCTCGCGCCTCGCCGTCGGCGCCGTCTCGCTCGTCGCGATCGGCCTCGCGATGAACACGCAGTCGGAGTTCTTCAAGGTCGTCATGAAGATGGTCTCGTTCGCGTGGGCCGGCTTCGGCGCGGCGTTCGGGCCGCTCATCCTCCTCGCGCTCTTCTGGAAGCGCACGAACCTCGCCGGCGCGATCGCGGGCATGGCCGTCGGCTCCGTCACGTGCTTCGTCTGGAAGTTCGTCCTGGCGGACTACGCGGCGGCGTATCCCGTCTTCGGGGTCTACGAGCTCGCGCCGGGCTTCCTGCTCGCGTTCGTCGCGACGGTCGTCGTCTCGCTCGTCACGAAGAGGCCGTCGCAGGAGATGCTGGACGAGTTCGCGGCGGTTGACGCGGATGCGGCTTGACCGTGTGCGCGGTGCGGGCCGTCCCTGTTGTCCCGTCTAGACGCAGTGCGGCAAAATTGCTATAATACCGCGCCAATTTCACAAATACAGGAAGAAACGGTTATGAAAGAAATCATTGGAACGTTGAACGCGCAGGGGATGAAAATCGCCCTCGTCGTGAGCCGGTTCAACAGTTTTCTCACGGAACAGCTCGTGAAGGGTGCGGCGGACGCCTTCGTGCGCCTCGGCGGCGACGAGAAGGATCTCCTGCTCGTGCGTGTGCCGGGGGCGTATGAGATCCCGCTCGTGGCGAAGCGGCTCGCGGCGGCGAAGGCGGTCGACGCCGTCCTCGCGCTCGGCGCGGTCGTGCAGGGCGCGACGGCGCACGCCGACCTCATCAACCAGGCGACGGCCAAGGCGTTCGAGGAGATCTCGGTCGAGACGGGCGTGCCGGTGCTGGACGGCGTCGTGTCGGCGGAGAACCTGGAGCAGGCCGTCGAGCGCTGCGGCACGAAGCAGGGCAACAAGGGCTTCTCGGCGATGCAGTCCGCCGTCGAGATGGTCAACGTGCTGAAGGGGCTGTGAAGTTGAGAGGGTTGAGAAGATGTTGAGAGGGTTGAGAAGATGTTGAGAGGGTTGAGAAGTTGAGAGGGCGCCTGTGTCGGCTGTCCACTGTCCTTTGTCCGATAAAACCATAAAACCAGAAAGAAAACACCAAAAATGAAAGAAGTGAAGAAAGTTGCGTTTCTGACGGCGGGCGGTCTCGCGCCGTGCCTCTCCAGCTCGATCGGGTTCCTGATCGACGAGTACAACAAGGTCGCCCCGAACGTCGAGATGATCGGCTACGTGAACGGCTACATGGGCCTCCTGAAGGGCGACTCGATCCCGGTGACGCCCGAGGTGCGCAAGCGCGCGCTCGTCCTCACGCGCCATGGCGGCTCGCCGATCGGCAACAGCCGCGTGAAGCTCACGAACGTCAAGGACTGCGTGAAGCGCGGGCTCGTCCGCGAGGGCGAGGATCCGCTGAAGGTCGCGGCCGACCAGCTCGTCAAGGACGGCGTGGACGTCCTGCACACGATCGGCGGCGACGACACGAACACGACGGCGGCCGACCTCGCGGCGTACCTCGCGAAGAACAACTATCCGCTCATCGTCGTCGGCCTGCCGAAGACGATCGACAACGACGTCTACCCGATCAAGCAGTCGCTCGGCGCGTGGACGGCGGCGGAGGAGGGCGCGAAGTTCTTCATGAACGTCGTCAAGGAGAACTCGGCGAATCCGCGCGCACTCACGATTCACGAGGTCATGGGCCGCAACTGCGGCTGGCTCACCTACAAGACGGCGCAGTGCTACCGCAAGATGCTCAAGTCGATGTCGTCGCGCGGGCTCTTCCTCGACGACTTCAACCTGACGATGGGCCGCCAGGACGTGCACGCGGTCTACGTGCCGGAGTCGAAGATCGACTTCGAGGACGAGGCGCTGCGCCTGCGGGCCGTCATGGACAAGTGGGATTCCGTCAACATCTTCGTCTCCGAGGGCGCGGGCGTGAAGGACATCATCGCCGAAATGCGCCGGCGCGGCGAGGACGTGCCCGTCGACGCGTTCGGGCATCCGCGCCTTGACAAGGTGAACGTCGGCCAGTACATCGGCAAGCGCTTCGGCGAGATGCTCGGGGCCGAGAAGGTGCAGGTCTTCAAGTCGGGCTACTTCGCCCGCGCGGCCGCGCCGAACAAGAAGGACCTGAAGCTGATCGAGAAGTGCGCGCGCAAGGCGGTCGAGTGCGCCCTCGCGGGCGAGAGCGGCGTCGTCGGGCCGGACGAGAACAAGGCGGCCGAGATCCGCGCGTGCGAGTTCCCGCGCATCAAGGGCGGCAAGCCCTTCAACGTGCGCAAGGGCTCGTTCCGCAAGATGCTGACCGAGATCGGCCAGCCCAACCCGCGCAAGAAACGCACGTCCCGGTAATGGACGGACGGGACGAGGCCTCGTTCCTCGGGTTTGCCGCAGAAGTCTTGGGGGTTTCTGCGGCAAGCCTGTCGTTGGAGACGACGTTCGCGTCGATCCCCGCGTGGGACTCGATGGCGCAGCTGCGGCTTGTGATGGCGTTCAAGGCGCGCTTCGGAATCGAGATTCCGTTTGCGGAGGTGACGGAGGTGACGAGCCTTTGGGAGTTCTACCGCCGCGCCCGCGCCCTGTCGCCGAAGAAGGCCGTGGCCGTCGACCTCGACGGCACGCTCTGGGAGGGCGTCGTCGGCGAGGATGGCCTTGGCGCACTTCGCCCGAAGACGGCGTTCTTGCAGGAACTGAAGACCTTGAAGGATCGCGGCGTCCTGCTGACGATCCTCTCCAAGAACAACTGGTCGGACGTGCGGGCGGCGTTCGCCGCCGGGCTGTTCGCGCCACTTGTTGAGGCGGACTTCCTCTTTCCACAAGTCAACTGGAATTCCAAGTCCGAGAACCTGCGGTCGCTCGCACAGCGGCTGAACCTCGGACTGGACGCCTTCGTGTTCGTGGACGACAACCCGGCCGAACGGCTGGAGATGAAGGCGCGTCTGCCGGAGGTGACGGTCGCCGACTTCCCGCCGACGCTCGTGGCGTATTTTCCGGCGGGAGCCGTCACGGCGGAAGACCGCCACAAGACGGAAGAATATCGCGCAGAGGCCGAACGGCGACAGTTTCTCGCCGAACGGACGGCGATGGCGTCCGCGCCGCTGGACGTCTGGACGGAACTGGACTGTTGGCTGGAGGTCCATGCGCTGCGCCCGGACGAGGCTGCGCGCGTCGCGCAGCTCTCGCAGAAGGCGAACCAGTTCAGCGTCTGCACGAACCGCTACACGACAGATGACCTTGCAGCCGTGACACGGGACGCCCGAAGCCGTGTCTACACCGTCCATGCGGGTGATCGCTTCGGCGAGCAGGGGCTTGTTGCGTTCGTCATCGTGCGTGCGGGCGAGATTCTCGATTTCACGATGAGCTGCCGCGTGGCCGGTCGCGGACTGGAGGAACGCGCCTGGGCTGAGATTGTCCGCGACCTGCGCGAACACGGCGTACACGCGCTGCACGCGACGTGGCGGCGGACGGAGAAGAACGCCCCGGTCGAGAGTCTCTTTGAGCGACTGGGGCTTTCGCTTGAAGCGCAGACGCCGGACGAGAAGCGCTATCGGCTTGTCATGGATTGAACAACCCAACAACAGATAAGGAGAATGACCATAATGAAAAGGGTATCTGGTTTCTTGGTTTTGGCGCTGGCCAGCGGATGGGCTTTCGCCGAGACGGAATACGAACGGCTCTCTGCCGAACTGGCGGCGGCGGATCGTGCGGCGGATCGCGCATGGGAGACGCTGGAGACGCCGGCGGCGTTTCAGGCGCGTCGCGCCGACTTGCGCGCGAAGCTGATTGCGGCGGTCGGGGGCTTCCCGGAGAAGACGCCGCTGCGGGCGCAGGTGACGGCGACCGTGCCGCGCGACGGCTACCGTATCGAGAAGGTGCTGTTCGAGAGCCTCCCGAACGTCCATGTCACGGCCCTCGCGTTCGTGCCGGACGCCGCGAAGTTCGCGCCGCCCTATCCGGCGATTCTCGTCGCCTGCGGCCATGCGCGCGAGGGGAAGGCCTCGGCGGGCTATCAGCGGGCGGGCGTCATGGGCGCGAAGGAGGGTTTTGTCGTCCTGATCTACGATCCGCTGGATCAGGGCGAACGCATCATGTCGACCGACGGGGCCTGCTGCGACGGACACAACCAGTTTGGCTCGAAGGCGATTCGTCTTGGCCTTTCCGCTGCGCAGTTTCGCATCTGGGACGGCATGCGCGCGCTGGACTACCTCCAGTCGCGCCCGGACGTGAAAGGCGACCGGCTGGGGCTCATGGGCAATTCGGGCGGAGGAACGATGACGTCGCTCATCATGGCCGTCGAGCCGCGTCTCAAGGCGGCCGCGCCGTCGTGCTACATCAGCTCCATCCGAAAAGTCGTCGACTCGATCGGCCCGCAGGACGCCGAGCAGTGCATCTACGGGCAGCTGAAGGACGGCATCAACCATGCGTCGCTCGTGCTGATGGCCGATGCCGCCGTGCGCTGCCAGTTCTCCGACAGGGACTTCTTCCCGTTGGAAGGTGCGCTGGAGACGTTCGGCGTCGTGTCGCGCACGGCCGCGCGCTTTGGCGTCGCCGACCGCTTCTCGCGCACGGTCGTCCCCGGCCCGCATGGCTGGAAGGAGTCGTCCCGCCGCTCGTCGCTTGACTGGATGCGCCAGTGGCTGATGGACGAGCCGCCGAACGGCAAGACGGACGCGGACTATGCGGCCTTGGACAGGACATTCGATCCGAAGACGGCCGACATGGGACTCTCGGTCGCGGACGCCAACGTGACGCCAGACGGAAAGGTCGTCAACCTGCCGGGCGAGCGCACGGCTTCCGACGTGCTGGTGGACGAGCTGATCGGCCTTGAGACGCCGCGCCTCGTTTTCCGCGAAACGGAAGGGCCGAAGCATCGGTTCTACGGGTCGAAGTCGGCGGCCGAGGAAAACGCGCTGCTGGCGCAGATGCTCGGACGCGATCTCGTGCGGGTGCGCACGGACGAGATTTTGGCGCGGGCGCGGGCGTTGGCTGCGCAAGGAGCCCCCAAGCCCGTCCTCGTCTCGGAGGATGCCTGGGTCCGTCCTGCCGAACGGGCCTATGCCGAGGCGCCGGAACTGTTCGCCGGGTTCAAGTCCCTCGGCGACGGAAGCTTCCGCTCGGCGGTTCGCGGCGAGGCGCGCTGACGCGACGCGGTCGTGCGCACGGAATGTTCGTGTTGACGCAAAAAGGGCCCCGGAGAGATCCGAGGCCCTTTTCGATGCTGAAATCGGTTCGCCGCTTACTTGACGGTGATGACCGAGTTGAACGTGCCCTGGTCGTTGGCGACCGCGTTCACGTTTTCCGGATCGGCGCACCACGTGCCGTCGATCACGAACTTGTACTGGTAGTCGCCGGGGGCGAGCTTGACGGTCGCCGAGTAGACGCCGGCCTTGAACGCCATCTTCTTCGCCGTCGGGTTCCAGTCGTTGAACTCGCCGGCCACATAGACGGCCTTGCCCTTTTCCGCATGGACCGTGAACGTCACGGCCTTGGTCGCCGGCTTCTGCGCCGCGCACGCGCACCGCTTGACCGCGCAGGTCGCGGCTTTCTTGACGACGGCCTTGACTGCGGGAGCCTTCTTGACGGTCTTGATCTTCATTTTTGCTTGTTTCCTTTTGTTTTTTGCTCGCTAAGGGCCTTTCCCACAGCGAACGGGCAAATAGTATCTCATATTTTTCTGATTTGTCAATAGTGAAAATGAAAATTGTCGAAAAATAGGCCTGTTTCCGAGACGCTCACGGCGGACATTCCCGAACGGCGCGCTGTGCGTTTCGGAAGGCGCGCATGGAGAGGCCGAAGCGCTTGCGGAAAAGTGCCTTGGCGTGATTCTCGCTGCGGAAGCCGCATTCCAGCGTGAGCGTGCCGATTGGACGGCGCGTGGCCGCGAGCTTGTCCTTGAGGGCGTTCAGGCGAATCTCCAGGATCGCTTCGAGGATTGACTTCTGCGTGAGTTCCCGGAAGCGGCGGTCGGCGAGGCGGCGCGAGACGCCGAGATGCGTGACGACATCGCGGGCATCGACGCCGTCGCAGGCGTTCTGGCGGATGAACGCAAGTGCGCGTTCGACGAGCGCCGCCGAGGGCGAGAGGTGCCGGGTCGATTCGCGCTCGACGAGACGATGCCGCCGAATCCGCGCGGTCGGGACGCGCGCCGCCCGCCCCGGCCCCATCATCCGCAGCAGCGTTCGGACGGCCTGGACGCCGGCCTGCATGAAGTCGGGCGCAAGGCTCGTGAGCGGCGGGTCGGTGAAGTCGCAGAGCAGGTTGTCGTTGTCGATGCCGAGGACGGCAACCTGATTCGGGACGTCGAGGCCGGCTTCGTGCGCCGCGTCGAGGACTTGCGTCGCGAGCAGGTCGTAGGAGGCCATCACGGCGGCGGGCTTCGGAAGGGCGGCGAGCCAGTCGGCGAGCGCCGCGAGGCTCGCGGACGAACCGTCCGGGCTTTCCTGGTGCGGAAAGCGGAAGACCGAAAGTGCCTTTTCGTCCAGTCGCTCGGCGAACCCCTGCGCACGCGGATCGTCTTCAAGCGGACGGTGGCTTTCGCCGACGAAGCCGAATGCGCGGAAGCGTCCGAGGGAGAGGAAGTAGTCGGCGGCGGTGCGGCCGAGGGCCCGTCCGTTGATCTTGACGCTGGCGATGGGCGCGGCGTGCGCATGCGTGGCGCGGCGGTGCGGGCAGATCGTGACGGCGGGGCGTCCGGCGGCCGACGGACAGCTGCGTACGAGATCGTCGTAGGCTTCGCAGGTGATGAGCCCGTCGAACGAGTCGTCCGCGCGCACGTCGAGCCGGTCTTGCGCATGGCTGTCGGGCGTGGCGATGAACTTCAGTCGAACGGGGCGCGTCCGCGCCTCGCGGAGGATGCCGCTCAGGATGTCGCGGTGTGACGCGAAGGAAAGCCGCAGGGCGATGGCAATCGTCAGGAGGCTTCTTGTCCGCGTCTGCTGCGGCGTTTTCACGTGGCCGATCATGATAATAGGCACATTATACCAAATCTCTGCTGCCGCTGAGTGCATTGAAATGTCCGATGAGATTAGGGTGGAGGAGACGCCGTGGGGACAGACCCCCCATTCGGTGGGGTCTGTCCCCCATTGACGTGTGTCAAAAACACCTGAAAATGAGCTGTTTCCGCCAGATATCGTGAAATGAGAATTCCCTGCGGAAAATTCTCATTCAAAATGCGGCTGTCCTGAAGACGTTGGTTTTTGTTGCCGAAAAGAGTAGGTAATGAAGAGGCGAATGTGCTATAATTCCCGGCATGAACGTTGGAATCTTTCAACTGAATGCCCGTCTGCACGCCTCGACCCGACGCGCGGTTGGCCTTGGCGCGGTGACCGTGGCCGTCCTTCTCCCGGCGCAAGTCCCGGTGCAGGGTGCCGGGACGGAAACGTGCCGGTGTCCCGGTTCGACGATTGAACGGCGGACGCTTGCGGCGGCTGACGTGTCCGCCTGGTCGCTCGGGAACGGCGAAATGCCGCGCCTTTCGGCGACGAACGGCGCGTTGCGCATCGACTTCACGGACGGACGCGCCTGCTGGGCGAATCTCCGTCATGCGGTCTCGCTGCCGTCCAATGCCGTGGCGTTCGTCTGGCAGGAGAAGGCTCTGAAGCCGAGCGTCGGCAGCCGGACGATGTGGCTGCGCGAGGCGGACGGCGATGCGTGGTTTGTCGAGCTGCCGCGTGTGCGGGACGCTCTCGGCGTCTGGCGCGAGGTCGTCGTCGAGCTGGGGACGTTCGCCTTCCACAAGGAAGGCAACGGATGCCGTGAGATGGACACGGTCAACCGCTTTGACATGGGCTTCAACAACGGCGACCAGAGCGTCCTGATTCGCGACCTTCAGATTGTTCTCCGCAACGAAGGGTCGGAAGCGGCATACACGTGTGCCGCCGCACGAGCCGCCCTTGATCCCAGCGCACGCATTGCGGTGTTGGATTGTGGGCCGCATGCGTCCCACGTTCGGCGCGTCCTCAATGCGGCGGGGCTGGCGGCGCGGCGCGTGACGCCCTGCGAACTCGTCCTGCTAAAAGGTGTCAGACCCCAATGGTAGGGTTCGAGTGGTAGGGTTCGTGGGGGCTGTCCCCAGAGTTTTCGGCGTAAGTTGGCGGTTCTCGGCGCGGCGGCGTTCGGGGGACGCGAATTTATGCTATAATTCCCGTCATGAGCGAGGGACTGAGAGAGACTTTCATCAAATACCTGACGGGGTTCGTGCTGGTGCTGATCGTCATCGGCGGCCTCGTCATGATGTATCCGAACTATCGCCGCAGCGAATCCCTGAAGCGGCAGAACGCCGAGCTGCAGGAGCGGATCGAGAGCAAGAAGGCCGAGATCGCGAAGCTCGTCGAGAACCAGCGGCGCTTCCGCACCGACGCCGATTTCGTCGAGGCGATCGCGCGGCAGAACCACCGGGTCTTCCCGGGCGAACTCGTGTTCATCTTCGACAAGGAATGAGAGGGCAATGGCGAACTTCCTGCGACTGCTGACGGGACTCGCGCTGCTGCCGGTCTGCTGGGGCGTCTCGCGCGCGTTTCTCGATGCCGTCCTCGCCGCCGCCGGCGGGTCGGGGCTGAGCGTCGAGGCACTGTCGCTTCTCGGCGGCATCGCCGCGTTCACGCTCGCGTGGATGGCGCTCTCGCATCCGGTGAAGGCCTACGTGCTGGGGCATGAGCTGACGCATGCGCTCTGGGGGCTGTTGTTCTTCGCGCGGCCGAGCGACCTCACGGTCGGCGCGTCGGGCGGCAGCGTGAAGCTCTCGAAGACGAACCTCCTCATCTCGCTCGCGCCGTACTTCTTTCCGTTCTACACGTTCGTGGTCATCGTCTGCGCGCTCGTGACGGCGGCGTTCCTGCGTCCGCTTCCCTGCCTGCCGCTCTGGCTGTTCCTGATCGGCTTCACGTGGGCGTTCCACGTCCTCTTCACGCTGGAGACGCTGGGCCAGCGCCAGCCGGACGTGAAGGCCTACGGGCGCATCTTCTCGTGGACGTTCATCTTTCTCGTGAACGTCGCGATCGTGCTTGTCTGGCTCGCGGCGATGACGCCGCTCACGTTCGAGGCGCTGGGCGGCTTCCTGCTGCGCCGCGTCACCTCGGCCTATGCGGCGACCGGCCTCTTCTTCTGGAACGCGGGCCGCTGGCTGTGGGGGAAGGCGAAGGGGATTTAACCACGGATTTAAAGGAAATAACCACGGATTTCACGGATTCGCACGGATTAAAAGGCAAATTCATTGTATGTACCCTGACCTCATCGACATCGGCTTCCTGCATCTGAAGACCTACGGCGCGTGCATGGCGGCGGGCTTTCTCGCCTGCTGGTGGCTCGTCGAGCGGCTGAGCGGACGCAAGGACCTCTCGAACTTTCTTCTCGCGCTGATGGTGTCCGGCGTCGTCGGCTCGCGCATCGCCTACGTGATCGAGAACTGGCAGACCGAGTTCGCCGCGCACCCGGAGCGGATTGTCCGCGTCGACCAGGGCGGGCTTGTGTTCTACGGCGGCCTCATCCTCGCGCTCGTCGTCTTCTTCGCCTGGTGCGCGCGCACGAAGGAGCATCCGCTCGCGCTCGCCGACCTGCTCGCCACGGTCGTCCCGCTCGGCCACGCCTTCGGCCGCGTCGGCTGCTTCTTCTACGGGTGCTGCTACGGACGCGACTCGGACGCCTGGTGCGCCGTCACGTTCCCGGCGGGGAGTCCGAGCTGGTACGAGCACGGCCGGCAGGCGGTCTCCGTCTTGCCGACCCAGCTCTTCGAGGCGGCCGCACTGCTCATGCTGTTCGCGCTCCTCCACTTCCTCTACCGCCGATTCCGCCGCTACACGGCGGGCGTCTATCTCGTCGGCTACGCGGTCATTCGGTTTGGCCTGGAATGCCTGCGCGGAGACCCGCGCGCGGACGTCGGGCCGTTCTCGATCGCGCAGGCGATCTCGATCGGCCTTGCGCTTTTCGGACTCCTGTTGCTCCTGCTTGACCGCAGACGGACGGTTTTTTGCTATAATATGCGGACTTATGAAAAAAAGTAGAATCCTCTGCTGTGCGGCGCTCGTCGCCCTGTGCGGTGGCCTCTGGGCCGCCGAAGAAAACAAGATTGTCGTCGGCGAGGGAGAGTCCGCCAAGACCTACGCGCTCGCGAAGGTCGAGGACGCGAAGGCCTACGTCGAGGCGTATGCCGACAACGTGCAGGCCGACAGGGACTTCAAGGCGCACGAGGCCGCCGCGCTCGCGACGGTGCGCCAGGCCGAGCCGCTGTTCGGCACGTGGTGGGCGATCTTCCCGCCGCTCCTGGCGATCGTGCTGGCGCTCGTCACGAAGGAGGTCTACTCGTCGCTCTTCCTCGGCATCGTCTCGGGCGGCGTCCTCTACGCGATGAAGGCCGACGGGTTCGTCGGGATGTTCGAGACGACGCTCACGCACGTCGTGCAGGCGGGCTTCATCGAAAAGATCGCCGACGCCTACAACGTGGGCATCCTGATCTTCCTTGTCCTTCTCGGCGCGCTCGTGGCGATGATGAACAAGACGGGCGCCTCGGCGGCGTTCGGCCGCTGGGCGCAGACGCACATCAAGAGCCGCGTCGGCGCGCAGGTCGCGACGATCATCCTCGGCATGCTCATCTTCGTCGACGACTACTTCAACTGCCTCACGGTCGGCTCGGTCATGCACCCGGTCACGAAGGCGAAGAGGGTCTCGGCCGCGAAGCTCTCGTACCTCATCGACGCGACGGCCGCACCGATCTGCATCATCGCGCCGATCTCCAGCTGGGCGGCGGCGGTGGCCGGCTTCGCGAAGGGCGCGGGCGCGGAAAGCGGCTTCTCGCTCTTCATCGCCGCGATCCCCTACAACTTCTACGCGATCCTCACGATCGTCACGATGTTCGCGCTCGCGTTCATGAAGTTCGACTTCGGCCCGATGCGCCGCCACGAGGCGGACGTCGCCGCCGGAAAGCCCGACCTCGGCGCGCTGGAGGAGGCGACGGAAGTGCTCACGAAGAACGACCGCGGCCGCGTCATCGACCTCGTGATCCCCGTCCTCGTGCTGATCGCCGCGTGCGTCGTCGGCATGATCTACTCGGGCGGCTTCTTCGCCGAGGGCGAGGCGCACCGCAACTTCGTCGTCGCGTTCTCGAACTCCGACGCCTCGGTCGGCCTCACGCTCGGCTCGATCGTCGCGCTCGTCTTCGCGGTCGTCTTCTACGTCTGCCGCCGCGTCATCTCGTTCCGCGACTGCATGGACGGCTTCCCGGAGGGCTTCAAGGCGATGGTGCCGGCGATCATGATCCTCTGCTGCGCGTGGACGCTGAAGGGCATGACGGACGCGCTCGGCGCGAAGGTCTTCATCTCCGACCTCATCAACGGGCCGGCGGCGGGCCTCTTCAACTTCCTGCCGGCGATCATCTTCGTGATCGCGGTCATCCTCGCGTTCTCGACGGGCACGAGCTGGGGCACGTTCGGCATCCTGATCCCGATCGTCCTCGCGGCGATCCCCGGCAGTTCGATGACGATCATCGCGGTCTCGGCCTGCATGGCGGGCGCGGTGTGCGGCGACCACTGCTCGCCGATCTCCGACACGACGATCATGGCCTCGGCGGGCGCGCAGTGCAACCACATCGTCCACGTGAACACGCAGCTGCC
>CAKTZI010000049.1 GCA_934635385.1 uncultured Kiritimatiellota bacterium | reverse complement strand
GAGAAGGACGCGGTCGGCCGGCTCTGGGCGGCGCAGGACAGGGCGAAATACGTCTATGCCACGATCTACGGGCCGGAACGGGACGGCAAGACCGTCGAGCAGCAGATCGCGGCGGCGTTCGCGTAGCAAAGAGGACGTGGCGCGGCTTATAGATGTGGCGACGAATAGGATGATTCTTGGCCGCAAAGGGGGTTTGTGGCTCACGATACGGATTAGAAAATCGACATAGAAGCGTCCGCGCACTTGCCTGTGGCAGTCCGTTTTTGCTATAATACGCGCCAATCTGCGGCTGTCTCAGGAGGTTATCCCTGTCGTGGGGGCCATCGGGTGATGGCTTTCGTCCCGTTTTCGGGGAACCTCCCAGCGCGTGGAAACAACACATCAGAAAGAACACAGATACCATGAAGATCGACAAGGCCGCCATCAAGAACGAATTCCAGCGCCATGACCGCGACACGGGCTCGTCCGAAGTCCAGATCGCGATTCTCACGAAGGAGATCGCGGCCCTCACCGAGCACCTCAAGGCGAACAAGAAGGACCATTCGAGCCGCTACGGCCTCCTCCGCAAGGTCCAGAACCGCCGCAACCTGCTCGACTACCTGAAGCGCGAGGACGAGGCGAAGTACCAGGACCTCATCAAGAAGCTCGGCCTCCGCCGCTGATTTGCCAACGGAACAAAAGAAAGAAGAAAAGAGAAACACCAATGGAAGGTGCAAAGCAGTTCAAGGTCAACATCGCGGGGACGGACCTCGTGATCGAGACCGGGCTCCTCGCGCAGCAGGCCGCAGGGGCCGTCGCCGTCTCGTACGGCGACACGACCGTCTTCACGGCGGTCACCAACACCGACACGCCGCGCGAAGGGATTGACTTCTTCCCGCTGCAGTGCGAGTACCGCGAGAAGTTCTACGCGGCGGGCAAGTTCCCGGGCGGCTTCTTCAAGCGCGAGGCGCGCCCGTCGTCGAAGGAGATCCTGACGGCGCGCATGTGCGACCGCCCGATCCGTCCGCTCTTCCCCGACGGCTACTACAACGACGTCCAGGTCAACGGCACACTCATCCAGTCCGACGGCACGCGCGAGGCCGACTTCCTCGCGGTGAACGCGGCGTCGGCGGCGCTGCACATCTCCGAGATCCCGTTCATGGGCCCGATCGGATGCGTGCGCATCGGCCGCGTCGACGGCCAGTGGGTCATCAACCCGACGCACGAGCAGAAGGCGAAGAGCGACATCGACCTCCTCTACGCCGGCATCCGCGGCAAGTTCCTCATGATGGAGGGCTCGGCCTCGGAGATCTCCGACGAGGATTTCGTCGCGGCCCTGAAGCGCGCGCACGAGGAAGTCGAGAAGATCATCGATCTCCAGATCGAGATGCGCCGCGCGCTCGGCAAGCCCGACAAGGTCATCAAGGACGTCCCGCAGCCGCAGGACCAGATGGACTTCGTGCGCAAGGAGGGCGGCGAGGCCCTCGCGGCCGCGCTGCTCGTCAAGGGCAAGCTGGAGCGCCAGGGCAAGGTCTCGGCGATCAGGGAGGACCTCCTCAAGAAGGTCTCCGAGAAGTGGCCCGAGATCGACGCCGTGAAGTTCGTGCACCTCTTCGACGCGCTGGAGATCGAGACCGTCCGCAAGAACGTGCTCGTCCACGGCAAGCGCATCGACGGCCGCGCCCAGCACGAGATCCGTCCGCTGTCCGCGCAGGTCGGCGTCCTGCCGCGCCTCCACGGCTCGGCGATCTTCTCGCGCGGCGAGACGCAGTCGTTCGCGACGGTCACGCTCGGCACGAAGAAGGACGCGCAGGATCTCGACTCGGTGACGGGCGGCGACACCTCGAAGCGGTTCATGCTGCACTACAACTTCCCGCCGTACTGCACGGGCGAAGTCGGCCGCCTCGGCTCCACGGGCCGTCGCGAGATCGGCCACGGCGCGCTCGCCGAGCGCTCGATCGCGGAGGTCCTGCCGGACGATTTCCCGTACTCGATCCGCGTCGTCAGCGAGATCATGGGCTCCAACGGATCCTCGTCGATGGCGTCGATCTGCAACGGCTGTCTCGCGCTCATGGACGCGGGCGTGCCGCTGAAGCGCACGGTCGCGGGCATTTCGATCGGCCTGTTCACGAACGACGACCAGAGCCAGAAGGTGCTCGTCACCGACATCCTCGGCGCCGAAGACCACTGCGGCGACATGGACTTCAAGGTCGGCGGCACGAAGAAGGGCATCACGGGCTTCCAGGTCGACCTGAAGCTGCGCGGCCTCACGTGGGATCTCGTCGAGGGCGCGATCAAGGCCGCGCATGACGCGCGCCTGAAGATCATCGACTTCATGGAGAGCGTCATCCCGGCGCCGCGCGCGGACCTCAACCCGTATGCGCCGCGCATCGAGGAGATGCAGATTCCGGTCGACAAGATCGGCGCGCTCATCGGCCCCGGCGGCGCGAACATCCGCGCGATCGTCGAGAAGACCGGCGCGCAGATCGACATCGACGACGACGGCAAGGTCTCGATCTTCGCGAACAACGTCGAGTCGATGGAGTCGGCGAAGCGCGAGGTCGGCGCGGTCACGGCGGTCGCCGAGCCGGGCAAGATCTACGAGGGCAAGGTAACGGGCATCAAGGACTTCGGCGCGTTCGTCGAGATCCTCCCCGGCATGGACGGCCTCTGCCACATCTCGGAGTTCTCGGACAAGTTCCTGAAGTCGATGGATGGCGTCTGCAAGGTCGGCGACATCATCAAGGTCAAGTGCCTTGACGTCGATGAGCGCGGCCGCATCAAGCTCAGCCGCAAGGCGGCGATGGCCGAACTCGACCAGCAGGCGTGATGCGGGAAATGATCGAATAATCAAATCGTCGAATAATCGAATGATCGAATGTTCGAGTAATCGAACGAAGGACAATGGATTATGAACGCTGAACTCCTGAAGAAAGCGCACGAGAAGATCCCGTCGGTCCCGGTTCTCGTGAACCTGGTCTCGAAGCGCGAACGCGAGCTCATCAACGGCGCCAAGCCGTTGGTGAACCCGTCGAAGCTGCTGACGGACGACGACAAGGCGAAGAACCGCTCCGCGCTCGACGTCGACAAGTGCGACATCGCGCTCGCCGAGGTGGCCGAGGGCAAGCTCATCGCCGAAATCGACTTTGACGCGATCGCCAAGGCCGAGGACGCGAAGACGAAGTGGAACACGAAGCACACCTCCGTGAACTCGCTGTATGCCGACTGAAAAGCGGAAGTTCAATTCCGTCTTTGCCGAGAACCGAAAGGCTCGGCACGACTATACCGTACTCGAGACGATCGAGTGCGGTATCGTCCTTACGGGAACCGAGGTGAAGTCCTGCCGGCAGGGGCAGGTCTCGCTCTCCGGGGCCTACGGCGCCGTTCTGAAGGGCGAGCTCTGGCTTCTGGGGGCGGACATCGCGTGCTACCGCTTCGGCAACCGCTTCAACCACGAGCCGAAGAGCCAGCGCAAGCTGCTCGTGCACGCGAAGGAAGTCCTCGACCTCAAGATGAAGACCGAGGCGAAGGGGCTGACGCTCGTGCCGCTGAAGATGTTCCTCAAGCACGGGCGCGTCAAGGTCGACCTTGGCGTGTGTCGCGGCAAGCAGCTGCACGACAAGCGCGACGCGCTGAAGCAGAAGGCGATCCGCCGCGACCTTGAGCGGAATTGAGTCTCGTATGGTCCGTGTGGCCATTTCGGACGGGAAAATGCTATAATACGCATCATGATGACTCGAAACAGACCTCGCAATCCGAGAATCCTGATCGTCACGCCGGAGATCACGTATCTCCCCGAGGGCATGGGGAACCTCGCCGGCAAGATGTCGGCCAAGGCCGGCGGCATGGCGGACGTGTCCGCCTCGCTCGTGCAGGCGCTCTACGGCTTGGGGGCGGATGTCCACGTCGCCTTGCCGCACTACCGCCGCATGTTCCACGTCGAGACGGCCCAGCTCGTCTCGGAGGAGCTGCGCAAGTACAAGAGCCACCTCTCCGACGAGCGCATCCACCTCGCCGAAGACCGCTGCTTCTACTACCGCGACACGGTGTACGACCGGGGCGACGGGAACGTGAAGCTCGCGCTCGCGTTCCAGCGCGAGGTGATCAACAACATCATCCCGCACGTCCAGCCCGACCTCATCCACTGCAACGACTGGATGACGGGGCTCATCCCCGCCGCCGCGCGCCGGATGGGGATTCCCTGCCTCTTCACCGTCCACAACATCCACACGCAGAAGCTGAGCCTCGCGCGCGTGGAGGACGCGGGCATCGACGCGGCGGAGTTCTGGACGAACCTCTACTACGCCTACCCGCCGTACAACTACGAGGAGTCGCGCAACAACAACCCGATCGACCTCCAGGCGTCCGGCTGCTTCGCCGCGCACTTCATCAACACCGTCTCGCCGACGTTCCTCACCGAAATCGTCAACGGCTGGCACGCGTTCATCCCCGACTCGATCCGCAACGAGATCCGCAGCAAGTACTACGCGGGCTGCGCGGCGGGCATCCTGAACGCGCCGGACGCCTCGGACAACCCGGCGATCGACGACAAGATCCCGTTCAAGTACGGCCCGGCGGAGCATCGCGGCGCGAAGCGCCAGAACAAGCTCGCCCTTCAGCACGCGCTGGGGTTGGAGGAGAACGCCGACCGCGCGCTCTTCTTCTGGCCGAGCCGCCTCGACCCGGTGCAGAAGGGGCCGCAGCTCCTCACCGACATCACGTTCCGCTTCCTCGACAAGCATCCCGACGCGCAGATCGCGGTCATCGCGAACGGCCCCTACCAGCAGCCGTTCTGGGACATCCGCGCGTTCCACCGGATCGAGTCGCGCCTCGCCGTGCACAATTTCGACGGACGCCTCTCGCAGCTCGGCTTCGCGGCGAGCGACTTCACGCTCATGCCGTCGCTGTTCGAGCCGTGCGGCCTGCCGCAGATGCAGGCGCCGATCTACGGCTCGCTCGCGGTCGCGCACAACACGGGTGGCCTGCACGACACCGTGGAGCCGCTCGACGTCGCGCAGTCGCGCGGCAACGGCTTCCTCTTCGACACCTACGACTCGAACGGGCTCTTCTGGGCGATGGACCGGGCAATGGACTTCTTCCACCAGCCGGCGGACGTCCGTGAGCGCGAGATCGCGCGCATCATGACGGAATCGCTCGCCCGCTTCAACCACAAGGCCTGCGCGAAGGAATACATCCAGCTCTACGAGAAAATGCTCGACCGACCGCTCGTCTGACGCGCGGCGGCAGAGGAAAAGACTTCAAGGCCGAATGGCCGAACCGAAAAAGAACATGACAGCAGAAGAACTCTTGACCACCCTCACCCAGGCGCTCGTCGACACGAAGGCGCAGGACGTGAAGACCTACGACGTGCGCGGCACGTCGGGCCTCACCGACTACTTCGTCGTCGCGACCGGTGCGGCCGCGCCGCACCTGAAGGCCCTCGTGAAGGCGCTCCCGAAGCCCTACCGCATTTCGGGCGACCCCGAATCCGGCTGGATCGTCGCCGACTACATCGACGTCGTCGTCCACGTCTTCTCGCCGGAGGCGCGCGCCTACTACGCGCTGGAGAAGCTTTGGGCATAATTCCCATCGACGATCCCTGCCGGCCGCTCGACATCGACCTGTCGCGTCCGCTGGAGATCGAAGTCGGCTGCGGCAAGGGGCAGTTCCTGACGCGGCGCGCGCGGGAGACCCCCGACTGCGACTTCCTCGGCATCGAGCGCATGCTGGAGCGCGTGCGGCTCTTCGACGGCAAGTGCCGTCGCGGGAAGATCGCGAACGCGAGCGTCCTCCGGCTGGAGGCGCTTTACACGTTCCATTATCTGCTGCCGGCGCATCATGCGCGCCGCGTCTACGTCTTCTTCCCCGACCCGTGGCCGAAGAAGAAGCACCATTCGCACCGCCTGTTCGGGCCGCTGTTCCGCGCCGCGCTCTGGAAGCGGCTCACGATCGGCGGCCGGATCGAGTTCGCGACGGATCACGCGGAGTATTTCGAGGAAGTCTGCGCGGGGTTCGCCGAAGACGCGCGCTTCCGCCGCGTCGAGCCGATGCCGCGTCCGAAGGAAGTGTGGACGGAGTTCGAGACGATGTTCCGCGAACAGGGGCTGCCGATTCACGCGGCGGCGTGGGAGGCGGTCGCGGCGGACGACGCGCCGCTTGCGCCGCTGACGATTCCGCCGGAGCTCGAACCGCGCGAAGGCGTCTACCGCCGCGACTTCGGCGCGGTCGTGTGAGGTACGGGCTTTGGGATTTGCGTTTATGCCAATGTTTCGTCACATGAGAGGATTCCTCTTCCGTTCGTTCGCGCGGGCGCGCGTGTGGAGCGGCATCGCTGTCGCGGTGCTGCTCGTGTGCGCGGCGGGCGGGCAGTTCCTCCTGCGGGCGAACCGGCCCGATTCCGCACCGGCGCTGGCCGAGGGCGCGCTCGCTGCGCTTGGCGGACTCAGGTCGCTTGCCGCCGAAGTCGTCTGGTTCCGGGCTGACCGGCTGCAGGACGAGGGACGCTACGTCGAACTTGCGCAGCTCGCGAGCGCGCTGGCGTTTCTGGAGCCGCACACGCCCGAAGTCTGGAGCTATGCGGCGTGGAATCTTGCCTACAACATTTCCGTCATGATGCCCGACGCCGAATCGCGCTGGCGGTGGGTCGAGGCGGCGATTCGGCTGCTGCGGGACGAGGGCCTGCGGCTCAACCCGCGCTCGCCCGAACTGCTGCGCGAGCTGGCGTGGCTCTTCGAGCTCAAGATCGGCACCAATCTCGACTCGGCCGCGTCGGCCTACCGCACGTTCTGGCGCGCGAAGGTCGAGGATGTCCGTCGGCGCGGCGCTTGGGAGGAACTGGGGATGGAGGCCCGCGAGATGGCGCGGATCGAGCAGATGACGGGCTTCGACGATTGGGGCGACCCGTTCCTCTCGGCGATCTACTGGGCGGCGAAGGGGAACTGCCGCGACATCGTGGAGCAGTCGGTGCGGCTCTACGTCAAGAACCATCCGGAGCAGGCGAAGGCAGAATGAACGGGCGGACAAAAGAGGGGAAGGCGGGGCTGCGCACAGGCGCGCAGGCCCTCGTCGATTCATTGGCGCGCGCGGGAACTGAAGTCGTCTTCGGCTATCCGGGCGGAAACGTCATCGACATCTTCGACGCCGTGCGCACGGCGAAGTTCCGCTTCGTCCTGGGGCGTCACGAGCAGGGGTGCGTGCACATGGCGGACGGCTATGCGCGCGCGCTGGGGCGGCCGGGCGTCGCGCTCGTGACGAGCGGCCCCGGCCTCACGAACACGATCACCGGCCTCGGCTGCGCGAACATGGACGGCGTGCCGCTGGTCCTCGTCTGCGGACAGGTGCCGCTCGCACAGATCGGCACGGACGCCTTTCAGGAGGCGGACACGACGGGGCTCACGCGCGCCGTCTCGAAGCACAACTTCCTCGTGAAGTCGGCGGACGAGATTCCCGAGACGGTCGCCCAGGCCTTCTACATCGCGACGCACGGCAAGCCCGGCGTCGTCGTCATCGACGTGCCGCGCGACTGCCAGGAGGCGCGGACGGCGGCGAAATGCCCGGAGCGCGTCTGCCTGCGGGCGTATCACCCCGAAGTCTACGCCGCGCCGCGCGAGGTGAATCGCCTCGCGAAGCTCCTGAACGAGGCGCAGCGTCCGCTCATTCTCGCGGGCGGCGGCGTCCTCGCCGCCGAGGCGGCGTCCGACGTGACGGCGCTGGCGCACAAGGCGCAGGTTCCCGTCGCGACGACGCTCATGGGTATCGGCTCCATCGACGAGCGCGATCCGCTCGCGCTCGGCCTCTGCGGCCTGTACGGGACGGACGCGGCCAATCGGGCGATCCGCGCGGCGGACGTCATCCTCGCGCTCGGCGTGCGCTTCAACGACCGCACGACGGGCGACGTCCGCACGTTCGCGCGGCAGGCGAAGATCGTCCACGTCGACTGCGACCCCAGCTCCATCGACAAGAACGTGACGGCCCACCTCGGCATCGTCGCGGACATCAAGGACTTGCTGACGACCGTCAACTCGCGGATTCGCCCGGCGACGCACGCGACCTGGTGCGCGTCGCTTGCGCGCCCGGAAGCGCGCCGCGTGTGCGCGTCGGCCCGGGCCATCGACCCGGCGGCCGTCATCCGCACCGTCGCGGCGCTGACAAAGGGCGACGCGCTTGTCGTGACGGACGTCGGACAGCACCAGATCTGGGCGGCGCGGGAGTTCCGCCACGTCTATCCGCGTCACTTCCTGACGTCGGGCGGCATGGGCGCGATGGGCTTCGGCATTCCGGCGGCCATCGGCGCGGCGATCGCGCGGCCGGAGCATCGGGTCGCCGCGTTTGTCGGGGACGGCGGCGCGCAGATGACGGCGGAGGAGCTGATCGTCGCCGTCGAGCTGAACCTGCGCGTGACGTTCGTCGTCTTCGCCAACCAGTCGCTCGGCCTCGTGCGCCAGCTGCAGAAGGAGGGCTACGGGGCGCGCTACTTCGCGACGGACCTGCGGTCGCCCGACTTCGTGAAGCTGGCGGGGGCCTACGGGCTGAAGGGCGTGCGCGTGACCGCGCCGTCGCAGGTCGAGCCGGCGCTGCGGCGCGCGCTGCGGGCGCAGGGCCCGACGCTCGTCGAAGTCGCGATTCCCAAGGAGGCGTGCGTATGAAGGAGAAGGAGTCGATCTACCGGCTGAACTGCTTCGTCGAGAACAGGCCCGGCGTCCTCGCGCGGATCGTCGGGCTCATTTCGGGGCGTGGCTACAACATCCAGACGCTGAACGTCGGGCCGACGGAGGACGGCACGGTCTCGCGCATGAAGATCGACGTGCTGGGCTCCGCGCGCGTCGTCGACCAGATCATCCTCCAGCTCCGCAACTGCGTGAACGTGATCGAGGTCACGTCCCGCCGCCGGTGAAGGCAGGGAAGGCGGGGACGCGTGAAGGTTTGCTTCGAGACATTCGGTTGCCGCCTGAACAAGGCCGAGGCGCTGGAGATGGAGGCCGCGTATCTCGCGAAAGGGTGGGCGCGGACGGAGCGGCATGCCGACGCCGACCTGTTCGTCGTGCGCGGCTGCAGCGTGACGGCGCGCGCCCAGCGCGACTGCGAAAAGCTGATCGACCACCTCCGCCGCCATTATCCTCGTACGCCCCTGCGCGTCTGCGGCTGCCTGCCGCAGAAAGCGCGCGCGATGGCGCACCCGGACGCCGCGCCGCCGGCGGCGGACGAGGCGTTCCACGTCCCGACGCGCACGGCGCGCGCCTACCTGAAGGTGCAGGACGGCTGTTCGGGACGCTGCACGTTCTGCATCGTGCCGAAGTTTCGCGGCGCGTCCGCGTCCGTGCCGTTTGGTTCTGTCGTGGACAAGGCTCGGCGCTTCGTCGATGCGGGCTATCATGAACTTGTCGTCACGGGCTGCAACCTCGCGCTCTACGCCTCCGAGGGAAAGCGTCTGCCCGACCTCGTTGCCGCGCTGGCGGACGTCTCCGCCGACTGCCGCGTACGCCTCGGTTCGCTTGAGCCCGGCACGTGCGCGCTGGAGACGGTGCGGGCGATGGCCGAGCGCGCGAACGTCTGCCGCTTTCTCCACATTCCCGTGCAGTCGGGCTCGAACCGCATCCTCGCGGCGATGAAGCGGCCCTATCTCGTGCGGGACGTCGAGGCGCTGGTCGCAACGGCGACGAAGCTGCTGCCGAACCTCGGCCTCGGCTGTGACGTGATGGCGGGCTTCCCGGACGAGTCGGACTTCGACTTTGCCGCGACGGAGGGGCTGTTGCGGCGGCTCCCGTTCAACCATGCGCACGTCTTCCCCTATTCGGAGCGTCCGGGCACGCTTGCGGCGGCCTTTGGCGGAGCCTTGCCGAAAGCGGTGCGCACGGCCCGTGCGCATCGGCTCGCCGAGCAGGTGGCGCGCAGCCGCGAACAGTTCGCGCGGCGGTTTCTGGGACGCGAAGTCGAGATCGTCGTCGAGGACGAGAATCCGACGTCCGGCTGGACGGGCGAATACCTGCGCGGCACGACGGTCTCGCCCGCGCCGCGCAAGTCCCGCGTCCGCATCTTCGTCACGCGCGTCCACACGGACGCGACGCTGGAGGGCCGCCTTGTCGGACCGGGGACAGGCCCCACACTTTCAACATCCAAACCAACCTCTCCATGACCCAGACACCGGCACCCGAATCCTTTCTGCTCAAATGGCGCGGCGACACGCTCGCCGTCACGCTCGCCGTCGATCCGCCGCGCAAAGGGCGCGCCGCGTTCCGCACGAACCTCGGCCACGGCGACGTGCGCCGCCGCGAGATCATCGACGAGACGGAGAAGGGCCTCACCCCGCTCGCGAAGGCGTGGACGGACATTCCGCTCTCCGAGACAGCGCCCGGCGTGTTCACGGGCGAGATTCCGCTCAATGAGGTTGGCGTCTTCTCCGGCAAGGCCTGCTTCTTCCCCGAGGGCTCGCACGTGCCGGAGTGGCCGACGGGCCGCAATCTGCACGTCAAGGTCGAGAGCGGCGAGACGCGCGCGTGCAACGCGATCTACTGCGTCTTCCCCCGTCAGTTCGGCAGCTTCCGCGAAGTCGTGCGCCGCCTGCCGCTCATCATGGACACGATGGGCTTTCGCATCGTCCAGACCCTGCCGCCGTTCCCCGTGCCGACGACCTACGCCGTCATGGGCGAGTACGGCTGCCCGTTCGCCGCGACGGACTTCCTCTCGGTCGATCCCGCGATGGCGGAGTTCGACGAGGCCGTCACGCCGCTCGGCCAGTTCGAGGAGCTGATCGGCGCCGTCCACGCGAAGGGCGGGCTCTTCTTCGTCGACCTGCCCGCGAACCACACGGGCTGGGCATCGACCCTGCAGACGCACCACCCGGACTGGTTTCGGCACGAGCCGGACGGCCGCTTCCACTCGCCGGGCGCGTGGGGCGTGAAGTGGGCCGACCTCGTCGAGCTCGACTACGCGAACGCGGAGCTGCGCGCGTACATGGCGGACGTCTTCCTCTTCTGGTGCCGCGAGGGCGTGGACGGCTTCCGCTGCGACGCGGGGTACATGATTCCCGCCGAGACGTGGGAGTACATCGTCGCGAAGGTGCGCGAGGAGTATCCCGACACGGTTTTCCTGCTGGAGGGGCTGGGCGGCGAGATCGCGGTCACGAACCGGCTGCTGGCCGAGTCGAATCTCGACTGGGCGTATTCGGAAATCTTCCAGACCTACGACCGCAGCCAGTTCGAGGGCTACCTGCCGGCGGCGATCGAGCGCGCCGAGAAGTACGGGACGCTCGTCCACTTCGCCGAGACGCACGACAACGACCGCCTCGCGAAGCGCGGCGCGACCTACGCGCGGCTGCGGGTGCAGCTCGCCGCGCTCTTGTCGTGGCAGGGCGCGTGGGGCATCGCCAACGGCGTCGAGTGGTACGCGACGGAGAAGATCGACGTGCACGGCAAGAACGACCTCAACTGGGGCGCGACGGCGAACATGGTCGATCTCATCGCGCGGCTGAACGGGCTGTTGCGCACGCACCCGGGCTTTGCGGGCGCGAGCCGTCTCAGGGTCGTCACGCGCGGCGGCGGCAACACGCTCGCCGTCGTACGCACGCGAGACGGCGCGGCGCCCGTCCTGGTGCTCGCGAACCTCGACTGCGACGCGCCGGCCGAGATCGCGTGGGACGCGGCGGCGTTCCCGGCGGGCAAGGCCGAAGACCTTCTGAACGGCGGGCGGCGGGCGCTCGGCGCGACCGTTCGCCTCGCGCCCGGCGAGGTTCGGTGCTTCGCGGCCGGCCTCGCGGCGGCCGTTCAGGACGGCAAGGGGGCTTCGGTTGCGTTGGGCGAAGTTTGCGCGACGAGCGGCGCCGCGACCGAAACGACCGAATCGCCCGCCGCGCCGAACGCGCTCTTTCACGTCGTCATCCCGCGCGACGAGCGCCGCGAGGTCGTCGTGCCGGCGGGCGAGAGGGCCGAGATCACGGCAGATGCGCCGTTTCGGGCTCGGCTCGTCGATCCGGCGAGCGGCAAGACGCTGCGTGTCGCGCGGTCGGTGCAGGGCCGCGTCGTCTTCGACGCGCCCGCCTACGCAGGGGACGGCACGCGCTGCCGCCGGCTGCGGCTGGACGTGGCGCGCTACATCGATGGACGCGCCGTGCGGACGCACGCCGCGTTTCTCGTGCCGCCGTCGGCGGACGCGGCGCGGGTCAGGCTCGCGCTGTCGGGCGAGGAGGTGCGGCAGCATCCCGATTTTCGCACGATTCTCTCGAACGGGGCGGGCGCGGCGGCGCAGGTGCGGCTCGGCTGGGGCGAGATTCGCTCGCAGTACGATGCGCTCCTCGCGGCGAACCCGAACCCGGACGTGCCGTCCGACCGGCTCAACCTCTGGACGCGCACGCGGTGCTGGCTGCAGCGCGAGGGGTATACGCGCGAACTCGACCGCAAGTGCGTGACGCGCGTGACGGTCGATCCGGCGGGACGCTTCGCGCGATGGGACTTCACCGCACCCTGCGGCATGGGCAAGGAGACGGCGTTCGTCTTCACGCTGTCGCTCACGCCCGGCGCGAACGCGGCGACGCTCGCGGTCACGCGCGTCACGTCCGGCGGTGACGACGTGGGCGACCAGGTGCGGCTCGTCTTCCGTCCCGACGTCGAATGGCGCAGCTTCCACGCGACGACCAAGGCCTACCAGGGGGCGGAGCGGCTGTTCCCGGCGGCATCGCGCGTGGCGGCGGACGGCGGCGCGGGCTTCGATTTCAGTCCCTACGGACAGACCTTCGCGATGCGCGTGACGGGCGGCGCCTACCACCACGAGCCGCAGTGGACCTACTGCGTCGGACACCCCGAAGAGGCCGCGCGCGGACAGGACGGCCTTGGCGACCTCTTTTCGCCCGGCTGGATCTCGGCTGACCTCAAGGTCGGCGAGACGGTCGTCCTTGACGGGGAATTGAGGCGAAAGGGGGCGACGCGACAAGAGAGGCCAGAGGGACGAGAGGAACCTGAGGCCTCAAGTCTCTCGCGTCTCCCAGGTCTCTCAAGTCAGGCCTCTCAATCTCTCTCGCCCATTGCTGACGCCCTTCGCGCCGCCCTCGACCTCTACATCGTCAAGCGCGACGACCTGAAGACCGTCATCGCGGGCTATCCGTGGTTCCTCGACTGGGGCCGCGACACCTTCATTTTCCTGCGCGGCCTGATCGCCGCCGGCGGAACGGACATCGCGCAGAAGATTCTTGCGGCGTTCGCGGCGTTCGAGGAGAACGGAACGCTGCCGAACATCATCTACGGCAAGACGGCCGGCAACCGCGACACGACGGACGCGCAGCTCTGGTTCATTCGCTGTGTGCAGGAGGTTGAGGGTTGTGGGGTGAACGTTGAGGCGTTGAAGAAGACGTGCGACTCGATTGTCGACAACTACCTGAAGGGGACGCCCAACGGCATTCGCGTCGATCCCGGTTCGGGTCTCGTCTGGTCGCCGTCGCACTTCACGTGGATGGACACGAACTACCCCGCCTGCACGCCGCGCGTCGGCTATCCCGTCGAGATCCAGGCGCTCTGGATCTCGGCCCTGCGCTACCTCGGCCGCGACACGCTCGCCGATCAGGCCCTTGTGTCCGTCAAGACGCTCTTCAAATGGGAACACGGCTACCGCGACTGCCTCGCGGCGCCGCACGGCGAGCCGGCGTGTGCGGCGGTGCCGGAGGACACGATTCGTCCGAACCAGCTGTTCCTCATCACGCTCGGCGTGCTGGACGACAAGTCGATTCTCGCGGCGACGGAGGAGCTGCTTGTGCCGGGCGGCATCCGCTCGCTCAATGCCGGGAACCCCCTCTATCGCGGCGTCTACGCGGGCGACGAGGACACGGCGCGCAAGCCCGCCTACCACAACGGCACGGTCTGGGCGTGGCCGTTTCCGCTCTACGCCGAGGCGCTGGTCGCGACGCGCGCCTGTTCGCGCGAGGTTGCGCGGGCGCTCCTGGCGAGCGCGGTCGAGAACCTCAACGCGGGCTGTCTCGGACACCTGAGCGAGAACGCGGACGGCGACGCGCCGCACGCGCAGAAGGGCTGCACGGCGCAGGCCTGGAGCGATTCGGAGCTTCTGCGCGTCTGGCTGAAACTCGGCGGAAAGTAAATATGGTATAATGCTCTCTTCAAGAAAAGGTTCTTTGACATGACAGCGACACGCAGACAGGCCCGCGAATGGGCGATTCAGATGCTGACGGCGGCGGACTTGAACCCGCCGAATGACGTGGAGACGTTTTTGGCCTCCTACTGGACTCAGATTCTCGACCTTGACGAAGAGGATGGTGGCCCGCAGGCGGTTCGTGGCAAGATGAAGGCGTTTGCCGAAGAGCGTGTCGTCGGCGTCCTCGGCTCCCTCAAGGAGCTGGACGCGATCATCTCCTCGCTGCTCGTCGGCTGGGATCTCTACCGCCTCGGCACGATCGAGCGCGCGGTGCTGCGCCTCGGCGTCTGGGAGATGAAGAACACGGACGTGCCGAAGGCCGTCGTCATCAACGAGGCCGTCGATCTCGCGAACTGGTTCGCGAGCCCCAAGACGCGCACGATTGTCAACGGCGTGCTCGACAAGTATGCGAAATCCGGCAAATGACTTCATGGCGCGGGCGTTGGCGCTCGCGCGGCGCGGCTGCGGCCATACGCGGCCGAATCCGCCGGTCGGTGCGGTTGTCGTCAGCGGCGGAAAGATCGTCGGCGAGGGCTTTCACCGCCGAGCGGGGAAAGACCATGCCGAGGTTGCTGCGCTGAAGGACGCGCGCCGCCGCCTCGGCGCGGCGGCTGACGCGGCGCTGAGAAAGGCGACTCTTTACGTGACGCTGGAGCCGTGTTCGCGTCCGGGCCGCGTCGGCGCGTGTACGGACGCGATTGCGGCGGCGGGTGTGCCGCATGTCGTCTACGCCATGCCCGATCCGAATCCGGCCAATCGTGGACGCGCGGCGCGTGTGCTGGCGAAGGCGGGCATCCGCTGCGAGCGGTTTCGCGGCGACGCCGAGCTCCTGAAGTCGGCGCGGCGGCTGGTCGCGCCGTTCGCGAAGCACGTGACGACGGGGCTTCCCTACGTGACGGTCAAGATCGCGCTGTCGCTCGACGGTCGCATCTGCGACGACGGCGGGCAGGCCCGCTGGATCTCCTCGGCGCAGGCGCGCGCCCGGACGGGGGCATTGCGGGCGGAGGTCGATGCGATCCTCGTCGGCGCGGAGACGGTGCGGAGGGACAACCCCTCGCTCCTCTGCCACCAGAAGCGCAACGACGACCTCTTGCGCGTCGTCGTCTCGAAGTCGGGGAATCTGCCGGGTGACGCGCAGGTCTTCACCGACGGACGCAACCCGACGCTTGTCTTCCGCGACGCGGTGGAGGCGATCCGCGAACTGGGGCGGCGCGGCGCGCTGCACGTCCTCTGCGAGGGCGGACTGAAGCTTGCGACGTCGCTCGCCGAGGCGGGACTCGTGGACGAATGGCTGACCGTCCTCTCGCCGTGCGTCATTGGCTCGCGTCCGATCGGCGAGGCGCTGCGCCTGCGGCTCGACACGCTCGACAGCTGCGATAGGCGCGCCGGAGATGTCCTTGCCCGCTTCTGCCGCAAAGAAACCTGATTTGATCATATCATCCTGCACATGAATTCAGCATTCCTTATGGCTACAATCGTCAATTGCTACGTCGGCTGCAACACGGGTTCGCCCGATCGGCAGGCCCTTCATGTCCTCGCCTGCGACACCGAAACGGGCGCGGCGAAGGTCGTCCAGTCCGTGAAGGGCCTTCAGGGCACGACCTACTTTCAGCAGAGCCCCGACGGACGGTGGCTCTACTCCGTCATGGGCGAGAAGCGCGACGCGAAGTCCGTCTCGTGGGCGGTGCGCTTCCCCATTGGCGCAGATGGGCATCTGGGCGCGATGGAACGTCTGGCGGAGCTTCCGTGCGAAGCGCCGTGCCACGTGTCGCTGTCGCCGGACGGTTCGCGCGTCTTCGCCGCCGCCTATCTCTCGGCGACGGTCGTCTCCCTCAAGGCGGACGGCTCGGATCTGAAGAGCTACGTCTTTCCCGACGACGACGTCGGCCCGAACGCGAAGCGCCAGAAGAAGGCCTACGCGCATTTCACCTTCCTGACGCCCGACGGGCGTCGGCTGGGCGTCATCGACCTCGGCTGCGACCGCATCCGCTTCTTCGACCCCGTGACGCTGGCGGTCGATTCGTCGCTGGAGATCAAGGCCGACCGGGGCGACGGGCCGCGCCACGCCGTCTGGTCGAAGAACGGACGCTTCCTCTTTGTCCTGAACGAGCTGGACTCCAGCGTCGTCTCGTATGCGTTCGACGGAAAGTCGTTTGCGAAGGTCGGCAAGTGGTCGATGCTGCCGGACGGCTATGACCGCTGGGAGGCGGACGGCGAGACGCTGGCGACGAAAGCCGCCGCGATCAAGCTGACGGCTGACGGCCAGATTCTCATGGCCTCGAACCGAGGGCACGACTCGATTGCGTTCTATGCGGTCGATGGGACGACGGGGCGTCTGACGCGCCGCAACGTCGCGAAGCTGACGGGCAAGTTCCCGCGCGACTTTGCGCTGATGCCGGGCGAGAAGTTCATGGTCGTCGGGCACAAGATGTCCGACGAGATCCAGGTCTACCGCTTCGACCGCGCGGCCTGTACGCTCGTTCCGGCGGGCGCGCCGATTCCCTGCTGGCGGCCGCTGTGCTTCGCGTTCGCCGGGGCGTCGTCCCGCTGACCCTTTCGCTCACGCCCGTTTCATGATATAATTACAGCATGAAAAAGCTGATTAGGTTCTTCTCTCTCGCCGCGCTCCTGTTTGCGGCCGGTTGTGTCTCTGCGCCGCCTCGGGTCGCGATTCCCGCCGAGCGCATCGGCGTCTGCAGCTGGAGCTGGCGCCTGCCGATGAAGGACGTCGCCCGCGAGATGGCGAAGGCGGACGTGAAGGGCATCCACCTCGCGCTGGGGCCGTTCATCGCGCCTGACGGGCGGCACGGCGCGGCGGAGGACGCGGCGGCGCTCGCGTTCGTGAAGGAGAAGATCGCGAAGGGCGAATGGGTTCTCATGTCCACGATGGTCGGCACGGTCGGCGAGGACTACTCGACGCTTGAGACGATCCGCGAGACGGGCGGCATCGTGCCCGACCGCCACTGGGAGGCGAACAAGCGGATCGTGACGGCGGGCGCGCGCCTGACGCAGGAGCTGGGCGGCAGGTACATGTCACTGCATGCGGGCTTCCTCGACGAGTCGAACCCGAAGGCCCTGAAGAAGTACGTCGAGCGCGTGACGTGGATGCGCGACGAATGCCGCAAGTACGGCGTCGTGCTGCTGCTGGAGTCCGGCCAGGAGACGGCGGAGGATCTCGCGGCGTTTCTGCCGCGCGTGCCGGGCGTCGGCATCAACTTCGACCCGGCGAACATGATCCTCTACGCGAAGGGCAAGCCGCGCGTGGCGGTGCGCGTGCTCGCGCCGTGGATCCGGCAGGTTCACGTCAAGGACGCGCGCACGACGCGGACGCCGGGCACCTGGGGCGACGAGGTGCCGTGGGGCGAGGGCGAAGTCGGCGGAGAGGTCTTCCTCGCGGAACTGGAGGCTTTGGGCTACAAGGGCAACTACGTCGTCGAGCGCGAGGCCGGTGAGGACCGGCCGGGCGACATCCGCCGCGCCGTCCGGGCGCTGCGCCACTGAACGAGCTGAAAAGAAAACGATTTGCGTCAGAAAAGGAACAGAAGGGACTCAAACATGACGATTCGCGGTTTGATCGAGAAATGGGCGGAGATCCGTCCGAACGGAACGCTTTTCACCTACCATGAGGACAACGCCTGGAAGACGCGCTCCTACGCCGCGTCCCTGAGGGGCGTGCGGGAGATCGCCGAAGGCTACGGCACGCGGTTCGGGCTGAAGCCGCGCGACGAGAACGCGGCGCTCATCCTGCAGAACTCCCCGACGTGGATCGAGTCCTACCTCGCGCAGGTCGGCACGGGCGTCTCGGTCGTGCCGATCGACCCGAAGCTCCGCAACGAGGAGGTCGCGTACATCCTGAAGGACGCCGAGGTGCGCGTCGTCACGACCGACCCCCTGCACCTCAAGATGATGATGCTGATCGCGAAGGATCTGCCCGACCTGCGGGCGATCGTCGTCGTCGGGGGCGTCATCAACCCGGGGCAGAAGATCGCCGGGCGCATCGAGGTCGTGGGCTACGAGTCCCTGCGCCTCGCGGGCGGCGGCAAGTGGTATGACGACCACGTTGCGCGTCCGGACGACATCGCGTCCATCATCTACACGTCGGGCACGACCGGCAAGCCGAAGGGCGCGATGCTGACGCACGGGAACTTCATCGCTGACCTTGAAGGGGCCTACAAGCTCTTCGGCACCGTCACGCACAGGGACTCGTTCTTCGTCGTCCTGCCGCTCTTCCACGCCTTCTCGTTCTCGGCGAACTTCATCGCCTCGCTGATGAAGGGCGCGTCGATGTGCTTCTGCCAGTCGCTTCGCACCGTCGGGCAGGACATCCACGACCTGAAGCCGACCGTCATCTGCGCGGTGCCGCTCCTCGCGGAGAAGCTGCACGAGAAGATCGAGTCGGGCCTCCAGAAGTCGAAGCTTGCGCAGTTCCTCATGAAGATCGGCCTGCGCGGCCCCGTCATGCACATGGTGAAGATGAAGCTCGGCGGCCGCCTCCGCTTCTTCATCACCGGCGGCGCGCCGTGTCCGCGTCCCGTCATGGAGTGCTTCAAGCGCATCCACGTGCGCTTCCTGGAGGGCTACGGCCTCACGGAATGTTCGCCGATCGTTTCGGTGTGTCCGCCGGAGGTCATCAAGATCGGCACGATCGGCCCCGCGATCGGCGGCATCGAGGTGCGCCTCGCCGACCTGAACGAGCAGGGCGTCGGCGAAATCCAGGTGCGCGGCCCGATCGTCATGCAGGGCTACTTCCACAACCCCGACGCGACGGCCGAGGCGTTCGAGGACGACGGAAAGGGCGGCCTCTGGTTCCGCACGGGCGACCTCGCGTCAATGGATGCGGACGGCTTCATCACGATTCGCGGACGCAAGAAGGCCCTGATCGTCAACCGCGAGGGCAAGAACATCTACCCGGAGGAAGTCGAGAACACGATCGCGAAGGAGCCGTGCATCTCGGACGTCGTCGTCGTCGGCTACACGCAAGGCGAGGATCCGGGCGAGAAGGTCGGCGCGATCATCTATCCGAACGAGGACTGGTTCAAGGATCGCAACGGCGGCACGTTGCCCGCGTGGGAGGAGGTCGAGAAGTTCGCCGTCAAGCACGCGCAGGAGCGGTGCGCCGAGCTCGCGGACTACAAGCGCGTCCGCAAGGTCGTCTGCGCGAAGGAGCCGCTCGTGCGCACGTCGATCGGTAAGGTCAAGCGCGTCGCCTACAAGGGTGCATTGGATGAGAAATAACGTTTACTTGGTCTGGCTCGAATGGCCGGAGAAGTGCTTCCGTGTGGACGCGGAGGCGCTTCGCTTTCTGAAGACGCTCGTTCCGGTGGGAAGCCGCATCGTCCGTGCGCGTACCGAGGCCGCGTTTCTGCGCCAGTTGCCGCAGGCGACACACGTTCTCACGTGGCACTTCAAGAGGGACTGGTTCGCCTTGGCCCCGAAGCTGAAGGTGTTGGCGACGCCGGGGGCGGGCCGCGAACTCGTCTCGCAGGAGGCGCCGAAGGGTGTCACGCTCCATTTCGGACGTTTCCACGGTGCGATCATGTCCGAGACGGTCGCGGCGTTCGTCCTCGCGTGGGCGCATGGTTTCTTCGCCGTGCGCGACTATGCGGGCTACGGCGGGACGCAGAAACCGGCCGTGCCGAACTGGCCGCGCGCGGAACTGAGCGATCGGTGCTTTGCGGTTGCGGGCACGAAAGCCGTGATTGTCGGCTACGGACGTGTCGGCGGTGCGATTGGCGCGAAGCTGGAGGCGTTGGGCGTCTCGGTGCAGGGGTTCTCGCGCCGCAACATGTCCGACCTCGACGCGGCGCTTAAGACGGCGGACTGGCTGGTTCTCGCCCTGCCGAGCGACACGGGGACGGACAACATCCTCTCGCGGGCACGCCTGCGCAAGCTGCCGCGCCGTGCGGTCGTCATCAACGTCGGACGCGGCAACGCGATTGACGAGGCCGCGCTCGTGGAGGCCCTGCGGACGGGGCGGCTCGCCGGCGCGTACCTGGACGTCTTCAAGTCCGAACCCGGCCCGTTGCAGCAGATTGTGGGGACAGGCCCCGTCCAAAACGTGGGGACAGACCCCCAGAAACGTGGGGACAGACCCCGCCAAAATATGGGGACAGGCCCCGGAATTTTGGGGACAGACCCCATGGAGTTGCCTCGAAATCTGATTAAAATGCCACATTCTTCGGCGTTTTCGCGCGATTACATGAAACGGTGTTTCACGGAGCTGAAAGATGACGGGTGTCTTTGAGGTCAACTCAGTCGAAGAGACGTGGGAGCTTGCGCAGCGGTTTGCGTCCGAGCTGAAGCCGGGCGATGTCGTCTGTCTTGAAGGCGATCTCGGCGCGGGCAAGACGACTTTTACGCAGGGGCTCGCCGCCGCGCTTGGCGTCGCCGGACGCGTCACGTCCCCCACCTTCTGCCTCGTGCAGGAGCATAGGGGGAAAATAGTCGAATCGTCGAATAATCGAATAATCGAATCTGCTCAGTTGTCTCATTCGGAAATTCGCCAATTTGATAATTCGATTATTTCTCCCCTCCTCCTCGTCCACATGGATCTCTACCGCCTTCACAATGAGGATGACGTGCTGGCGATCGGGTGGGAGGACTACCTCGCCGAGGGCGCGATTCTCGTGGTCGAGTGGCCGGAACGAGCGGGTGCGCTCATCCCGTCCACGGCCAAGCACATCGTCTTCACGCATCTGGACGGCGAGGAGCGCCGTCGATTGGCTTTTAACGGATGAACGGACAGACATGACACGAGTGGCAATCATTGACGACCATGTGGTCGTGCGGGCGGGGCTTCGGTACCTGATCGAGGCCGAGCCGGACTTCGCCTTCGCCGGCGAGTTCGGCGGCGGGCGCGGCGCGGCGGACTTCGTGCGCGAGACGAAGCCCGATGTCACGCTCCTCGACGTGCGGATGCCCGACCTGAACGGCATCGAGGCTCTGAAGGAGATCTTGGCGGCCGAGCCGAAGGCGCGCGTCGTGATGCTGACGACGTCCGACACGGAGGAAGACGTCTACCGCGCCATCGAGGAGGGCGCACTCGGCTACGTGATGAAGGAGTCGCCCATCGAGACGATCGTTGCGGCAATCCGCTCGGCTCTGGCGGGCGAGGTCTTCATGACGGACGAGGTGCGCCGCATCTACGAGACGCGCAAGGGCGCGAAGGGCCTTTCGCCGCGTGAGACGGACGTTCTCAAGCTCGCGGCGCAGGGTCTCGGCAACCGCGAGATCGGCGCGAAGCTCGGCATCAGCGAAAACAGCGTGAAAATGCACTTGAAGCGCTCGTTCTTCAAGCTTGGCGCGTCCGATCGCGCCGAGGCCGTGTCCCTTGCCGCCAAGCGCGGGTTTTTGGTATAATTCGCCCTTATGGCGCAGGAACAGCTTTTTGCGGATGAGTACAAGGTCAATCTGGACGTTTTCGAGGGTCCGCTTGACCTTTTGCTCTATTTGATTCGCCGCGAGGAGCTCGACATCTACGACATTCCGATCGAGCGCATCACGACGGAATACATGAAGTTCATCGAGGATGCGCGACGGCTCAACCTCGACATTGCCGGCGAGTTCATCGTGATGGCGGCGACGCTGATGGTCATTAAGTCGCGCATGCTCCTGCCGGTGTCGCGGCGCATCGGGAACGAGGACGGCGACGAGGAATGGGTCGATCCGCGCCTTGACCTCGTGCGGCAGCTCGTCGAGTACAAGAAGTTCAAGGACGCCGCGCTGCGGCTGGAGCGGATGGAGGCGTTCGCCGCCAATGCGTTCGACTACGGCGGCGGACGGCCCAAGTTCGAGAAGACGGCGGCGGACGCGAAGGGCGCCTTGGCGAACCTCGACCTCTACGACCTGCTGACGGCGTTCCAGGAAGTCGTCGCGCGGGCGAGCGAGATGCCGCACGAGGAGCTGAAGGGCATCCGCTTCTCCGTCCCCGACAAGATGGACTATGTGCTGGAGCGGACGCGCCAGGAGGGGCAGGTCGCCTTCACGTCGCTGTTCGACCCGGAGAACGCGCCGAAGGGCGAGATCATCGTGACCTTCCTTGCGCTGCTGGAGCTCCTCCGCCAGCACCGCGTCATCATCTACCAGAACGCGGCGTTCCACGAGATCACGATTCTGCCGTCCCGCGAGGAGCCGGACGACAAGCCTTTGGAGAAACCGGACGACTATGAGTGACGAGGTGAAGATTCCGCTGCCGCAGTCCCTGCAGGAGATCGTCGGCGCGCTGCTGTTCGCGAGCGAGACGCCGCTGACGGCGACGGAGCTGCGCGAGGCGGTGCGCGCCGTCGAGGCGGAGGCGGGCGAGAACAAGGAGGTGATGGACGTCTACCGCACCTGCACGTCCAAGGAGATCGCCGAGGCCCTGCGTGGCTTGGAGAAGGCGCTGGAGGTCGCGGGCTGCGGCTTCCAGCTCGTCTGCACGGGCGGCGCGTATCGCCTCCAGTCGGTGCCGAGCTGCGGTCGCTACGTGCGCGCGCTCCTGAAGATGGATCGTCCGAGCCGCCTCGGCCGCGCCTCGCTGGAGACGTTGGCGATCATCGCCTACCGCCAGCCGCTCACGAAGAGCGAGATCGAGGCGATTCGTGGCGTGGACGTCTCGGCGAACATCAAGACGCTGATGGATCTTCAGCTCGTCCGGCTCGTCGGCAAGTCCGAACTGCCGGGGCATCCGTTCCTCTACGGCACGACGCCGCTCTTTTTGGAGCACTTCGGGCTCGCGTCGCTTCAGCAGCTCAACGAGCTTGACCCGACGCTCCAGCGGTCGAACCCGAAGCAGAAGGCGGCGTCCTACAAAAAGCCGGAGCCCGCGAAGCCAGTCGAAGATCCGTCGGCGACCGAGGCCAACAAGTCCGAGGTCGCGGCCGCCGAAGAAGACGCCGTGTCGCCGACCGAAGCCGACGAAGAATCGGTTGCGTCGCCGGCCGTGGCCGGCGAGACGGGTGCCGCCGAAACGGCGAATGACGACGACTTCTTCATCGACGACACGCCCGACGAGTTCGACGACGACGATGACGACGATGAGAGCGAAGAAAACGAAGGTGACGAAGGAAGAAGGAGAGGAGGCAGACGATGAAGGCGATGCGGCTGATGATGACGCTGACGGCGCTGACGAGCCTGACGGCGTGTGACTACGTGCGGGATCGGCAGGATCTCGCGCAGGAGCGCGAAGACGGCGCCTATCGCGCCGCGTTGGCGGACTACCGTGCCGGACGGCTGGACGCGGCGGCGAAGGGGTTCGCGAAGGTGATCCGCAAGTCGCCGGCGAATTCCGCCGCGCGTTTTCAGTACGCCTGCCTCATGCAGGACACGAAGAAGGACTATCTGGAGGCCTATTGCGCCTACCGCGAGTTCCTGATGCAGCGGCCTGACAGCGACAAGGCGCAGCTGGCCAAGGACCGCCTTGCGATTTGCGAACGCGAACTCGCGCGCGAATGGGCGGAGAAGAACCGGACGCTCGGCGACGAGGCCTTTGCGAAGGAGATCGAATCGCTGCGCAAAGACCTGAAGGCGGCGGAAGCGCGTGCGGCGTTGGCGGAGAAATTGCTGGCGGAAGAGCGTGCGAGATACCAGACGCTTGACGGAGAGCACGCGCGGCTGGTCGCCGCCGTGAAGGGGACGGACGCGGGCGAATCGACCGCGCGCCGGACGCTGGTGGACGTGAAGACGCTTCTGGACGAAGAGGACGAGGAGTCGGCTTCTCGTACGGACGTGACGGCGCGCGAAGTGGCGGCGCTGAAGGCCGAGGAGGCGGAAGAGACGTCGAGCGGGCCGTCGTTGCTGCCGAAGCAGACGGCCGAGGACGTCGCCCGTCGCGCGGCGGCGCAGGCGGTGCATGACGAGGAGGCGCGCGCGGCGGCTGAGCGGGCGGCGGCGGAGAAGGCGAGCCGTCCGTCGACCTATGTCGTGCAGGAGGGCGATACGCTCTACAAGATCGCATTGCGCTTCTATGGGCGCGTCTCGGCGTGGCGGCAGATCCGCGACGCGAACAAGACGATCATCTCCAATGACGGGCGCGTGAAGGCCGGCCAGTCGATTGCGCTGCCGTAAAGATGCGGGCGACACGGACGAAGGGCGAAAGACTTCGGACAGCGGGCGTGGTTCATCTCTCCGAGATTCCGTCGAAACATGCCTACACGCGCTCGCGGACGCCGTGGATTCTCGCGGACTACCGGGGCGCCTACGGCAAGCTGCTGCACTACATTTCGGGCGGCGGCATGAGCACGTTTGGACGGACGGTGCATCAGGAGGAGGTGCGCTTCCGCCAGCGGCGCTTTCTGCTTGTCGCCGCCGTCCTTGGGGTGCTGTGGCTCGTCTTCTACGTTTTCTGACGTTCCGTTTTCGGCCTGTCCCTTGTTTAGTCGGGGGGCCTGTCCCCCATTTTGGCGGGGCCTGTCCCCGGTTTCGTGTGCAGAAAACGCCTGAATCTGGCGGGTTTTCGCTACATAGCGAAGGAAGTCGA
>CAKTZI010000048.1 GCA_934635385.1 uncultured Kiritimatiellota bacterium | reverse complement strand
TTTTTAGCCCGCATTTACTGGGGTCAGACGAGAAATCGGGATAAACTGTCCCGAAAAAACCGGGATAAGGGTGCGATTCGGAAGACGATGATCTTGTCGAAGAGTCCCTGTTCGCATTGCGCCATGAGCCGTTGATAGGCGGGGCGTTCGAGGTTCCCGCCGCTGTAGCCGTAGTCATCGAATCGTTCGGGAAGGGCAATCCATCCCTCTGCCGCCTTGGCGGCGATGAAACTCTCGCACATCTGCCGCTGGGCAGCGATGGAGTTAAACTGCTTTTCCTCTGAATCCTCGACGGACTTGCGCGTGTAAATCGCCACTCGGATCGTTTTCCCGTTGTTCATTTTTGAAGTCCTTTCTCGTTTTACCCCCGGTTGAGTCCCCACCATACGACGCCGTTGTAGTGGCTCTTGCCCGTGATGGCGCGGACGACGGCTGTCGGAGAAGTGTAGATCTTCGACTCGTATTCGTATCGTCCGTTTCCGAGCGACTTCATTTCGTAAACCTTGCCGTGATATTCGCGCCGGTATGTGACACCGCGTTTGTCCTTTGCCGAGCGCGGCGCGTCTCGGAGTTCCTTGTTCGTCTTCGGATCGTGATTGGCAATGTAGGCGAGGGTTTCAAGTTCGGCAGGGGTCAATCCGCCCAAAGTGCGTTGCTGAATGCTGTAAGCGCAACGGGTTTGCATGAACCGAGCCCCAAAGACGGCGGCATTCACTCCTGTTAGCTCGCAGTATTTCCGTCGCAGCGTTTCAGGGTCAAGTTCCTGCAACGCGGCCAATTCCTGCTTGAGTTGTTCGCCTACTTTCATGTCCTTTTCGCCAGTTTGATTCAACGGTGGACATGATGCCGTAATGTCGGGCGAATAGCAACCGTCTATTTCACTATTCTTTAGCATAAATCGCTCTTTCTTTATCCTTTGATGTGACGGCTGAAGGAGCGATTTGAACTCGCAACCCCGGCCTCCGCTCACGTTTTTCGAGGCCTAAGGGGGTACAGTCCCGAAAAAGTTTGGTCTTTGAGAGGCGAGGAACGGAATTATATGATTTACATTGCTTTGTAATCTGCAAGTCATAGCCATTGACACGGCAATAAGAAATGTGATATACTATGCGCCACAACGACAGAGGTGATTTTGTGATAGAACTGAATGAGATACAGAACAAGATCGAGACCACGCTGATGGTGGTCGAGAGAGCGCATACCGCGACGCCGTACACATCCGTTGTGTGCGGAGCGTATGTTCTTTGCTTGGCTGCCCGTCACAGTGGGGTGACGGATCTGAAAGCGCTTCTCGAAGCTGCTAACGTTTCGGAGAAGTTGTCGGACTTCATATGCAATCGACTGGGCGACCATTGGGGCGAGTACCTTCCTCTCCTGACAGCATTCCCGGTTGATTCGTTCGGAGGTTATTTCGCAAAGGCGGTCAACGGGGAGCGTTTTGAACTTGCCAAGACTTCGGGCTCGTCTCTGCCCGTTGTGGAGCTGGTCTCTGATGTCTTGAGGATCGGCGAGGGCGATTCGGTGGCGGACCTCGGATGTGGAACGGGGGACTTCATTCGTCTGGCGGCGCTCAAGGTAAAAGTCGGGAGCGAGAAGTGCAATGTCGTCGGGTACGAGAAGAAACTCGAATTGGCGGCGTTGGCAGAGATCAGTATGCTTGGCAGCAATGCGGATGTGCAGATCGTCTGGGATGACTTCTTCGGGCGGTCATACGAGAAGGACAAGTTTGACAGGGTCTTTTCGCAGCCACCGTTTGCGGTGCGCGGCCTCCCGGAACAGGACAACGTCCGCGAGTTCATCCGCCGGGCGTTCCCAGACTTCCCGGAAATCCCGCCATCGGCGGCCAGCGATTGGCTGTTTGCCGCCCGCGCTGTTGCCGCGATGAAGCCGAGTGGTCGGGCTGCGGTGATTCTGCCGCCGTCGGCTATGCACACGCAGCAGGCCGAACCGTTCCGCCGGTACTTCGTCCAACGCAATCTTGTCGAGGCGGTCATTGAGCTTCCGGCGAAGCTCTTCACGAACACTTCCATTTCGACCTACATGGTTGTGTTTAGCGAGGGCAATGAGTCCGTGAAGATGATCCGCGCGGGGAACCTTTGCGAGAAGGGGCGCAGCAACAATGCCCTCACAACCGACGGCATTGCGAGAATCATGCGGAGCGTGGAATGCGGGACGGGGACGACGGTCGATGAGGAGATCTGCGCGGTGGTCGAGAAGAAGTCGCTCCTGGACGGGTCGTGTAATCTGACGGTCTTGCGGCATTTCGCCGATCCGATGGCACTCCGCGAGGGTGTTCAATTGTCCGCGTTGATCAGCGTCGGGAAGCGCGGCGCGGCGATCCCCTCAAAGGAACTTGATGACTTGGTGTCGAATGCAGATACGGGCATTCGGTATGTCTCGTCGGGAAATATCAATGACGGCGTGGTAGACGCCGTGCTGATGAATCTTTCCGAAGTGCCGGAAAAGTACGCGTCCTATTGTGTTCATGACGGGGATGTGCTGATTACGCGGGTCATGGCGAACAACTCGGTCTTCAAGGTGGCGGTTGCTGAATTGGCGTCGGGGCAGACACTTCTACCCGGCGGGAATGTGCTGGTCTTGACGGTCGATCCGACGCGGGCCGATCCCTACTTCATCAAGTCCTGCCTTGAGAACGAGTATGCCCAGCGGTATCTTCGGAATTCGGCGGTCGGGAACATGGTGAAGACGCTGCACTACAAGAGCTTGGAGATGCTGCCGATTCCCGTTCTTCCGCTTGAGCGGCAGAAGGAGATCGGGGATAAGTGCCGCGAGGCGGTTCGCCGTGTGGTCGAGCTGCGGACGCGGCTGGGGCAGGCAAAGGAAGAGCTGGGGTCGATCTTGGCGACGAACGCGGCGGACTGCTTCGCCGCAACGGCGGAGTCCAAAAACTGATTTACGAGAGGAACACGAACATGGCCATCAAGAAGAGCGAAATCTATTCATCCTTGGACGCGAGCTGCGACAAGCTGCGCGGCGGCATGGACCCGTCGCAATACAAGAACTACATCCTCTCGCTGCTGTTCATGAAGTACGTGACGGTGAAGTTCAAGGGCAAACCCTATCCGCAGGTCACGGTTCCCGAGGGCGGGAGCTTTGACGATCTGAAGGCGCTCCGCAACCAGGACAACATCGGCGAAGGGGTTGACAAGGCGTTTGCGAAGCTGTCGGAAGCGAACGACCAGTTAAGCGGAATTTTCCGCGACGTGCATTTCAACGACTACACGAAGCTCGGCAAGGGCAAGGAGATGGTGAAGAAGATCACCGACCTCATCGACATCTTCTGCCGTCCCGAGTTCGACCTTGAGAAGAACCGTGCGGGCGGGGACGATCTGCTCGGCGACACCTACGAGTACCTCATGCGCAAGTTCGCCGTCGAGAGCGGAAAGTCCAAGGGGCAGTTCCTGACCCCTGCGGAGGCGTCTCGGGTGCTGGCGGGCGTAGTGGGCATCGCGGACGTCAAGGCGCGGTCGGAGGGATGGTCGATCTACGATCCGGCTTGCGGATCGGGATCGCTGCTCATTCGGGCGGCGGATGCGGCGCAATGCCCGGTCGGCATCTTCGGACAGGAGAAGGACGTCACGACGGCAGGCCTTGCGAAGATGAACCTCGTTCTCCACAACAAGGCGACGGGCACCATCAAGACGGGCAACACCTTCTCCGAGCCGCAGTACCTCGACACGGAGAACGGGAAGACGACGGTCAAGCGGTTCGACTTCGCGGTGGTGAATCCTCCGTTCTCGCTGAAGAACTGGAAGGACGGCTACAAGGACTTCGGGCGCATGGAGGGCTTCGGCGCGACGCCGCCGGACAAGAACGGCGACTACGCATGGCTCATGCACGTCATCAAGTCGCTCAAGCAGAACGGACGCGCCGCCGTGATTCTGCCGCTCGGCGTCCTCTCGCGTAGCAAGGCGGAGGAGGCGATTCGCAAGAACATCGTGGATCGCGGACTCATCGAGGGCATCATCATCTTCCCGCCCAACATCTTCTTCGGCACGGGCATCCCGGCGTGCGTGCTTGTCCTCTCCAAGGTCGGGGCGGGGACTCGCGCCGGCATCTTCATGATCGACGCTTCGAGCGGCTTTGTGAAGGACAAGGACAAGAACCGCCTCCGTGAGCGTGACATCGAGAAGATCGTCAGCACGTACAAGCAGCGTCGTGTCGAACCGCACTATTCCCGCTTTGTCCAGTGGGGCGAGATCAAGGTCAAGAATGCCTACAACCTCAACATGCCGCGCTACATCACGAGCGGCGTGAAGGAGGACGTTCAGGACTTGGACGCGCACATGAACGGCGGCATTCCGTCCGCCGACATCGACGGGCTGGACGCATTCTGGACGGCGTTTCCGCATCTGCGGCGGCGGCTCTTCGCGGTTGACCGCAAGGGCTACGAGACGCCGAAGGTCGGCTTGGACGAGGTACGCGAGGCGATCCAGTCCGACAAGGAGTTCGTCGCCTATGCGGAGAAAGTCGCTGCCGCGCTGACGGCATGGGAGAAGGTGGTCGGGGGAACGTTCTCGTCCATCGCGAAGGGGGCGAACCCGAAGAAGTTCATCCGCACCCCCGCGCAGAAGCTGATGGAGGCGTTTGCCGAGCTGAAGCTGCTGGATGTCTTCGACGTTTACGAGGTGCTGCTCTCGTACTGGAACGCGACGATGGCCGACGACGTGTACGTCATTTCCGACGTCGGCTACGCGGCTGGACGCGAGATCGAGGAAATCACGCGGGAGCGCGAGAACAAGAAGACCGGGGACATGAAGAAGACCGTGGTCGGCTGGGACGGGAAGATACTCCCGCGTTCGCTGCTCGACAAGACGTATTTTGCGAATGAGGCGAAGGCGGTCGCCGATGCGGAGGCGAAGTGCGCAACGGCCAAGGCGGCATTCGAGGAGTTCGTCGGCGCGGCAACGGGCGAGGACGGGGCGCTTTCGGATTACCTCGGCCTCGACGGGAAGCTCGACACGAAGCGTCTCGCCAAGGACGCGAAGAAGGCGAAAGCCGACGGCGACGATGACGAGACCTCGGTTGCACTCGTCGAATACGTCCGGCTGGAGGCCGAGAAGAAGGCGACGTCCAAGGCGGCCAACGAGGCGGCTGACGCGCTGGAGGCGTTGGAGAAGGCGAAGTATCCGGCTCTCTCTGACAAGGAGGTCAAGGAGCTGATCGTGCGCGGCAAGTGGTTCGCGGCGGTTCGTGACGGGGTGAACGCCCTCTATCACCTTACGTCTGAGGAATTGGCCGAACACGTGACAGTCTTGCAGAAGCGTTATGCGTCGACGTTTGGCGCGTTGGAGGATGATTCTGTTAAGTACGGCGAGAGGTTGAAGTCGCACGTCGAAAAGGTTTTGCAGACAAAGGGAAAAACAAAAGGTCGTGATGAATGGGCGAAAATTCCATTTACTGATTGTTTCGAGCTTCATCGGAATAACACATGTGCCCGTGCTTTCATGGGAAGCTCGGGCACAATCCAAAACATTCACTATGGCGACATACTTGTAAAATATGGGGCGGTTGTAGACTTTAACAATGAGGAAGTTCCGTATCTCACGGAGGACGGCGAGAAATGTGCCCCGAAGGATTACCTCAAAGACGGCGACATCGTGATCGCCGATACCGCCGAGGACGAGATTGCGGGGAAGGTTGTCGAAGTGCGAGGTCTTGACGGCCGCAAGGCGACGGCAGGGCTGCACACCGTCATGTGCCGCCCAAAGGACAGCGAAATGTTCGAGCCGGGTTGGCTGGGTTATTGGATGAACTCCAAGGACTATCATGACCAACTTATTTCGATGATGACGGGCATCAAGGTTTTATCCCTCTCGCGGGCTAACTTTGCGAAGACATACATTTGTGTGCCGAGCCGCGATGAACAGAGACGGATTATTGCTACATTTAATGATGCTGATCTTGGAATCGCGACGCTTGAGCGTAAGCTGGCGAAGTATCGTCAGCTCAAAAGCGGTATGATGAGCGAACTGCTGACGGGGAATGTCCGTCTCGGGGAGGGCAAGTGAGATGGAAGTGCGACCCTCCGTGCTGAACAAGTGATTTCAAAAGGAGAAACGACCTATGCCTAACTCTCTCAACAATTCCGGAACTGCCGTGGGTGCGCCCGAGATCGCGACGCAGCAGCGGCTCATCGAGCTGTTCGAGCAGAACCTGCAGTACACCTATCTTGGCGACTTGAGCGAAGAGGAGAACCAGAACATCCGCACGGATGATCTCGCCCTCTTCCTGACGCGGCGCGGACACTCGGCCGAGACGATCAACAAGACCGTTGCCCAGCTGCACGAGGCGGCGAACGACTTGAGCCAGGGACTCTACAAGGCGAACAAGGAGGTGTATGCGCTTCTCCGCTACGGGGGCAAGGTCCAGAACGCGGACGGCGGATATGACACGGTCGAGCTGATTGACTTCGCGCACCCGGAAGACAACGACTTCGCCGTTGCCGAGGAGGTGACGGTCAGTTTTGGCGACTACACCAAGCGTCCAGATCTCGTCATCTACGTGAACGGCATCGCCCTTGCGGTCATCGAGCTGAAGAAGGCCAGCGTGACGGTGATGAACGGCATCTGCCAGAACATCAACAACCAGGGGGCGATGTTCATCAAGAAGTTCTTCACGACGATGCAGCTCGTCTGTGCGGGCAACTCCAGCGAGGGGCTTTGCTACGGGACGGTCGAGACGTCTGCGAAGTTCTACCTCGAGTGGAAGCACGACGGGTTCGACAAGCGGGACGACGAGCGTGAGGCGACGGATGCAATGCTGGAGCAAGGCGCGGCGCAGTTCGCCGAGAAGCTCGACGGACAGGTGTACGAAATGTTCTCCAAACGGCGGTTCCTTGAGATCGTCCGCAACTTCGTCATCTTCGACAAAGGCCGCAAGAAGCTCTGCCGCTACAACCAGTTCTACGGCATCCGCCGCGCTCTCAAGCGGCTCGGGAAGAACGAGGGCGGCATTATCTGGCATTCGCAGGGTTCGGGCAAGTCGCTCACGATGGTGTGGCTCTCGAAGCTCGTCATCGAGGGCGATCCCGAGGCGCGTGTGCTGATCGTGACCGACCGCGACGAACTGGACGACCAGATCGAGAAGCTCTTTCTCGGCGTGGACGAGGAGATCGTGCGCACGAAGAGCGGCAAGCACCTCCTCGACATCCTCAACGACCCGGCGGGCGGGCGCGTCATCTGCTCCCTCGTCCACAAGTTCGGACATCGCGGCAAAAGCGAGGACGAGGCCAGCGAAGCGGACTACGCCAAGTACGTCGCCGAGCTGAAGGCGTCGCTTCCGGCGGACTTCTCCGCGAAGGGACACATCACCGTGTTCGTCGACGAGTGCCATCGGACGCAGTCGGGCAAGCTGCATCAGGCGATGAAGGCGATCATGCCGGACGCCCGGTTCGTCGGCTTCACGGGAACGCCGCTCCTCAAGAAGGACAAGAAGACGTCGCTGGAGGTGTTCGGCCCGTACATCCACACGTACAAGTTCCCGGAGGCCGTGCGCGACCGGGTCGTTCTCGACCTCCGCTACGAGGCCCGCGACATTCCGCAGGATGTGACAGCGCAGACGCAGATCGACGCGTGGTTCGAGTCCAAGACGAAGGGCCTCAACGACCGCGCCAAGGCGAAGCTCAAGGAGAAGTGGGCGACAATGCAGAAGGTGTACTCCTCGCGTGACCGCCTCGCCCGGATCGTCGAGGACATCATCTTCGACTTCAACACCAAGCCGCGCCTCATGGACGGGGCGGGCAACGCCATGCTGGTGGCCGACTCGATCTACACGGCCTGCAAGTTCTACGAGCTGTTCAAGTCCCACGGTTTCGCGGGATGTGCGGTCATCTCGTCCTACACGCCCGCCCCGAGCGACGTGGCGACGGACGCGGTCGCCGTGGACGAAAGTACCGAAGCGCAGGAGAAGTTCAACACCTACCTCGAAATGATCGGGATCGATCCCGGCGACGACCACAAGCAGGTCGCGAAGAAACTGGAGGAGTTCGAGAAGGAGGCGAAGCGCGAGTTCGTGGAAGAGCCCGCGAAGATGAAGGTGCTGATCGTCGTGGACAAGCTCCTCACGGGCTTCGACGCGCCGAAATGCACCTATCTCTACCTCGACAAGCACATGCAGGATCACGGGCTCTTTCAGGCGATCTGCCGCGTGAACCGTCTCGACAACGAGTCCAAGGACTTCGGGTACATCGTCGACTACCAGAAGCTGTTCGGGGATCTCCAGAGTTCGCTGGAGATGTATTCCAGCGAGGTGTTTAAGGGGTACGACAAGGAAGACGTCGAAGGGCTCGTCAAGAACATCGTGCAGGAGGCGGACGCTCACTTCCGTGAGACGCTCGATTCGCTGGAGGCGCTGTGCGAGGGCGTCGAGCCGCCCGCGAAGGGTCCGCAGTACCGCAAGTATTTCTGCGGCGAGGGCGAGCTGATGCCCGAACAGACGGCGGAGTTCGCCCAGCGGCGGAGCAAGCTGTACGCCCTCGTTGGGACTCTGGCGCGGGCCTACGCGCAGCTCAAACCGCGCATGGCCGACGCCGGGGTCAGCGAGGCCGACCAGCAGAACTACGAGAAGCGCGTGACGTTCTTCCTCGAACTACGCAACGACATCGGACAGGCCAGCGGCGACTTCCTCGACCTGCGTCCGTATGAGCCGGGGATGCGGTACCTCATCGACACCTATATCAACGCCAGCGAAAGCGAGAAGCTCAACATCCTCGACGATTTCACCTTGCTCGACTTTATTGTCGGCAAGGAGGACGAGTCCGAGGGGAAGGAGCCGGATAAGGACGAGAAGGACAGCGTCGCCGAAACCATCGAGAACAACGCGACGAAGGAACTCATCCGTCGGCGGTCGATGAACCCCGCGTTCTACGAGAAGATGTCAGCCGTCCTCAAGAAACTGATCGAGGACCGCAAAGCGGGTGCCCTCGCGTACAGGGATCTTCTGAACGAGTACCGCAAGCTCGCGGAGTCGCTGAAGAATCCCGAAGGATCGGGACACTATCCGGCGGCCATCGCAGTCGAGAACAATCCGCTCGTGAACGCCCTCTACGACAACTTCGGCGAGGACGAGGATTTGGCGCTCAACCTCAATCAGGCGATTCTCGGGACGAAGATTCCCGGCTTCCAGTTCAATCCCGCCGCGATGCAGCAGATCAAGGCCGCACTCTATGCCGTGCTGGAGGACGAGGAAAAGGTCGAGAAGGCCTACGACATACTGGTTGCACAGGAGGAGGCGTGACGAAGAGTGAGATAAAGGTAGGGGAGGTTCCCGTGTGCGTGACCCGCAAGGGCATCAAGCACATGCACCTTTACGTCCAGCCCCCGGACGGGCGGGTCGTGGCGTCCGTCCCGGAGGACGCGTCCGACGAAAGCATCCAGTTCTTCGTGCGGGAGAACTTCGGATGGATTCTCCGAGAGCGCGAGGCGATGCGCGGTCAGGCACGGCAGACGCCGAGGGAGTACGTGTCCGGCGAGACGCTGTATGTCTGGGGTGAGCAGAAGTTCCTCACCGTCGAAAAGCAGAAGGGGTGGGGCGGCGTGAAGATCTCGGGAAACGAGATCACGCTGCTGGCCCCGCAGGAGAGTACGGTCAAGAGCCGCCGTGAGTACATGACCGACTGGTATCGGCGGTTGCTGACGGATGCGGTCAACCGGCTTCTGCCAAAATGGGAGAAGAAGACGGGCCTTTGCGCCGAACGGTTCGAGATTCGCGATATGGCGCGGAGCTGGGGGACGTGCAATCAGGAGAAGGGGAAGATACAGCTGAACCTCCAGCTTTCGCGCAAGCCGAGGGAGGCACTCGAGTACGTGATCCTCCATGAGCTGTGCCACTTCAAGTGCCGCAACCACGGAAAGGAGTTTGTCGCCCTGCTCGACCGCTACATGCCCAGCTGGCGCGAAGTCCGCCAGCGGCTCAACGACGCGCCGCTTGATTTTGTCGGCGAGGACGAGATGGGGAGCAAGGGACCGTAAGTAAATTATGAAAACGTGAGGAACCTCTATGGGGAAAGGCAAGAAGACAGAACCGGAAAAGACATTTCTTGAGGCGGAGGATGAAGATGTCGTCCTTAACGCCTTCTTTGATTTGGTGCCTTCAACGACCGAGAAGTTTGAGGCAGCTAATGCCAAGCAACCCCAAAGGTTTGTCAAGAAGTTGCGGGACATAAAATCCTCTCAGCGTGTCGTGACCGAGGCGGTCGAAGAATATGCTGGCGCCAAGTTGATGCGCATGAGGTGGGAGTGCCGTCGCCTTGAGCGTAAGAAGATCACCCGCTTGGATCACAATCTCTTGAGCATTTACGACTCGGTTAACGATGCGTTGCCGATCAAGGAGTTGAGCGCTGAAGAAGAAGAGGCGCGGGGTCGCGATTTGCTGGACAGGTGCAAGGAGCGGGCGGAGCGCATGAACGTGCTGGGATTCACGATTGATCCGTCTGTTGCGAAAGGGGAACTGCAATGCATCGCCAATGACGAAGGATATGAGAAAAGGGAGATAACATGGAAGAGGCCGTGAACAAGCAAAACGGACCGTCGCTCGACGATGTCTGGGATTCTCCTGTTGGAGGAGCTTATCTCATTTGGCGTTTTGCGAAAGGGTATGCGAAGGAGCGAAGTCCGGGGCCGAATGCGCTCCTCGTCTTTGCCGCGATGGCGTTGGTGCTTGACGGGTCGTTCTCGTCCCAGATCGTGCCGGGCGGGAATCTCGCAGACTATTCCTTTGCATTTCATGATTCGTCGGGGAAGGCGGCGAAGTCGCTGGCGGGTCTGCAAGATCGCATCATGGATCTGCGCGAATGGACGTTGAAGTCGCTTGAGTTCGTGATGGTTACGCGGCTGGTAGAGCTGATCCCAGAAACGGGAGTGGTCATGCCCGTACTTCAAGAAGAGGTGCGTACATCGGCCAAGCTGGCAAGAGGATTCAAGGACAACGAGGGACTTAAGGCGGAGAACCTCGGCGGGATATTTGCCCGCACAAAGGACGCCGACATTTCATACTATCTGGGAGTTAGATTCTGATGAAACTTCAAATCAAAAAGCTGTTTCTCGTCCAGCGCGGTACTCACGAGCTGAAGGCCTACGACTTTGAGCCGGGGAAGCTCAACATCATTGTCGGACAAGGCGCACGTGGCAAGACGACCGTCTGGTCGATCATCGACTATGTGTGCTGTTCAAACGAGTGCGATATCGACAGCGATATCTCAAATGCAGTCGAGTGGGTGGGACTTCAGATTCTCACCCCACTTGGCGTGTATGTCATCGCACGGGAGCTGAAGGACGAACTGAACGCGCAGAGTTCCGTTTACTACATGAAGCACCTTGAGGCCGATGTTTACGAAGTCGACGGTCTTGAAGTGAAGGCGAATTCGAACAAGGCGGCTGTGAAGGGATTGCTCGACCGCATTTGCGGTGTCGAGGCAATGACTACCCAGGCCGACGAGAACGGGCAGAAAATATCCTTTTCCATCCGGTATCTTCTTGAAATCGTGGGTCAGGATTATCGGACGCTTTCGGATCAGCAACGACTGTTCGCCTGCCAGATTCCCCAGCAGGAGCAGACGGTCATCAAGTATTTCGCATCGATTCTCGGTGTTCAGGCGGATACGTTGAATCTGCTCCGAGCGGAAAAGCAGTCGACAGAGAAGGAACTCAAGCAGCTCAAGGACGAGTACAAGCGCGCTTTGTCCGTTTCCGAGACATGGAAGCGCGACTTGTCAGATCAGTTGCTTGAGGCGAAGAAGCTGACGATGATCCCTGCGGACGTGACAATTCCGAAAGACGTCGACAAGTGCCTTGAACTCGTCAAAAGCATCATCAGCGAGGCGCGTGAGAAGCCGATGGTGTCGTATAATGTGGATCTGCTGGGTGAACTTGCGGAGAAGGTGACGAAGAACAAGGAGCGGAAGTCGGAGCTTGAAATCGAGATCGAGCAGCTCCAGGGGCGCATCGAGGAGCTTGAAGGGCTCGAGAAGAAGGCCGAAGCGATCCACAAGGAGGCGATTCGCGTGAAGGATCGCATGGAGATCGCCAAGTGGATGGCTGCGAACTGGGGCGAATATGAACAGACGTTCTTCCGCTATCCCTATTCCGATGGAAGGACGGCGGAGGAGGTTCGCGAAGAGATATCCCGGCTGAATGCCGCGATTTCGCAATATGAAAAGACCGCGTTGTCTAATGACAAGGTTCTTCAGTTCAAGAACCTGAACACGGCCGAGAAGAAGCGGCTCAAGGAACGCCAGACGAAGCTCGCGAAGGAAGTGGCCGAGCTGCGGAGAGAAATAGAGGGGCTGAAGACTCAAGGAAAGTCCGAGAAGGAGCGCATTGAACAATATGAAAGCGTCAACCAAAGGGCGCGAGAGCTGATCGGGAAACTGGGTAAGACCCAAGACCTTGTCGAGGGCTTGTCCGATGCGGGGGTGATTGCCAGAAAGATCGAATCGCTCAAGGCAAAAGTCGACGCGCTTGAGCAGAAGGTCAATCTTGAAAAGGCCCGCGTCGAGGCAATGCAGAAGGACAAGCTGGAGGAGTTGTCGAGGCGCTCGTTTGAGATCGCCCAGGGAGTCGGGCTTAACGAGTCCTTCAACTTTGCCAATATTCTGTTTGATGCCGACAAGCTCGACTTCAAGATTCTTCGCGCCGATGGCGAAACCTACCTCAAGAATCGCAAGTCGACGGCTAATCATGTGGCGTTCCATATCGGCGTTACCGCAGCCATGCAGGAGATCTGCGCGGGGAATGAGAAATCGTTGCTCCCGGATTTCGTCATTTACGACCAGCCAACACAGGGAAGAAGCGGTGTAGCGGGTGGTGAGAACGTCGGTGAGAGCTGCTTCGTGAATATCGCGAGGGAACTCTCTAAGTCGGTCGGATTGTCTGCCGAGCGGTGGCAGCCAATCTTGATTGATTCGTGGAGCCGCGAGACCTTGGATAAACTTGTCGGCGTGGAGTATCACCTTGTTGCTGATCTTGACACGACGAAGGGGTTGGTTCCCGTCGATTGGATGAAAACATGAAATTGCTTCTTGCCGAGATAGAGAATGTCCGCGAATGTATCCGCAAGCTGGATGCAGACGCGATTACCGACAAGACCAAGGTCGCGGAGGAGCGGGCATATCTGGTCCGATGCTTCGACCGTCGCGAATCCCCAATCCTTTATCTCGGCGAGATCTTGAAGGACGAACTTGGTGAATCCAAGTCGGACAAAGCCAAGTCGGCTGATATCGACGCATTGATCGAAGACGTGATGAACGACATTGAGGAATCCGGCTATGTTGGCCTCAATCCAAAGTATCCAATCAAGAGGCGCAGGGGAAGACCTTCGGGCACGACTCGGCATAAGCCGCTCAACCCTCGCACTCGTGTGAATCTGACCGAACAAGGATATCGGTTTTCGATGACGTCTGACTTCTCGTGCATCCTCGATGAACTCCATAAGCCGCCGGAGTACAAGATTTCGATGTATGAAGGGCTTACGGCTGATAAAGCAATCGAAGTGATCAAGACGTTGATTGAAGCGGCGAAGGCGAAGAAGAACGAGGGATGGGTCAAATCCGAATCTTGGTGGCGTGGCGCGTTTCAAAAAGACGTGTATCTTCGTTTCCGGGACGAGCAGATACAACGCGGCAAGAAGGCCAATGGACATAACGGCGAGTGGAGAATCATAACCGACGGGGAATTTGACTCTCTTTCTGCCAAAGGCAAATATCACTTTAGGGAAAATGTAAACTGATTTCCGATTCGGGAAATTTACAGCTGATTTTTCGTTTACAGCTAAATTGAGCGGTAGAGCGCGGAACTTAACGGTTCCGCGTTATTTTATGCCCTTTTAACGCCTTTTCAAGTGGCGTTAATTTTTTGTTTTACCCTGATGACTTGAACACCGATTTACAGACATGATGGTGGCAGTTCTTTGAGCGAATAGTCGCCTGTTGCCAAGGCTCGCTCATGGGATTAGCAGCACAACAGCTGCGGAAAGAACTGGCCATGGGCAATAGCCATCGTGTGATGCAGACACTTCCGTGCGTTTCCGAGGTGATTTCCGTCGGTTTTGAGATTACGGAAGAAATCTCAGAGCTGGCAACAAACATCTTTGCCGCGCTGGGAGATGCCTGCTTCATTTTTGGCAATTGACCACTCGGCAAGAGGCAGATGCGAACCTGCCCGCTTCGCCGGGTGGCGAGGGTCTTGGGGAGTCTGAAAAAAGTTTGGATTTTTCGGGACTGGGAAGGTTCGGGCCTCGAAAAACGTGGCTGCGGGGCGGAGATCGTCTCGCGGCACACAGAAAGGAAAAACGAAAATGAAGAAGCCCGAAGTCAGGCTGGAGGACACGTTCCCCGCCGTCACGATCAAGTACGTCAACTCGAAGGTCCGCAAGATGACGATCATCTACGGCTTCACGCCGCACGAGGCGGAGGACTTCCGCCAGAGTATGTACCTCAAGCTCGTGAAGGCGCTTGACCAGTTCGACCCGAAGCGCGGCGCGAAGCTCGAGACCTTCCTCCATTGCTGCGTCGACAACTTCGCGAAGGACTACATCACGAAGCTGCGCCGTCCGCAAAAGATCGTGCGCACCGTGTTCGTCCTCGACGCGCCCGTCCGCCGCCGCTCCGTTGACGGCGAGGAGGAGATTCCGATGATCGAGACGATTCCCGACGAGTCGATGCCGGGGCAGATGCTCTCGGACATCCGTAGCGACGTGAGGAGCGTCCTCGCCCGCCTCGACGATCTGCCGCGCCGCATCTGCGAGATGCTCATGGCCGGCGTCGAGAAGCGCGAGCTTCCGAAGCGTCTCGGGATTTCCAAGACGCGCTTCTACGGAGTCGTGTTTCCGCAGCTCAAGGCGCAGCTCAAGGATCTTCTCGAATCCTGAAAAAAGTTCGGGACTGAAGCTCCCCGGACCTCGAAAAACGAGGCCGCGGGGAGCGGAGGCGCGAAACCGCAGAAGGGAAAAAGAAAGCATGAACAAGACAAGATCAGACTATCCGTTCTTCGCCGACATTCTGGCGGAGCAGTATCACCAGGACGCCCGCGACGGGAAGTTTCTTTCGAGCCACCTGCTCGGCGACTTCCGCAAGTGTCCTCTTCTCTACCATCAGAAGATGACGGGCGTGATCCCGCCGCAGGACTCTGCCGCGTACTGGATGGGCCGCGCCGTTCACACGCTCGTCTGCGAGGGACGCGCCGCCTTCGACGAGCAGTTCCTCGTTACCGACGGCCCGGTGAATCCGAAGACCGGGGAGCCGTTCGGGAAGCTCACGAAGGCCTACAAGGAATGGGCCGCCGCGCAGACGCTCGTCCCGGTCTCAACGACAGACTTCGGCTTCATGGTCAAGCTCCAGAGCGCGGTGTGGCTTCACCCCATCGCGACGCGCCTCTTCGACGGCGGCTGGGCCGAGGGGACGGTGCGCACGGAGTACAACGGCGAACCCGTGCAGATCAGGATCGACTACTTCAACCCGAACTTCGTCGACGACGTGACGGGCGCGAAGGGCGGGATCATCGACCTCAAGACGTGCGACACCATCGACTTCTTCGAGTCGGACTCCCGCAAGTACGGCTACATGCACCAGCTCGCCTTCTATCGCGAGGTGCTGCGCATCGCGTCCGGCGAAGAGTTCCCCGTGTACATCGTGGCCGTCGAGAAGAAGGCACCGTATCGGGTCGGCGTGTGGAAGCTCGTCCCCGAGGCGCTCCTATGAGAACAAAAGTCAATAGGCAGAATCGCCTTGGCGATTTCCGCTTCCCCCTTCCGGGCGCCCGATGCATGTCTCTCTCCTATCCGCAGTGTCGGGCTGCCGTTGCCGGCTTCGTCGCCCGCCTGCATTCTGTAATCCATCCTGCGGGGGTGCAACCTCTGTGACGCACTCGAAGTGCAGGGCGCAGAACGCACTCACCCGCGGACGGGACATTCAGGCCTCCTCGGTCGGGAACGCGGCCATGGCCAGTGGCGTGACCTCCCTTCCCTAAACCGTTGTCGTCCGCCGCGTGCCGGAGCCGCCTACGCGGCCGTGCGCATCCGCTCCAGCTCCGCCCGCGCGCGCTCCGAGAGCGGCACGTAGGGCGTGTCCGGCCTCCTGAGCATCGCCGCCATCAGCACGGCGAGCGACCTCGCCACCGCCGTCACGGCCTTGCGCTTCGCGATCTTCGCCCCGCGCGCGCAGATCCTCAGGCCCTTCGCCTTCAGGTCGGTGTCGGCCGACCCGTCGCGGAGGATCATCTGCGCGCTCTCCACGAGCAGCCGCCTCATGAGCGGGGACCCCGCCTTCGTGATGCGGCACTGCCTGTCGACGTCGCCCGACTGGTCCTGCCTCGGCGTGAGGCCGAGCCACGCGCCGACGTCCCTCGGCTTCCCGAAGCGCTCCACGTCCCCGCCCGTCACCGCGACGAACGCCGTCGCGACGAGCAGCCCCACGTACCGTATCTCCCTCAGCCGGTCGACCTTGGCCCTGAAGGCCGGCGTCTCCGCGAGCTCCCTTATCAGCTTCTCGTACGTCCTGACCGTGACGGCCAGCTGCTCGAGGTTCTTCATCATCGGCCAGGCGACGTCGCGGAGCTCCTGCGGCCACGCCGACGCGTCGAGCCTGTGGAAGCTCTCCGTGGAGCGCTTCGCGATCCTGAAGCCCGTCGACTTGGCGATCGCGCGCAGCTGCACGACGATCCCCGCGCGCTGCCTGACGAGGAGGCTGCGCATCTCGTGCAGGTGGATCATCCTCTGGAACTCCGCCCCGCGCAGCCTCACCGGGTGGAGGAGCCCCACGTCGGCGAGCGCGAGGCGGGCGAGCGTCCGCGCGTCGTTCCGGTCGTTCTTCGTCCTCGACTCCGTGATCATCCTCAGCCGGCAGGGGTTCGCGACGTACGCCCTGAACCCCGCCTCCCGCGCCTCCTCCTCCATCCACCGGCAGTGCGTGCCCGTTTCGAACACGACCGCCGCGCCCCTGTCCTGCGCCGCGAGGAACCGCCTGAGCCCCTCCCGCGTCGTCGGGATCGACGTCTCCATCTCTATCTTCGGGCTGCCGCCCGCCCTCGACATGACGCAGACCTGCGTCTTCCTGTCGCTCACGTCCATGCCGATTGTGGTATAATGTCCGCTGTCCATTTCAGACCTCCTGTGTGTTGTGGTGTCTTGCACGGCCACCGCGGCCAGTGCGTCCAAAATCCGCATTGTAGCATACGGGAGGTCTTTCTGTCATCTGGCGCAGAGGCTTGTGAACATGCCGACGCGCGCGGCGCCACACGACGCAAGCGCGCGTCGGCATGTTTGCAAGCCGTATTCCGTCCAGCCAGTTGTCAAGGAACGAGTCCTTCTCCACCGTTGAAAAAGGAACTGGTTCTACATTATACCTCTCTTCTCCGCGAATGCCGCTGCCAGAACGTCTGGCCGACCGGCTACGAGGAACTCCGCGTCATGGACAACGTCTGACGCACCATCACAAAACACACAAGCAAGAAAGGCAGAAAGTTATGTCTCTCATCGGTTCAATCACCAAGGGCCGCGAACAGCAGCCGCCCCGCATCATGATCTACGGTTCGGAGGGCGTGGGCAAGAGTACCTTCGCCTCCCTCGCGCCGAACCCCGTGTTCGTGCAGACGGAGGATGGTCTCTCGGAAATCGACACGTCGAAGTTCCCTCTCGCAAAGACGTTCGCCGACGTCGTGTTGCAGCTTCAAGCCGTTCGCGACGAACAGCACGAGTACGGGACTCTCGTGGTCGACTCGGTCGACTGGCTGGAGCGTCTCGTCTGGGATCGCGTGTGCGCCGACTATGGCGTGAAGTCCATCGAGAAGGCGGACGGCGGCTACGGGAAGGGCTACGTCCACGCGCTCACCTACTGGCGGCAGATCGTCTCTCTTTTGAACGAGATCCGCTCGAAGCGCGGCATGGCCGTGATCCTGATCGCACACGCTGCGGTCGAACGCTTCGAGGACCCGGAACACGCGGCCTACGACCGCTACACGCCACGGATTCACAAGAAGGCGTGTTCTCTCATCTGCGAGTGGGTCGATGCCGTTTTGTTCGCCTCGCGCCGCCTGCGCGTCGATTCGACGACAGGCAAGGCCGCCCCGGTCGGCGCTGACGGCGGTGAGCGCATCCTCCGCACCAACGGCTCTCCGGCCTGCATCGCGAAGAACCGCTTCGGGCTTCCGACGGAACTTCCGCTGTCGTGGTCGGCTTTCGTCGAGGCGCTGAAGGGAGGTGCCAAATGAGGCGTCAGGAGACGGTTCTCGCCGCAGCGGTCGTGTGTGACCGTTGCGGGGTGACGATCCGCGAGGGCGAGAGCGCAATCGTCGAGTTCGACGAGAAGACGGGCAAGTGCCGCTTCATGCACAAGGCGTGTCCCGGCGAGGAGGAGAAGAAGACGCCCGTCCCGCGCCCCCGCAGTCCCAGAGGTTTGGTCCGTGGCGCAGTCCGCGCCCGGTCGACGAAAAACACTAACTCCAAGGGAAAGGTCAGGAAGTAAAAATGGCACAGTTGAACTTCGATGCCAATGAGGTCCAGCCGCTGGAGGCCTTCGAGGCGATCCCGGCGGGCGAGTACGAGGCGGTCATCACGGATTCCGAGATGAAGCCGAACAAGGCGGGGACGGGTACGTTCCTCGAGCTGAAGACGGAGATCGTCTCTGGCGACTTCGCGGGGCGCAAGCTCACGGCGCGTCTCAACCTGAACAACCCGAGCACCAAGGCCGTGGAGATGGCCCGCCGCGAGCTGTCGGCGATCTGCCACGCGGTCGGCGTCCTGCGCCCGGCGGATTCCTCGGAGCTGCACAACCGTCCGCTCCTCATGAAGGTGAAGCTGGTGAAGCGCGAGGACGGCACCGCCTCGGACGAGGTCGGCGGCTGGCGGGCGAAGGAGGCGGCCGCGCCCGCGACTCCAACGGCTGCGGCGAACGCCCAGGCCGCGCAGGGTGACGCGCCGTGGAAGCGGTAGGCGTCGAGCTGCCGTGGCCGCCCAGCGTGAACCGCTACTACCGGGTGTTCCGAAACCGCATCCTCATCTCGAGGGACGGAAGGAAGTACAGGATGATGGCGGTGTCCCGGCTGGGCGGGCTCAACCGGAAGCTCAAGGGGGAGCTTGAGGTCGTGATCGACCTCTATCCCCCGGACAAGCGGAGGCGCGACATCGACAACCCGCTGAAGTGCCTCCTCGACTCGATGACCCACGCGGGGGTGTACGAGGACGATTCGCAGATCAAGGACGTCGAACTGCACATGAGAGAGCCGATGCCCCCGGAGGGGATGGTCCATGTGTCATTGAAGGAGAAATAGAAAATGGCTGACAAAGGAAACGAGGAGCGGGAATTTGTCCCGGAGTGGAAGCGCAAGATTGAATCGAAGAGGAAGATCGTGCAGGACTTCATGGAGAACCTCGACGACGACACGCTCTTCCGCGCCGCGCTCCTCTTCATGCTCGGGAACGACGATGCCGCCGTCATGAAGGAGATGAAACTCGACGAGTTCGCGCTGAAGTCGATCAAGGAGCGCCTCGAGACGGGCCTCCGCCTTGCGGGGATCGAAACGAGGAAGTAGGCGATGATGACCTTGAGGGACTACCAGTCCGACGCAGTCGCTGCCGTTTGGAAGCATCTGCGCGAGAAGGACACCAACCCGTGCGTCGTGATCCCGACCGCCGGGGGAAAGTCCCTCTGCATCGCGCAGGTCGCGAAGGACGCGGTGACGAACTGGGGCGGGCGCGTCCTGTGCCTCGCCCACGTGAAGGAGCTGATCGAGCAGAATGCGGCGAAGATCAGGGCGATCTGCCCGGAGCTGAAGGTCGGGGTCTATTCGGCGGGCCTCGACAGCCGGGACACGAAGGAGCCGGTCATCGTCGCGGGCATCCAGTCGATCTGCGGACACGCCGAACTCTTCCAGCCGTTCGACGTCATCATGGTGGACGAGGCGCATCTCATTCCGAGCGAGGGCGAGGGGCGGTACCGCACCTTCCTTGCCGAGATGAAGGAGCGCAACCCGAACGTCCGGCTGATCGGCTGGACGGCAACGCCGTATCGCGCGAAGGGAGGTCTCATCTGCAAGCCGGAGAACCTCCTCAACGAGGTGTGCTACGAGATCTCCGTGAAGACGCTCATCAACCGTGGGTTCATCTCGCATCTCGTCTCGAAGTCGGGAACGGTGAACCCCGACCTCTCGAACCTGCACATTCGCGCGGGCGAGTTCGTGCAGGAGGACATCGATGCGGCGATGGGCGACGATTCAATCGTCAACTCGGCCTGCCGCGAGATCGTGGAGCTGACGAAGAACAGAAGGACGTGCCTCGTCTTCTGCACCTCCGTCGCGCATTGCGAGAAGGTGGCAGAGCTGATCTCGCGCTTCTCCGGCGAGGAGTGCGCGGTCGTGACGGGCGACACGCCCCCGGAGGAGCGGGCGGACACGATTCGGCGCATGAGGGGCGAGACCGTGAAGGTCGGGCTCTTCGACGAGGAGCTGAAGCCGCTTCGTTATTGCTGCAACGTCTCGGTTCTCACGATGGGGACGGACATACCGAACATCGACACGGTCGTCCTTCTGCGTCCGACCGCCAGCGCGGGGCTTCTCGTGCAGATGGTCGGTCGCGGCTTCCGGCTCTCGCCGAAGACGGGGAAGCCCGAGTGCCTCGTCCTCGACTACGGGAAGAACATCGAGCGTTTCGGCTGTATCGACCAGATCCGGGTGACAGACCCGAAGGGCGGGCCACGCGAGGGACCTCTCGCGAAGGAGTGCCCGAAGTGCAGGACGATGATGCCGCTGGCGCAGATGTGCTGCCCGAACTGCGGCTACCTCTTCGAGCGCAAGGAGCGCGAGACCCATCTCGACTCGCGGGCATCCTCGCTCGGTATCATATCCGGCGAGGTGGTCGACGAAGACTACGACGTCCGGGACGTCGACTACCGCGTGTGGCTCAAGCGTGACGCGAAGCCGGGTGCGCCGAGGACGGTCAGGATCACCTACACGATTGACCTCATGACGCAGTTCTCGGAGTGGCTCTGCCCCGAACACTCTGGCTCTGCCCGGAGGAAGTTCGAGACATGGTGGAAGAAGCACACCGAGGAGGGAACGCCAGTTCCCTCGACGGCGGACGACGTCTGCGAGTTCGCCTTCATGGGGATGATCCGACAGCCGAAGAAGATCACGGTGCGCAGGGTGTCCGGGTCGAAGTACCCGGAGATCGTCGGGTACGAACTCGGCGAAGCACCGACGGCGGTCGCGCCGTCGGAATCCGAATACATGGAAGAGGACGACATTCCGTTTTGAGAAAGGTAGAAAATGGACAGGGAGAAGATACGTGAACTTATGTTCAGGATCTGGTGGTGGGCGCGTGTGTATGCGCTCTACGCCGCGATCCTTTTCGCGATCCTCTGGGTGATCGCCAACTGCTGCTCCGGCTGCGCGAGTCCTCAGAAAGGGACGGCGCGGGAACGGGAAAGCCCGACCGTGGCGATTCCCGACGAACCGCTCTCCATGCGGCTTTCGCGGATGATGGAGGAGATGCGGAAGGCCGGATGCTGGCCGATGGAGTTCGGCCTCGTCTGGTCGAACCCGACGAACTATTCGATCTCCGTGAGCGGCAAGTACTACGATGCCCTCGACCAAAACCGAACCAACCTCGTCAACAGAACCGAGGGGAAAGGGAACTGAAATGGACTGCAAGATCGGAAGGGGATTCTGCCCCGTCAAGAAGGAGCTTCTCTACTGGAAGCGGACGGCCTGCTACTTCGCCGCGCTGGCGATGGTGAACTTCGTGGCCGCTTGGGCGATTGCGCTCTACAAGGTGGCGGGAGGTGCAAGTTGAGAAGCCCGAAGCTGAACTGCCGCCATTTTGTCTCGCCGTTTGCGCGGTGGGACGGTGACACCCGGACGACGTGCGCCGCCGTGATGCGCCGTCCCGGAATGCCGCACCCGGAGCGGGCGCGGTGCGCGGGGGCGTTGTCCTCGTCGTGCGGACGTCCGGGGCTGCCGCGTCATTGGAATCCGAGGATGGACGCCGAGGCGGCGGCGCGGCTCCGAGAGGAGCTGGCGATGATGGCCGAGCTGGACACGGCGATTCCGATGTGGAGGTTCTGCTGATGAAACGAAAGGAGGGAAGACCATGAGCGTCATGTTCGTGTTCTCGCTCTTCGCAATCGCCTACGGGGTCGGAAGCGGCCTCGGCGCGGTGGGCGAAGGGCTGAAGGAAATCGCGCGGGCCTTGAACCGCGCAGGAAGGGGCTGATCTTATGTCAAAAGTGCCGATTGAACTCGCAGAGAGCTACCGCAAGGCTGGCCTTGCCGTACTCCTGGCCGCTAAAGCGAAGAAGCGGCCTTCCATCGGCGGCTGGAAGACATGGTCGAAGCGCCTGCCCACCGAGATGGAGATCGCGGCCTGGTTTGCCAACAACCAGGACGGAATCTGCATCGTGGCGGGGGCCGTGTCGGGAAACCTCGAGTGCATCGACTTCGACGCACACGGGGAACTGTACCCGGCGTGGAAGGAGAAGGGCGACCCGGAGGTGTTCGCCCGGCTCGTGGTCGAGCGGACGCCTTCGGGCGGCCTACACGTTGTCTACCGCTGCGAAGGGCCGGTGGAGGGGAACAGGAAGCTCGCGCAGGGGATGCGCGAGGGGAAGAAGACCACCCTTGTCGAGACACGCGGCGAGGGCGGGCTCTTCCTGTGTGCGCCTACCGAGGGGTACGTGCTTCGTCAGGGGGACTATGCCCGGGTTCCCGTCATTTCGCGGGAGGCGCGAGAAGCCCTGCTGTCGGCGGCGGTCGAGCTGAACGAGTGCGTGGACGAGTTGAGGCCCACGGAGGCCACACAGGGGCAGGATTCGGCCTTTCTGGTGAAACCGGGTGACGATTGGTGCGCCAGGGGCGACATCCGCCCCGTTCTGATGGCGCACGGATGGAAGTATCTCGGCGTGAAGGCGGACGGAAACGAGCTGTGGCAGCGTCCCGACAAGTCCGGCGACGGGAACTCGGCGACCTTCAACGGGACGGTGTTCTGCGTCTTCTCGACGAACGCCGCGCCGTTCGAGGCGAAGGGCTACAACAAGTTCCAGGTCTACGCGCTCCTTGAGCACGGGGGCGACTTCACGGCGGCGGCGAAGGCGTTGCTCGACAAGGGGTTCGGGAGGTCGGAGGACTACACGTCCGGCGTGGACCTCTCGGGCGTGTTGAAGCAGGGCGTGAAGGGTGCGCTGCAGGACGAGGACGATGACAAGGGGCGTCTGGTGTCTGATCCCGGCGTGATCCCGGAGGAGCTGCTGTCCGTTCCCGGATTCATCGACGACCTCATGAACTACACCCTGCGGACGGCCTACTACCCGAACAAGGCCCTCGCCTTCGCCGGTGCGCTGGCCATGCTTGCACACCTCACCGGGCGGAGGTTCAAGGACCAGAGGGGAAGCCGCTTCAACATCTACCTCCTCGCGCTGGCGAAGTCCGGCGTCGGCAAGGAGCATCCTCGCGGGACGAACATTGACCTTGCGACGCAGATGGCTTTCCTCTCCGAACTCGGCGACACGTTCGCCTCGGGCGAAGGCCTCGAGGACTCGATGTGCATGTCGCCCTCGATGCTCTACCAAGTGGACGAGATCGACTATCTCTTCAACACGGTGAAGCTGAAGGATTCGCGGGCGGAGCAGATCAACTCGATACTCCTGAAGCTCTACTCCGAGTCGAAGACGACGCACATCATGCGAAAGAAGGCGATTCAGCGCGGTGCGCCCCCGGTCGGGACGGCCATCGTGCAGCCGCACCTCACGATGTTCGGAACCGCGACCCCGAAGTTCTTCTACCAGTCGCTCACGGAGCGCACGATGGAGAACGGCCTCTTGGCGCGTTGCATCGTCCTCGAGGCGGGGGAGCGCGGCAAGGCGGGCGAACCGCACGAGGAGGACTTCCCGGAGTCGGTCATCGAGACGGTTCGGAACCTCATCCGCATCGGCCACGAGAACAACCTCTCTGGGGAGTACCCGCGACCGCTCGTCCTGCAGGAGAACCCGGACGCGACGAACCGCATCCGCGAGATCCTCGGCTACGCCGACGAGGAGTACCGCAAGGCGTCCGAGCGCGGCGACGATTCGGCGAACGCGCTCTGGGCCCGTGCGGGCGAGAAGGTGCTGAAGCTCGCGGCCATCTATGCGATCAGCGCGAACGCCGCCGAGCCCGTGATCACAATCGACGGCGTGAACTGGGCGTGGCGGTTCATCGAACATATGACGCGGCGGATGCTCTTCATGGCCTCGATGTTCGTCGCCGACACGGATTTCGACGCGCAGGCGATGAAGGTGATCCGGCTTGTCCGGCAGAAGCGGGGGAGGATCTCGCACGGGAAACTCCTCCGCAACTCGCATCTCGACAAGGACGCCTTCAAGCGCGTGGTCGAGACGCTCATCGAAAGCGGAACCCTCAGCAAGGAGTTCGGCGACCGTGGAGGCGTGTTCTACGTGCTTGCGGAATGAACGGAAGTGTGGTTGACGCGTTTGGCATAATGCGTACCTGACAACAACCTACAAAGGAGACCTACCACGGCAACAGCATTTATTTTTTTCTTATTGTGCTGGCCAGGGTAAATGTCAGTATCAGTCGGCGGCATAGCGAA
>CAKTZI010000047.1 GCA_934635385.1 uncultured Kiritimatiellota bacterium | reverse complement strand
GTCCGCAGGGGTTTCGCCGCCTTTCGCCTGTCTCATTTTGCCCGCCCGGACTGTCTCATTTTGCTCGCCCGCCAACATCGCTCACGTAGGCAAATTCAACTTTCGGTCTAAGTCGGCAAATGCGTTTTCGAGATTCTCGACATGGTAGAGTTCATACATGCCGATAGCGTAGTCTACGAGGTTATGAGCGGCAAGGCGATTGTAGGTCACGTCGGCCGTCTCGCCATTTCGCGCCGCGTACCGCTCCAGGAGGTAGACGAGGAACTTGAACGCCCGGCTCATGTCACGGCATCCTCAGATAGGCCGACCCCTGCGGCGTCCCCGTCACCCTCTCGCTCTCCCACATGTCGAAGATCCCAGCCGGGCCGAACTGCCACATCTCCATCGCGGGGTTCGCCAGCATGCGATAGGTCTGCGAATTGAGGAACGATGGGGACGGAACGATGGGGACAGACCCCGCCAAACGGGGGTCTGTCCCCATCGTTCTTCTGTGTATTCCGTGTGCCGCGAAGCGGCTTTCTGTGCGTTCTGTGGTGTTTCTTGCCGAGTTGCAGGGGGCGGGCCGCAGGGAACTGCGGCCCCTGCCACGGAGGTGCTTGAGGGGCGGGGCATGCTGAAAGCGGTGTGGACACCGAGTCCGCAACGGGGCGGGGCGCGTCACCCGTCCGTCAACGGATGCTGATGAGCAGGCCGCCTTTCTTGGGCACGCGCATCAGGAGCGACTTGCCGTCGTCCGAGACAAGAACGCCAAAGCCCTGCGGCGGCGTGCGGTCATAGGCGACATTGCCCGCCAATGCCTGAAGGGCTTCGGCATTCGCCGTCTGAAGCGTCAGCAGAGGAACCGTCTGACCGCCAAGCTTCGCCCTTGCCGCCCTGTAATTGACGCGCACCTTCGCCTTTTCGCGGACGCTGAACGAACCACGCGGCTCGATCTCGACCTTCCGCGCGCGCAACGGCGCCCGAACATTGCCGTCGGCGTCGCAGAATCCGTCCGGCGGCAAGCTGAAAACGAGTTCGGCCCCCGTGTTCTCATAGACGCTGAACGTATCTGCCACAACGACTTGCGCTGATTCCCCTGCAATCGTCATTTTCGGGCTGTCGACGGCTTCCGCCGTCCAGCCGAGGCGCAGCGACGTCGCCTTGAGCGTCGCGTTCGACACGACGGCAAAGCAGTTGCCGTTCTCGGTCGCATCGGTCGGCTTGCCCGAATACAGAGCGTCGCCCCAGCCGATCACGAGATTGTACACGGACATCAGGCCGCCGTCGAGGACATGCAGCCCGGTGCCGCGGCCCGACAGGCCGAAGCGGAAGTTGGCGTTCGTCGCCACAAGCGAGCTCCCCGCGTCCTTCACCAGCACGTAGCCGTACCCCTCCTTACGGCTGCGGCTCGTCGAGAACTGCACGTTCGCGTTGGTCATCGCCAGCGTCGCACCGCTTTCGATGCGCAACGTCGACCCGTTGTTGAAACCGAGGCACTGGTAGATAACGGACGAGCCGTCCGCAAAAGCCAGTCCGCCGCTCTCGTAACCGCCATTGCTTCCCTGCGTGAACCACAGCGTGCGGTTCTCGACCTGCGCGTTCCTGAAGGTGTAGTTGGCGGTGGGCAGCGAGAGGTCGGCGACCTGCGCTTTCCGCCCCATTGCCGTGATCATGTCGTTCCCCGAAGCCGTGCCCGCGAACGTGAACCGGTGTCCGCCCATGTCGAACGTCGCATGGTGCCGCTCCGCCTCGGTCGCGCCCGCCGTCCACGTCTGAATGCCCTTGATCTCCACGTCGTGGTCGGACGTGACGGTGAACGCACCGTAGGCGTCGGGCATCTTCACGACGTCTTCGCCGCGCGGGAAGTGCGTCGCGGCCGCCCACGTCTTGCCGTCCGTGCCCATTTCCCATCGGGCGAGGTCGTAGAAGTCGCCGTCTGCCGCCTTCGTCCAGCGGAAGAACTCCGCCACGCCCGCATCCTCGATGATCTCGCACACAGCCGACTTGCCCCTGTCGTTCACGGCCGTCACCTTGCAGAACCAGGTCTTCGCCGCGTCGTGCGCGGGCAGCGCGCCTTCAAACGTCCACTCATAGGGGAATTCCGCCGCGTCGGACGGCACGGTGAGCGGCGTCTCGGTCGCGCCGGAATAGTCGGCGGCCGTGGCGCACGTCAGCGTCAGGCTTTGGATCGTCGAGGCGCAGAAGCCGACGTCCGTCACCCGGACCCTCAGCGTGCGCTTTCCGTCCGCCGCCGCGCCCGCCTGCGCCGAGATCGCCAGCTTCGGCGGCGCGGGCCGGACCGTCTTCGGCGCCGTCAGGCACAGGGCCTTGCCGTCGTCCGAGACGGAGAAGACGGGCGTGTCCTCGAACTCGTCGGAATTGAAGTCCTCGACAGCGGCGGCGGCGCAGACGGTCGTCAGCGCGTCGCGCGATTCCACGGTCGTCCGCACGAGCTCGATCGTCTCGCCGGGATGCGCGATCATCCAGTCGCGCGCCTTGACGACGGCCTTCAAGCCGCCCTCGTCCGCCAGACCTTCCGTCTGCAGGATAACGGCGAAGCCGCCCTCCGTGCACTGAAGCGGCGCGCGCGCCGCGCCCGTCTCGTCCGTCCAGCCGTCCTTCGGGACGCGCCACTCCATCCGCGCGTTGCGGCCCTGCAGAACGTCGCCGCTCTTCACCGAAACGAGCGTGCGGGCGTCGGAGCCCAGAATCATCTGCACGTTCCGGCAGCCTTCAACCGCCGATCCCAGCGTCAGGGCTCCCGCGATCGCGACCGATCCGCCGTCCACGATTAGGCGCGTGTCGTCCGACCGGCCGTTGGCGCCGACCGTCAGCGAACTCGCCGTGAACGAACCGCCGTCCAGGACATAGAGCCGCATGTGCCGGCCGCCGAGGGCGGCGTCGCCCGCGAACGTCGCGACCGCGCTTTCGCCCGTCACGCAGATGTAGCCGTACAGCTCCTTTGTCGATTCGTTATCCCGGTCGCCCTGCGCGAAGCCCGAAGAGCAGGTGAACGTGCCGCCGGATTCGATCTTGAGGCGCGGATTCCCGAAGTAGCTGCCCATCTTGCCCTTCAGCACGCCGCCGGCGGAAACGATGAAGCCGCCGGGGGCCAGATCCTTGCGTCCGAGGGCCAGCCGGCCCGACAACGCCAACGTGCCGTTGCGGATCGCCATTGTCGAACCCGACGGCCCCAGATCGTCCTGCGAAATGCAGTTGTCGCCGCCGTTCATGAGGACGCTGTCGCCGCCATAGGTGGCCTCGATTTCATGTCCGCCGAGATCGAAGTCATAGACAACCGGGCCGTTCCCATCGCCGCCGGAAGGGAAGTTGCGGAAGATCACGACTTTCCGGCTGTCTCCAAACTTGATCCGCGTCGTGCCGGACGCTTCGGCCGCAGACAGGAGATTGAACGAGGCGTGATCGTAATTTGGTTCGGACTGTGCGGGTTCTGTGGTGTACGCGCCCTTCTTCAGCGTCCAATTAGCCCCGTCTTCGTAGTCATAGACGGTGTCCGCACTCGGTTTGCTCTGCCACTGGTTGTCGGCAAAAGCCAAACTGACCGACACGGCGACAAACGCGGAAAGCGCGCGTCTGCAGACTGCATTCATTTGCATCGTTTTCATTTGTTTACTCCTTGACTATTTCGAATTTGAAATCCAGAGCGCGGCGCCGGCGAACGCATCGTTCACGGGTTTCTGCGGCACGCCGTGATTGATCCCGACCTCCGGAGACCAATAGAGGACGTTGGTTTCGCCGTCGCGGCGGACAAGATTGGTGATGTCCAGGCATTTCATCCAGGCGTTGCGCGTCTCGACGGCACGACCGTTCAGAAAGATCCCCTGAATCGGTCTGCCCGTCTTGAGCCAGAGGCGTCCGTCCCTGCAAGGCGTCGGGAAGCGCAGCTCGAAGAACCGATGCGGCACTTTCTCGCCCGGCTTGACGCCTCTGCGCACGCCGTAATCCGTGCAGGCATACGCTTCCGTAATCGGGACGACCTCATCGGCCTTCGGCAGCCGGCGAAGGAAAAACTCGCCCGTCACGCCAGAAGGCATCTTCGGTGCGGGGACAGTCCCGTCGATCTGCAGTTCGATTTCAAACCGGCCGTCGTTTGAGACAAACTCATGCTCCTTCGTCGCCACGACATCCACCCCGAAAACGGCGGAGAACGAAACATCCTTCCCCCGCACGGTCAGCTTGGCCTTGGGCGCGATCCCCCAGAACCAGCCCTCCGCGTCGAAGACGAACTGGACGTTCCGTCCGCGCCAGCCGGGCGGCAACTGCACAGTCTTGCGGTAGACGACGGACGCATCGCGCGGCAGACCCAGTTCAACATGGGTTTTCGGCTTGTCGACCGGGCGGGTTTCGCCATTCGCCTCGACCGTCCAGCCGCCGTTAAGGCTCATGTAGTCCGGGTCGGCCGCGACCGCCGTCGGCGCCTCGGCCGCGGCAAGCGGCGGCCACAGGCGCGTCTGCTCGCGGATCCACCTGACGCCGGCGAGTCCGGGCGTCGCCGAAGGCGCGGCGTAGACACGCGTCTCGTAAGGCTGGAATTCCGCATCGGGCACCTGAAGCCAGCCGTCCGCCCAGGCGAAATCGACCTTGTGACAGTCCTTCGCGCCGAAGTCCCAGACGGCTGACGGACGCGCCGCGCGGGCAAACGCCGCCGAGACGGCCAGCGTGTTGGTGCCGTTCTTCATGTGCGGCGCGTCCACGTGGGACGAAAGGTAGACGTCGTAGACGCCGTTCTTGGACGCCATGCGCGTGCCCCAGACGTTGGACTTGCTCTCGCGCGGAATGCCGAGCCTGTCCAGTATCCCGCCCAGCACCTTCGTGTCGTTCCACTGGCGCGCCGCGAGGCGAATGAACCGTCCCTTCGCCTCCGCCGGCAGGTCTTCCATCGCCTTCACGAGCAGATTGGCATTCTGTTCGTCCAGCGTGTGGATGCCCGTGTGGTGCTGCGCGACGAACGTGCCGCCGCGCGCGACGTAATCGCGCAGGGCTTCCGCTTCCGTCTGCTCCATGACAAGCGTGCCCGCGTCGAAAATCACCGGGTAGCGGTCGAGAAGCCCGGGATCCGCGAAATCGCAGGCTTCAAGATAGTCGAAGTTCCGGCCGAGGCTCTGCAGCGGCCCGCGCGCGATGTCATAGTTCCAATGCTGGTCGAGGTCCAGCCGGTCCTGGCGCGACGTGCGCAGGACGGCGACCTGCGGCTCAGGGATGTAGAGTTTGCCGATCGTCTTTACCAGCGCGAGATTCTGTTCAATCCACTCCTTTACGGCGGGGACGCTGCGGTAATGCTGGATGCTGAACACCAGATCGGCCGCCGCGTTCGCGTAATTCAGGTAAAGCGTCACCGTCCGCCGCAGATCCAGCGCGCCGTCACGACCGTACGTCAAAGGCGGGCCACCCTGTTCGCAGCTGAACGGCAGCCCGTGGCTGCGCGAAACGCCGGCGCCCGTCATCGGCGCCCAGCATACGCCGGCGAGCCCCGTATCATGCACGTAGGCGCCGTACTTCCTGAACAGGGGAAGCGCCAGATCCAACAGCGACCGGGGGGCCATGCACTTCAGCGGACGCACCGGATCGCCCGCGCGGAACGCCCGCAGGTCGCCCTCGAGCTTCTCCATCCACAGCTTCGCCGTGAAATCAAGCGCGTCCGCCCAGCGCCGGTTCAGTTCCCTTGTGAAATTCGGATAATTGACCGCACGGGTACTGTTCAGGAACACGTAGCCGGGTATGCACTGCCCCCACGTGTTGATCTCGATCACGTTCTCGCCTTCCTGCAGCAGGCTTCCGACATCCCAGCAGTCCGAGAAGCGGCAGTCGGTCATCTGCGCCTCAACGCCGTTGACGCGCAGCGGCAAGACAAGCCTGACGGGACCCGCACTGGGGCGGCGCTGCGTGTTGCGCGCCATGTGCAGGTAGCGGCAGCTGGCCTTGTCGCCGTCGATCCTGAACGTGCGCCTGAGCCAGGTCGCGCGATTCGTGGGCATGTTGCCCAAGTCGCGGAAATCGCCGTGATAAGTCCAGTAATGCGAAAGCGACAGCATCGGATCGTTCCACTTCATGGGTGTCCACTTCCCCTCGACGGTCTTCATCTCCCAGCCGCCGCGCAGATCGAGATCCGTCTTCGGATTCCAACCGAGGAAGTCCTTGGCATTCGGCACCGCGCCCCCGTCCGGATGCGCCTTTTTCCAGGCGGCCACGACGCTTGGCGTACGCGCAACGGCCATCAGGCTATGGATCGTCGGCTGCGCCAGTTCGTCGCCGGCATGCCAGCCGACAAGGCGAGAGTCGTCTGCTCCGTATTCCTTGGCAAGACTGTAGTAGCAGCCATGGACGTAGTCTTCGAGCGGCAAACCCGGCGTATACAGCCGCTGTCCGTGGGTCATCGATCCCAGATTGACGAAATACGGCATGAGGACGAAGTCCTCCGCCGGCTCGACATAGGGAAGCGGCCGGAGATTCCAGACCCACGAAATCGGCTCGCGCGGGAACATCAGCTGCCGGTAGGCGAAATCGTATTTCCCTGCGACCGCCTTACGCCAGTTGAGGATGCTGTCGTCGTACTCCCCCGGCGCCTGCAGCCGGTTCAGGGAAGGCTTCAATCCGCACATCGCGAGATTCAGGCCCTGCAGCCAGTCGAAATCGCCGGGCAGATCGAACATCTTTCCGCCGCCGATGTCCCACAACGCCGCGCCGTAGGCGTCGAACCCGTCCATCCAGCGCGGATGATCGGCGGTCGAAATGACGGATTTCCCCTTCCGTTCCGGCGCGAGACCGCCCTTCTCAAAGGTCTCGACAAGCGCATTCCCCTTCACTTCCAACGTCCAGGTCCCCGTGCCGGCGAGGTGCAGGCGGTCGCCCGGATACTCGACGAGATTGCCGTAGCCGAGCAGGTCGCCCTTGCGCTTGGAGGCGAGAACCCGCGCCTTTTCGGGAGAGGCGCACACGAAAGTCGTTTCGCTTCCGTCCGCCGTCTCGCGGCACGTCACCTTTATGTCGCCCAATCCCCGCCAGGCGGCGGAAAAAGACTTCGTTTCCCCATGCGGTTCCGCAGGACCTCGACAGCAGCCCGCGCATCCGGCTCCTATCGCAGCCAACAGGCTGAACAGTATTCTTTTCATTTCTTTTTCTCCTCTTGCATTGTTGTTTTGTGTAGGATATGTCCGTCAAATTCCGTCTGCGCGTCAGTCCCACGGGCCACGCGCAAGCGGAAACCATGTGCGATAGTAATTGCCGCGCCGCCACCTGTTGCCAGCCGAGGCGAAATCGCAAAAGAACACAGTTGCGGGATTTGCCGCTTCCGGGTTCTCGTCATGGGAGCTGAAAGGCAGCGTGGCGGACCAGGCCATCCAGAAATCATCGGTCGGCGTCCGCACCGGAGAAAACGCGGGAACCGTCTGGCCTTCTTGAAAGGCGTCCTGCCGCAAGGGTTCCATCAAGTCGCCGTCCCCAAAACGGCTGTCGCGCGCCAAAAGCACAGGACCCCGCGTAAACGCGACATGGTCGGCCTGCACATGCGCGACAACCGGCATGTCAAACGCGATTTCCACGACATCGCCCAGTTCCCATTTTCGGCTTATGCTGAAATAGCTTCCCGCGCCAACGCCTGAACACGCACGGCCGTTGACCTTCACGACGGTGTTGGAACTCCATCCCGGAATGCGCAGACGCAAGGTCAAGTCTCCCTGCAGATGGCTGACGACGCGCGCGCCATTCTGTCGCGGATAAAGCGAGTACATGTCAAAGCCCTTGACCTTGGCCGTCGCATAGAAGTTGAAGGTTGCGACACCGCCCTCCACATTGTAGAATGTGCGCAGGAAACACAGATAACCGCGAGGGCCGTTCGCATTGCAGCAGTCCGTCAGCATGTGACACTGGTTCTGTCCATGATAACGGTATCCCGAAAGCGGCGTGTACCCTGCGAATTCGGAGTTGTCGGACTTCAACGAAGCAAGATAGGCGTTGTAAAACGACCGTTCGATGCAATCCGCCCATTTTGCCTCACCCGTCATGCTGAGCATTGTCTCGCAAAGGCGCATCCACGTGACGGTCGTGCAGGTTTCCTGCAGTGACCGATAGGCAAAAGGCTGTTTGCGCGCGCCGTGAAACCACTGCTCGCAGCTTGCGCAGCCTCCGGCCAGGTTGATCTCTTCGCGCAGAATGTCTTCAACTGTCAGGGTCGCGGCGGTAAGCAGTTCTTTCGCGCCCGCGCTGTCCTTCCCCTCCTTGTCGAAGAGAACCTGCACATAGTCCAGAATCCCCTGATAACAGCTCATCATTTCATACGCCTTGCTGCGGATGCAGCTCTTCCTGACATAACTCCACGGGGTGTTTGTGTCATAATCGGGATCGTTGCGATCCGAAACGGACACGCCCTTGAGCGCAAAGTCAATCAGCCGCGGCCCCTTTTCGGGCGCCGACATGCCGTGCACAATGTAAGACGCAAAGTCAAAATACCTTTCGTCGCCCGTCAGGCGGTAGAGCATCACAACGGGTTCCAGAATGGAGGAACTTGCATACCCCGTCCAGTTGCCCGTCTGCCAAAGTGCCTGTCCCCGTCGGCCATGAGGGCCGATTTCGCCAATGATGAAGTCGCACAGCCTCCTCGCGGCCGCAAGGGCGGCGTCCCCCTGCCGCCATTCCTTGATTTTGCCGGATGCACAGCCTCGATAGTAGTGAAGCAAGCCCAGCAGCGTATACTTCATTCCCCAGACATCCCAACCTTCGCCGCAGCGCAATTCTTTCGGATAGTTCCCGATGTAGCCGTCCGCCTCCTGACTGTCCAGAATGCGCGAAACGCCCAGCTCAACAGCGGCGATCAGCTTTGGCGAAGACGCATAAAGCGCACTTGGCACCGCCGCATGCATGTACTTGCCCCAGAATTCCGTTTGCCATCCGCCGTTGCGCTCCGTCTTCTCCTCAAACGGCGCCGTAAGATAGGCAACATCCGTTCCGCCGACATGTCGCTCAACCATCTCGTCAAGGCGTGTCCCCAAGAGCCCCTTAAGCCGCACCTCGCCAATCTCGGCTTTTCCGCCGAAGACCATCCCCATCGCGGCACCCGCCGCAAAAACAAGTTTGTTCATTTTTCTTCCTCCTTTGCGAAATCGCACGGCGCGTCCGCCATCTCGAAGACCAGCTCGCCGCCCTCCAGAAGTTCCGCGTGCGAAAGCGAACGGGACGTGACGCGGCGGCCGTTGAGCGTGACGCGCCTCACGTACTTCGCCTTCTCCGAAAGCCCCTCCGCGCGGATCGTCAACGCCTTTCCATCCGCCAGCGCGAGCCGCATCTCCTCCGCCTGCGGTGCGCCAAGGACGTACACGCCGCCGCACGGGTTGAACGGGTAGAGGCCCATCATGGAGAACAGGTACCACGCGCTCATCTGCCCGCAGTCGTCGTTGCCGCAGAGCCCGTCCGGGCGCGGCAGGTAGGCGTCGCGGCAGATCGTCCGCACGAGCTCCGCCGTCCGGGCCGAGTCGCCCAGCACCGCCGGAAAGTAGGCGACGTGGTGGCTCGGCTCGTTGCCGTGCCAGTACTGGCCAATCTGCCCGCCCCTGACGCGGCCGTCCGCGTCCGCGCCGCCCTCGTCGTTGTTCGCCGAGTCCGTCGCCCGCAGCGGCGGCGTCGCGAAGAACGCCTCCAGCTTCGCGAGCGCCCTCTCGCGCCCGCCCATCGCCTCGGCGAGGCCGAAGGGGTCCTGGAAGACGTGCCACGTGTAGATCCAGGCATTCGCCTCGGTGTAGTCGTTCCAGAACTCGCCGGGGATGCGGAACGCGCGCGGGTCGAACGGCTCGCGCCAGCCGCCGCCCGCCGTCTTCGGGGCGCGGGCGCGCGCGAACCCCGTCTTCTCGTCGAAGACGTTGCGCCAGTACCCGGCATACTTGCGCGCCTCGGCCGCCGTCTTCGCGTTCCCGATCCGCGCCGCGAAGTCCGCAATGCACCACCAGTCGTAGGCGAGCTCGAGCGTGCGCGAGACGGAGCCGCCGGGCGCGAGGTCCGTGTCGAACTCGCCGGGACGGTACGGGATGTAGCCGTTCTCCCAGTAGGCGTTCCAGCAGTTCTTCGGGTTCTCGCCGTCCGTGGCGACCATCGACTTCACCATGAGGCCGAGCGCCGCGTCCGCGTCGAAGTCGCGGAAGCCCTTCGCGTAGGCGTCGGCGATGACGGGGATCGAATGGACGCCGATCATGTCGTGCCCGTCGTCCGCCCACATCGTCCACATCGGCAGGTGGCCGTGGTGGCGGCCGAAGGAGAGCAGCGAGTCGACGAACCCCGGCACGCGCTCGGGGACGAGAAGCGTGTAGAGCGGATGCGCCGCGCGGAACGTGTCCCAGAGCGAGAGGGTCGAGCAGTGCCCGCGCGCCGCCGTCTCCACGCGGTCGTCCGCCGTGCGGTACTTGCCGTCGACGTCCGTCTGGTCGTTCGGCTGGATGCAGAGGCGGTAGAGCGCCGTGTACCAGCTCCTCTTCTGGTCGTCCGTCCCCTTCACGAGCTGCGCCCGCGACAGGAGCGCGTTCCACGCCGCGCGGTTCGCCGCGCGCACGGTCTCGAACGTCTGCCCCGCCGTCTCGGCCGCACGGTTCTTCCGCGCGCCGTCCGCCGACACGGTGGAGAGCGCGACCTGCACGATGAGCGGACTTTCCGACGCCGGGAACTCGACGACGAATCGGTCGCCCGCGCCGTCGAAGGCGTCGGACGGCAGTCGGCGGATCGACGTCCACGGACGGTCGAACTTCACGGAGTAGAAGAGGCGGTAGGGCGTCCAGCCCCGCGCCCGCCTGCCGCCCGCGATCTCGGTCCGGTCGGAGGCGAGCGCGTAGTCCGATTCGGGGATGCGCAGTCCGAACTTCATGTTGAACGGCTGCATCAGCATCGCCGCCGCGTCCACGAAAAGCCGGGGCCTCTCGCCCTTCGGGAACGTGAACCGCCACCACGCGACGCGCGGCGACGTCGTCGCCTCTGCACGGATGTTGTGCCTGTCGAGCGTGACGGCGTAATGGTCGGGTGCGCAGGCCTGCGTCTCCTTGCGGAACGGCGAAGCGAGGCCCGCCTCGTCGAAGCCGCCAACGAACGGCATCAGCGAGAGGTCGCCCATCGCCGGACGGCCCGTGCCGTTGAGGTGCGTCTGCGAAAAGCCCCGGATCGTCGTGTCCGTGTGCCTGTAGCCGGAGCACGTCACGCGGTCGCCCGTGTCGGGGCTCGCCTGCACAAGGCCGAACGGACGGCACGAGCCGGGGAACGTGTTGCCCTCGCCGACCGTCCCGACGAGCGGATCGACCCAGCGCACGAGATCCTCCTCCTCCGCCGCCTGCGCCCCGACGGCCAAGACCGCCAGAAGAACCGCCAACCGGCAGAAACCTCTCGTTATTGGCACTATTCTGTCCATTTCAATCACTTTACGCTCCTCGTTTCGGGGGCCTGTCCCCATGTTTGGGGGCCTGTCCCCATGTTTTCTCTTTTCTCCGTGCCTCCGCACCTCCAAACCCTTCGTGTTAAACGCCGTAGGCTTTGAATGCCTCGCACACTCTCGATTGCTTTCGCTAAACACGGAGAAGACGGAGGCAGGGAGGCGCGGAGAAGAAAACTGTTTCTTCCAGAGCAGAATAGGCGCGCGCGCGATGCCCATGGGCATCGCGTCTGAAGACGTCTGACGGCCCTCTACGGCCTCGGCTAATAACTGGGGGGGGGGGTACTGGAACCGTGCGCAAACGCGCCTACGCGGCTCCTGCCGCGCCTCACAGGGGCCTTGCGCCCCACGTTCTTAAATTCCAGCTTCTCCATCATTTGGTGCGTATGATACCAAATTCCGCCGCGTCAAACAAGACCGCTTTCAGAAAAATTTGACCACTTTTTCGGCAAAGGCAAATGACCTCCGCCACGTGCCTTTAGATAGTCATCAATGTCACCGACCAGATACGCACCGCCCGTCGTGTGAAGCGCATCGTAGTGGCGACGCACGTAGTCGAAGACACCGAACTTTGAAAAGAGCGCGGCAACCGCCGCACCCGTCATCGCGTGGGCGGCCTTGTATTCCTCCATGCCATAGACCAGGAACTCGTTCTCTACGGACATCACGCCTCCTCCGGATAGGATATCCTGCCCGTACGTTGCTCTTCATCCCACAAGTCGGCCAATGCGCAGGGACTCAGATGCCACAATTTCGTTTCTTCTCGCTCCAAGTCGGCATAGAGGCGTGACGCATAGAGACGGGGAATGACCTCATCATCAGAAAGCCCCGAACGCCGGCCAATCGCCGAGACGACCATTGGCACCAGCATCTGAAGCGTCGCCTTGAATTCCCGTGCGTCCATCATCGGCCTCCGTGGATGCGAAAAGAACGCTCAAACTTCAGGAACGACAAGGCACGCGACGTCACAAACGTCAATTGATTGTAGAGCGGACGAATTCGCAGTCGGGCAATCGTCTCTTCCTTCGTCAGCGTTCCGTTTTGATAGGCGATAAACGTCTTGAAAACCGAATCGTTCGCAACAGGGCCATAGACCGCATCGTGTGAACGCGTCAACGGCTCGCCCATGCGGTTGGCGCTGACGAAATCCAGCCAAGACTCGTCCGGACGTTCGAACGACAGAACGGACAGTTCCTGCCGAAGGTTCTCCAGGTCAACGGTATAGGCACTGACCACACCCTCAGGGGAACGATTGCGCTCGCGAACCTTGTCAGCAAACGAACGCGCCTGTTCGAGGTTCAAGGTCGTGTAAAACCCACAGCCGAAATCAAGAGCCCGATTTGACCGTCGGATCTCCGGATGCCGAACCTCGACATCGCTTCCGTGATAAACTGTAATGACTGACATCGGTTAGTAGTATACCATATTTTCATGTTGGAACCGCACACGATCGTATTCAGCAACCATCATCTTCATGGCCCACACAAAACAGCATCACGGCGCACGGTAGGGCTGGTACATGAGAAGGCGGCCGCCGTCCACGACATGGTTCGTGCCGGTGATGAAGGAGGCGGGGGGGGGGCTGTCCCCATGAGCAATCACGTTTTTCAATCGAATAATGTGACCGTCAATCACATTTTCCGATTGAATAATGTGATTAGAATTTGTTATAATACGCGCAGAGGCACTCATTATGTACAGAAAATCGCTTGAATCTCTCGTAAAGTGGAAGAATTCGTCCAAAAGGAAGCCGCTCATTCTCATGGGGGCTCGACAAGTCGGCAAGACATGGCTGATGAACGAATTTTCAAAAGCCTACTATCCCAACGACACCGTTCGAATCGACCTTCAGAAGAACGAATCGCTGCAACGCCAGATTGACGCCTCCGATCTAAACCCCTCTGGGCTGATTGACCTCATTCAGGCTTTCACGGGAAAGACCATCACGCCCGGCAAGACGCTGCTCATCATCGACGAGATTCAGGAATCGCCCAAAGCGCTCAACAGCCTCAAGTACTTCAACGAGGAAATGCCCGACCTGGCCATTCTCGTCGCCGGATCGCTGCTCGGACTTTCCATGGGGAAAGCAGACGACAGGGAAAACCCGCGCAGGAATTCGTTTCCCGTCGGGAAAGTCAGCTTCCTCGACATCCATCCGCTTTCCTTCGGCGAATTCGTCCAAGCCATCGACACCCCTGCCCGCCTAAAGCCTCTGGAAGACGCGAACTGGACAATCCTTGACGGCCTTCACGGCCTGTATGAAACCCTGTTGCGCAAGTACCTGTTTGTCGGCGGCATGCCAGAGGCCGTCGCCGAATTCGCCGAGACAGGCGACTACACGTCCGTGCGACGCATCCAGTCGGACATTCTCCTGTCGTACGATGCGGACTTCGTCAAGCATGCGCCGCCTGAACTGCTCGGAAAGATTCGACTCCTTTGGCACAACATTCCCGCGCAACTGGCCAAGGAAAACAAGAAATTCATCTACACGGCGCTCAAGTCCGGTGCGCGGGCGCGCGAATACGCGACCGCCCTTCAGTGGCTGCATGACGCCGGCATGATCCGCCAGGTTTTTCGCGTGTCACCTCCAAGGCTGCCGCTTTTCTCGTATCAGGACTTCGCGGCATTCAAGCTCTACCTGCACGACGTCGGGCTTCTCGGCGCGATGGCGGGGCTCACGTCGCAGACGCTGCTCGACGGCAACGCCCTTTTCACGAACTTCCGAGGATCGCTGACCGAGCAATACGTCCTACAGGAACTCGTCGCGACGAATCTCACGCCGTACTACTGGACATCCGATTCCGGCAATGCGGAAGTCGAATTCGTCGTCCAAGGCGAGGCTGCCGTCTTTCCGATCGAAGCAAAGGCCGGCATCAACACCAAAGCCAAGAGTCTCAAGACCTTTCGCGACCTGTTCGCTCCGCCTTATGCGATTCGCACGTCTCTCGCCCCGCACAAGGACGGACGTGCGACCAAAGACATTCCACTCTATGCCTTTGGCGCCCAACTGCCACACCTGCTGACTGCCAATCCCGCGACTGACTGCCCATGAAGAAGAACATCCTCGTCCTGCTCTGGTCGTCGACCATCGCCCACCTGCAGACCGTCTTCAAGAAGCGCTTCGGCCTATTCATCGAGCACAGGGCAGTGTACGCAGCCATTCGCCGAAAAGACGCTCATAGACGAGGTAGCCCGCCTCTGACCTGTAGACGAGTTCGCGCGCACAGAGATCCGACAGCGCCGAGCGCACGGACGAGGCGCTGAGTCCACAGGTGGACAGAAAGGCCTGCGCGGTCGGCTCGGCCACCACACGCGCGGCGGCAATCTGCGGCAAGAGCTTCTGCGCGACCTCGTTCTGCGATTCGTACAGGTCACGGAACACGAGCACACGGTCTGCGACCAGATCCGCTATGACCGCCTCGCCCTGCTCGGCGCGAGACAAGCCCTCCCCGGCGACCCAAAGCCCGTTCAGGACACGCTGCACATACCAAGTCACGCCGTCAAAACGGTCATAGAGCGCGCGAAACGCCTCCCGGTCAAACGGCTTTCCGTCCGCCACGAAGAATCGTTCGGCAAATGCCGCATAGCGCGCGACATCGATGGCCGGCAGGGACATGAGGTCCGTCGAATTGTAGAACGGATGCTTCGCGGTCGCGAACATCTCCCCCATCAGGTGCTGCTGCGAAGCTGCGAACACGAACCGGACCTGCGGCACGTCCTGGACATAGGCGCGCAGCAAAGCCTCCGTCCCCTTCTCCGGATAGTCGAGAATCTGCTGAAACTCGTCAATGGCGACGACCAGGTTTCCGCCGCAGTCCTTCAAATAGGCAAACGCCTCGCCCAGCGTCGCTTCAGCCATCGACGGCGCAACGTCAAACGAGAACTTCGGGAGGCCATCCTCCTGCGGCGTGACCGTCGGACGGCAGCTCTTGAAGAATCTCGCGACGACCGACAAGGTCTTCTCCAGCGGAGAATCCACCGCACCCACGACCGCCGAGGCAAACGCCCGCGTGAATTCCGCCAGCGATTTCGTGGAGTAGATGTCGAGGTAGACACTGCGAAATCCGTTCGGCAAGTGGTGGAAGACGTTGTGGATGAGACCCGTCTTACCGTAGCGACGCGGCGCCATCAGCGTCACGTTGCTGCCATTCTCCAGCCATGAGACGAGCTTCTGCGTCTCTCGTTCGCGGTCGCAGAAGTATTCAGGGCCCGAATAGCCAACCAAGACAAAAGGATTTTTCGGCTTCATGGCGTTATATTACCAAAAACGGCCGCTCCCCGTCAATCCCGGATGGCGAAATCTTCGCAACGAAATTCTCGCCATAGGTCGCAAGAAACCGCAACGCCCCCAACACGTCAGCCCAACCATCCGACTTAGAATTTTCCGCATAAACTTCTCATTTTATCGATATATTGCCAAAACGACATTTTTTCGCAGATTTCCGAGCATCAACTCTGGGGACAGACCCCACCAAACGGGGGTCTGTCCCCATGAATCGCGTCACTGCGGCGGCGCCAGCTCGTACCTTCCCCAGTCTTCCACGCGCGCCATGTTGTCGACCGTGCCGTGGAGGGCCATCGCCGACTTGCGCGGACGTGCCGCGTCGTCGCAGTCGTCCACGAGGACGTCCAGACGGAGCGGCGAACCCGGCTGCACGCGGAGCGCGCTTCCCGCGCGCGGACGGATTTCGCCTTCAATCAAATAGCCGTCCGGCGTCCGCCGCCCGACACAGGAGACGTCAATCCGCCTGTTCTCGCCTTTCGGATACCAGATGCGGCACGGCTCGGCGCGGTCACCCGCTGTCGGCACGACGACGACCTGGTCGGCGCCCGTGGCGGCGGGCCGCCCCAGCTCGCGTCCGCCGCGCGTGTCCACGAAGAGCTCGACGCAGTCGTAGAGGAACGGACGCCCGCTGTCCGACGCGGGTACGGTGACGATCCTGTCATCCGTCACATTCAGCAGAAAGCGGATGGCTTCGCCGCGCACATAGGCCGTGCGCAGGGAGAAGGAATGATCCTTCGGATTCGTCCACTGCGGAACCCACGGTTCGGCCGGGTTGGGCTTGCCAAGGGAGACGGATTCGGCGTCGTCCGCAACCTCAGCCGGATACGCCCGCCATTTCGCCGGATCGCCGTCAAGCGGCAGCTCGGACACCGCTTCGGGAATCGCCGTGACGACGCCCTTCGACGCGAACACGCTTTCCGCCGAGGCGATGTCCCCCAGATCGACACGCAGCGAATAGGGCTTGCGCTTCAGCCGCTTCCCGACGAACCGCAGGGCGACACGCCTCCTCTCGCCCGGCGCAAGATTGACGGTCGTCTCCTCCAGCGCAATCTCGCATCCGGGAATCGGGCGGACGGACAGCGTGCCCCGCAGGGGCGACGTGAAGGGATTTTCGATCTCGACCGCACCCATCGCGCAACCGCCGTCCGGCAGTTCGGACGGGAACGTCATCTTCATCGGCGAGACGGCGGCGATTTCGCCCGGTACGCCGAACACGTAGGCGGGTGCCATCGCCTTCAGGTCGAGCGTCAGGACGCCGTGTCCGTCTGCCGCCGTCCGCCCGAAGTTGCCGTAGAGATCCATCGTCTTGAAGCGCGCGTGCGGCGGGACGCGGAACGTCAGGCGCATCGGCGTGTCGGCGAACGCGGCCAGGACGTGCCGTTCCGGCTCGGACGGACGGTCGAAGACGAGCGCGGCGGCCTCCAGCGTTGGCAGCTCCAAGACGCGCGGATGCGTCTTCGCGTGGTTGAGCACCTGTCCCGAAAGCGCCGTCATCGCGACGCCCTGCAAGCTGGGGACGGAGCCGCGCAGCCCATGCTGGCACTTGCAGTAGAGCTCGAAGCCCGTGGCGAAGTCCATCATCGCCGTCGTGCACTGGAGCGCGGCAGCCTCGTCTTCAGGGACGATGATCATCGACGTGCACCAGCCCTGATAGCCGGACGGCGACGCGATGCGCCGCATGCGCGTCCGGGCGGCGATGTCGCGCGTCATGGGCCGGCCGTTGACGCGCGGCAGGCAGAAGACGCCCGATTCGGTGTTGTAGATCGGCAGCACCTTGCCGCCGACGGCGTGCGCCCGGCAGACGTCAAGCAGCTTCTTGCCGAGCGACTTCCAGTGGTAGTTCCAGATCGGGCTTCCGTTGTAGGCGTGAATCGAGACGCCATCGACGAGCTCGTTCGCGCCGAGCTTCAGCAGACGGTCGATGTACGAGACATGATCCGGCGTCGCGCCCGGCGGATAGATCTTCGCGTCCGGGATCTCACGGCGGACGATCGGCACGAGAATCTTCAGCTGCTCGACGTACCCTTCGGGCGACAGGCGCTTGTTGACCTCGCTCGTGACCTCGAAATCCTTGACGTCCGCCTCCTTCGCGGCGGCGACCTGAAGCTCGAACCCGTGGCGCAAGACCTTCTTCTCCTCTTCCGTGAAGGACGTCTTCGGCCCCGTCTTCAGCGTGAAGCACATGAAGAGCCGCAGCTGGTCGCCCAGCTTCTGCTTCTCGCGGAACAGGCGGATCGACCGCTTGAAGCGATCGAGGGCTTTCCACTTCTCCATCGTCATCGTGCAGTCGGCATCCGCCTTCCACGGATACCACAGGAAAATGCGCCGCACGTTCATGTCGTAGTGGAAGGCGTCTTCCGTCGCCCACAACGCGAACGGCGAGTCGAGCGTCTTCGGCGCGGGCGGCACGATGCCGACGGGATAGGGCTCGCCCAGCGTCTTGAGAACCTGCCCGTCCGCGTCCGCGAGCGCGAGATCCACATAGTAGACGCCGCAGGCGGGGAACTTCACGTCCACCTGCGCACGGCCATCCGCCAACGGCGCCTCCGCCGTCGAGACGGGCAGCCCCGCGAGCGTCTCGACCGTCACGCGAAGCTTTGCGCCCTGCGGCACGTCGGGACACGCCGTCGCGTCGCAGGTCGCGGGCACTGTCCCGTCGATGCGGAAGTAGCCGTTCGAGTCATGCGGAATCGCGAGCCGGACGCCGCGTCCGTCCGGCTTGGGCGCCCGCACCTCGGCCGGCACCTTCAGAAACGTCTTCAGCTCGTCTTCGCGCAGCGCACGGGAGAAGACGGCCAGCTCGTCGAACGTGACGACGGCCTGCGGATTGACGCCGCCAAGGCGGAAGCACGCCGCCCGCATGACCGACTCGTCGAACGGCGAATTGCCGCTCCACGTGCAGGGGAACTTCACGGGGACGAACGACTGCGCGACGCCGTTCGTCTCGGCGCGCCGCACCCCGTCCACGTAAAGCCGCACCGCCGCGCCGTCCCACGTCGCCGCGAGACAGCGCCAGCCCGACGCGACGACGTCCGGCGTCCGCAGGGCCAGCACGTTCGCGTTTCCCTCTCGGAGAGGCAACGCGAGCCGCAGCTCGACGGACGCCGCCTTGCCCTTGCCTTTCCAGGAGACGAGCGAGAACCCGCTCTTCCAGGCGTCGCCGAGCGACAGGAGCGGCGCCCGCCCCACCCAGTCGGCCTCGCCCGTCCGCGTCTCGACCTTCGTCCACAGCACGAAGCTCCAGCCCTTCTGGAACTCGTCGCCCGTGAGGCCGGATCGGTAGGTCGTGTCGGGCCGCAAGCCGAGCGACAGCGCAGACTTGCCGGGAATGCGCCCATCCGTCCAGTGCGGCTGCAGGACGCGAGACGTTCCCTTCAGATCGAAGTCGTAGCCGTCATAGTCGATCCCGTAGACGGATGCCGACTTGATGGACAGCGAGCCGAGCGGCCCGCCGTCCATCGAGCACTCGCCCGGAAAGACGGGGGCCTTGTTGGCGACCGTATGCCATTTGCCTTCCTCGAACGTGTAGTGGCGTTCAAGGCCGGGCATCCGGCGGATTTCCGCCTGGGCGGCGGCGAAGTCGGCGGCACCCGCCGACGTTCCCCACGCAAGGACGCAGACGCGCGTGAGAAAGCCAAATTTCACGGACAGCCTTTTCATGACGCCCTTCCCGTTAGCGGAGAATCAGCGCAAAGCCCTGCGGACGATACTCCGCGTAGCCAAAGTCCACGCCCGACCCCAAGATGCGCTTGTTGCCGAAGAAGTCCGTCGCGCCCGCCATCCAGTCCGCCGCACGCCCCTTGTCGCGTCCGGGCGTTCGACCGCTCGGGCGGTAGGCGCCGGGAAACTTGACGCTCCAGCAGGGCTTCCCGTCGCCGACAGCGAGGTTGCCGTGTGCGTCACCAATGGTCAGGACGTCCGTATCCGCCCACGAATAGGTGACGGAATCTTTCACGAAGTCGCCGATCTGCGGCACGGCGGGCACACGTCCCTGGTTGTCCGCGAACAAGCAGTTGCGCACGGTCGTGTCCGCCCGTGCCGCCGACATGGAGAGTGCCACGCCCGACGCGGCTTGCGCCGCGCTTTCCTGCGACCGATTCCCGACAAAGGTGCAGTTCTCGATTGTCACGCCCGTGGCGTTGATTCCGATGGCACACCCGTAGACGGCGTTCGTGTTGGACGCGAACAGGCAGTTGCGCACGGTCGCCCCTGCGCCGCGAAGCTGGAGAAAGCCGAACGCGTGATCGATGGCCCGGTCGTCGGGACGGGCGTTGCCCCGGAATCGGCAATTGACGACAGCCGCATTCGCGGCGACCGACAGCGCCCCGAAGTTGCCAGCCGAGGCATTCGAGACAAAATCGCAGGCCTCGATGCGCGCCTCGGCGGCTGAGGCGTAGACGATCGCGCTCCACGGCTGCTTCGCGGTAACGGAAACCGAGCCCACGAACGTGCCGTTCGACACGGACAGGCGTCCTGCCGAATAGACGGCGGCCGCCTGGGTTCCGGCGTTTGTCGCAAACAGGCAGTCTGCGAGGACTATCGGCGAAGCCATGCCCTGATAAAGCGCACCCGAAACGGTCGCAGACCCGCGCGCCTCGTTGAACGCGAAATGGCAGCGCGCAAACGTGTTCGTCCGCGCCGTCGAGGGAAGGACGCCAGTTCCAAGCGCCGCGCCCGTATAGACCGCGCCGCCGCCGCCCGCGCCCTCCAGACGGTTCGAGACGAACGTGCAGTCCGCGACGTCCCACGCCCGCTGCGGCAGGCAGCCGGCCGCGCGCAGGTCGGCCGTATTGGCCGAGACGCCCACGTTGCGGAGGAAGGTGCAGCCCCGCACGACAAGGCCGCCCGTCTGAGCTTTTGAATAGGCATTCTGCGTCGAGCCCGCGCCGAGCGCCGCCGCGCCGTTCGTCGCGACGTTGTCGGCGAAGACGCATCCCGTGAACGTCACGTCGCCCGCGACGACAGGCGCAAAGGCGCCCGCGCCGCCGCCCTGAATGCCGGACGAGTTCTGGCGCGGCACGTCCGCGCACGTGAGGTTGTTCGTGAAGAGGCAGGCCATGACCGCCGAGCCGGGCGCCACGCAGAGCCCGCCGCCCGGACTCTGCACGTTCACGCAGTTCGCGAAGACGCAGTTCGTGACAAGCTGGTTGCCGATGGACGGCCACTGCGCGGCCTCGGACGCGAGCATCACGCCCGCGCCGGCGCCTGTCCACGTCATCGCCGTCGGCGCGACGTCCTGCCGGCCGTTGCGAAAGGTGATTCCCGCGACAGTGATGTTCTTGTGAAGAATAAGCGCACCAGTCTCGTCGGTGTCGAACTGCAGACAGCGCCCCTTGCCTTGCGCGTCAAAGACGACCTCTTCGCGCGTGGCGTTCCAGCCGCGCAAAGTGATGTTGTCGGCCTTGATCTCCGGCGCGGCGTCCAGAAGGTAGACGCCCTTCAGGACGCGCACCTCGTCGCCCGCCGCCATGGCCTTTGCAAGCGCATAGCCGGGCGTGGCGAACGGCATCGCCTCCGTGCCGCGACCGTCCGCGTCTTCGCCGTCGGGCGAGACGTAGTAGACCTGCGCCCGAGCGGAGGCTGACCCAATGACCGACAGGCAAGCCGCCCAGACGATCTGTTTCACTGTCTTCATGTTCATGGTTTAGTCTCTCTTTTGTTTAGTGCTGTTGAAGCTTCTCACGGAAGAAGAAATCGGCGACAAGGTCGGTCTTGTCCGGGTCGACGCCGTGCGGATGGTGGCCGAACAGTCCGCGCCGCGTGACGCGGATGTCGCCGCCCGCCGCGCGGAAGCGGCTCGCGAAAAGCTCCGCATTGAGCGCGGGCGGCACTACCTGATCCTGCCCGCCGTACAGGAGGAAGATCGGGATGCCCGCCCGTGCGAGCGCCCCGGCCATGTTGACGGGCATGCGCGGGTCGTCCGTCCAGTTGCCGTCCACCGGCCTCATGTCCGCCCACGGACCGACGCGCCCGTAGTCGGGGTTCGCAAACTCCTCGAAGTTGAGGAGCGGCGCATCGAGATAGATGCGGCGCACACAGCCCGGATAGGCGTTCGCGTAACGCACAGAGAAGAATCCGCCCCAGCTCATGCCAATCAGGTTGGCTTGCGGCGCGAATCCGAGTTCCTCGACGAGATACCGCTGGAACGCACGGCAGACCTTCAGGCCCTCGTCGTTCATGCGTTCGGCGAAGACGTCGATCGTCACGTGCCGCCAGCCACGATTCAGGAGGTCGAGACACCCCTGCCGATCGACGAAAGCGTCCGCCCACTGCATCGTCCACGTCCACGGCACACCCAGCGCCGGACCGGCCTTCGGCTCAACGATCCAGGCGGCGTGCCCCGCGAAGTCGAAACGGACGCGGCTGAAGCCGTGCCACGTGTCGCGCACGACGTTCGTCTGCGTCGCGGCGATCTTCTCGTAGAGTCCCGAAAGCTTCGGCGAACACCGCGCCCAGCACGTGTCGTAGACGGGCACGGGCGCGCCCTCGAACGTCACGCCCGCGAGACGGGGCATCGCCTCCTTCGGAGCAAACGGATGCCCCTTGATCGCGACGATGCGCGTCACGGGATCCTGCGTGAAGGCGAGGTCCTCGTTCGTGTCCACGAACCAGACGCGCGTCACCCGGTTGGAGATGCCCACGAGGTAGCGGCTCTCGTTCCACGAGCGGATGAACTGGAAGTACGCCGTCTGCGGATCGGTTCCGCTTGCCGTCATCCACTCGTAGCACGCGCCGTCGAACGGGTCCTTCTTCACGTCGTAGAACGCCGCCGCGTTCGCCTTCACCCACTTGCCGACGGCGCGGATGCGGTCCTGCGCCTCCCGCTGCACCGTGCCGTCGCCCATCGGGCCGACGTTCAGGAGCATCGTGCCGCCGCGCGCGCGGATGGAGACGAGCATGGAGACGACGTCCTTCGGCGTCTTCCAGCCGCCGTCATGCTTGTTGTAGGCCCACGAGCCGTTCAGCGTGTAGCAGGACTCCCAGAGCCCGTCGCCGCCCGCCGAATTCTGCTCGCAGCTCTTGACGTCGTCGTCGCGGCAGCGCGTGATGAGCAGCCCCGGCTGCAGACGGCGGAGCTCCGCGTTGATCGCGTAGCCGTCCCAGGCCGTCGGCGACGGACATCCGTCGTAGAACAGGTACTGGATCTCGCCGAAGTCGGTCATGAGGTGGCGCAGCTGGGCGTGCGCCTTGGCGACGAACCGCTTCCACGCAACTTGGTTGCCGGGACCGCCGCGATAGTCGGGATCGCTCCAGTCGGCGACCGAGTAGTAGACCCCGACGCCAAGGCCCGCCGCGCGCACCTTCGACGTGTATTCGCGGATGAACCCGTCGCCCAGCCAGTAGCCCTCGTGATGCCGCGTCGTGAGAACGACGTACTTCATGCCCGCATCCTTCGCGAGCGCGATCCACTCGTCGATACAACCAGCCTTCGGCTTGAAGCGCGGCAGAAGCTCGGCGTAGTAGTCCTTCGGATCGATGCGCTCGTCGTGCATCAGCCATTCGCCCTCGCCCTTCGCGGAGAACAGCCCGTAGTGGACGAACAGCCCCCAGCCCCACTTGAAAAACCGCTCCTTCGCAGCCTTCACCTCAGGCTTGTCGGCGCGCCCCGCCGCCGAGAATTCCGGTGCGACGTTGCCGAGTTCCGCCGCCCACGCCGCGCCGCACAGCGCCGCCACCCCGACGGCCACGCCGAGCGCCGAGCATCTCCTTCTCTGCGCGCCCTGCGGCTCTGCGCGAACCATCAAGTCTGACGTCTTGTTTGGATCAGGCGTTTTCTTCGTTGCCATGGCATCATTCCTTTCGTTCAGTCCACAAGGTCATAGACGCGCACGTAGTCCACGACGAACGCGTCGCCGGCCTTCGCCGCCTCCTCCAGCTCGGGCACACCCGTCCCCGTCATGCGGCCGTTGCGGTACCACTTCGCCTCCGTCGTCAGCAGCACGAACTCCGGCACGTGCGAGACCGCCTTCGCGCTCTTGCCGCGCAGGCGCCCGTCCACGTAGATCTCGTAGCCCTCTTCCGTCCACAGCATGCCGAAGACGTGGAACTGGGCCTTGTCGACCGTCAGCATCGCGTCTTCGTTCCTCGCCACGTCGGGGATGCGGAACCCCCGGTAGTCCGCGCCGTAGCCGTTCGCGTGGAAGCATGCGGGGATCACCTCGCCGGGGTCGAACGACTCCATGATGTCATGCTCGACGCCGGAGACGCCGGGGTCGAGCGTGACGCCCTGCGACTCGCTCTGCATCCAGAACGCGCTCCACCAGCCCGGCAGCTGCTGCAGCCGCGCGCGGCACTCGAAGTAGCCGTACTTCTTGACGAACTTCGGCTTCTCTCGCTGGGGGAGCGGCCAGAAGCCCTTCGGGTTCGCCTCGTGCGGGATGTCCCACATCAGCTCGCCCGTCTGCAGCTGGGGCGAGACGAACTGGCCGTCGGGACGCCTGACGAGCTTCAGGCGCAGGAGCCCGTCCCGCACCTCCACGGCGTTGTCGGACGGCGTCGCGAACCAGTGCGCCGGACGCCCCCAGAAGTTCGTGCGGTAGCCCCACTTGGACGTGTCGAGCGCGTCGCCGGCGAACTCGTCGTGCCAGAAGAGCCTGAGGGCGCGCCCCTCGGGCAGAAGCGACGGGGCCTCGCCCGGCACCGCCTCGACGGCGCGGCACGCGACGGGGAAGTCGGCGAGCGACTGCAGGACCTTGCCGTCCCCATTTCGATTCGTCTGCAAGACCTGCGTCCCGTCGTTCTCCGCCGCGCACGCCGCGCCGCACAGCGCCGTCGCCGCGACGATCACGCAAAGCCCCGTTTTCATGGCTCTCTGCGCGCTCGGCGGCTCTGCGCGAGCGCCGGCTGTCCCGCCCGCGCGTGCCGAAGGAGACGCAGAGAACGCAGAGGCCTCCGTGCCTCCGTGGCTCCGTGTGAGACTTCGCGAATGCAAGTTGTGCGTAGTCTTCATGGCATCATTCCTTTCGTTGAACAAAAACTTTCCGTCTTCTCCGCGCCTCCGACTCTCCAACCCCTCCGCGATAAATGCCGTAGGCTGTGATGCCTCGCGCCCTCTCGATTGCTTTCGCTCAACACATGCGCCGAAGAAACGCAAAGCGTTTCGGAGGGGATCTTCGCCGAAGGCGAACCCGAAGCTATCCGCCGACCGAAGGTCGCCCCGCAGGGGCCGCCATGGGCGGTGCGCGCAAGCGGGCGCGAGGAGACGGAGGAAGGGAAACACGGAGTTCAGGGGCAAAAACGAAGATGTGGCGATGCCCGCAGGCATCGCGCCAGAGGCCGTCAGGCGGCTCCCTGCGGCCTCAACTAAAAGCGGGGGGGGGGTACGGAAACCGTGCGTGAACGCGCCTGCGCGGCTTCTGCCGCGCCTCACGAGGGCCTTGCGCCCCACCTTCTCGAATTCCAGCCTTTCCATTGACTGGCGCATAGTATAGCTTTTTCCGCCGCGCCATACCTCATTTTAAGCCTAAAATTTATCTCACTTTCCGCCTAAATTGCGTTTCGGCTTGCCACATACCGCGCGCAACATGAGGTGCTACGCTTTTTCCCGGTTTTCATCAGGCACGGAGAGTTCTTCGCTATGAATCCGCCCGACTGTACATCACGGCGAATAGAGATTCTCAAGGTCAGTCTCTGCCTCAGGCGTGATGACGACAGCGTATTTCTCCATCATGCCACCTCTTTGGCATGCCTGCAACGAAAGTCGCCGTGGGCGGACGCAAGCGGACGGACACGCCCGGCGACGGCCGAGCGATATCCCGTCTCAAGCTTGGCATCGTACTCGGCAGTCGTCATCGTCGCAGCGTTGTCAAGCTTGTAGACGGGAACCTTCACCTCAAATGGGAGTCCCCGAAGACACCCTTATCCCGATTTTTTTGACTAGCCCCTGATTTCCCCGGACGCAAAACGGCGTCCCTCCCTCGGTTCCGCTAT
>CAKTZI010000046.1 GCA_934635385.1 uncultured Kiritimatiellota bacterium | reverse complement strand
TGCCCGTCATGATGCAGTACGCGCCGGAGCAGACGGGCGTCGCGATCGCGCCGGACGTCTTTGCGCGCCTGTCGGAAGAGGCGCCGAACGTCGTCTACTACAAGATCGAGTGCAAGCCGGCGGGCAAGTACATCTCGAACCTCGTCGGACGCCTCGGCGACCGGATCCGCGTCTTCGCCGGGAACGCGGGCTACCAGATGATCGAGACGTTCGACCGGGGCGCGGTCGGCGCGATGCCGGGCTGCTCGATGTACGACCTCTACCTCGACGTCTACGACCGGTACTTCGCGGGCGACCGGGCGGGCGCGATCGCGGCGCACAACGCCCTGCTGCCCATCCTGAACCACATCCGCCAGAACGTCGAGGAGATCATCGCCTTCGAGAAGAAGATCCTCATGCGGCGCGGCATCATCGCGACGGACGTCTGCCGCCGGCCGGGCTTCTCGTCGGACGCGGAGTTCGAGCGGCTGTTCGAGGAGTACTACGCGCAGACCGCGCCGCATTTCAGGAGGTGACGACATGGCGAAGACGGCATTGGTGACGGGGGCCGGCACGGGCATCGGCCGGGCGATCGCGCAGGAGCTGGCGAAGGCCGGCTACGCGGTGGGGCTTCACTGCAACAATTCGACGGACGGCGCGGAGCGCGCGGCGGCGGAGATCCGCGCGGCGGGCGGCGTCGCGCGCGTCTACCGGGCCGACCTCGCCGACGTCGCGGCGATCCGCGCGCTTTTCGCGGACTTCGCGCGCGACTTCGGACGCCTCGACCTCTTCGTGAACAACGCGGGCATCACGCTCCTCGCGCCGTTCCTGGAGATGACGCCGGAGGACTTCGACCGCAACTGCGCCGTCGATTTCCGCGCGCCCTACTTCTGCTGCCAGGAGGCGGCGAAGCGGATGAAGGACCAGCCGGACGCCGGGAACATCGTCGTCATCGCGTCCAACAACGCCTACTGCCGCTTCGCGCGCGCGTCCGCCTACGGCTCGATGAAGACGGGCCTCGTCAAGATGGCGCAGCACATCGCGCTGGAGATGGCGAAGTGGGGCATCCGCTGCAACTCGATCTCGCCGGGATGGACGGACACGAAGGCCGCGCGGCTGGACGAGAAGGAGACGACCTACTACAAGATCCCGCTGCGCCGCTGGGTGCAGCCGGCGGAAGTCGGCGCGGCCGTCCTCTTCCTCGACTCGCCGGCGGCCGCGTCGATCACCGGCGCGGACATCGTGATGGACGGCGGCGCGCGGCTGATGTCCGACAAGGGCGAGAAGTACGGATTCGACGCATGAAGACGCATATGCCGAGAATCGCGGGTTACAAGTGGACGGCCCTGGGGCTCCTGTGGGTCGCGTTCTTCCTCCAGCAGGGGACGCGGCAGGTCTACGGGCCGCTTCTCGGCTCGATCCAGGCGTCTCTCGGCGCAAGCGACGTGGCGCTCGGCCTCGTCAGCACCGTCTTCACGCTCGTCTACGGGCTCACCATCCCGTTCGCCGGCTTCGCGGCCGACCGCTTCAGCCGCAAGTGGATGGTCGTCGCGGGCGTCGCGATCTTCAGCGCGGGCATCCTGACGTCGGGCCTCGTCACGGGCATCGGCGCGCTCGTCGTGACCTACGGCCTCGTCAACGGATTCGGCCAGCCGTTCTACTATCCGGCGTCCACGTCGCTTGTCTCGCAGCTGCACGCCGACTCCAAGGCGACGGCGCTCTCGCTCCTCCAGCTCGGCATGTACGGCGGCGTCATCGGGTGCAGTGCGCTCGCGGGCTGGTTCGCGGGGCTGGGCGCGGACGGCTGGCGGCTGCCGTTCCAGGCGCTCGGCTCGCTCGGACTCGCGTGGGCGCTCGTCCTCGCATTCGCCTTGCGCAACACGCGCCCCGTGCCGGCCGCGCAAGCGGCGGGCCGCGTGACGATTCGCGCCGCGCTCAAGGCGATGTTCGCGAAACCCGCCGCCGTGCTGATCGCGCTCGCGCTCGGCATGGAAGTCTACGTGGACGTCGGCTTCAAGACGTGGATGCCGAACTACCTCGTCGAGGCGTTCGGCGTCAGCAAGGCCTCGGCGGGGCTTCACGCCGTCCTCTGGCACTACCTCGGCGCGGCGCTCGGCATCGTCGTCGGCTCGCGCCTCGGCGACCGGCTCGTGAAGCGCTTCCCGTCCGTCCGCTTCGCCCTGATCGGCGGCGGCCTCCTGCTCGGCGTGCCGTTCATCTACGCGCTGTCGCAGGCGACGACCTATGCGGGCTGCTGCGTGGCGATGGGGCTCTTCGGCGTCTGTCGCGGCGTCTACGACTCGAACAACTTCGCGGCGTTCTTCGACGTGGTCGAGCCGCGCTACCACGCCTCGGCGGCGGGCTTCAACCTGATGCTCGCGTTCCTCTTCGGCTGCCTCTCGCCCGTCGTCCTCGGCTGGACGAAGGCGCACGTCTCGCTCGCGACGGGCCTCGCGTCCCTGTCGCTCGCCTATCTCGCGGGCGCGGCCCTGCTGGCGCTGGCGTGCCGCTGCTTCCGGCGCGGACGGGTCGTCGGTCTTCATGAAACGAAAGGGGTCTTGAAATGAATCGAAAACGTTTGCTTCTCGCTGCCGTGGCCCTTGGCCTGTCCTTGTCGGCAGACGCCAAGTCCTGGCCGGGTTTTTCGCGCGGCATGGGCCTCGGCGGATGGCTCACGAACTACAAGCGCTTCAATGTGCTGCCTGAGAAATGGCGGATGACGCTGACCGAGGGGGATTTCGAGCACTTTGACACGTTCATCACGGAGCGGGATGTCGCGTCCATTCGTGCGTGGGGGTTTGACCACGTTCGCCTCGGCTTTGACCAGATCGTGGTCGAGGAGGCTCCCGGACAGTATCGCGAGCGGACGCTTCGGAAGATCGACGACTTTGTCGCCTGGTGCGAACGGCATCGCCTCAATGTCGTCCTCAATCTCCACAAGGCCGTGGGGGCCTATTGCGATGTCGCGGGCGTGAAGGATCTCTTCGCCGATTCGGAGCTTCAGGATCGGTTTGTCGCGCTGTGGCTTGCGCTCGAACGCCGCTATCATGATCATCCGGGGCTTGCCTTTGAACTCTTGAACGAGGTGCGTGAGGGCGTTTCGGCCGAAGCGTGGAACGCCCTTGCTGACCGCACGCTGAAGGCGATCCGCGCACAGAACCCGACCCGTTGGGTTGTCATCGGGTCGGTTCGCCTGAACTCGCCCAGTGCGCTTGCGCAGCTCAAGGTCTGGGACGACCCGCGCGTCGTCTACACGTTCCACATGTATGCGCCCTATGAGTTCACGCACCAGCGCGGCGTCCTGCACGCGGGGCCGCTTTACTACAACCGCGAACTGGCGTATCCGACTGCGGATGTCGAGCGCTATCGGGATTTCCAGCGCCTGGTGAACGGGTCGAAGACGGGCGAGTACGTGGGGTGGACGGAAATCGGACGCGACTATCTCCGAAACCACTGCCTGCGGGGTGCGCGGACGTTTGTCCAGAACCACCCGGACAAGATCCTCTGGAACGGCGAGTTCGGCACGATCCGGCACGCGCCGCCCGAAAGTCGCGTCGCCTACATGCGCGACGTCGTTGCCGCCTGCAGGGAATGGGGCATTCCCTACTGCGTCTGGAACTACCTCTCCACGCCGAATGACGGCAACCGCTTTTCGCTTGTCGACGACGATTCGCGCCAGTTCCTCTCGGCGGAGCTGCTGAAGGCGTGTCAGGGCGAATGAGCAAGGGGGATCGGTTATGGACAAGGCGATCTTGAGAGGATACGGGCGGGGCGCTTTCCTTGTGACGGCATTGGCCGGCGCCTCTTTGGCCTGTCGGGCGGCGGACGTCGCCGATGCGGCCGAGGGCTTCCCGCAGAAGGTGCTGTACGCGAAGGGCGGGGCGACGCCGACGCGGCTCGACTGGACGTTCGGCGGCGAGCAGCCCGTGGTGGCGCTCGACTACGGCGGCAGGACCGTCGGCGGCTACGCCGTCATTCGGGTGAAGTCCTTCCGTCCGCAGGGGCGCGACACGGACGGCAACGCGGTCGGCTACCCCGTCCTGCGGCTCTCCTACGCGACGCACCCGGACGGCCTTTCGGCGACGGGCGACTTCACGCGCCGCAACTGCGCCCATTACCTTGGGCCGTTCTTCGACAACCCTGTCCTTCCCGCGAACGTGAACCGCCACGAGACGTACACGGTCACGCGCACGGGAACCTACGTCGCGCCGCTTGTGCAGGGACAGGAGCGCTACGTGCGCGTCCAGCTGGAGACGCCGGGGACGGCGGTCGAGCTGGAGCCCGTGGAGATCCGCAACGTCGGCGTCCACGCGACGGAGCCCGTGCGCGGTTCGTTCCGCTGCAGCGACGAGCGCCTGAACCGCGTCTGGGACATGTGCACGTGGACGTGCAGCCTCGCGAGCGTCCCCAACAACGACGCCTGGCGCGTGGTCGAGGGGCGGCTCCTGCCGCGCAAGCTGGAGCGCGGCACGGCGGCGGGGCTCTGCGGGACGGCGGCGCAGGACGGCGACGGCAGCTGGACGATCGACTTCGCGCTCTCCGCGAACCCGCACCACGACTCGGCGGTCGGCCTCCTCTTCCGCGCGGCGGACAGGGACAACGGCCTCGTCGCCGTCGCCTCGCAGCCCGCCTACGTCCAGCTCCTGCGGCTGAAGGACGGCGCGAAGACGGAGCTCGCGAAGATGGTCCTGGACGCGCGCCTCGTCGACGGCGTGTTCCACCGGCTCACGGCGGACGTGAAGGGGAACAGGGTCGGCATCTCCGTGGACGGCGTGCGAATCCTCGAACAGGTCGTCGGCGGTTTCCCCGGCGGGTTCTTCGGCCTCTACGTCGAGAAGGAGTGGTGGCCGCAGGTCGAGTCCTACGCCGTCGCCGACGCGGACGGCCAGGAGGTCTTCCGCGACGACTTCGACGCGGCCGATGCCGAGGGCCGCCTCGCCGGCTGGGACTACACGCGGTCGTTCAGGTTCGTCGCCGACGGCGCGAAGCGCGACCGCCTCGCGTGGATCGGCGACATCTGGTGGGGCGACCTCTCCTGCTACACGGGCTACGGGCCGGACTGGCCCTACCTGCGCGAGTCGCTTCGGCTGTTCGCCCACTACCAGACGCCGGAAGGCTACGTCTGGGCCGCGCCGTTCTCCGAGAAGGGGCCGCGTCCGAAGGCGGGCGAGTTCGGGCACTTCCCGAGCGACGAGTTCTGCGCGTGGTTCGCGCCGATCCTGAAGACCTACTACCTCTACACGGCAGACCGGTCTGCGCTCGACGGCGGCCTCTACGCGGCGGCGCGCAAGTGCCTCGGCTACCTCGACACGCTGCGGCGTCCCGACGGCCTCTGCGGCCAGCCGCTCCGCAGCTCCAGCAACATCGCCTCGATGGCGCCGGCCGACCCGTCGATCCGCCTCTGGACGCATCTCGTCTTCTGGCGCGCCTACGCGGACGGCGCGTGGCTCGCGGAGAGGCTGGGCGATGCCGCCTCCGCCGCGCGCTGGGCGGCGCGGGCGCAGGAGCTGGCGGCGGCGATCCGCACGGGCTTCAAGGACGGGAAGACGGGCCTCTTCCGGCGGCGTCTCGGCGACAAGGAGCCGGCGCACGGCGGCGCGTGGAGCGGGATGCCCGTCGCCTGCGGGTTCGCGACGCCCGACGAGGCGCTGGAGATCCTGAGGCGCGTGCCGCTCACGGGCGGCAGCAAGGCCCACCTCGGCAACATCCGCGGCGCGTTCGCCTACGGCTTCGACGAGAAGGCGTTCGCGATGCTGGAGAACGGCACGTGGCTCAAGCTCGCCGACCCGTCGTGGGAGGGCGCGCAGTGCTGCACGGAGTGCGGTATGCTGATGCGCAGCGGCTGGGGGGACGAGTCGCATCCCGACACGGCGGTCTCCGGCGACATGACGGCCTATCTCCTCGGCATTCGCCCCGTCGAGCCCGGCTTCGCGGCATTCCGCTTCGAGCCGCACGTCGTCTCGCGCCTCGCGTTCGTCGAGGGCTCGGTACCGACGCCGCACGGCGACATCGCCGCGCGCTGGGAGCGCACGGACGAGACGGTCTCGGCGACGCTGACCGTCCCTGTCGGGACGTCCGCGACGTTCGGCTGCCGCCTCTCGTCGGACGTGACGGTGGACGGGGCGCCGTACGCGGGCGGCGCGCTCGGCCCCGGATGCCACGCGATCGCCGTTCGGGGCGTGACGGCGGACTCGTTCGCAGACGCGGCGCTCTGGGGCGGGATCCGCTCCGACGGCGAGGACTGGCGCGTCCTCCCCGGCATGGACGGCACACCGGACGCGAACCCGAACGCGACGTTTGAGTTGGTCTCTGATCTTGGCACCGTGTGCGAACTGCAGGCCGTGGAGGTGACGGCGGGGACGGCCGGCAGCTTCCCTTCCGAGATTGGCGTTGACGTCTCGACAGATGGACGGTCTTTCGTCTCGGCGGCGGAGCGGACGGGCGCTGCCTATCCGGGGCAGGGAAAGCAGCTTGCTCTTGACCTGCACACGGTCAGTGGCGAACTGAAGGGACGTTATCTGCGGTTTCGCTTTCGGCGCCCGCCGGCATGGACGGGGGAGAGTGGCACGTGGTACAACGTCCGAATCCCGAAGATCCGCGTCCGAGTCGGGCGATAGCCGTGCAAGTTCGCTTTCTGATCAATCTGAACGAGAAACCAAGAACAAACCTAACCAAGAACCTAACCAAGAAAGGACAAGACCATGAGCAATACCTCGAACAAAAAACGTTGGCGTCGTGTGAAATGCGCGGCTGTGCTTCTCTGTGGCCTCGGGGGCGCTTCAGCTGGCGGTCTCCATGCCGAGACCGTGGCGTGGTATCACTTTGACGAGGGCGAGATCGGCGCGGCGCCGGCGGAAACGGGGTTCGCGAATGCCGCCGCGCCTGCGGATAGCCCGACCTTTCTCGCGGCCACGGTCACGCGCGGCACCCCGACGTATGGAAAGGGGTTCGCGGACAACGTGCCGTGGTTCGATCCCGTCGCGCGCACATGGGCCGCGAACGCCAAGGCGCTTGACTTCAAGAACGCACGAATCAAGATCCCCAATCAGGCGCGGCTTCAGACGAAATCCGCGACAATCGAGCTGTTCTTCAAGTACACGGGCGAGAGCCACGGTTTCTTTCGAGTCATGGAGAAGTCGAAAGCATGGTTGATCTTCTTCTCGGACAAGAACACATTGAACGCGCGCGTGTTCTCCTCGGACGATGGCAGCACAACGGACAGCACCAACAACCAGTTCACGGCCACCGTTCCTGGGCTGTCTGTCGATCAATGGCATCACCTGGCGCTGGTGATCGACGATACCGCCAAGACGGCGTCCCTCTACATCGACTACGCATGCGTGGGATCGACGAGGTATGAAGGCGAGCTTACGTCTCCGAGGGTCACGGCAGATATCTATCTCGGCAACGCCGATGGCAATGAAGCGGAGAAATCGATCGTGAACGGTCTGATCGACGAGCTGCGCATTTCGGATGCCGTGCTGACGCCCGACCAGTTCCTGCGCCCCAGTATCGGAAAGACGGCGGCGAACGTCCATCCCGAAACGGTCGTCTATCTGCCGTTCGAGACCGGGGACGTCACGGACATCGCGTGCTTCGGCCTCTCGGATATGGAGAAATGGCGGAAATCGACGTCGCTGCTCAACCAGGTCTGGACGAACGGCGTCGCTTCGCCAGTCAACAGCGTGTCGATCGAATACGGCAGCGACGACGCCTCGTGCGCCTCGTTGAGCGACGCCGTCCGCACCTCGACGATCCGCCGCGACGTGCTGTCGGAGATTGAAGTCCCGAACGCGCAGGTGCTGAAGACGGAACTGCGCAACAGCGCGGCGGCGACGTATCCCGACCGCAGCCCGTGGATCAAGATCGACGATGTTCAGACGGATGCGGAGGGCAATCGGTCTCACGGCATGCTGACGGATTCGTTCACCATCGAGTTCTTCGCCAACTTCGAGATGCCGACCGGGCCAGCAGACAGCCAGGTTCTCTTTTGCGGCACCAAGACATCGTTCAACGCCAGCATTCGCGTCAAGAATCAGAATGCCGTCCAGCTGAATGTCGGCTGCGACGGAAAAAACGTCGGCAATTATCCGATCGTCACGGTGGGCGACTGGCATCATTTCGCTTTCCGCTACGACAAGGCCCGTCAGCAGGTCTCTCTGTTTCTGGACTATCGGCTCTGCTGCTCACCCGTGGAAGTTGCGTTCGACAGCGCGCTGGCGTCCGAGACGCATCCGTTTTTTGAACTGCTCAATCAAAAGGCAGATGGCAACAACGGTGCCCATGGCCTTGTCGATGACGTGCGCATCACGAAGCGGGCGCTGGAGCCGCAGGAGTTCCTGACGGGCCTTGGCGTGTCGTCGGAGACGGCGGCGGCGTGGATCGACTTCGAGGACGACCTTCTGGTGAAGCCCTATCCGGACGTCACGCCCGAAGGGACGGCTTCGGCGATGGCGGACGGTGCGGCGCCGGCGCGCGCGACGCGCAAGCCGTGCCGTCGGATCGTCTTGCCGGACGGCACGAAGCGCGACAACCTGCGGGCGCTGGCCCTCGCGGGCGGGCAGGTCGCCTACGGACGCAACTTGATGATCGAGAACCTCGCGAACCAGACGGTGGAGTTCTTCCTCTGCGGCGACACCGCGCCCGAAGGGGCGGGCATTCTGCGGCTGGCGGACGGCGCGGGCGCGACCGTCTATGCGGTGACGGCGGGCGCGAACGGTTCGCTGTCCGTGACGGTTGGCGAGACGTCGCACACGTTCAACGCCGTGTCGCTGGCCGACGCGAAGTGGCGCCATTACGCGCTGACGTTTGCCGCTACGAGCGAAGGCGCGACGACGGTCACGCTGTGGGTGGACGGCGAACAGGTCGGCGAGTCGTTCACGGCGGGGGCGCTCACGCGCACGTTCGCGGATTCGGCCCTGACGGTGGGCGGAGGCGCCGCGGCGTTTGTCGGCGGCATTGACGAGATCCGCATCACGCCGCAGGTCCTGGAACCGACGGATTTCCTGCGTGCGGCGCGTCCCGGCGCCCTGCTCATCATCCGCTAAAATACATTAAAAGAGAAAGGAAATCGGAAATGGAAAGAATATCACGCATGCGGTGTTGGGGGGGTGGCCTCATGGCCTTGGCGCTGTCCGTCGGCGGAGGGCTCTCCCTCCGCGCGGCGGACATCGTGTGGGACGAGGCCCAGATTGTCGGACGCACACAAGACGATCGCGTCTTCTTCAAGCCCGGCGAGGAGATGGTCTTCACGCTGCGGATCGAGGGGGCCAAGGGAACGTTGCCGCCGAATGCGTACTTTGTCCGCTGGAAACGCCTGGGGGACGACGGCAAGGTCGAGGAGGGGCGCGTGCCCGCGTCGCTGACGGAGCCGTTCGAGGTGCGGACGAAGCTGGACGCACCCGGTTTCGTCTATCTGCTGGCGGAGGTGGTGGACGCGAAGGGCAAGGTCATTCCCAAGAACCACCGCTGGGAGAAGCGCGTGTTCTTCGGCGGCGGTGCGGGCGTTGAGCCGGAGAAGCTGCAGGGGTGGCCGGAACCCAAGGACTTCGACGCGCACTGGCAGGCGGAAAAGGCGCGCCTGGCGGCGCAGCCGATGGAAGTCCTCGAGAAGCGGGAGCTGCCGTGCCAAAATCCGCAGCTTCGCCTCTACGCGGTCAAGGTGAACGTGCCGGACGGGTATCTGCCGATGACGGGGTACATGGCGGTTCCTAAGGCGGCTTCGGCCACGAATCGCGTCCATGCGATCGTCAGTTACATGGGGTATGGCAACGAGGCCCAGAAGGTTTACGCTTACCAGACCAACCGCGTGAACGGCATCCGCCTCATCGTCAACCGCCATGGCGAGGAACTGGGCAACGAGGACCCCGAATACAGGAAGCAGTTCAAGACGGGACCGAACATCATCGCGGCGCCCTACTTCCGGGGCATGGTCTTCCGTGACCTGCGAGCGCTCCAGTTCGTGAAGTCGCTTCCGGAGTGGAATGGCGTGGACTTGCTGGTGAGCGGCAACAGCGGCGGCGGCATGCAGTCCATCTGGATGGCGGCGCTGGATACGGACGTCTCGCGGCTTGAGTTCGGCATTGCGTGCTGCGGCGACCTGAACGGGAACAAGTATGGACGCCTGCGGGCGACCTTCCGCCCGACGGAGTCGGACGACTTGGGCTATTACGACATCTGCAACTTCGCGCGCCGCGTCTGGTGCGACACGAAGATCTCCTCGGCGCGCCTCGGCGACCGCACGAGCCCGCCGGCGTCTCTGGCGATCGTCTACAACAACCTGCGCGGACGCAAGCAGATCACGTGGGATCAGGGGTGGACGCACGGTTGGGAGCCGACAGGCATGGCCAAGGAAACGGTCAAGAACGACAGCCGCGACGTCGTGCCGTCTGCCGAATGGAACGGGCGGCTGTGGGTCGTGGCGGGCTCGGAGGCGGCCGCGCGGCGGCTGGAGCAGACGGGCGCAGCGGTTGTTCGCTACACGCCGTCCGCCGAAACGGCACCGCTGACGGCGACGAACCGCTGGCGCGAGATTGGCTACCTGCGGACGCATCGTGCGGTCGTCGATGCGCGGCGGGAGACGACGGCCCGCTATGGCCGCGCGCCGACGCGCGTCTACTTCCTCGGCGTCGGCGCGGCGGGCGGCAACGCCGCGCTGCACGAGGCCCAGCAGTTCCCGGAGGACGTGGATGGCGTGGTGGCGGTCGATCCCGAAATCGCGCCGGCGGCGGGACGTCCCGAAGGCGCGTACCTGAACGCGGCCAACCCCGACCTCCACGCCTTCCGCCGGCGCGGCGGCAAGCTCGTCCTGCGCGCGCCGACGAAGGGTGCGCGGTCGGCGCGGCTCTGTGGCTACCGCGACCGCGTGTTCGAGATCGAGGGCAGCGCGTTGCGCGCCGGACGCTTCTTCGCGTTCGCCTTGTCGGACGACCGGTCGGCGGCGGCGCTGGGCGCGGCGGCGGACGATCTCGCCGCGTGGTGCGAGCGCGGCGTCGTGCCGCGCGAGAATGCGGGTTTCGACGACCGCCCCGCGCCCGCGACGGCGACGGGATGCCGCTTCGACTACAGGACGCACACGCTGGCGGAGGCGCATACGGACGAAACCGCGCCCGCCGATCCGTTCGACTTCATCCGCGAACGGCTGGCGAAGGGCGAGAAGGCGATCCGCGTGCCGACGGCGCGCTACGCCGTCGCGCCCAAGGCGAAGCTCGGCAGTGCGCTCGCCTATCTCGTCTTGCGGGGGCTGTCGGACGTGACGATCGACTTCGGCGGTTCGGAACTCGTCGGGCTTTTGCGGACGCGCGTCGTGGACTGCCAGTCCTGCACGAACCTCACGCTGCGCGGCCTGACGATCGACTTCGCCGAGCTGCCGTTCACGCAGGGCGAGATCGTGAAGGTCGATGGCGAGGGCGCGTGGGACGTCCGCATCCTTGACGGCTATCCGGCGCCGCCGCCGACGGGACAGAAGGGCGAGTCGCAGTCCCACGACGACTTCTGGCCGCTGCAGGCGTATGACGCGCGCACGACGGATTGGGTGAATCCCATGCGCTACCAGAGGGGCGTCAAGATTGTCCAGACCGGCCCGCGCACCTATCGCGTGACGGGCGGACAGAACCGCAAGGGGGCGCGTGGCGACATCGCCGTCTGGAGCCTGAAGGATCGCACGAACCCCGTCGTCGGCGAGACGATGCACATCAAGGACTCGCCGCGTCTCCGCTGCGAGGACATCACGTTCCACGCGACGCCGCACGGGCGGGCGTTCTGGGAGTTCGACCCGGACGGCAGCGTGTTCAGCGGCTGCCGCATCATCCGCCGTCCGCCCGAGACCGACCTCTGCCGCCGCGAGATGCGGCGGCTGCGGAGCGGCAACCACGACGGCATCATCTCCAAGGGCGGCCTGAAGGGGCCGTGGATCGAGGACTGCCAGTTCACCTACCACTGCGACGACTGCGTGAACGTCTCCGGCCAGTATTCCGTCTTCTCGCGCAAGGAGGGGCCGCGCACGTGGCGGGTTCTCGACAACTGGTTCGACGTGAAGCTGCGTGTCGGGTCGAAGCTCCAGATCCTGACGTTCGACGGGCGGACGCTCACGAACGAGGTCACGGTGCTCGCCCGCGAGGACGCTGGACAGGTCACGGACGAGGAGCGGAAGTTCATGACGGAAGAGGCGGGCCTTGTGTTCGAGCTTGGAAAGGCGCTGCGTCGGGCGAGCCGGCTGACGGTCGATTCGGACGTGGATCCGGGGCGGTACGCGGCGATCGCCTCGGAAGGCTCGATGTGCAACGGCTTTGTCATCACCAACTGCGTCTTCGGCTATTCGCGGGCGCGCGGTCTGCTCCTGAAAGGCTCGCACGGCGAAGTCCGCGACAACCTGATCGTGCGCACGTCAGGGCCTGGCATCTCGGTCTCGACCGAGTACAGCTGGCTGTCGGGCGGCTGTGCGAGCGACCTGGAGATCGCGGGCAACACGCTTTGGTGGGCCGGCGACCGCCAGATTTCGGTCGGCGGCGACGTCGGCTTCGGGCGCAAGGTCGCGGCGCAGCTTCAGCCGGGCGCGCATCATGACATCCGCATTCGGAACAACCGCCTGGTCGGACGTCGCGGCATCCTGCTTCAGGGCTGCGGTGACTGCGAAGTCCGGGACAACGAGTTGGCCATCGAGGGCACCTTGCCGATTCATCGCCTGTGGCTGCAGAACTCGGATCGGATCGCTTCGGACATCAAGTAAGGAGACACATAACATGAACATGAAATATGGAATGATGGTGGCCCTGGCGGTCGCGGGGGCCTGCGCGCTGGGAGGCGATGCCCTGACGCCCGTTGGGCTGGGGCGGGTCCATCTTCGGGGACGCCCCGGCGAGCTTTTGGAATCCTCGTTGAATGCGCGGGTCTTCTCCGCGCATGCGCAGGGCGCGGTCTACGACGAGGCCGAACGGGCCTTCGCGACGCACTGGGACGATGCGGACGGCCATGTCGGCTGGCAGGGCGAGTACTGGGGCAAGACGATGCTCTGCTATGCCGGGGCGATCCGCTACACGCAGGATGCGCGGCTGGCGGCCTGGTGCCTGGACAAGGCGCATCGGTTCATCGCGGCGTACCAGAAGCCGGACGGCTACCTGTCTACCTACGGGAAAAGGGACTTCCTGCGCTCGAACCCAACCTCGTCCAACTACGAGCGGCATTGGTGCTTCAACATCTGGGGGCAGAAGTACACGCTCTGGGCCTTGGTCGAGCTTCATCGCACGACCGGCGACGCGGCGTGCCTCAAGGCCGCCGAGAAGATGGTGGATCATCTGGTTGCGCAGCTGAAGCGGCTGGACGTCACGATCGACCAAACGGGGTCGTGGGCTGGGATTTCGTCGATGTCGATTCTCCGTCCGCTCCTGGAGCTGAACCGGCTCGTCCCGAAGGCGGAGTACCGCGAACTGGCCGACTTCATCGTCCGCGTGACGGATGTGCGCGAAGGGCCGAAGCCGGACGTCAACCTCATCTACGACGCCCTCTCGGATCGTCCCGTCGTCTCCTGGTTCCGCAAGCCCATGCACCTCGCGAAAGCCTATGAGCTGATGAGCTACTTCGAGGGCGTGGCGGACTACCATCGCGCGACGGGGAACGCCCGTGCGCTGCGGGCGGTGGAGGCGTTCTGGGGACACCTCGACCGGGAAGAGCTCAACCCCATGCGCGCGGCGGGCTACTTCGACCATTTCCTCTACGCGAAGCACCATGTGAACGGCATGACCGAGCTGTGCGACGTCACGCACTGGATTCGCCTCAACCGCGAGCTTTGGATGCTGACGGGCGAGACGAAGTATCTCGACAGCATCGAGGAGGCGTTCTACAACGCCTTTCTGGCGGGCGTCTCGTTCGACGGGGCCTGGGGGGCGCACATCGTCCGTTCGCATGGCGCGCGTCAGGTGAGCGCACCGCCCCAGACGGGCATGACGCTCCACCAGTGCTGCCCGGACAACATGCTCCGCACGTTCTACGACTGGGCGGAGACGGTGGCGGATGTCTCGCGGGACGGCTGCTGGGACGTCAACCTCTATTCCGATGCGGACATCGAACTGCCGGACGCCCGCATCGAACTGCGCGGCGACTATCCCGTCTCCGAGAGCTTCCGCCTCCGTCTGGTCGCGGCGCGGGAAGGTCGTCTGCGCCTCCGCGTGCCGTATTGGGCAACGGGACTGTCGGTTGACGGGAAAATGATCGCACCCGTCGCGGGCCGCGTGGAGATCGCCGTGCCGAAGGGCGAGCGGACGTTCGAGATGGCGTTGGCGATGCCGCCGCGCGTCATCTGGTCCGAGGCGCCGGACGTCGAGGACATCGACACCGTGACGGATCTTGACACGCGCAAGCCGGAAGGGTATACGAAGCGGTTCATGTGCTACAACACGCCGGAAATGACGAACCTGGTCCGCCGCACGGCAGCTGCGCAGGTCATGCGCGGCCCGCTCGTGCTGGCCAAGGGGCGTCTCGCGGGCACCTCGCGCGCGGAGACGCTGGATTTCACCACGATCAACAAGCAGCCGGGCTGGAGCCTGTCGCTGTCCGCCTCGCCCCGACGGGTGGAGAATGCCAGTGTCTGGGGGGCCTGGGCGCTGACGCTGAAGCGCGCGGACGGCGGGCCGGAGCGGACGATTCCCGTGGCCGATTTCTGGTCGGTGTCGCGTATCGATGATCCCAAAAACTGGTTCTCGCTATGGTTCTGAAATCTTTGCTTGGAGGAGGGCTTCTGGCGGTGGTCGCCGCCGCATCGGTCGCGCGGGGCGATCTGGCCGATGAAGTCGATCCGATGATCGGGACGGCCGGGACGGGGCATACGTTCCCGGGGCCGTGCCGTCCCTTCGGTCTGGTCCAGCCCTCGCCTGACACGGGCAACGTGCGCTGGCGCTACTGCTCGGGCTATGCCTGGGATGACCGGATCATTCGGCGGTTCTCGCAGACGCATCTCAACGGGACCGGGCAGGCCGGGCTTGGCGACGTCGGCTTCCTGCCGTTCACGGGAGACCTGCCGCCCGTGCCGACGGATGTCGCGGCGCCCTTCGACAAGCGCGACGAAAAGGCGAGGCTGGGTCTCTACGACGTGCGGCTTGCGGACGGGACGCGCGTCGAGATCGCCGCCGGGCGGCGTCTGGCCCATTACCGCATTTCCTTTCCGGCGGGGAAGCCGTGCGGGCTCTTCTTCGACTTTCCCTACGGACTCTACCGGCAAAAGGGGTATCTGCCGCTCCTGACGACCACCTGCCGCGTCGCGCGCGTGTCGGAGAATCGGCTGGAGGGCTTCAACCATTCGGAGGTCTTCGCGCCGCGCGACATCGGGTATGTCGTGGATCTGGCTCCCGCGCCGACCGCGCTGCGCGAACTGCCGCGTTCGGCGGGCGACAAGGGGCCGCGCTTCGTCGCCGACTTCCCGCCCGGCACGTGCGTCGAGGTCAAGATTGCGCTCTCCTCCCGTTCGGTCGAGGGCGCCCGGAAGAACTTCGCGTCGGAGTGCGATGTGCCTTTCGACCGGCGCGTGGCCGAGACGCGCGCGGAGTGGGAGACGTACCTGGCGCGCCTGGACGTCTCGGAGCTGGATCCAGACGAACGGAAGACCGCGCTCACGGGCGTCTACCATCTGCTGATCCAGCCCAACGTGATTTCGGACGTGGACGAGCCGCCGCGCTATTCGACGTTCTCGCTGTGGGACACGTTCCGGGACGCCCATCCGCTCTATGAGCAGCTGGTGCCGGAACTCGTGGATGCGTTCGTCGGGTCGCTTCTCGACCACTACGACCGGTGGGGCTATCTGCCGCGCTGGGAGCTGTGGGGACGCGAGACGAACTGCATGATCGGCTCCCACGCGGTTCCGGTCATCGTGAGCGCCTACCTGCACGGTTTCCGGGGTTTCGACGCGGAGAAGGCCTATGCCGCCGTGCGGGCGACGCTCACGGACGAGGCGCGTCCCGGCGCGGGGAAGGTCTATCCGCGCCGGACGGAGTGGACGGTCTACGACCGGTACGGGTATTTCCCGTTCGACGTGGTGGAGCGCGAGAGCGTGTCCCGCACGCTGGAGTGTTCGTATGACGACGACCAGGCGGCCCGCTTCGCCCGTGCGCTCGGCAAGGACGCGGATGCGGCGTTCTTCGAGCGGCGGAGCTGGAACTTCACGAACCTCTTCGACCGCGCGACGCTGTGCTTCCGGGGGCGCGACACGAAGGGGAACTGGCGCACGCCCTTCGCCCCTGCGGACGCGGCCGCGCAGCCGGACTACACGGAGGCCAGCGCCCTGCAGTGCGCTTGGCACGTCCTGCACCGCCCCGAATGGCTGGTTGGCGCGATGGGGGGACGGGAGGCCTTCGAACGGCGGCTGGACGCCTTCTTCGCCGGAACGCTCTACCCGCAGTCGCCGCGCCATTACGGCCAGGACATCACGGGCCTGGTCGGCGACTATTCGCACGGCAACGAACCGTGCCACCACGTGCCGGAACTCTACCGCCTGGTGGGGCGTCCTGACAAGGGCGAGGCGGTCGTCCGCCGCATCCTGCGGGACTTCTACCGTCCGACCCCCGACGGCCTCTGCGGCAACGACGACTGCGGCCAGATGAGCGCCTGGTTGCTGCGGCGGATGAATGTGCGCGTCCGAAGTGGACAAGTCGGCATCCGTCCGTTGATGGCTCTGGAGGAGAAAAAGAAAAAATGAAAAAAGCAGTGAAAATCAAGAGGTCTGCGCACGAAAGTGTCTGACCCCAATGGTAGGGTTGCGCTTCGACTGGCGATAGGCTATTGATACCAAAATAACAGGCAATCAGGGAATCGTGTTCATGAAAATCGAAGATCAGCGAGCCGGAAAGCCGTCTTCGGGAAATTCGCTCTCGAAAGGGTGCGTATGTCTTGTCCTTGCCATCGCCGCTGGATTTGCGCAGGCGATGGACTTCATCCCGTTGCCCGTCCCGATGGAGATCCGGGTCGACGGACTATCCGTCCGTCATGTTCTCGGTCATCCGCAAGTTGCGATAGGGGAAACGATAGGGCTGGCGGGAGATTCCTGGGACAGCCCACGCCAGCCCCTGGGACAGACCCCGTTTAAAGGGGACTGTTTTCAGGTGGCGGTTGACTTGACATACTCGTAGGCAGGGATGATTGCGATTTCACAGCCATCGTAAAGCGCAATGTCCGATTGCGCGTGTGAGATGAGTGTGCCGCGCTTCAGGTTGAAGTGCTTGAGCGCGGAGACGAGTCCATTGATTTCGCGCTTTCGGTTGTCGTCGGTCAGTTCCCAGCACACCTGTACAGCTTCGCATTCACCCGTTTCAGAGAAGCGGATGAAGTCGCATTCGCGTTCTTCTCGATCAAGAAAATAGGTAATGTCGCCACCTTTTTTCTTGAGGTGGTTGAAGACTATGTTTTCGAGTTTATGGCCGAGATTGCCTTCGGTTTTCCGTTCAAGGACTCCGATGAGCCCCGTGTCGCAGGCATACACTTTCTTTTGCGCGAGCATTCGGGCCTTGGGTGATTCCGCGTATTTCTCTATGCGGTCGATTAGGCAGCATTCTGTCAAATGGTCGCAGTATTCGAGCACGGTTTTGGGGGCTTGGACGTGAATGGCGCTCGTGAGCCTGCTTGGAGAGAGTCGTGTGCCGACGTGCGTAAGGAGATAGCCCGCAAGCTGGCGAATGGGCATTGTGTTGACGATGCCGTAGCGAACGACGATGTCTCGGTAGAGAATGTCGTTGAAGAGGTCTGTCAGAATCTGCCGATTCCGAGTCTTGACATAGGCAGGGAAGCCTCCGGTGACAAGATAGTCATCGAAAGACCTCAGGCTGTTTTCCTGTTTCGTGTAGGAGATGAATTCCGAATAGTCAAACGGCATCAGGCGAAGGTCGAGGTGTCTTCCGGTCAGCTTTGTGTCAGTGAAAGGGTCTGACCCCAGTGGTGGGGTTCGAGTGGTAGGGTTCGTGGGGACAGACCCCCTATTAGGCGGGGTCTGTCCCCATTCGTGGACATCAAAAACGCTAAAAAATCTGTTGATTCATTCAGATATCTCAAGATGAGAATTTGATGCGGAAAATTCTTGTTCGTCAGATGACATGTACATGGAATGAAGGTAAGCGGATGACGTTTTGAAGTTATAACTCTTAGATGTGTTGATTCGCTGTTGACAGAGAGTTATAACTTCTGATATACTCCTTTCCGTCAAAAGGAGAAGCCATGGTTCAGAGACAGGGCATTATTGAAGAAATCCGTCCTTTTATTGGAAAAGACGTGATTAAGGTCATTACGGGCATTCGCCGCTGTGGGAAGTCGACGTTGCTGGAGCAGCTGAAGAACTTGATTACCCGTCAGCTGGATGTCGGCGCACCCTTTTTCTCGGTCAACTTGGATGACGAGGCTAATGCCCAATACCTGGAAAAGGGCGTTCTTTTTGCCGAATTGGAACGGGTGTTGGCCGCAAATCCAGACCGCAAGGTCTATCTGTTCCTTGACGAGATACACGATGTCGAGGAATGGGAGAAGACGGTCAATTCCATCCGCCAGCGGCAAAATGCAGACCTTTACATCACAGGCTCGAACGCGAAGCTGCTTTCGGGCGAATTGGCGACCTATCTCACGGGACGGTATGTTGAGTTCGGACTGACGCCGTTCTCGTTTGCCGAATTCCTGGAAGCGGACGGCGGGGATGACCGGGAGAAGGCGTTCGGACGTTATCTGGAGTTCGGGGGCATGCCTTTCCTGTCCGAAATCGGCTATCGGGAGTCTCCGTCCAAGCGGTACCTGGAGGATCTGTACGCTTCGATCTTGCTGAAGGATGTCGTGCGGCGCAAGGAGATTCGGGACGTGGACTTGCTGTCGCGTGTCGTTCGCTACGTCATGACCGAGACGGGGCACGTGTTTTCGTCCAAGCGCATCGTCGATTTCCTGAAGCACGAGCATCGCGTGACGGCGCCCTCGACGGTGCTGAACTATCTGCGTGCCTGCGAGGAGGCGTTTCTCGTTTCCCGCGTAGAGCGCGAAGACCTCGTCGGAAAGAGAATCCTGTCTGTTGACGAGAAGTACTACGTGACGGATTGCGGAATCCGCAATGCGAACGTGTCGGCAGACGTTGCTCGGGACGTCGATCAGCTGCTGGAGGTTGTCGTCTATCAGGAAATGCGGCGGCGGGGCTATGCGGTTACCGTTGGGCGGGTCAAGGAAAAGGAGGTCGATTTCGTCTGTCAGCGCGGCAGGGAACGGCTCTATCTTCAGGTGGCCTACCTGATGCCGACCGAAGAGACGCGGGCACGCGAGTTCGGTGCGCTGGCCGCCGTGCCGGATCAGTTCGCGAAAATGGTCCTTTCGATGGATCGCTTCGATTTCTCGACAGGGGGCATTCGTCATTTCTACATTCCAGATTTCCTACTTCAGGACAAGGTCTGAACGTGAATGTGACTCCTGTTCCAAGGGGGTTCGTGGGGACAGGCCCCCTATTCGGTGGGGTCTGTCCCCATTTGAATGTGCCCAGCAAGGCCGTTTCGCAAACCGTGGTTTACGGAACGGCGGTTTCGCAGGGGGCTGTCGGGGTTGTTGACGCGGTGGGCGATTTTATGGTACAATCGCTCCCGTAAACCGTGATTTACGAAACGGCGGTTTGCGAAGGAGGGCTGCTGCATGAAATTCTATGATCGACAAAAGGAACTGTCGCTTTTGCGCACGATTCGTGACGAATCGAAGACTCATGCGCAGATGACGATTCTCAAGGGGCGTCGCCGTGTCGGCAAGACGTCGCTCCTTCAGGAGGCCTATGGTGATGGCGACTATCTCTATTTCTTTGTCGCGCGAAAGGACGAAGCGGATCTCTGCCTTGACTTTCAGGCTGAGGTCACGCGCTTTTTCAAGATGTCCCTGCCAGGGACGATTCGCTCGTTCGAGGCAATCTTCAGGTTCTTGCTGGAATTGTCCGAACATGAGCATTTTACGCTTGTTATCGACGAGTTCCAGGACTTCCTTCGCGTGAACCCGTCCATTTTCAGCACGATGCAGCGCGACTGGGATGCCCGGAAGGGTTGTGCGAAGATGAATCTTGTTGTCAGCGGCAGCATCAACCGGATGATGGAGCAGATCTTCAGTGCGGAGCAGCCGCTTTACGGACGCGCGACGCATGAGTTCAGGCTAGATCCGTTCTCGACGGATACGATGAAGGAGATCCTGACGGACTGCGCGCATGGTTGCCGCGCAGAGTCGTTGCTTGCGATGTGGACGTTGACCGGCGGCGTGGCGAAATACATTGAACTCCTGGTGGACGGCGGAGCGTTCGACCTCGAGTCCATGGTCGGGAACTTCATTTCAGACGGCTCGACGATCCTGAACGAGGGGAAGGTCTTGCTGGTCGAGGAGTTTCGGAAGGAGTATGGGACGTATTTCTCGATCCTGTCTTTGATCGCGTCAGGCCGGACGAGTCGCAGCGAAATCCAGAATGTCATCGGGGCGGATGTCGGGGGCTATCTCACGAAGCTGTGCGAGGACTATGGAATCGTCACGAAGAAAAGGCCGTTTTCCGAAGAAGAGTCGAGCCGGAGCATGTTCTATGAAATCGATGACAATTTCCTTCGCTTCTGGTTTCGATTCGTCTATCGCTACCAGTCGGCAATCGAGCTGAAGGCCTATGGGCGGCTGCGTGAATTCGTGCTGCGCGACTACAAGACGTTCAGCGGAAAGGCGCTAGAGTCCTATTTCGCCAAGAAGCTCGCCGAATCAGGCGAGTGGACGCGGATGGGCAATTGGTGGGATCGAAAGGGGGAGAACGAGATCGACCTCATTGCGGTGGACGAATTCGGGAGGCGCATCCTGTTCTGCGAAGTCAAGCGGAATGCGGAGAGGATCAAGGCGGGGACGCTTCGTGAGAAGGCCGATGCCTTTCTTCGGGCGCATTCCAGCTATGCCGCGTTCACGCCCGACTACCGTGCGCTCTCCCTGTCGGACATGTAAAGGGGGAACATGAGGCACCTAGAGGTCTGCACCAAAGCCGTCGCCCTCGCCTTCCAAAGACATTTGCCCGAAAAACAGAAACCAACAGAAAAGGAAAACATGAACACACGACACAAACTCGCACTGGCCGTCGGCATCCTCTTCGCCGGCACCTTCGCCGCCACCGCTGCGCGTCCCGCGCCGCGCAAGGCCCTTTTGGACCGCCTGAACGACGGCCCCGACGTCTACGGCATCGTCCACTGGGGGCTCAACACCTACACCGACCGCGAGTGGGGCTACGGCGACGAGGACCCGAAGCGGCTCGCCCCGAGATCGTTTGACGCCGACCAGATCGTCGGCGCGTGCCGAGACGGCGGCCTCGGCGGGCTCATCGTCGTCGCCAAGCATCACGACGGCTTCTGCCTCTGGCCGACGAAGACGACCGAACACAACATTGCGCGCGCGCCGTTTCGGGACGGCAAGGGCGACTACGTGCGCGAAATGGAGCGCGCCTGCCGCAAGGCCGGTCTCAAGTTCGGCGTCTACGTCTCGCCCTGGGACCGCAACTCCGCGCATTACGGCACGGAGAGGTACGTCGAACTCTACCACGCCCAGATCAGGGAGCTGCTGTCCGGCGACTACGGCGAGGTGTTCGAGATGTGGTTCGACGGCGCCAACGGCGGCGACGGCTGGTACGGCGGCGCACGGGAGCGGCGCGTCATCCCCGCGAACTACTACCGCTTCGACGAGGTCTTCGCGTTCGTGCGCGCCCTTCAGCCGGGCGTCTGCATCTTCGCCGGCGAGAGCGACCTGTCCGACTTCCGCTGGCCGGGGAACGAGCGCGGCGAACTCGGCGACGACTCGCGCGCGACCGTCGTGTCCGTCGGCGGCTTCGCGAACGGCGAGTACGGCAACCCCGACTACGCCTACCTGATCAACAGCGGACTGCCCGGCGGCGCGTTCTTCCGCGTCTGCGAGGCGGACTTCCCGCTGCGCAGGGGCTGGTTCTACCACGAGCGGGAACGCGGCACGGCGAAGAGCCCGGCGTTCCTCCTGAAGACGTATCTCCGCACCGTCGGCAACGGCGGCACGATGAACCTCGGCATCGCGCCCAACCGCGACGGCCAGCTGGACGACGAGGACGTCCGCGCGCTTCGGGGCTTTGCCGCGCTGAAGGCGGCCTTCTTCGCCCGGGAGGTCACCGAAGACGGGCAGCCGTTCAACGCGGTCGTCCTGTCGGAAGACCTCTCCAGGGGCGAGCAGGTCGACCACTGGACGCTGCTCGGCGACGGGGCGGGGCTCGCCTCCGGACGCGCCATCGGCCGCCGTCGCATCCGCATTCTCGACAGGGCCGTCGCCCCGCAGAAGGTCGAGCTGCGCGTCACGGCCGACGGCGGCGACCTACAGCCCGTCAGGATTCGGCGCTACCTCGTCCCCGCCGACCTCCTCGCGCGCCTCCGCCAGGCGACGGACGGCGGAGAGGAAACAGACACGGCGAAGTGGATGACCCAGCCGACAGGCGAAAAGGCGAACTAACGTTCGACCGCGCCGGGGTTGCAATCGTGTGGGGACAGCCCCCCCCCCCAAAAAAAAATTCGCGTTAGCATTTCTGTCAATAACTCAATATTTAATCGACTTATTGACGGGGATAGCCGTTTTTTGGCCTCATCCTTGTCAAAGGAATTTGTGGGGACAGACCCTTATTCGGTGGGGTCTGTCCCCATTTTAGGGCGTCAAAAACACGAAAAAAGTTGTTGGTTTGCTCAGATATCTCAATGTTGAGAATTCTGTGCGGAAAATTCTCATGCTCTGGGCAACGAAACAGCAAACAGGAATATCCCCACTTGCTTCGGCAAGCGGTGCGCGTCCTCTTACGAAGCGGTGCAAGTTATGGTACAATATGCCGCCCAAAAACGAAAGAACTCCATTGCCATGCGAAAACATCCCTTTGCGCTCCGCCGCCTTTCATCCATCGCCGTCAGCTCCCTCGTCGCCGGGATTCTGATCTCACTCGGCGCGACCGTCTTTCTCGGCATTCGACAGGGCGGGCATTCCTTTGGATTCCACATCGTCGGCGCGGTCTTCTTCACGCTCGGCCTCTACATCATCATCCACTGGAAACTGTGGCTTTTCACCGGGAAGGTCGGGTTCGTCACGGACTACAAGCCGCGCTTCTGGATTTCGCTTCTCGTCTGCCTCCTCTGCAACCTGATCGGCGCTGTCGGATTTCCCGCCCTCATCAAGATGACGCGCCTCTATTCGCAGATCGAGACGGCGGCGAAGCCGCTCGTTGCCGCCAAGCTGAACGACGCCCCCCTGTCCGTCTTCATCCTCAGCATCATGTGCGGCGTGATGATCTACATCGCGGTGAAAGGCCACGCCAACTTCGCCTATCCGCTCGCGAAGACCGTCGTCGTCTTTCTCGCGATCCCGACCTTCATCATGTGCGGCTTCGAGCACGTCATCGCCAACGCGGCGTATTTCACCTACGCCCACATCCTCTCGTGGAAGGTCGTCTGGTACTTCGTGCTGATGGCGGTCGGCAACGGCATCGGGTCAATCGGCCTCGACTGGCTCTACGAAAAGCAGCTCCAGCTTGCCCAGCGCAAGCCTCGCCACGCATCGCGCACATAGACGTCCTTGTCGTTCACGAACTGCCTCTTACGGTATAACAGCGCCTCAGCCGTCTTCGGAACAGTGACCTGATGGACGGGAGGGAGGATCCTGTGCGGGAAATCGCGACTGCCCGATAAGATACATTTTTTTACTGTCGAAAGATGTATATTCTCGGACGGAATTTATGATACAATACGCACTGTCAACTTGAAAGGCTCTTGAAAAGGCCCTTGAGAGATGGCTGAAAGGTGGCTGAAAACAGACTGGCAGGAACGTAGAAAAAGGAACGTAGAAATGCGACTTGTGAGACTTATGAAGACGAAGAAAATGATGCTGGTCGGCGGGGCGGTGGCCCTGTCGGCCCTGAATGCGCTCGCGGCGCGGCAGGGGCCGTGGACGAAGGAGCGGGCGTGGGAATGGTACAATGCCCAGCCGTGGATCCGCGGCTGCAACTACATGCCCGCGAGCGCGGCCAACCGCGTCGACCAATGGCAGGCGCTGGGCGCCGAGGAGCGGTTTGCCGAGGTGGAGCGCGAACTCGCGCTGGCCGAGAAGGTCGGCTTCAACACGCTGCGGCTCATCGTGGAGCATCAGGGCTTCGGCGTGTGGCTCGCGGACCCCGACGGGTTCAGGGCGCGGTTCGAGCGGTATCTCCAGATCCTCGCCCGGCACAGGCTGCGCGCGATCGTCGTCCTCGGCAACGACTGCTCGCGTCCGAAGGAGCTCTGGGAGCTGCCGAAGCCCGGCGTCCAGAAATACGACGTCGGCTACCATGGCGGCCGGCGCGTGACGCAGCACGGCAGCCTTCCGAACGCGCGCGGCTACACGACGGTGGACGACCCCGCGCTGCGTCCGAAGTTCTACGCGATGTGCGAGGAGCTGATGACGAAGTACCGCGACGACGACCGCATCCTCTTCTGGAACCTCTGGAACGAGCCGGGCAACAACAACCGCAACGACCTCACGATGCGGGACATGCGGGAGCTTTTCGATCGCGCGTGGAAGATCGACCCGAAGCAGCCGCTCGCGGCCGACGTGTGGACGGTGCGTTCGGGCCGTCCGGACGCGCGGCACGCCGTCGAGCGCCTCGCGGGCGACCTTTCGGACATCATCAGCTACCACTGCTACGCGGATCTGCGCGAGCAGAAGGCGACCATCGACCTCATCCGGGCGCGCTGGGGGCGTCCGATGGTGAACACCGAGTGGCTGGCGCGCCTCCTGGGCGACGACGTGGCGACGTCCTATCCGCTCTTCGCGCAGGAAAAGGTCGGCGCCGTCTGCTGGGGGCTCGTCGCCGGCAAGTACCAGACCTACGAGCCCTACGAGTCGATGTGGAAGTCCCAGTTCGAGTTCCGCAGCGCCGACGAGCCCGTGACGAAGTGGTACCATGACCTCTTCCGTCCGTCGCACCACCCCTACGACCCCGAGGAGATCGCCATCATCCGCCACGTCAACGCCGAGATGGACGCCGAGCGCGCCGGCCGGTCGCTGCGCGCGAAGATCGCCCGCGCGCATCGGATCGTCGGCGAGGACATGTGGCACGGCTACCGCCGGACGAAGTTCGACTTCGAGGGCCATGTCGCGTGGGTGGTCGAGCCGTCGGTCGCGCCCGCGCCGGGGATGCCGTGGACGTGGACGATGCAGTGGGCGGAGGCGTTCGTCGACCGCACGGGCGTGCCGGACCTCCTGCGCAAGGGCTTCCACCATGTCACGATCGACCTTTTCGCGACGCGCATGGACGGGAAGGGGCTTCAGACGGCGGCGGCGTTTCAGGACTTTCTCGTGAAGGGGCTGGGCCTTGCGCCCAAGGCGAATCTCGTCGGCATGAGCTGGGGCGGGTTCTTCTCGACGCGCTACGCCGCCGCGCACCCGGCGAACGTGGCGAGGATCTACCTTGACGCGCCGCTCCTGAACTTCGAGGGCTTCAGGCTGGACATCGGGCCGTGGACGGCCAAGCGTCCGGCGGACGGGGGCTGGACGGACGACCCGGAGATGCCCGTGAACCTTGCCGGGAAGATCGCGGCGGCGAAGATCCCCGTCCTGCTCCTCTACGGCGGCGAAGACCAGACGGTGCCGCCGCAGCGGAACTGCGAGCTGTTCCTCGAACGCTTCAGGGCGGCCGGCGGCGAGGCCGAGGTCGAGCGGCGCGGCGGCTTCGGACACCATCCGCACGGGCTCGATCCCGACAAGACGGGGCGGATCGTCTCGTTCTTCCTCGCGGACGAAAAGTGAAAAGCGAGCCGCAGACGGTTCTTCTTCTGCACCACAGCGATTCGTCCATCTGGCGGACGCAGCGGGCGGGACTGCGCCGCTACGGCGACGTGCGGGGCTGGACGTTCGCCGACTGGTGCGTTCCGCCGGATGCGGATCGTCGCGCGCTTGTCGCCCGCATCCGCGCGCTCAACCCGGACGGCATCATCTCATCGCTTGCCTGGAAGCTGCCGGACGTCCTCTGTCGGCGAATCCCGGCCGTCTGCTTCGACTGTCCGCCCGAAGCCGTGCCGGAGACGTCCGTGCACCTCGTCCACGATGCGGAGCAGACGGCGCACCTGGCCGCCTGTGAGCTGCTGCCGCTCCGGTGCGCGGCCTACGCCTACGTCGGCGTGCCGGGCGACTGGTACTGGAGCCGCGAGCGCGGCGCGGCCTTCCGGCGCAAAGTCGCGGCGCAGGGCGGTGCGCTTGCCCCGTCGTTCGAGCCGGCGGACGGGCGGGCGTCCGCCGTCGCGGCGTTGCGCCAGTGGGTGCGCGCACTGCCGCGCCCGTGCGGCGTCTTCGCCGCGAACGACGAGATGGCGTTTCGGCTGATGGTCATCGCCCGGCAGGAAGGGCTGCGCGTGCCGCAGGATCTCGCGCTGGTCGGCGTGGACGACTCCGCGCGCTGCACGAAGGTCGAGCCGACGCTGACGAGCGTGGCGCCGGACTGGGAGGCGGGGGCGTTCCTCGCGGCCGAGGCGCTGGATCAGATCCTGAAGGGGCGTCAGATCGAGGGCCGCCGCACGTTCTGTCCGCTGGGGCTCGTCTCGCGCGGATCGACGTGCCGGACGTCGCGGGCTGCCGATGAGGGGCGTGTGCAGACCGGTGTCGCGTTCATCCGCGAGAACGCCTGCGCGGCGATCTCCGTCGCGGACGTCGTGCGGGTGATGCGCGGTTCGCGGCGGTCGGCGGAGCTGGCGTTTCGCGGGGTGACGGGGCGGAGCATCCTGGAGGAGATCCGTCGCGTCCGCTTCGAGCGGGCCCGCCTGCTCGTGCGCAGCGGCGTGTCGAGCGAGGCGGCGGTTGCGAACCGCTGCGGCTATGCGAGCCTGCCCTCGTTCTCCCGCATGTTCAAGGCGGCGCACGGCATGAGCTTCCGCGCGTGGGTGAAGAAGGAGAGCCTGTAGAAGCAGGGCGGATGCAGCCGCTTCGGCACAGCCTTGAAGAGGCGGATCGGCAAGTGATCGTCTGGAACGAAAACTCAGAAATTAGGTTTTCGTTCCAAATTGGCCAACACGTCGCGCATTGTTTTTGGTATACTTCTCC
>CAKTZI010000045.1 GCA_934635385.1 uncultured Kiritimatiellota bacterium | reverse complement strand
CCGCAGGGGTTTCGCCGCCTTTCGCCTGTCTCATTTTGCCCGCCCGGACTGTCTCATTTTGCTCGCCCGCCAACACCAGTCCGTCAGTTGACGGGTTTTCGTTCCGTTAGTTGAGACAATTCCGTTCCGTTAGTTGCGGCCTTTTCGTTCCGTTAGTTGTTGATTTCTCATTCGGCTAGTTACGGTAGGAAGAAGCGAATTCCCTACCTGAGAATTTTCCGCATCAAATTCTCATTTCATTGCTATCTTTACAAAACGAAAGAGTTTCGCTGATTTTCAATCATCAAATCTGGGGACAGACCCCACAAAACGGAGGCCTGTCCCCACGCAGACCTAGCGCGCCTCACTTCTGCGCGAAGTAGCGCTTCACCGTCTCGCAGGACTTCTTGGGACGCCGCTGCGCGTCGACGATGCCCGCGATGGAGATCCCCAGCATCCGCCCCGCCTTCTTCCCGCAGTTGCGGTGGTGCGTCTGCGTGTCGGCGAACTGCCAGATCGAGTAGCCCACGTAGTCGGGGTTGCCCCAGAGCGCGTCGAGGATGTCCGTCAGGTACTCGTCCTGAAACTCCTCGCTGCCGTTGGACGCGAACGGGTCGTGCCGCCCGTAGAACGCGCCGCAGCCCGACTCCGAGACCATGATGGGCTTGTCGGGGTAGAGGTCGCGGAACCGCTTCGCCGCGCTGTCGAACCGCGCGAAGACCTGCCGCCGGAGCTCCGCCGCGTCGCCCGGATTCATCGGGATCGTGCCCGGATAGGCGTTGATCGCGACGAGGTCGGTCTTCCCGTTGCAGATGTCCTTGTCGATCACGTTGCAGGCGAACGTGACGAGCCGACCGGAATCCTCCGCCTTGATCGTGTCGATGAGCGCGTCGACGAGCGCCTTGCACGCCGGCTTGTCGCTGCCGCACTCGTTGAGGAACGAGAAGATGACGACCGAGGGGTGGTTGAAGCTCGTGCGCACCATCTCGCGCGTCTGGCGCACCTGCTGGGCTATGAAGTCGGGGTCCTTCAGCTCGGCGATCTTCCCCTCCTTCGTGTAGGTCTGCCCGTTGCCCCAGCCGAGCGACTCCTCCCACACGAGCAGGCCGAGCTCGTCGCAGAGGTCGAGGAAGCGCGGCGCCTGCTGGTAGTGCGCGCCGCGCACGAAGTTCGCGTTGAGCGACTTGAGGATCTGGATGTCGCGCACCATCTGCGACTCGCTCGTCGTCGCGCCGCCCTCCGGGCACTGCTCGTGGCGGTTGACGCCCTTGAGGAAGATCTCCTGCCCGTTGAGCCAGAGTTTCCTCGCCCGCGCCTCGATGGTGCGGATGCCGAAGCGGGTTGAGAGGGCGGGAGGTTGAGAGGGCGAGAGGGTGAGGGCGACCGTATGGAGGTTCGGCGCGTCGGGCGACCAGAGGCGGAATGCGGGCACCTGCACCGTCGCGCGCGCGTCACGGAACGTCGCGCGCACCGCGTTCGTCACGTCAAAGACGAGCGTCGCGTCGAAGTCCCTCTCCCTGAAGTTGACCGCCTCGATCTCGACCGTGCCAGTCCGGTAGTCGCGCGTCCGCACGAAGAGGCGGCGGTTGTCGAAGACGAGCGAGACGCCCCGGTAGAAGCCGCCGTAGAAGTAGAAGTCGTAGAACGTGCGCGCAAGCTTCATCGTGTCCCAGTCGAGGCGGTTGTCGAGCGCGGCGAAGAGCGTGTGCGTGCCCGCCGCGAGCGGCCCGGTCGGGATCTCCAGCCGTCCGTAGGGATACGGGTAGACGCCGAGCGGCCTCCCGTCCAGACGGAAGTCGCCGCGCAGGCCGATGCCGTCGACCGTGAGCCAGGCGTTCGCCACCGGCTCGGCGAGCGTGAACGTGCGGCGGTAGAGGCCCGTGCCGCGCTTCATCCTCCACTTCGGCATCGCGTCGTAGCAGCCCGGCACGCACATCGCGTCCGTCGCCGTGAAGTCGGGGTCGGCCTCCGCCTCGAGGGGCTTGCCCTCCTCGAAGCGGAAGTCCCAGCTGCCGTTCAGGTCGAGCGGCGGCAGGGCCGCGCACGCCGCCCCGGCCGCGCACCCCAGCGCGGCGAAAGCGCCCCACGCGAGCCCCGCCCGCAGTCCCGATTTCGTTTTCATGTTCATTTTCCTGATCTCCTTTGTTTTCATGTTCATTGTTGTCCTGTTTACCTGTGTTTGTCCATTAGATTTGCATCGCCGAAGCCATGTTCCCGCCTGCCGCAACAAGCCGCTCGCGACGGCGAAACTGTCCCCCGCGCCGGAAGAGGACGAAGAGCCCCGGCACGCACGCGAGGCCGACGAGCGTCGCCGAGACCATGCCGGCAAGCACGGTGACGCCGATCTCCCGGCGGCCGACCGCGCCGGCCCCTGACGCAAAGGCCATCGGCAGCAGCCCGAGAACGAACGTCGACGATGTCATCAGGACGGCGCGGAAGCGTTCGCGGATCCCTTCCGCAGCGGCCGCCTCCGCCGAGAGTCCGTCCCTCTCCTGTGCCGACTTCGCGAACTGGACGACGAGGATCGCGTTCTTCGCCGCAAGGCCGACGAGGAGGACAAGCCCGAGCTGGGCGTAGATCGAGAGCGAGAAGCCGCACGACAGCAGGACGGCGAGCGAGCCGAAGACGGCGAAGACCGCGCTCAGCATCACGGGAAGCGGCGTCCGCCAGCTCTCGTAGAGCGCGACGAGGAAGAGATAGCCGAAAAGCACCGCGAGCGGAAAGACGAACAGCGCGTTCCCCCGGCTGCGGCTCTCGTGAAAGCTCATCCCGTTCCATTCGTAGGCATAGTCGCGCGGCAGCTGCGCCTCCAGGATGCGGGCGACCTCCGCCATGCCCTCGCCGCTGGAGACGCCGGGCGCCAGCCGGACGTTCGGCGCGCTGAAGAGGTACTGGTTGAAGCGGTAGGCGTTGCAGGGGCCAAGCTCGTCCCGGAACGTCGCAAGCGCCGAGAGAGGGACCATCGCGCCCGCCTCGGAGCGGACGAAGAGGTCCAGCGCGCGCTCGGCCGACTGACGACCCTCCCAGTCGGCCTGCACCGTCACGCGGTTCACGGTGACGCCCAGGTTGACGTCGTTGACGTAGAGCGAGCCAAGGAAGTGCTGCAGCGTCGCGTAGACCGTGTCGAGCGGCACGCGCAGGAGCTCGCACTTCTCGCGGTCGACGACAAGGCGCAGATGCGGCGTCTGGGCAATCGCGCCATAGGCGACCTCGCGGATCTTCGGCGACTTCTCCAGCTCCCGCGCAATCCGCGTCACCTCGCGGTCAAGCCTCCGCGTGTCGATGTCGGCGCGCGACTCGACGTTCACCTTCACGCCACCGAGGGAGCTCAGGCCGGGGACGGACGACGGAAGGAACGTGCGGACGACCGCCAGCGGCGTCCGCGCGGCGATCTCGGCGATCCGGTCGCGGATCGCCTCCGCGCTCCGGCCGGGATCCGTCCGCTTCGACCAGCTGTCGAGCGTGACGACCATCATCGCCTGGTTCTCGCCGACGCCGCCCACGTAGCTGTCGCCCGCGATCGACAGGACGCTGCGCACGCCGGGAATCTTCCGCACCTCCGCCGAGACCTCGTCGCAGACGCGCATCGTGACCGGCAGCGTCGTCCCCTCCGGCGTGTTGAGGTCGCACTTGACGACGCCGAGATCCTCGTCGGGGATGAACGCCTTCGGGATGCGCCGGGCGAAGGACGCGGACGCAAGGGCCGCAAGCGTGAGCAGGAGGACGAGGACGGCCCCGCGCCGGGCCAGCGCGAGCGCGACAAGGAGGTAGGTGCCGCGCACGCGCGACAGGAGCGCGTTGAACCACGCGAACGGCCCACGCGCGGCCGGCGGACGCCCCTTCAGAAGGACAGCGCACAAGGCCGGCGCAAGCGAGAGCGCCGAAGCCGCCGAGAAGACGACGGCGGCCGAGAGCGTGACGGCGAACTGGCGGTAGACGACGCCCGCGACGCCACCGAGGAAGCCGACCGGCACGAAGATGCCGAGGAGGACGAGCGTCGTCGAGACGACGGCCCCGGCGACGTCCCGCATCGCGCGGTTCGCCGCGTCCCGCGCCGAAAGCCCCTCGGACGCCATGAGGTGCTGGACGCGCTCGACGACGACGATCGCGTCGTCCACGACAAGGCCGATCGCCAGCACGAGCGCGAAGAGCGTGAGGACGTTCACCGAATAGCCGAAGGCCGCGAGCACGGTGAACGTCGCGAGAAGCGAGACGGGGATCGTCACGAGCGGGACGAGCGTCGCCCGCACGTCCTGCAGGAAAAGCCAGCAGACGAGCGCGACAAGCAGGGCCGTGAGGAGGAGCGTCTCGACGATTTCGCGGAGGCAGGCGCCGACGTACTCCGTCGTGTCGTAGGGCATCGACCACTCGAGGCCGGCCGGGAAGCGCTTCGCGAGGTCTGCCATCGCCGCGCGGATTCGCCTCACCGTGTCGATCGCGTTCGCGCCCGGCAGCTGGCTGAGGTCGATCGCGACCGCCGGGACGCCGTCGCACGCGCTGTCGTAGGCATATTCGCGCTGGGCGATCTCCGTGCGGGCGACGTCCGAGAGGAAGAGCTGGCCGCCCTGCGCGTCCGTCCGCACGACGATGCGGCCGAACTCCTCCGGTCGCGCGAGCCGCCCGCGCGAGACGAGCGTGAGCGAGAGGAGGTCCGGGTTCCCGGTCGGCGAGGCGCCGACCTTGCCGATCGACGCCTGCACGTTCTGCCGGCGGATCGCCGCGACGACCTCCTCCGTGCCGAGGCCGCACGCGGCGAGCCTCTGCGGGTCAAGCCAGACGCGCACCGCCGCCTGTGGGCCGCGCACCGTCGCGTCGCCGACGCCGGACACGCGCAGGAGCGCGGGCTGGACGGCCTGGTAGGCGTAGTCGGAGATCTCGAAGCGGCTCAGGGCGCCGCCGGGCGAGCGGAGGCAGACGAAGCCGAGCTGGTCTTCGCTCGCGCACCGGACGCTGAGGCCCGTGTTGCGCACCTCGACAGGAAGTTTCGAGAGCTGCTGCTGGACGCGGTTCTGCACCTTCATGAGCGCGACGTCGCGGTCGGTGCCGACCTCGAAGGTGATGCCGCACGAGTAGCCGCCCGAATCGTTGCTGCCGCCGGACATGAAGAGCATGCCCTCGACGCCGTTGAGACCCTCCTCCAGCGGCATCGCGACCGTCCGCAGCACCTCCTCGGCGCTTGCGCCGGGATAGGTGCAGCTCACGACGATGCGCGGCGGCGCGACGTCCGGGTACTGCGCGACCGGCAGGGAGTAGAGCGCGACAAGCCCGGCGAGGGAAAGCGCGATCGCGCCGACGGCGGCGAGGCGGGGACGTTCGACAAAGATCATTCCGCCTCCGTCCAATCGACCTTCAGGCCTTCGGAAAGCTTGTGGACACCCCGGTGGACGACGCGCTCGCCGGGCGCGAGCCCCGAGGCGACGACGACGCGCCCGTCTGCGGCAGCGCCTCGGACGATGGCGCGTCGCGCGACCGTGCCGTCGTCGCGGACGACCCAGACGGCCGCGCCGTCCGCCGCCGTCTCGACCGACGCGGCGGGCACGACAAGCGCCGTCGCAGGGTCACGCGCGTCGGAGAGGACGCGCACATAGGCGTTCGGGACAAGCAGGCCCTGCGGGTTCGCGAACGAGAGCCGCAGCTGGATCGTCGCCGTGGACGCGCCCATCTCGTTGTCGTCGAACTCCCAGACGCCCTCGACCGGGTAGGTCGAGCCGTTCGGCAGACGGAGACGCAGCCGCCGAGAGGCCCGCACGTCCGTTCCCTGCCGCGCGGCCGCCTCCAGCCACGTCACGTACTCGCGGTCCGAAAGCGGGAACGTCACGCGGACCGGATCGCGCTGGACGACGCGGGCGAGCGCGCCCTTCGACGGGGACACGTAGTCGCCGACGTGGCGGAGCGCCCGCCCGATCCGCCCCGCGATCGGCGCGCGCACCGCCGTGTGCCGCGCGTCCACCTCCGCGAGCGCAAGGCTCGCCTCCGCCCGCGCGACCTGGGCCCGCGCGCTTTCGAGTGCCGCGCGCGCCGCCGCCTCGTCCGCCTCGGCCGCATCAAGGTCCGTCTGCGCGAGGCCCCGGTCGTCGGCGCCCTTCAGGCGCGCGAGGTAGCGCGCCGCCTTGTCCCGCGCCGCCAGGGCCTGGGCCGCCTGGGCGCGCGCCTGCTGGAGCTCCGCCGCCCGGAGACGCGCGGTCGCCGCGTACCGCTCGGCGTCGATCTCGAAGAGGACGTCGCCTGCCGCCACGTCCGCGCCCTCGGCGAACCGCATGGCCGTCACGTACCCGTCGATCTGAGGGAGGATATCGACCTCCTGCATCGGCTCGACGCGCCCGACGAACTCGCGCACGGGGTTGAAGACGGCGTTCGTCACGACGAACGCCGTCACGCGCGGCGCCGCCGACACGGGTGCGGAGAGGCTCTCGGCGCGGAACCCGACAAGCTCGCGCGCGAACCATCCGCCTCCCGCCGCCGCGAGAAGTGCGACACCGCCCCAGAGCGCACGCCTCATCTGCTCCCTCCCTGCCAACGGCGGGCGCAGGGCGTGCGCGCAACGTCGCGCGCGGCCTGCAGATGCCGACCGACAACGAGGAACTGTCCGAGAATGCACCGCTGCCCGGCGGGTATCCGCTTCACCGTGAAGACCGCCGTGTGCTGTCCCTGCGGCTGCTCCGGCAGGTAGACGAAGCGCGAATAGATCCGCTTCTCGCGCGTCCGCCGCCGCGCGAAGACAAGGGGCTTGCCGCCGTCCACCGAAACCTCGATCACGATCGGCTCGTCGCCCTCCTTCGCCTGCGGAATGTCGCTGAAGCCGAGCGCCGTACCCTCCCAATCAATGATGAACGTCGCCCCTTCCGTTGTCGTCTCGAACCCGCCCTTCAGCATCCGCTCCGTGCGGCTGTAGGAATCGCCGTAGACGGGATCCTTCCGCCCGTCGGCAATCGGGCGCCAAACGGTGGCCGTCAAAACCTCCTTCGCCGGCACCGTTTCGCACCGCTCCCAGGCGTTCGTCGCCAGCGGCGCGGGCAGGGGATGCGGTCCCGGCTGCGCCTGGGCCGGGAAGACGGCGCCCGTCAGCGCGCGCGCCAGGACATCGCGGTAGAGCGCATGGCCCGCCTCGGTCGGGTGCGTGCCGTCCATCGAGAAGACGAGCTTCTCTCGGACGGGGCCGCCCGCCTGCGTCGCCGCGCGCACGTCCTGCGGCACGGCCTCGACCGCCGCGCCGCCCCTCGCCGGCGCGAAGACGAAGGCGGACGGGTCGTTCAGCCGCGCGACGACCTCCGGGGCGAAGTCGACGGACGGAACGCCGTAGCGTTCGCAGACGCGCTCCATCGCGCAGCCGAACGACGTCTGCCGTCCGGCCTTCAGCCCTTCCAGCATCCAGTCCGCGACCGTGTAGACGAAGCAGATGTCCAGTTCGGGGTTCGCCCGCCACGCCTGACGGACGATGCCCTCCACGGTCGGCACGTCGAAGCCCGCCGAACCGTTGACGCGGAACTCGACGAACAAAAGGTCGGGCTTCTGCGCAAGGACGTCATCCGCCAGCCGGATCGCCCCGTAGTCCGAGCCCGTCCCCGAAATCGCGGCATTGACTTCCTCGATTGCGGCCTTCGGGAATTCGCGGCGAAACCATTCGCTTGTCTTCTCGCGCCAGCCGCGCCGCGCCTCGGTGATGGAGCCGCCGAGATAGGCAAGTCGGACCGGCCCGCCCGCCCGCAGCTTCTTCAGCACGTTCGGCAGCCCCGCGCGCGGCCGACATTCGCGGATCGTCCGCAGGTCATCCGGTGCGGCGACTGAACCTGACGTACGCGGATCTCGCGCAACGACGCGGTTCCCTTCCGCGACGACGCCCGTGCAGCTCTCGGAATCCCAGGTGACGCCCGGCGCGGCGACGTTCGGCGACGGACGCCAGACGTTGTTCACGACCTGCACGTCCTTCGCCTGCGCGAGGTGGAACTGCGCTCGGTATGCCAGGTTGCGGCGGCGCGGCGTCGGGTCCTCCAGCACGTTGTCGCGCACCGTCACGTGCTGCACGCTGGACAGGTAGGCCGCCACGCCGTAGCTGTCGCGGAAGGTGTTCTTTTCGATCAGGATGTCCCGCAGGATCGGATAGTCCGTCGTCTCGTTCGAGGGGTCGTTCTTCAGGTAAACCCCTGCGTAGATCGTGCGTGCGCGATGGCCGGCAGAAGCCCCCGACGGGTTCGAGTTGTCAAAGAGGTTCCCGCGTATGACGACGTTGGAGACGCCGTACCCCTCGCTCCAGAGGTTGAACGTGTAGCCCGTCTCGATCTTGATCGCGCCCATCTCCTGATGGCGGAAGACGTTGTTCTCGACCGTCACGTCGCGCGCGAGAATGAGCAGGCCGCGCCCCCGGTTGTCGCGGAACAGGCAGTTGCGGACGATGACGTTGCGCGTGTCGTAGGCCGTGTTGAAGAGGACGAACCCGTCCTTCGTCTCCGGCGGCACGTCCTCCTCGAACGTGATGTCGAAGCACCGCCGCCCCTCGGGGACGGGCGTCACGTCCGCGACCGTGCCGGTGAACCCCGTCGGCGAGTAGTCGCCATTGCGCACCTCGATCCGCGCGCCCTTCGGCAGCTTCCCGTAGTGCGGCGCGTTGACCGCCCGCAGGACCTTGCGCGACCGGTAGCGGGCCGGCCCCGTGTTGTCGTGCATGTTCATGATGTCGTCCGCGCCGAGCGAGAACTCGCAGCCCTCCAGCTTGACGAAGCCCCGGCTGGACGCGATGTGCAGATGGTCGGCCGTGCAGGTGATGACGCGGCGCGGGTCGTCCTTCGGCGCGACGATGTTCACGCGGCTGAAGAGCGTGTGGTGCTGGGTGCCGCCCATGACGAAGGCGTGCCCCGGCGTCGACCTGACCGTGATGTCCTCCAGCCGAAGATGCTCGTTGGAGTCCATCGTGAAGCCGTGCATGTGGTAATAGTAGTGCTGCAGACGGTAGAGCGAGCCGGACGCAAGTCCGTTCGCGGGGGCGAAGACGCGCACCGTCCGCCCGTCCAGCCATTCGCGCTTCACGCGATCCTTCGGCGGACGCATCATGTCGAAGTACCGCGTCACGCCGTCCTCGACGCCGACCGCACGCGCCTTCGGATCCCACGCCGAGAAGACCGTCAGCGCCGCGTCCCTGTTCGGGAAATCCGTATAGTCGACGAACTCGAAATCGAAGCTGCCGCCGCCCGTGCGGACGATGCGCACGAGACTGGCGAGCGGATCCTTCGCCCAGTCCCAGTCCAGCGCGAAGCCGACGAGGCGCGTGCGGACGCAGCGCACGAGGCGCATGAACGCGCCCTCCTTGCGGTGCGAGACGAACGTCACGCCAGGAGCCTCGAAGGTGAAGTCGCGGAAGCCCTCCAGCGTCAGCGGCGCGTTGCCCGTCAGCCGGTAGACGCCCGGCGCGAGCGTGAGCTTCGCCGCCTGCCTCTTCTTGGCGTCCGCGAACGCCGTGCGCAGGGCCGCCGTGTTGTCGGCAGACGCGGCGCTCACGCCGTAGTCCGCCGCGTCCAGGACAAGCGCCGAAGCGGGGCGCGGCAGATCCACCTCGAACTCCCGCGCGCCACGCGGCAGATCCGCCACCTTCGTCTCCGCCACGGTCCTTGCGGCGTTCGCGGGCGCAAACGCCAGCGGCGGACGTTCCTCGATCGTGAAGCCCCTGAACTCGGCCCGGACGCGGTTGAAGGAGTGGAGCTGGATGCGGTAGCCCGGATAGGACGGCACCTCAACGGGAATCGAGAATGACTGCCACGCGTCGCCGGTCGGCTCGACGAACTGCCCCAGCGCGTCCTTCTCGTTGTCGCCGACGGACAGCGGACGGATCAGCACCTGTATCCGCGCGCGGTCGCCGCCGCCTGTCACGCGGCAGGCGAAGTTGACGCGGTAGCGGCCGTTGGGCTGGACGAGCGCCGGGTCGGCGTTCACCGTGTAGCTCCGCCAGCTCCTGAACTCGGACGGCTCCGACAGGCTGTCAATGACGACCGTCCCGTCCGCCTGCGCCGTGACGCACGGCCCTTGCCGGAAGACGACCGGCTTCGGAACGGCCGGGGCGGTCCACAGGGACAGCCCGGCCAGCGCGGCGAAAGCGAGATTGCGATTCAGCTTCATGTTCATCTTTTCACTCCTTGCCGATGCCCTATCGGACAATCACGGCCATGCCCCTCTCCGGCCCGAAGCGCAGGGTCTTGCCCGAGCGGAAGACCTTCCAGCCGCGCCCCGTCGCGTCCTCTATCCGCAGCGTCGGGACCGTGCCGGCGAAACCGCCCGTCGCCTTCAGGAAGGGACGGCTGCGCACCTCCTGATCCGTGGGCAGGTTCTCCGGGTCGGTCACGCGCACGACCACGCCGTCGCCGAACGTCACCGTGCCGTCCACCGTCAGCGGGCCCGACGCGGAGAAGAGCTCCGCCGCCGTGATCTCCAGCGCCTCGGAGACCGTCAGGGCATTTGCGCAGTTCGTCACCGAACCGCCCGCGCCCGCCAGCGTGGAGACGGCGAGTTCGCGATCCGCGTAGATGAACGTCGCCCCGTCCATCACCTTGAGCGGCGTATTCGCCGGGATCGATGCGTTTCGCCGCAGGGCGAGCGTGCCCCCCGCGACAACCGTACCGCCCGTACAGGTGTTCGCGCCGTACAGCGTGACGCCGTTGGCGCCGCGCTTCACGAGAGGGCCGGACGCCTGCTCGCCCGTCAGCGTGTAGGCGCATTCGTAGCGCGTCCCGCTCGACGTCGGCCCCTGCACGTAGATCTTCGTCGTCTCGTCGTAGTTGCAGCCCGCCGAAGTGACGCCAATCCCCTTGAGCCTGTTCGCCGCCTCGTCCCACTCGCCGTACGCCGACGCGCCGTAGCTGCCGACCGGCCCTTCGATCTCGACGGCGACCGCCCCGTAGTAGGCCACGTCCGCCAACTCCGCCGGAAGCTCGACCGCCGCGATGCCCTTCCCTTCGGGCGCGGCGAACGTCAGCGGCAGCTGCGAATCGCCCGGCTCTCCCTCGTGCGACACGCAGGCGGACGTGTCGATCGTCACGCCCTTCGGACCCACGACGACGTGCTGCGGCACGCGCTGCGTCAGGAAGCCCTCGTCGCCGGGCCCCAAGTTCGCCCAGCCGGCATAGAAGAGCGGTCGGAGGACGCCGCCGTTGAGGCTGAGCGTGATGTCCGACCCCTCCTTCATCGTCGCGGCCTGCGAGCCGAACCGCCGCGCCGCGAGCGTCGCCCCGTCATTGACCGCGATCACGCCCGTCGTCCGGTTGGTCGCGCAGCCGAAGGCGAAGCCGTCCGTCTTGAATATCGTGTTCGATCCCGCGAGGGCGAACAGGAGGTTCGTCGCGCCGTACACGCCGAACTGCGTGCGCCACCTCGCGCTGCCGCCCACGTAGGCGGACAGCAGGTCGTTCGTGCCGCCCGTCTGGACGAAGCAGGCCTGCGCATCGCATCCGGCAATCCGCAGGTGCCGCTCCCAGTCGCTCTGCACGTTCGCCTGCAGTTCGATCCGACCGCCGCGCTGGCGGAAGAAGCCGCGCGAGCCGGGCCTCTCGGCCAGATAGACCGAGTTCGACGGACAGAACCCGCCCGCGTCCAGCGTGTAAATGCCAAAGGTTCCGGCGTTCTCGCCGATGCGCGGATTGTCCCAGTTCTCGAAATAGAGGTCGCCGCGCTTGTGGTGGAACGCGCCGAACGCGCCGGAGCCGCCGTTCGCGCAGCGGAACATGCTGGACAGCGCCCGGTCGACGTCGAGCGCGAAGCGTCCGTTCTTCATGACGAACTTCGGCGAGCCCGCGTCCGTGGCGGCAATGCTCACGAGTCCCAAACCGTACACATCGAGCTCGCCCTGAATGGGACCGCCCAGGTAAAGGGTGCCGTCATTTTTCATCTCTATCTTGTCCTTGACCGTAAGCGGCCCCATGAAGCCATAGGAGAACCTCTTCTCGGGGCTTCCCATCCAGGCCGAGTCGATCGTCATGGTGGTGTCAATCTCGACGGGGCCGCCGATGAGGTTGACTTCGGGTCCGAACCCATAACCGGCCTTGATCGCGCCGCTTGTGCGGCGCACCTTGTACGGCAGGGGAGATTTCGTGCCCCAGAACACGATGTCGCCACCCGCCAGGTGGACCAGCGTCTCGTCGCCCGTGTGGCCCTCGGCGACGCCAAAGCCGCAGCCGCTTCTGTTCTGGAACGTCACTTTTCCCGCCGTGTTCTTGAATGTGCCCGGCGTCATCGTCGCCGAGACGAACATGAAGTCTCCGGAGCCGATGCGCGTCAGGGTGTGCCCCGCAAGGTCGATGAGGCCCTGCCCGTCATTGCCGCCCGACACGCCCCAGCGCGACGAGCAGTCGATCGTCGCGTCCGCCGCGAGAACCAGATTGTCGACGAGAGCATCCGTCTTGTAATTGTGCGTACCGCCGTACCTGAACGCGCCCTTGCCGCCCACGCCCGTCCCCGAAATGGTGATGGGCTTGAGGAACGCGCGCGTATACTGCCCCTGCCCCGCAAATGTCGGATAGAGCGTGCCGCCGTCCTTGACCGTGATGGGCGCGTTGGCCAGCAGGTCGAAGTTCGCCACGTTCAGCGTCGAGCCGGAGCAAACCTCGACCTCCCCCTCATAGGCCGTCGCGGACGAAAGCTTCACCTCGCCCTTCGCGTCCACGACCAGTTTCGTCACGCCGGACGGTATCGCCTCGGCGTACTCGCCTGTCTCCGTCAGCGTCAGGACGCCGCCGGTTACGGAAGGGTAATCATTTACCCCCCCCCCCCCCCTGGGCGACGGACGCGAAACAGGTCGCTCCCAAGAAGCAGCCCGCCGAGGCACACACACGCGCAGACGTCATTTTGCCCTTGCGTGACAGTTTCATCTTTACAGGCTTCATCTCGCAGTTTTCCTTTCCTTTATCTTGTTTTTGAAACGCGAGCATTATAGCAAAAGCCACGGACGAATACAATACGTTTTTAGGCAAAATAAAATCACGGATTCAGCAAATGACGTGGCCGTAGCGGCGGAGAAGAGCCTCGAAGTAGTCCTGTCCGGCGCGGAACGTGTCGAGCAGACGATCCCTGCGCGTCTCGTCCGTCTGCCATTCCTGCAGCCCCATGTAGTAGAAGCGGCACGTTCTCTCCAGGACGAGCATGGGAATTATGTCGTGCTTGAGGCATTCCTTGAATAAAAAGTGTCAGCCCCCATTAGTGGTGAATAAAAAGTGTCAGACCCCATTAGTGGGGTTCGAGTGGTGGAGTTTGATGGGGCAGTCTCCTCATGGAAGCGGGGCCAGTCTCAAGTGTTGGTGGGGTCTGTCCCCATATTGGCGTGACGAAAACACAAAGAAACGTTCTGTTTTGTGAAGTTTTCTTGAGATGAGAATGTCATGCGGAAAATTCTCGGCTGCCGCGAACCGTTCTGGGGTAGGGACGACGGCTCTTGCGTACCGGCTTCTCGGCATGCGCGGGGATGCGCCATGTCCGGCCCGACGGAATTGCACCCGCAATGCGCCCTCCTGCGCAATAAGTGCGAACCTGCCTTGCCGTCACGCCCCACCGTGCAGCGGTCTCTTCAACTGTCAGATACTCCATGCCGCTCTCCTTTCGGAAGTCTATGCCGTCTTTACCGGAAGTTTATCCCCCAAAAACAGACATCAGTTCTCGCAGATAAACTTCCGAAGTATATCACACAGAGGGGCTTCGCATCAGGGGGCCGTGCGGAGAGGTTGGGGTTCGGTCAGTTTTTAACACAGAGCGGCCTTCGGCCGGGCGATGCGAGGCGACAGGGAGTTTCGCTTCGCACACGTCTGTCGGCTTCGTCGCCCCCGTCTCTTTGAGATCAGGGGCTCGTTGAAGTTCACGCGGTGTTTCATGATTTATAACGCAAAGGACGCCAAGAGAAAAACGCAAAGACACGCAAAGACCTTCGCGACCTTTGCGTTAAAGCCTTTGCGACCTTTGCGTTAGAAAAAGATAAACTGGGCGCAAGAACAGTTCGCCTATAATGCGAAGCCCTTCTCCCGCGACTCTCTTATTGCCCCGCGTAGCGGCTCTGTGTTAAAAAGACCTATGTCCACAGGCCTCTGCCGATTCTCTGATATTGCGAAATCCAGAGACGCCAGTAGCGTTCAGTCAACTTGCGCAGCTTGCGATAGTCAATCTCCCGATAGGTTCCCGGATGGTACGGAATGGTGTGCTTGTACTTCTCGTGGATCGCGCATTCCGCCTTGTTCTTGGAATCGTGAATTCCGAACCCCTTTTGTACAGGGCATCCTTTCGTGGAAACCGTTTTGTTCCCCCCAACTTGAATATCTTATAGTACGTCGCCGAGCGACAACGTTTCTTGAACTCATCGTCCGTCGCCTCTTTCCAACTCCAGTCTCTCATCTGCTTCGTCATGGTTCGTCATATAGTCCATCTTTTTTAACGGCTATCCTTTGCGGCAAAAACCACCACTCGCCCAACGAAAAGTAGTCTAATTGCTTTCGCTGAACACGGAGATGACGGAGGAGCGGAGACACGGAGGTCTTTGCATGATTCACGAAACCTAAAGTCAGATCAATGCCGTCCTGACTGTCCCAGGCTCACACCTCCGCGTCTCCCAGCCTCCGCTTCCTCCGCGTTCAGCGCCGCAGGCCTTCTCATGCAGGACGCGCGCACTGTCGCGCAGAAAGATCAGGGGGCAGTCCTCGCCGAGCGGCAGACGCGGAAGCCGATGTAGATGTAGCCCGCGTAGCGCGGCGAGTTGAACTCACGGTCGCAGGTGCGCGCGCTGCCGTAGTAGCCGAAGCTGCCGCCGCGAATCGAGCGGAAGTTCATGCGCCCCGACGTGGGCGGGCGCGTGTCCAGCGGATCCGTCCCGCCCGGCCGCGCGTCGTAGTGGTAGCTGTCCTCGCACCACTCGCAGACGTTGCCGCCCAGGTCGAAGACGCCGTCACGCGACACGTCCCCTTCGTCCGATCCGCGCGGCCGCACGCGCTTGCGCAGTTCCTTCGTCCGAGGCTCGTTCCCCCACGGGTAGACGCGGCCCTCGCCGCGCCCAGACGCGACGTATTCCCACTCCGCCTCAGTCGGCAGGCGGTAGCCGTTCGCCGCGAGATTGCACGTCCAGCCGTTCGTCTCGTCGTAGGCGGGCGTCAGCCCCTCCCGGCGCGAGAGCCAGTTGCAGTAGGCGCGGGCGTCCTGCCACGACACGTAGATGACGGGATCGTCGTCGCGCCACGACGTCGCCGAGCGCATCGCGCGGTGTCCGGGACGGAACGCCTCGAACTCGCGGTTCGTGACCTCGTACCTGCCGATCCGGAACGGCGAGACCGTGACTTCGCGCGCCGGCCCTTCGTCCGGCTCCTGCGCGTGCGCCCCCATCGTGAACGTGCCGCCGGGAATCGCGACCGTCTCCGGCACGGGCGGCACGACCGTCCCGTCCCAGCGCGCGACCGCGTTGCGGACGAGCGCGACGGCCTTCAGCTCCGCGCCGCCCCAGTCCGACCAGTCGTAGGCGAGCGGCGCCTGCACGCGCCGGCCGTCCTTCGTCGTCCACTTGCGCTCGTCGCCCGTCACCCTGTCGCAGACGATGCGGATCGCCGTCGCCCCTTCGGGCACCGTCCAGAGGAACGCGAGCTCGCGCGTCGCGCCGCCCGTCGGCGGCAGGTAGAGCGGCAGGATGTGTTCATGGCTGGTCTTCGCGAGCCACGGCAGGTCGACGTGCAGCGAATAGCGCGCCTCCTCGTCCGTGGCGTTCGCGTACGTCACGCGGAACGAGTAGCTGCCCGGCGCGAAGCCCTTCGGCAGCGTCCATTCCGTCCCGTCCGCCGCGTCAAGCGTCAGCGCGGGCGCGCCCGCGACGGCGCACTGCGTCCACATGCGCTGCGTGCCGTTGTAGCCCCACGCGAGCGAGTTGCGTTCCGTCTCCTTCGCGGCGATCTGGCGGCGGCCGACCGTCGAGACGACGACCTTGCCGTCGCGGCGGACGGTGAAGACCGGCGTCGCGCCCGGCACCATCGGCGCGGCAAGCGAGCGGAAGCCGGCGGCCATGTGCGCCGTGACGACGTGCGGCGTGCCGTCCGCGCCCGTCTGCGCGATCTCCAGTTCGGCGGGCGCCGTCAGCAGCGCGCTCATGTACACGTTGTCCTCCACGTCGTCATGCACCTGCAGGAACGTGTCGCGGAAGTCCGACCACGGCGTTTCCGATTCGGGACTGAATATCTTCGTCAGGCGCTTCGGGCGCGGACGGTATGCGGCGTAGATCTTGTCCTGCGTGACGGCGGGGAAGCGTCCCCGGCTCTTGTAGGCGGCGGCGAACCAGGCCGTGAGGTCGAGGAAGGCGTCGTCGCGACACGCCCACGTGCGGCTCTGCAGGTCGTGCGGCAGCTGGCCGCCCGTCCAGCCGTCGATGAAGATGCCGGAATCCTCGCCGTTGTCGTTCCACGTCACGATCTCGACGAGCTCCGGCTGGGAGGCGACGAGGCTCCGCCAGATGTCCGCGTAGCCGGAGACGCCCCGGAAGTCGCGCAGGTTCGAGCTGTTGTAGGCGGGGCACGGCCCGGCCATGTAGATCTTGCCGTTCTTCAGCGACGCGAGGCGGCCCGTGTCGAGGCGGTCGATGAACTCGTCGACCGTGTTGTCGCACCCGAAGAAGAAGATGCCGTCGCAGGCGAAGTCCGGGTCGCGGAAGATGTCGTTCTCCACGAGGTCGAACGTCTCGTACATCGTGTTGTTCGAGACCTCGTACTGCGGCACGATCAGGTAGTCGCCGACGCCGCGCGCCGCAAGCTCGCGCCGCAAGTCGCCGTACTTGCTCGTGAGGCGGGTGCCGCCCGCCCAGCCGGAGATGAACGGACGCCCCCCGTAGCGGAAGAGGTTCGCCCGTCCGTGGAACATCACGCCCATGTCGGGATGGTTGCTGCGGTGCAGGGCCTCCTTCGAGCCGTCGGGCGAGAAGAACACCTTGAACCCGGTGCCGAGCGCCTCCGCCGCCGCGAAGACGTTGGAGCTGGCCTGCACGTAGCCCTCATGCGGACGCCATTCGCCGGTCTTCGGGTCCTTGCGCTTCCAGTTGCCGCAGTTGAGCGCCCAGCCTTCCACGCCATACTGCTGGGCGATCAGGATTTCCTTCCTGTAGGTCTCGACGTCCTTGTAGAAGCAGGTCATGTAGTGCGCGAACACCGTGCGCTCGCCCTCGACCGCCCCCGCCGTCACCGCCACCGCCAGAGTGGCGGCACACGCTATCAGATTCTTCATTTTGTTTTTTCCTTTGTTTTCTTATCGAACTATCTAAACTTTAATCTCTTGGCCTGCGGCGCTTGACTTCACGGCCTACGGCGTTTAACACGGAGACACGGAGAAACGGAGAGCGGAGTTTGCTTTAAAAAAAGTCTCCGTGCCTCCCAATCTCAGATCCCTCCGTGTTGAGCGCCGCAGGCCCGTGTCGCGTGAGCGCCGCAGGCCCGTGTTGCATGAGCGCCGCAGACACACCTACTCCACTCTCCGAACGTCAAACTTCTCAATGCGCACGCCTTGCATGCCCCAGCTGTCGCGCGCGTCGGCCACGAGCCACAGCATCTCGCCCGCCTGCAGCGCAACGCCCTCCGCCCGCAGCGTCGCGGACGCCCCGCCCTTGACGGCCTTCACGTCCAGCTCGCGCGTCCCCTGCTCCAGCGAAAGCCGCAGGCTGCCATGCCCCTTGCCGCCCGTGACGACGGCCTCAACCGCATACGTCCCCGCCGTCGGCGCCTTCCAGCCGAGCAGCATCAGGCACTCCTGGCGCGGCGCAAGCGCGACCGTGCCGTTCGTCGAGACGCTGCAGTGTCCGCCGTAGCCGCCCCACGGATTCTTCGCATAGACCCCTGCCTGACGCGACTTCGCCGAACCGCCGGCCCAGTCCATGACCGTGTACGCGCCGTCGTGCGCGATCTTGCGCGCCGGACCGAACTTGTAGGCGGCGTACCACCGCGCACGCCCCGTCCTGTCCTTGAACGGATTCGTCACGAAGACGTCCTCCTTCAGGTCGGTGAGCCGCCAGACGAAGCCGACGTCGTACCCGGCCTTGTCCGCGACGAGCGGGTTCGTGCGGTCGCGGAACTCCTGCCGGTTCGTGCGCCCGTCGCCGTCGGAGTCGGCGTCCGGATCGGCCGCCGTCGCCGTGGACATGCGCGGGAACTGTCCGAAGTAGATCATCTCGAACCAGTTCGGCAGCCCGTCGCCGTCGTCGTCCGCGTTCTCCGTGTAGACGGTGGGGCCTGTCCCCGGAAAGTCGTGCGCCCACTCGTCCGCATAGTTCGACCCGTAGGCGGCAAGCGTCATGTCCTCGCGCCACGCCTCTCGCGCGACCGTTTCGGGACACGTCCAGTCGAGCGCCACCGTCGCGCCGCGCGTGACCGCGACGCGGATCACGCCCTCCCGCAGCGGAAACTGCTTGAACGAGTAGCCGGCTCGCGCATCGTATTCCCCGTAGCCCTCGACCGCGACGCGCGCCGGCGCCGTCAGGAACGTGTCGATTTCCAGCACGGTGGGACGCCACCCGCGTCGCGAGAGGAACGGGTAGGCGTCGTCCGTCGAGAGCGCCCGGCGGAAGACCGCGTGAACCTCGTCCTGCGTGACCTTCGGCGCACGCCCGGCCTTCCACGCCTCGGCGAAATGGCGGTTCACGCGCGTGACGGTGTAGGACGTGCCGTAGGCCGGCGCCATGGACGACTCCTCGCCGTAGTCGTTCCACGTCACGAACTGCAGGAGCCGCGACCCGTTGCGGATCGCCGCCTTCCAGTTTCGCCGTAGGTGATTCAGCCCTGCGTCCGTGATGATGCCGCCGAGCTTGTTCGCGTACTGGAAGAAGAGCGGCTGGCTCCATTCGCCCCCGGCGGCCTTCACGCCCGCGACGAGGTTCGTGTCCATGCCCCAGCCGTTGTCCGTGCCGAGGAAGCCACCGACCGCGTCGAACGTCGCGCCCGCCCAGCGACCGATCGCGTCCATCTGATCGGGCTGCGCGTCCTTGAAGTTCGCCATCGCGTCGATGGAGCCGTGCAGGAACACGGGACACGGCAGCGCCGCGCGCCACGCGGCCCACGCCTCGGCGATGCGCGCGCGCCATGCCTCGCCCGTCTCGCCTTTCGGATGCGGCACGATGTTTTCCGAGTAGTAGCCGAAGAAGAGCGGCTTGCCGTCGAAGCGCGCGAGGTTGGGCGAGTCGAGATGACGCAGCACGTACTTCGCCGTCGCGATGAACTGTTCGAGCATCGTGCCGTCGTTCGGCCCGTGCGGATGGCAGCTCGGGTCGAAGCAGACCGTCAGGCCGAAATCGACCTTCATCTCCTCCGCCGCCTGAAAGAACATGTCGAGCTGCCGCTTCGCGCTGTCGCCGCCCGCCCAGGCGTCAAAGGCGAACCCGTCGATTCCGGCGCGCAGCGCCCGCGCGATCTCCAGCTTCGCGTTCGCGAGCGCGTTCGTCTCGAAGTCCTGCGGCAGGAGCGGCCAGTTGACGATGCGTCCGCCCACCGCGTCGTAGCCGTTCGCGCGCGCCTTTGCGAACCGCTCGGACGGCGTCTGCGCCGCGTCCTTTCGGAAGGAATGCGGCAGCGCCCCGTGCGCCGCCGGCCAGCACCCCATGAAATGCGCAAACACCTTGCGCTCCGGCTGCGGCGCCGGCGCGGTGCGCCGATGCCACGCCAGAAAGCCACCAGCCACGCCCGCCACGGCCAAAACCAAAAAGACCTTCTTCATCGCATTCCCTCCGTAATCTCACACGGAGGCACGGAGACACGGAGTTTCTGCAAGATATCGCAACCATTTGCACACCGCGTGCTTTCACCCACTGGGCAAATGGACGCGCATGCATACGGGAGAGCGCAGTTTCGTGAATCAACTTGAAATCCGATCATTTCTCCGTGTCTCCGTGCCTCCGTGTGAGACATTCGTGGTCTCACTGCTTTTCTGTCGCGCCTGTATTATACCATTAAATCACCGGATGATGACGGCGAGGCCCTGCTTGGCGGCGGCGGTGTAGACGAGGCTCTTGCCGTCCTCCGAGACGGACAGCGCACCATGCCGATGCGGATTGTCCGTCCACGTCACGTTCGCCATCAGCGCCTCGAAGACCGTGCGACTGTCCGCCGTCGCCTGCAGCAGCGTGACGGACTTCCTGGGATTCGCCCGGTCAAACGTCCGTGTGGCGAGTTCGAGACCGATCGGACGGCAGCTCTCCGTCGTCGCCGTGCGGAACGCCCCCGCCGTGACGACCGGGGCGCGCGCCACGCCGTCCGCGTCATGATAGCCTTCCGCCGGAATCTCGAAGGCGACCTTCGCACCGTAGTTGAACGCCATGCCAGCGGGCGAGCCATACTGCTTCTCCTGCGTCTGCTCCACACGGCTCAACGGACCGACGACGCGCAGGCAGTTGTTGGAATACATTTCGATATCGCCAAACGTCAGGTAGCCAACCGTCACCGTGCCGTCGTCCACAACCAGCGAGCTGTCGCCAAAATAGTCCGCCGTCTTCCAAGCCTGATGCCCGATGCTCGCCGATCCCGACGTGGTGAGCTGCGCACCATCGCACACCGTGATGGACGATGCGCTCCGAATGGACAGCAGATCTTGCGCCGCGAGGACGGCCTTGTTCGAGACCACGACATCCGTCCATGACAGGCTGCACGAGCCGTCATCGCCGCTGTTCCCAGTCTTCCCAAGTGCATGCTCACCGCCGTCAAGGAGAAGCACGGCACCGGCGGCCTTGCGATTATGAGACCGCAGGGCACCGATTCGAAGCGCGGCCTTCTCCCGGAACGTCAGGCGGCAAGCCCCTTGGCCTTCGAGCGAAAGGTTTCTCGTCAGCGTGAGCGCGGAGTTTTCCGCCAGAACCTCAATCGCACAGGCCTGGTCATTCACAAGCGTGAAAGAGTCCAGATTCCAGTCTGAACCGTTGAGCAGTCGAATGTGGCTCGTGCCCCATGATTGCTGGACTTTCAACGCAGAGGCATTGGGCGCTTTCTCCACGTCCAGCGTCGCATGGTCAAATGTCAGGTTGACCCCGGCGTAGGCGTTGTAGGCGCGATTCAGAAAGAAGCCGCCGGCATTTTCGTTTGGCTGTCCGTAGGTCTTCGTGCCCTCCGCCGTGCCCGTCACGCGCACTGCGCCGTCCTTGAACGTCAGGACAGACGTGTTCAGCACGCCGACATCGCTTTTCACGCTCATGTTGTTCGTGATGGTCAGCGTATGCCCGGCGAGGTCAACGGTCGTCGCGCCCTTCGACGAGGCTTCGTAGATGAAGTTGGAGACGACCGCATCACCGTTCAGCCGGACAGTCTTGTCCTCGCTCGCACCCTTGAAGAGAACCCGATCCGCCGCGCCCGGCCCCGTCGTAATTTCCTCCGTCGCGTCCGTCGCCCACGTCCAGTTGCCGGGCGCCTCGAACGCCTCGCCTGTGTAGGCCCATTTCAGGTTGCGCGGCGTCGCCGTCGCGGTCTCGTCTTCGGCACGCGCCGTGTTCGCCATCAGGGCAGCGGCACACGCGCCGACCGCCAGTGTCATTTTCAGGGTGTTCATTTTGGGTTGTCCTTTGAGGTGACTGAAAAAGCGAACACACTCCGAGCCGAGGCCATTCGGCCTCCGATCAGATCTCTCGCGCGTCAGACGCGCGTACAGGCCCGTTGCGGCCTTAGCTAATGAATGGGGGGGGGGGGGTACTAAAACCGTGCGCAAACGCGCCTACGCGGCTCCTGCCGCGTCTCACGAGGGCTCTGCGCCCTGCGCACGCAAAATCAACCTTCTCCGTCATGGACACGTATGATACCAAATCCCCTCGCCGCCCGCAAGAGCGAGACCTCTCCGACGCCAACCCTCGCTCCTCACTCGCGACACGTCCCGCTCCTCCGCGCGCATGACTTGGTTGCCCTGCATGAGAAGGCCTGCGGCGCTGAACACGGAGGAAACGGAGAGCGGGAGACGCGGAGGCGTGAGATTCAGGCAGTCAGAACGGCACCGATCCGACTTCAGGCTTCGTGAATCATGTATGTAAAGGTCTCCGCGTCTCCGTCTCTCCGTCATCTCCGTGTTCAGCGAAAGCAATTTTTCTGTTGCCGAGGCGGCGCAAGCCGCCCGTGGCCCGGAGGAGCCGACAGTCGCACGGGAGGAGCGCAAGGATCGCCTGTCGCCTCGGCGGTCGCGCTTGCGGAAGCGCGTTCTGCCGAGGGGAATGCCTTGTCACGTTCGATTGGCTGACGTGTGGCGACAGGTGCGACTCCCGGAGCGACGGTTCGGGCGAGCTGTCGGGCCGACGGGCCAGAATGCGGACGGCTGTCGCGCAGTGCGAGGATCATCCTTTTCATGCTGAAGCCCCGCCCTTTGCCATTCGCTGGATTTCGCGGATGGCCGCGTAGGGGTCGGACGCGCCGCAGACGGCGCGGACGACCGCGAAATTGCGCGCGCCCGCCGCGAGGACGGCCGGCAGCGTGTCGAGGTTCAGCCCGCCGATGGCCACCGCCGGAAACGGCACGGACGCGATCATGCGCCCCGCCGTCTCGACGCCGAGCGTCGGATCGGGAATCTTCTTCGTCGGCGTCGCGAAGACGGGCCCGACGCCGATGTAGTCGGGCCGGACGTCGATCGCGCGCCGCGCCTGTTCGGGGTTGTGCGTCGAAAGCCCGACGATCCGCAGCGACGGATAGAGGCGGCGCACGTCCGGGACGGGCCTGTCGCCCTGCCCGACGTGCACGCCGTCCGCCTCGACTTCCGCCGCGATCGACGGGTCGTCGTTCACGATGAGGAGGGTCTGCGTCCCCGCCGTGATCCGGCGGAGTTCCCGGCCGACCGCGACGATCTCGTCGCGCGGAGAGTCCTTCATGCGCAGCTGGACGATTCGGACGCCGGCCTTGACCGCCGCCTCGCAGCAGCGTTCGTAGCCGACGACCGGATCGGTCATCACGAGATAGAGCCCAAAATCCTCCATCCCTCACGCCTCACGACTCATCCCTCACCGCCCCAAATCCGCCGCGACGATCTCGGCGATCTTGCGCCCGCTCTTGAGCATGCCGCCGAAGATCGGGCCCATGCGGAAGCCGCCCTGCACGTTGTTCGCGGCCATGCCGGAGGCGTAGAGCCCCGGATAGAGTCGCTTCGTGTTCTCGACCGTCGTGCGCTCGCCGTCGGCCATCCACATCGGCTTCTCGCCGAGGATGCCGCCCGTCGGGGAGTCGACCTTGACGCCGGCCTTGTGCACGGCCTTGTTGATGATCTCGCTCGGATGCCCCGTGCCGTCGATGAGCGCGCGCGTCGTCACGACGAGCGGATCGACGTGCATCTCCAGCCGCGCGACCGGGTTCCAGTTGATGACGACGCCGGAGACGACGCCCTCGTGCATCACGATGTCCTCGACCTTGACGGTGTTGAAGATGACCGCACCCGCCTTGCGCGCGCCGAAGATGAGGCCGGAGGCCATCTCGACGGAATCGACGGTGTGGTAGTTCGCGTCATACGGCACGGTCGTGATGCCGAACTCGCGCAGGATCTCCGCCGCGTCGTTCTGCACCGTGACCTCGTTCATGAGCATGCCGCCGCCCCACGTGCCGCCGCCCGGCGCGAGCTTCGACTCGTACATGCAGACCCTGAAGCCCGCCTTCGCGAGATCGTGCGCCGCGACGAGCCCGCTCGGCCCCGCGCCCACGATGGCGACGTCGATCGCCAGGTTGTCCTGCAGCTTCTCGAAATACCGGCGCACGATCGCGCCGGAGATGACCTCTTCCATGACGGCATTATCTGCCATGACTGTTCTTCCTTTCCTACGCGGGAATGACCCCGTTCAGGTTCGACCGGTGTTTTCTCAGCGGGGCGCGCACCGTGCACGCCCAGCACCCGGATAAGATGGCGCGGATTATACCATTTCGGGCGACGGCAAGTCAATCGCCGCCGCCCGGAAACGCCCATGCGGACGCCTCACCGCGCGGACGGCCGGGAACGGAAGCAGATGCGGTCGATGATCGACTGGAAGCTTTCCGCGCCGGACAGGATCTCGATGGCGATGCGCAGGTAGAGGCACTTGACCGGCGTCGTCTCGAAGCGCGGGAAGCGCACGGCGTCCTTCTCCGTCGTGACGAGCGCGTCCGCCCCCATGTCGGCCGTGCGGTTGAGCGCGTAGAGGACTTCCGAGGCGTCGTAGCGGTGGTGGTCGGCGTAGCGTTCGCACCAGACGACCTTCGCGCCGAGGTGGCGCAGCGAGTTCTCGAACCCCTTCGGCGAGGCGATGCCCGACAGCGTGCACGTCGTCTTGCCCTTCAGCCAGTCGAGCGGATACTCCTCGCGGCTCCAGACGTCCTTCAGCGACTTCGGCGCGTGGTTGCACTCGACGATCCGCGCCGTCGTGTTGTAGCGGCGGATCTCCTCGCGGACGGCCGAGACGTCGCCCCGGCATTTCGTGAGGAAGACGATGTCCGCGCGCTTCAGGTGCCGCGCCGGCTCGCGCAGAATGCCGCGCGGCAGCATGTTGCCGTTGCCGAACGGGTTCGTCGAGTCGACGAGCACGACCTCGGTCGAGTGCTTCAGCTTCTGGTACTGGAAGCCGTCGTCGAGGATGATCGTGTCGCAACCGAGCCGCTGGATCGCGTAGCGGCCCGCCTTCACACGGTCGCGGTCGACGACGACGGCGACGCCCGGCAGGTTCGACGCGAGCATGTACGGCTCGTCGCCGCCCGTCGCCGAGTCGAGGAGGACGCGCTTGCCGTCCGACACGACGAGCGGCTTCGTGACGACCTGCGTGAAGAGCCGCACCCAGAGCGGCGCCTCCTTGCGACGGTAGCCGCGCGAGAGGATCGCGACCTTGCGCCCCTCCGCCGCGAGCGTCCGCGCGAAGATCTCCGTCACGGGCGTCTTGCCCGTGCCGCCTGCCGTGACGTTGCCGATCGAGATGACCTGGATGCCGAGCGGGAAGCGGCGCAGGATGCCCGTGCGGTAGAGGAAGCCGCGCACGGCAACGACGCCCGCGAAGACGAGGCTCAGGGCCTTGAGAAGCATGAGGAGCGCACGGATCCCGCCGGGCTGGTCGCGGTCGGCCCCCTTCTCCTGGATCAGCTTGACGAGGTAGCTCTCCAGCCGCTCGAATCCGCTCTGCCGTGCCTTGCGCATCGCCGCCGTCCGTCAGTGCGCGAAGACGTTGCCGCTGTCGGAGCCGAAGGCCCGCAGGTAGACGTAGAAGCCGAACGTCCAGTCGTCGTCCTGCTCGTAGCCGTCCAGCGTCTGGTAGTCGTTGTCGTATTCGACGAGGAAGCGGAATCCGAGGCAGTCCGTCAGGTAGTCGATCCAGCAGCCGACCGTGTCAAGCTCGTTCGCGCGCGCATCCCAGCGGATCTGCGGCCCCCAGGCGAGCCAGTCGCAGACCTGGTGCGAGAAGGAGAGGTCGACGATCTGCATCCGCGCCAGGCCCTGCTCGTCGCTCCGCATCTCCGCCGGATCGAACGGACAGGACGAGAAGTCCCAGTAGCGGTGATCCCGGAGGTTGTAGCTGACGCGATACGAGAAGTTCGGCGAGACGCGCTGGCGCAGGAAGACGCTCGCATAGGCGAAGCCGTTGCCGTCGGAGTCGTATTCGCCCCGGAGGCCCAGCGTGACGTCGTCATCCGGCCGCCAGGCGAGCCGCGCGCCCGGCACGAATTCGCCGTCGTGCCGGCCGTAGTTCGGATAGCCGGCCTTCGCAAGCCGATGGGTGCCGTTTCCGTCCGTGCAGGAGGCCCGGTTGAACTGCGCGGCGACGTAGACGTCGAGGTCGAGGACGTTCCGCAGGTTCCCCTTCTCGTCCGCCGCGAGCCAGGCGTTCCGCCAGCCGGGCGTGAGGCCGTAGTAGGAATACGGCAGGTTCCGCGAACGTCCCGCGAACTGATCCTCCCACGTCAGCGAGGCGTCGAGGCCGTCAAAGACATACGGACGGCTCCCGCCGGCGCGGCCGCTGTACCAGGCCTCCTGCGCCAGGACGTCGAGATAGGGCTCGGTCACGTGCTGCCAGACGTCATCGACCCACGCCGCGCCGCGCGCGGCGAACGTCACGCCGAACTCGCCGACCGAGCGGAACGCCGCGCCCGCGTCTGACGCCGGACGCCGCCCCGTCACGTCCGTCAGGCCGGTCTCGCTCCACCAGGTGCCGCGATAGCCGACGCGCGGCACGACGGACAGCACGTCGTCCAGCGTGCGGAACGGCGCCGTCAGGCGGTGGTAGGTGTCGAAGCGGAAGGCGTCATACCGCGCCCAGAGGCCCGGATTCGTGCCGAAGACCGACTGCTCGCCCGAGCCATACTCGGCGTAGTCGCGCGTCAGGTAGCCGAACCGGTTCGCCGTCTCGTAGTTGACCGGCAGCCCCCCCAGCGGCATCGGGTTGACGTCGAAGTAGATCTCGGGAAGCCGCCCCGTCATGGCATAGAACTTGTTCAGGCGGCCCGACGCCTCGACGCCGAACGAGAAGGCGTCCTCCAGATGCTCCCAGAACGCGCCGCTGTTGTCATGCGCCAGCCACTGCCCCTTTCGGTTGAACAGCGTCTTGCGCTGAAAGTCCTGAAGGAAATACGAGTCGGACAGATACGTGCCGCGCAGCCGGACGACGTCGCGTTCCGTCGCCTCCCACTGGTGCCGGAACCCGAAAAGGTAGCGGTCTTCGTCGACCTCGCTGCCCCAGTGCCCCGAATTCCAGGCGTGCGAGGGCCCGTACTGGTGCTCCGCATCCCGGTCCCAGGCGTAATACGAGTTGAACGAGCCGGAGCCGAACCGGCCGAGGTTCCACTTCAGGTCCTCGCCAAGCGCGACGCCGTTCTTGTAGCGCAGGTCGAGGCGCGTCGCGCCCGTGAGCCACCAGGTGTTGTCCGCATGCTGCGGGTCGCCGGCGATGTCGTAGCGCGTCTTCGTCAGGAGGAACGCCCCCCAGCGGCCCGAATAGCCCGGCATCCAGCTGAAGCCGCAGGCCGTGTCGAGCGGATAGTACATGTACGGCAGCCAGAGGACGGGGATCTCGTAGAATCGCAGCCAGGCGTTGCGGAGGATGACGTGCTCGCGCCCCCTGTACTCCAGTTCGCCCGTCACGTTCCAGTGCGTGTGGCCGACATCGTTCGTGCAGGTCGTCACGCACGTCGGGTCGGCGAACAGGAACGTGCCGTCCGCCGTCTTGGCGAGGTAGTCGCTGCGCAGGGAGTAGGGCGCGGAGACGGCCACGACATGGCCGGACGCAACGGCGGCCTGCGTGACGTTGTCGGCCGCGATGCGGTCGGCTGTGAAAGACAATGTGCGCGACTTCGACTCCTCCGCAACGGAACCGAGGAGCGAAGCCGCGAAGACAATCGCGAGGGCAAGAGAATTCATCATGGCGCAAAGTATATCATGAGTGAGGCCCTCTCGTCCAGTCGGAATCGGGCCTGAACCTTGTCAAATCGAGCGCTTGGCACACTTTGCTCGATTCGGATGCGACAAAATGCGTCCCTCCCGCGTCAAGATGCGTCCACTAGAGGCTGCGGTGCCTCACGCATTTGCCGGGCGAGGCATCTTCTTCTTTTTCCGGGCCCGTGGGGGGGGGGGGGGGGGG
>CAKTZI010000044.1 GCA_934635385.1 uncultured Kiritimatiellota bacterium | reverse complement strand
TCGCCCGTGGCACTCGCCGCGCCTCTGAATCCCGTGGCACTCGCCGCGCCGCTGTCGCCCGTGGCACTCGCCGCGCCTCTGAATCCCGTGGCACTCGCCGCGCCGCTGTCGCCCGTGGCACTCGCCGCGCCGCTGTCGCCCGTGGCACTCGCCGCGCCTCTGAATCCCGTGGCACTCGCCGCGCCGCTGTCGCCCGTGGCACTCGCCGCGCCGCTGTCGCCCGTGGCACTCGCCGCGCCATTATCTTCATCCGCCTTGGCTTCCGGCCGTATCCTTGACCAAGTGTAGTCAATGGCGGCCTTTACCAGTCCGGCGATGGAAAGCCGCGCTCCGATCTTTATTTTCGTCGCCGCAACCTTCGTGTCGCCGTTCGAACACTTGTCGATTTTACCTCCCAATTCGACCTCGTGATAGACCGATCCGTCGCCGGGGGCGTAGTAGCCCAGGCAATCGAGCGGATGTTCACACGCATGGAATCCGGATTCACAGACCTTGGCCGTGCCTGTCTTGTATTCTTTACCTTCTTCGTATTTGAAGCCCCGGCACGTCATGTCGGCGCTAAAGCCTTTGTAAGCTTTCATTGTTCGTCTCCTTTTTATGTTGCCGTCGCCACCGTGACAACGGCGAAATGGTCATTGCCTTGCCTTGATCTCGGCTCGCAGGGCTTCGCACTCGGCACTGTACTGGTCGGGCGTGATGGTCAGAAACAGCCACGCAAGAAGGGCGAAGAACAAAAGTGCGATTAGGGAACCGATGAATTCGAGGGCATTCGCCATTATTCGTCTCGTACTGTCTTTCATTTCGTCTCCTTTAGGTTGAAGTTGTCAATAGTCGTCGTCCGACAATGGTGGCAGGTCTGTCGTTGGCACAAGATCGAGTTGAACGTAGGATTTCTCCTTGGGGGGCATTGTCCGCGCAACTTTCGTCGGTGTGGGCTTCGGTGTTTTCCTTACGGGTGGCGTTAGAGTCACGGCTTTGCCCGTGTCGAGCTTCCATCCCCTTGCGTACCATGCCTCCGCCACTTCGTCGAGAGGATAGTCGCATCCTTCGCCGTTCAGGGACTTGTCCACCCAGTACTTCCCGAATACGTATCGGCACACGGCCGCCGTCCTTTCGGGGCAGTCCTTGCAATTGCGGAGAAACTGTCTGTTCTTGCTCATTCGTTCGTGAGGTCGTGCAACCTGATTTCGATTCCGTGCTTCGCTTCCGGCGGTGCCCAGCGTTTGGCGATCGTTTCAAGGCAGACGAGTGCGTCATCCTCGTAGAACCCGGCTTTCGCCAGGCAGTCCTTCAGCGTCTTCACGAGGTTGTCCGTGTCCGGGCGCGTTGTCTTCCATCCGCAAGTGGCTTGCGACGTGCGGAAATGCCAGATGGTCGTCAGGTGTATCGGGCAGTTCCACGGCTTTGGCGGCGCGTGTGGGCGGAGCAGGGACAGGTACTTCTGCTCCAGGTTGAGCAGTTCAGCCGTCTTGTGCAGCAGGGGCTTGTTCGTCCGGAAGTTCACCGCCGGCTTGACCCCGTTCTGGTGCGTCAGCCTCGGCACGTCCGGCTCGATCCGCACGAACAGGTTGATGTCAGAATGGGCAGTCTTCATCTTCCTGCTCCTGTTGAGGCGCGCAAATCGTGCCTTTCTTGATCGTCCAGCCGAGGGTCTTGACCCATTTATACACGCATTGATGAGACACGCCAAACTGCTCGATTGCCTTGCGGACGGTCCAGACCTGCGCTGGGTCGCACTCGACGATCTGCTTAAACGCCGTCAGCTTGTCCTGCTTGGGGGACTTGTCCTTCTTCCGCGCACCGCTACGGGGGCGCGGGACGGCCTCTCCCTCCGGCGTTGCGTCGGCAAGGTAGTTCTCCTCGTCCGTGAGGTGGCGCGGATAGGCGAACCAGAAGTTCTGCGGCTTGGGCGTGGCGAACTCGCGCAGGGTGAAGGATGCCCGCCAGCCGGTAATCGACTCGCACTCCTTCGCGGCGGCTTCCCGCACCTTTCGGATGCCGTCGATGCGGCTCTCGCCCCATAGCCCGAGCAACGCGCCCTCGAACTTGTTGGGCACGACCTTGTCGTCCTGAGAAATCATGTCGAGCGCGGATTGTCCGTCAGGTGTCGCAAGGACGGCGTTCATCATCGCGTCGCATTCCATGCGCTGCTGCAGGACGGCTCTCGCGGAATCCGCATCGAGCGGCAGGAGGTCTATCATCGCGTCGGGGTCGCGGGCGAATACGCCCGAACCCGATGCGCGGTCCATCGAGCGCTTGTCCCCCTGCGATCCCTTGGAGTGGTGGTGGCAGTACACGATGGCGCACCCGCAGTCCTTGGATATCCTGTCGAAGAGGTTGCAGAACGCCGCCATTTCGCTGGCGCTGTTCTCGTCGCCCGTGAGAACCTTGTAGATCGGATCGATGATGATGAGCTCGTATCCGCGTTTTGCCGCCCTGCGGATGAGTTTCGGGGTGAGCTTGTCGAGCGGCATCGTGCGGCCGCGAAGATTCCAGCGGTCGATGAATTCGTTGTGTCGGGCCTCGATGCCCATTGCGGCATAGACGTCGTGGAAGCGATGCGTACACGACTTCTTGTCGAGTTCCAGGTTGACGTAGAGGACGCGCCCCTGTCGGCATTGCCGTCCCAGCCACTGGATGCCCTCGGCGACGGCAATGGCGAGTTCGATGAGGAGGAAAGACTTTCCGGCCTTGGACGGGCCGACGATGCAGAGCTTGTGGTTGACGCGGAGAACGCCCGTGATCAGTTCCGGCGCGAGCGGCGGCGGGTTCTTCAGCTCCTCGTCCGTCAGCGTCTCGAATTCGGGCAGGTCGTCGTTGAGGTCCTTTATCCACTCCTCCCATTCGTCCCACGACGACTTGCCGCAGTTGCGCTCGATGATGAACTGCTTCCTGTCGCCGCGCTGAACGCCCGGCATCCGGGAGTAGCGGGAAGGGTTGCGGTTCTGCTTGTCGACCGGAAGGCCGTTGTTGGCGCAGACCTCGTAGAGGAAGTTCACGCGCTTTCGGTACTCCTCGATGGTCGGCGCGTTCACGCGGACGATGGCATGGGCGGACTTGCCGCCGGAGTGGACGATGCAGACGCAGGGCAGTTCCAGTTTCTTGTAGATCGCAACCTGCTCGTCAACGGGCTTGGTGTCCGACTCGATGAGCGCGTAGCGGAAGTCCGTCACGTTCTCGTCCTTGCGCCCCTTGCCGTCCACGGGGTTGATCACGATCCATGCGCCGCACTTCTCGTTGGGTGTCCCCACGGCCTCCTCGAAGCCGGTACGGCTGTTCTTGGCAAGCGATTTCAGGATTTCCGAGACGGTCTTGTGGTAGATTCCCTGCGTCGGTATGAAGTGGCCGTCCCGCTCGAACGGGTCGGTGCAGTAGGCGACGTGTTCGTCCGGCTCGAAAAGGGCGGTCAGGTATTCGCGCAGCTGGGCGCAAGGATTCCACTTGTCAGGTTCGCGCACGACCTCCGTCTCAAGCCAGTTGGCATCGACAATGCGATAGTCGTCAGGATTCACCACCTCGTCCCAGCCAACGGCGTGGCCGCTGTCGCACGGGACGGGCGGAAGCGTTCGCGCAAGCGGTTGCCTCTGCCCGAACGTGACGGCTTCGTTCCACTTGCGTTCGCCCTGCGACTTGTTGCGGGAGAGCGACACGGCAAGGTCTTTCAGCGAGTCGAGTTCGTCCTGCGTCAGCCGTCCGCTGGCGAAGCATCCCCCGGCAATGCGTCCGACATCGCGCAGACAGGCGTGCATGTTGCCGTCGTACATTCCTTCGCGGAGTTTCGCCTCCACCATGCCGTAGTCGGAGTATTCGTTCATGGCGCATAAGTCTCCGGGTTGATGCCACGTGGATTCTTCCATCCGGACGCGGCAATCCTGTCGATCATCTTCTTCGCGGCGGAGAACGGCCAGGACGCCACGTTGCGGAACCCACGGGACGTGAGAAGCTTGATCTGCTTGTGGGAGGAAAGCCCGCTATCGACACGCTGTTGATAGGCTGTCAGCAACTTCGCGGCGGCGGTCTGCGAACCGGGACAGGCGAAGCCGAGCCGTTCGAGACGGTCAACCATTTCCATCGTCGGGCGGTCGTTCTCCTGCAACGTCGTGGGCGTGTCGGAGAGATCCGTCACGCCCGTCAGTTCCGCGAACTGGAGCGCGTCGAATAGTTTTCCCTTCTTCCGAGACTGGGCCTGCAGGCGTTTCGCCAGGGCATCCTCGCGCTTGCGCACGGTCTCGGACTGCGCATCTTCAAGGGTCGCGGGCGAAAGGTCGAGTTCCGCGCCGCCCTTGCAGCTCTCCTGGTTCTTCGTTATGGTCTCGCAGACTTCGGGGTCGTCGGACAGCAGACAGGCGGGACGGCACAGGTCGTGCGTCGAGGTGAGCCATAGAAAATCGAGCAGTAGAAGGTTCTTCTTATTTGGAGCAAGACGGGTTCCCCTCCCAACCATCTGAACAAAAAGCGCGCGAACCTTTGTTGCCCGAAGAACAACGATGCAATCAACAGACGGCTCGTCATATCCTTCAGTGAGAAGCATAGAGTTAAGAAGTACGCATCCCGGACGCGCGTCGGAAAACCACTGAAGCGTGTCGGCACGGTCAGGGGATTCACCATTGACTTCCCTGACTTCCGCAACGCCCTCTTCACCAAATATCGACAGCATCTTTCTCGAAGTCGCGATAAGAGGCGTAAAGACGATTGTCTTTCTGTCATGGCAACGTTCTTTGATTTCGCGGCAGATCTGCCGCAGATACGGGTCAAGCGCAGAACCGAGCGATGCCGCCTGGAAGTCGCCGGACTGCACGGCCACGCCGGAGAGGTCGATCTGAAGCGGCACGGTCTGCACGTAGATCGGCGACAGCCACTTGTCCCGAATCGCGTCAACGATGGAATACTCGTAGGCTATCGTCTCGAACACCTCGGAGAGCGAGCGGAGGTCTCCCCGGTCGGGGGTGGCCGTCACGCCGAGAAGCCGCGCTTCCGGGAAGTGGTCGATCACGGCGCGATACGTTCCCGTCAGCGCGTGATGGCACTCGTCGATGACGATCAGCGAGAACTCGTCCGGGGCGAAACGCGCAAGCCGCTTTTGCGACTTCATCGACTGCACGGAGCCGACGATGACGGTGTACGGGATCTCGTCCACCGCCACATCGGACGTTTCCTCGGCCTTCTCAAGCCCGGCCTCGATGCCCGTCGCAGAGCGGAGCTTCGCAATCGCCTGTGACAGCAGCTCGCCGCGATGGGCGAGGATGAGGACGCGGCCTCCGCGCCGCACCTCCCTCGCGGCAAGGTGCGAAAAGACGATGGTCTTCCCGCATCCCGTCGCAAGGACGATGAGCGTGGAGCGGAGGCCGCGCGAGAACTCCGCCTCTACGGAGGCAACGGCCTCATTCTGGTACGGGCGCAGTTCCATCAGTAGGACATGTCTTCGAGTTCTTGGGCTTCGTCAGGCTCTTGGTTGTCACCCGTTTCCTTGGGTTCGTCGGGCAGCCACTTCTGGACTTCGTTGTAGGTCTTGTCCTGCCACTCTCGATGAGTGACCTTGCAACGCCCGGTCATGCCCTTGACAACCTTCTCCCACGGAATGCGCCCGGCCGTTGTGTCGCCTTTCTTGCGCAGCCCGACGGCTTCGAGGAACTGGTAGATCTGCCACAGGGTCGAAGTGTGCATGTAGAACCGGTTGTAGACGTAGGCGTGTCCAGCCTCGCCGCCGTCAACGATCAGTTCAACCTTCACCATGTTGCAGGGCGGCAGTTTCTGCGACCCCTTGAAAGAGCTGCGCTCGATCTTCTGCAGCTTGAAGGGGTAAGTCCCGTCAGGCAGAATCACGAACTCGTCTTGCTGCGTGTTTTCGCCAGCGTCGGCGGAAGAGACCTCGTCGTCCCATCCGATTGCACCATTTGAACTTGCCATTTCTGTGTTCCTTTCTGTTAGCGGTTGTTTTTGATTTTTTCAGAGACGACTTCCATTCCCTTGGTCAGCCATGACACGATGGGGTCGGGAAGGTCTTCAAAGGCGATGCCCTCGATTGAGCCGAAGCGCGCGACGACCTTTGGATTGCTTGCAAGATACGCCATGATCTCGTCAGGCGTGACTTCGTAGTTGGCGATGAGTCGGCGGAAGTCGGCAATCGTTTCTCGCTCGTCCTTGGGTGGCGGCGTTTCGGCGGGCTTTTCCTTCGACTTCGCGGTGGCGGCGGCCCGTTTCGCGGCGAGTGCGGCCTTTGCGTCCGCTTCTGCCTTTGCCTTGTCCACCGACGGCGCGGCGGAAGCGGAACCCCTGTCCACGGCGGCGGCAAGGGCCTTGGGGAGGATGTTCACCATCTTGTCGAGGGAACAGTCCTCCGGCAGGTCGATGCCCGTGCGCGTCTTGGCGTCCCAGTCGTTGGAATACGAGCAGAAGCACCAGCGCTTTCCGCCCTCGACGTGCGCCTTGTCGGACTTCTTCTCGCCGGAGACGAGGAACGTCTTGTAGGCGCAGAAGATGACGGTATCCGCCCACTCCATGAAGATGGGCGAGACGGTCTTGGAGAGCTTCAGTTCGTGGTGGTCGTATGTTCCCGTGGTCTCGCGGTTCTGCAGCGGCTCGACCTTGCGCGAGGTCTCGTGCGCGAGGACGATCACGTCCATGCCGGACTTTGCGAGTTCCGAAAGTGCGTCGAGAACGGATGCCATGCCCGACTTGTGGACGGCGATCGTGCGTCCGTAGTCGTTCACGGAGAAGATGTCCTCGACCTTCTTTTCGCGGGCGAGTTCCGTGGCGAGGGTCTGCTCGAACTTGTCGGCGGTGTCGATCACGAGCCGTTCGTAGCCCTGGTGGTTGCGCTTCAGTTCCGCGACAAGGCCCTTCATGCCGTCGTAGGACTTCGGAAGGTCTGCCGAGGCGAGCTTGTCCACCGCAAGGCCGTGCGTTCCGTCCTCGAAGTCGAGGAAGAGCGCATTCGGCAGCTTCGCGGCGAGCGTTGTCTTTCCGATGCCGTGCACGCCGTAGATCACGACGCGCAGGCCTTTGGGTTTCGTTTTCCCCTTGATGATGTTCATAGATTAGAATCCTTTGTTGTAGATGGCCACGAAGACAAGCCAAAGCACGACGACGGCAAGGACGAATGCCGCCGGAATCCAGAGCGGACTCAGAACCCACAGCCACGACCAGGCGATGACGCCCGTGAGCTTGAGCACGATGAACGCGATGGTGAGAAAACCGCAGAACCCAACGCCAAAGCAGTTGTGTGACGATTGGCTGGACATGGTTCAGTCCTCCTTCTCCGAGAAGAGTTCGACGATGCGGTCGGTCATCTTCTCGACTGGATAGCGGCTAATTGATGCCAGCGGAAGTTTCTTTGTCAAGGACGTTTCCTCGTCGAAGCAATGTTCGACTACATGGACGACGGATTCCGGCGAGAAACCTTCCGCGCCCCACGGAGCAAACGATGGATTGCCGTTCTTGAGGAATCCCCTGCTGATGCCAATCGAAACACCTTTAAAGGTGACAACAACCATGCAGCGCAGATAGCCGGCCGGGCAGACGATGATGCCGATTTTCTCAATGCGTTTAACCAGTGGGATTTTCCGCTCGGCGACTGCGATGGCCCCGTTGCACATGGCGGTCTTAAAGGTCTCGTCGTCGGCGAGCTCGGACATGAGTCGCAGCGTCTTCGCAAACGACTCCTGAAGATCGTCCGCGAAGACACACGCTTTTATCGCGTCATAGGTCTTCGCGTCCGTTATTTCGACGGACTTCTTGCAGCGCACGACGTTGTTGCCGCCGAGCACAGATTCGGACTTGTCGGGCGAAACGCCGAACAGTTCCATAACTTTTTCTTTAAGTGTCATTTTATTGTCTTTCTTTTTGTGGAGTGAAAAGATGATCCCCGGCGCACCCTTTGGCCGCTGTCCCATGACTTCGGGAGAAATCAGTAGTCCTCGTCCGAGAGGTTCTTGTCGTCCGGCTTGGCGGCTTTCGCCTTGCGGGGGACGATGACAGGCTTCTTCTCGCCCTCCTTGACTTCGCCGTCCTCGATGACGAGACTGCATTCGCCGCCCGTCGAGACGCGCGTCGCGATGCACTGCAAGTCCTGCGTCTTGAGCCAGGCATCGAACTCCTTGAGCGTCGTGAGGTCGAGCTGTTCCAGCTTGTCCATGAGGACAAAGCGGCATGTCGGGTTGATGCGAGAGGCTATGGCACACGAGACGATCAACTGCTGTGATCCGCTCATGCAGTCCCACGGCTGGCCGTTGTACACGAGTTCGCTGCTGTCGTTGACGGACAGTCCTTCAAGCGGGAAGTCCGCGCCCTTAAGAAGGGCAAGGCGTTCTGCGCGGATGGCCTCAATCTCCTTGGTCAGTGCGTCGCACTGGTCGGACAGCGCGTCGGCCTCCTCAAGGCGGCGTGTGCGCTCGGCGTTCGCCGTGACCTTGGCGTTGATCTCCTCGGCGTTGGCGATGGACGCTTCGAGTTCGGCGGTGGATTCCGCCGCGCCGGCCTCCTTGACGGCCTTTTCGTCCTTCTCGATTTCGGACTCCAGCGTCTCCCGCTCCGCGTTCAGTTCCTTCAGCCGTTCAAGAACTTCCTCAAGACGGCGGCTGTTCCGGTCGCGGCGGGCGGCGCATTCCTGTCGGTGGCCGTTCCGGGCGAGGATCGCCTGCTGCTCCTTGACGAGTTCCGAGACAGACACGGGCTTTTCCGGCGCATCCTCGTACCAGTCCATGTCCTCGGCGGCTTTCTGCTTGCGGTCGGCTTCGCGTCCCACAACCGTGCGCGTGTCGTACTTCTCCTTCTCGCGCTTGGCGAGTTCCTCCAGCTTCTCCTCGATGCCGAGGGTGTCGAGGAGCATGTGCGCCTTGTCCTTGGGCGACGCATTGTAGAACTTCGGCAGGTCGATGGCGATGTTGCTGATGAACGCATCGAGCAGTTCCTGCCCGTGCCGCGCCCCCTCGCGGTCGGTGACAATGACAGGGGAGAGGTTCTTGCCCTTGCGCTCAACGGTGATGCCGTTCGACAATTCGACGTGAAGGGTGGTGTCGCCCACCGCGCCCTCGCGCTTCGGATTGGACGGACGGTACTTTGCGCCCCCGACGGCGAATGCAAGCGCGTCGAGGCACGAGGACTTGCCCGCGCCGTTGTCGCCGCCGATGACGGTCAGCCCCTCGGGCTTGGGTTCGCAGTAGAAGGCCTTGAGGGCCTTGAAGTTTCCCGCAGAGAAGCACAGTATCTTGACCGGCTCCTGCGGCGTGTTGGTTTTGTCTTTCATTTTTTCGTCTCCTGTTTTTCCCGTTTGAGGAAATAGCTGTATACGCAATAGCCGCTGTGCGTCTTGTGCACGAGGCGGCGGCCGATGACGCCGATCCGCATCATGCGCTTCAGCGTCCATTGCTTCAGTTGGTTCGAGCAGATCCCGTCAAGGTTGATTTCGGACGAGCGGATGGGCTTCTCGGATCGTCCGAGGATTTCCGCGATTCGCGCCATGCGGGCGAAGAGCGAGTAGTCTTTCGGCGGGACGGCTCTGTCGCATTCGATGTCCTTCAGAAGCCTTGCCGCGATTCGGGAATCGCACTTCGAGCAGTTCTCTTCGCGGCGGTACAGACAGGCGTCGCAACGGTTTGCGATGATGCGCACGAAAGCCACGATGCGGTTCTCGATCTCCTGCGTCATACGAAACGCCTCCTTCCCGTGCGCTCGGCATCCTTGGCGCGTTGAGCAAGCCAGTCAAGGAAAAGGGACTTCACGAAGCGCGTCGTCTGCTTGTTCAGGTGCAAGAAGGGGGGCTGGTTGTTTGGATTCTCGCGGCGCGTGAACACGAGGAAGTCACGCGGGGCGAAACCGCTCTCCGCGAGTTCGAGTGTCCGGGCGAGTTCGTCCGCCGTTAGGATGTCGCACGGCACGTGGTCGAACGGTACGGCGATGTTTCGGCGGGACTTGTTCACGAGCGAGAGAACGGCATCTGACGACACGCAAGGGCCGTAGCCGGAGCGCACCAGCGAATACGACTGGCGCGGCGACAGGCGCAAGCGGCGGCAGAGCCAATCTCTCGACATGAAATTCACCTCGCGCTTTTCGTTTGCTGTTCGATGGCCTTGCGGACAATCGCAACGACGGCGACGGCAATCGCATCTACCTTCGTGATCTCACGCACACACTTGATCTCGTTCTCCGTCAGGCGGATACTGATTTGCCTGCATTCTTCAGATGTGTTCATCATTTTGTTGTCCTTTGTGGTATAAGTCCCACCCGATTCGTCAAAAAAAAATTGAGGGGCGTAGGATTGCCTAAAGCATCACTTAGCCGCCTTACGCGGTATAAGTCCCACCCCTTGCGACAAAATAAAAAGCGCAACGGCCTCTGGGGTCGTTCCCTCCTTCCGTGCGCGATTCTCGATCTTCACCCATGTTTGAGGGTGAAAGAGGTGTTTGATTTCTACGATGGATTTCATCATTTGATTCCTTTCTTGGCTTTCTTGTTTTCGCGCTTCTCGAAGTTCGCGTCGATGAGGGCACGGGCTCGTTCCTCGTCCTCTCGTGTCCACGGATCGGCGGCAACTGCGTCGCCAAGTACCGCGTTCATCGCAGCGGCGACACTGATTCCTGCTGCGCTTGCACGTTTCTCATACTTCACGAAAACACGCACATCCACCGACAATCGTTTCTCGTACTTGTCGAGTGCGACCATGCTCATTTTATTGCCCATTTGTTCAACCTTTTGTCATTCTGCTTTGAGTTGCCCTATTGCCCCTCAAAAAATCTGCGCATAGTATAGCATAAGTCCCACCCGCTTTGCAATAGGGAAAATAAGAGAAAGTTATTCACGCTATCTTTGGCATGGTGAAAATGCTATAATGTCCAAGCTGAGAAGTGTAAGAGAAATGATGTGCGGTATGCGAAAACATTAACGAATGATTGAGATGGAAATATTCGACGAAGAGAAATTCATGGAAAAGCAGTGGGCTAAACTCGCTGCTATGTATGGTGTTTCTGTAGAAGAAGTGAAGAGTAAAGAATTTGACGAACGATTGGATAGAGAGCTTGAAGAACAACGCAGAAAAGACGCCGCGATAGACAAACGTGAAAATGCTGAAATGTGGCGTGGCATTTACATCGGCGGGATAGTTGCTGGAGTTGCTGCCGCACTTGGTTGGTTTATACTCTCGTCTCATAGATGGTGGTTTTTGATTCCTGGAATAATAATTGCATTTCTCTTCATGTCGTTTGAAGAGGAAACTACTAAATTGGTGAAACGCGAAGACTACCCAAATGACATCGAAAAATATTGGAAAAGAGTGCAGAGTGTGCTTACCCACTGCCAAATCATGTCAGCCGTCATAGTTTTTGTCGTGATGCTGTTTCTTGTATTTGTGTATGGAGAAAAAGTGACATGAGCAATCGCACGAATAAGCTTGCCGAACGGCTGAAGGAACTGCGCAAGGCGAAGGGACTGACGCAGCGTGACATGGCGCGGCAGTTCCGGCTTACCGATGTCGGCTACGGCGGATGGGAGCGCGGCGACACCGAGCCGTCCGTCGACAACATCATGCGCCTGTGCGAGTTCTTCGGTTGCACGGCGGACAGCCTCATCGGGCTTGCCCCGCCCAAGGCGACGGTCGATGCAAGCGATGTCAAGGCGAAAAGCGAAAAGGCGAAGGGCGTGCTGGATGCGCTCTTCGCCTCGATTGAACGGCTCGGATAGTCCTACGCCTCGACCGTCGGCGCGTCCTCGCCGAATATCTGCGGGTTGCGCTTCTTCAGACCCTCGGCGTTCATGTGCATGAACTCGACCATCGGGACGTTCGCGGCGTGTGCGCACCTGCTGAACACGATGTAGTCCGGCTCACGGATCGTCATGGTGCGCGTCGGCGTTCGCTTTGACGGACCTTTGTTCTTCGATCCCTTGGGACGGCCTCCGTGGTTGCCCTTGCGGTTCTTCGCAGCTTCGCTCAATGCCGCGCTTAACTCGGCCCTTGTCTTGTATTTCTTCTGGTATGGCATATCACATCCTTTGTTGATGGATATTATAGCATAATGCTTTCTGTTGGTATTCTCGCGATGACGCGCTTCCGCCTGTCCACGACGAGGACGGGATAGTCTTCGAGCGACGCGATAACGCCCTGCCGCGTCAGCGCGTCGTAGAACATCTCGCCGATAAACGGCTCGTCGATTTCGTCCGTGGGCTTCGAGACGGCCACGCGGCGCGTCGAGCCGTCCTTGAATCGCAACGTGGCCTGTAGCACGGCGATTGCCTCGAACCTCTTGCGGCGTTCCATTGCCATGCGGTCTAACCGCTCTGCCGTGTGCGTGAGTTCAGTCATGAGCGACACGAACTGCGGCAGTTCGGGTGTCGCCGTGCCGTCCTTCCCTGCGGCACGGCGGTAGTTGTTCCAGTCGGTTTGCGCCGATGCCACCTTTTGGTAGCATTCCCGCACGAGTTCCAGTAGTGTGCCGATGTTGCCCATGTCATGCCGCCTTTCTGTAGATCGCTTCAGCCTTGTCGCAGATGAACTTGGCGAATGCGCAGATTTCCTCTTTGGGGGTTTGGTTGCACTTCGCGTAGCACTGGCGAACTGTCCAGTGCTCGCGGTCGATCTCGATGTCAACGAACGGCTTGCCGTCCCTGTAGAGGAACACGACGAGCGATGCGCCGTCGGCGATGCGCTTGTCGTAGCCCATTCTCCCGATGCAGTTGCGCATGGCGTTCCCTTCGTCGATGAGCTGCTTGACGCTCGTCGGCAACACGACGGTCAGCCCGTGCCGCGTGAGGCGCGAGAGCATGGCGAACGCACCCGCAACGGACTCGATTGCGGAATTGAACGCCTTGCGTTCCTCCGCGCGTCGCCTGTCCTCCTTCGCCCTGCGGCGCAGTTCCTCGCGGTGCGCCCGTTCCTCGTAGGCTTCGAGCGTCGCCTTGAAGTCGCGCGGCATGGTCACGCCGAACGCCGTGATGTCCTCGCCCGCGTCCTGGACATACTGCGCGTAGCGGCAGTATTCCATCTCGCTGATGCCGTTCCTGTTGCACCACTTCAGGAGCGCGAGGCTGTCGACCGACGGCGGTACGGCGCACTGTCTGCCGTAGGTGCGGAACGCATGACGCGCACGGACGGCGAGGTGCGCGTCCGCAAGCGATTCCCCGTGCCTGTAGGCGCGTAGTATCTCGCTGATCGAGTAGGCGGCGTAATGTCCGCCCGAACAGGATTGCCTGCGAATCTCGCCGAGGTGCGAGCGGAAGAAGTTGAACAGCCCCCTGTCGGTCGCCAACTTCTTCACGAACGACGGCGTTATGAGCCTCCAGAGGTCGGACTTGCCGAGGAACTCAACGCCCCTGCTGATCCGCCAGCAGTCGATGTAGTCGAGGATGTGGATGCCGGAGCGCACCGCCCATCCGCAATGCTCGAACTTCGTGCCCTCGAATCCGTTGAGGTAGTCGCCGCCGAGGTCGATTGTGCCGTCCTTGTCGCGCTCGCAATATCCCCATTGCCCGATGTAGGCATCCACGTCGCTCCAGACTGGGTTGTGTCTGCGTCCAAACGGCTCGTTGCACCAGTTCACGGAGTAGGTGTGCATGAAGTTGTGGTAGAGGACATCGCGCACGTAATAGCGTTGCCTGTCGGAGTAGTACCGGGCAATCTTCTTGATGGCGAGTTCGCCCGTCCGGCTGTTGCGCGTCTTGACGGCGTAGGTGTCGATGCGGAACTCGCCGCCTTTCGTCGGTACGACGGCGTTGTAGAGCCGCGTCGTGTTCGCGCCCGTGCGATGTGCCTCCCGCTTTCTGATTTCCTTCAATGCGTTCATGGTCTGCTCCTTTCAGTTCATCAGGTCGAAGAGCGAAAGCTGCATCTTCTCGGCGCGTTCCTTAGCCTCTGCCGCCCTGCGCTTGGCCTCCTCGCGTTCGCGCCTCTTCCGCTCCCCGGCTTCGCGTTCGGCTTCCTTTACCTTGCGCTCCGCCTCCGCCTTGGCGCGTTCCTCGGCTTCGCGTTCGCGGCGCAAGTCCTCCTCCATCTTGCGGCGGGCTTCCTCCTCGGCTTTCGCCTTGAGTTCCGCTTCGCGCTCTTCGGGCGAAAGGGCGGCAAGCCGTGCCGCTTCCTTCCGACGGGCCTCCTCTTCCTCTTCCCTGCGCTTCGCCTCGCGCATTTCGGCGGAGAGTTTGGCTTCCGCCTCGCGCTTCAGCTCGTCCTCGGTCTTGTATGTCGCGCCCTCCGGCTCGTCCTCGAAGTAGTGCATGACAAGCCCGAAGGCTTCCTCGTCGCTCATGCAATACTGGTTGCCCTTGGCGTGTTTCCGCGCGTATGAGGTCACATACGCCCAGCACTTCTGAATGGTCTTGCCCTCCGCGTCGATCCTCGCCATGAGGTCGGGGCTTGCGTTGGCAAGCACATATTCCAATACGAGTTTCTCGGTTTCGTTTTCTGCCTTGAGGTTCATTGTCGGACTCCTTTCGTTTAGAGCGTCTTGTGGATCGCGTCGGAGATTTCGGGGCTTATCCCACGCATGAGGTCGAACAGCGCACCCGTCTTCCTGTTGCGCAGTTGCGCCAGTTCCGACGGAAGGTAGGTCAATTCGCAGTGGATCGTCTCGATGGCCTCGAATACGCGGAGCAAGTCCAATGCCTTGCTGAACGCATCATAGCCGTTCTTGTGCGGAACAATCGCGCCCTGTGCGTGGAACTGCTTGACAAGCCATTCGGCTATCCCTATCCGCGCGAGCGTGTGGTTGTTCCAGTTGGTGAGTTCACGCCAGTAGTCAAGGTCTGACTTCTGCGGCATTTCAAGCGTAATCGTGTACATCGTCAACTTCCTTTCGCTGTTTTGTGTCAAATCATGGCCTCGCGGCGGGTGAAGTCCGTCTCAACGCCCTCGACCAAGACGCGCCCGACATCGCCCCAGATTGGGCCGGATGGCTCTCCGCTCGGCTCGCAGTGGTAGAGGCGCAGGGGACGCTCCCCGATCCGTCCGGCGTTCCGCCACAGCCGCCCGTGGGCGTCGCGGAAGTATTCGTAATCGAGCCTGTAGAACCCGTTGTCGGGCACACGCTTCAGTTCCAGGGTGTAGTTGGCTTCCATTGTTATGCTCCTTTCAGTTGGCGAGGTTGTCGGTCAGGCCGTGTAGTCGTGCGCACGGCCAGTCATGTGCCAGTTGCCGTTAGGCAGACGGTAGATCTTGCGGTAGACAGTCGCAAGCTTTAGCCGCCGAGGCTCGTAGCAGTTGGCGATTGCGAGCAGTTCCCTCGCCGCCTCGATTCTCGATTTTCTCTTTTCCATCTGTTTTCTCCTTCTCAATTGGCGCGGTAGGAGTTGAGATCGTAGAGTCCGAAGACCTTCGAAGCCACCGGTGCATGGTGGCAGACAAGTTCAAGGCGCTCGTATCCGAGGAATGCGTCTTTTGACGAGAGTTCCACGATCATGTCGGCGGTTGCGCGGGCATCCGATTCAGTCGTGAAGTGGTGTGCGTAGTCCTTCGCATGGGTGAAGAGGAAGGGCTTGCGGTGGTCGGCATCGGCAAAGTAGAACCTTGAACCGTCCCATGTGCTGCTCCCTTCGAGGGTGTAGTATTGCGTTTTCATTGCCTATTTCCTTTCGGGCGTTCGGCCCTTGATTTCGTTGCCTTTTCGTTCGGGCCCACTCGAACCCGCAACAATAGTATAACATAAATAGATGATTGTGTCAATACCTTTTTTATACCTATTTTTACGGGCGGCTTTTCGCGTTTGCCGCAGGTCGATGGATATTCTTTGTTTCACTTAAAAACAGCCATTTGCGGGCGTGGCGTTCAGGGGATTGAATGGTGTTTGTCGTTTTGCAACTTGCAACTGCAACCGCATTTTGGTTGCAAAATTGGTTGCAACATTGCCTTGCAACTTGCAACTGCAACAAGCACCCCTAAAGGGGTGTGCTTGGTTGCATTGCAGACAAGTTGCAGAATCGGCAACTCTCGCGCGACGCGAATTCGGTGCGCAAGACGGTATCGCTTCGCCTTTGTCCTGCCTCATCGGCACTCGGTTGAGGGATATATCGTGCAATAGCGGAATATATCCATTGCTCGCAGCCCTATTCGCCGCGCAGGGGCGGGTCGCGCGAACGCCGACGGGTCGCGCGCGCGTATGTGTGAGGCGACCGTCGGCGCGGTGGCGCAAGGCGACGGCTCGGAAGGGTGCAGATCGAGCCGCGCGCGGTCGTTTGGCGGCGGTCGAAGGGCGGATGCAGGGTTGATGAGGGCTGAATCTTGTGACAATCTTGTGACAATCGCGGGCGCAGAAGGTCGATGGCGGCGTTTCCTTGGCTTTTCGTGTGGTCGTGGTAGGGTTGTAAACCCTCTTTGCGCCCTTGGTCGCGTCTGGCGGAGGTGTGCGGCCTCGGGGTCGATGGTCGCGGCGACTGTCGTGCGGCGACGGGGTATGGGGGACTCGCGGCCCAGCGCGGCCGGGGGCGGGGGACCCACGTAGGGGGACTTGCGCATACCGATAGATAAAGCGGAGATAAAGCGGACTTATCATAGGCGCGTGGAACAAAAGCCAGATAGTACCGACGAACAGACCAATCGGCAGTGGAACGCGCTCTATGAACGCGCTCGGCTGATGCTTGACGACGACGGGGTGGCCCAGGAGAGCAGGCGAAAGGAAACTGCGGCGCGGAAGCTGAAGCGGGCCGGGCTTGACGCTCCTCCGGTGGACATTGCGCTCGTGAAGCGGACGCTGCTGGCGTATGCCGCGACCAAGCGGTACTCGCTCGCGCTGGAATCGACCGCCGCGACCAAGGACGAGATGAACCTTGCCTACGACCTGTGGCCGGAATCCAAGACGGTGTACGAGTACGTGCAGCGGATGCGGGACGAGGCGCGTTCCCAGGACATGGAAGAGGTGTCCGATCTCGCGGCGGACAAGCTGAAGGTGCTTTTGCGGGACGACAAGGGCAAGTGCCTCGTGAACGCGAAACTGGTGATGCAGACGCTGGAACGCCTCGACAGCAGGCGGTTCGGCGAGGATGCCGCGAAGTCCAATGGCGCGAAGAGGAGTGGCGACGGCGAGCCGATGGTGTACCAGATCTCCAACGTTCAGATGAACCTCATCGGGGGCGATGCCGTCCGGGCGGCTCTGCCCGCCGGCGGCGTCGTGGACGTGGATGCCGTCGTGAAGGCGCTGGAGGGCGGCGGGAATGGGTAGGAACGTCAGATACGTGCCGTCCCCGACGTTCCGGGCGTTTCACGCGGTGCCGGCGGGCCTTGCCGAGTTCATGATCGTGCGCGGCCCGATGGGGAGCGGGAAGAGCGTCGGGTGCTGCAAGCACATGTCCCTCACCACGGAACTCCAGCCGGCATTCGACTTCGGGACGGCGAAGAACGACCCGGACAACAGCATCATGCCGGACGGCAGGCGGCATCCCGTGCGGTGGTCGAAGTGGCTTGTCGGGCGGGACACCAAGCCGGAGCTGTGGAACACGACGATCAAGACCATGCGCGAGGTGCTGCCGGGCTTCCACATCGCGCGCCAGCAGCCGTCGCTGGAAGGGCGCATGGAGGTGCCGTCAATCCACAAGGACGGGACATGGTGCCGGACGGATTTCGTGTTCATCCCGTTCGACGTGGAGGAGGACGAGCTGGAGCGCGCGATCAAGTCGTTCGAGCCGTCCGGCGCGTGGATCAACGAGGGCAACTCCATCCCGTGGAAGCGGATCTGGATGGCGAACTCCCGCGTCGGACGCTTCCAGCCCGTGAAGCCGCCGAACGACGGCGACCCGCCGCTCTACCATTCGTTCGGGACGATCATCGACTCGAACTCGCCGAACGAGACGAACTGGATGCACAGGTTCGAGGTGGACGAGAAGCCGGACAAGATGCTGTTCTTCGTCCAGCCGCCCGCGCTCATCAAGACCGTCGACGAGGCGGGGCGCGAAATCTACCTCAACAACGACGAGGAGAACGCGAAGAAGTTCGGGCTGCGGCCCGCCGAGAACATCAGGCACCTCAAGGGCGGATTCGAGTACTACCGCAAGATGCTCGTCGGCGGCGACCCGGACGACATCAAGAAGTGGTGCCTGAACCAGTACGGCACGTCCGTGGACGGGAAGCCGATCTACACGTCGTGGAACCCGGACATCCACGTGAAGCGCGACCTGAAGTTCCTTCGCGGGTGGCCGCTCATCCTCGGGACGGACTTCGGGTTCACGCCGGCCATGACGTTCCTACAGGAGGGGCCGGACGGGATCGTGCGCGTCCTCGACGAGCTGCCGTCCTCCGACATGCCGCTCGACGAGTTCATCTCGACGAGGGTGATCCCGAAACTCGCGGAACGCTTCGGATGGCCGATGAACTGCCCGCCGATCATGAACTACTGCGATCCGGCTGGGCGGCAGAGGACGCAGACCTACGGCGACACCTGCATCGAGCTTCTGAACAGGCGCGGCATACCCACGGAGCCGTGTCCCGACCTCAGCAACGACTTCCGCACGCGCCGCGATGCCGTCGAGAGGCTTCTGCGCGAACACCGGATGCAGGTTGACGCACGGTGCAAGACGCTCATCGACGGCTTCAACGGGCACTACTGCTACCGCCGCCAGCGGGCCGACATCGACGGGCGGCCCCGGTTCGCGGAAGGGCCGGACAAGAACAACTTCTTCACGCACATCCACGATTCGCTCCAGTATCCGATCGTGGCAATCACCATGGGGGGCGTGGACTTCTCGGCGCTCCGGCGGGAACGCGACGGCGGGTACCGCAACCTGTGCGGAAACGGGGCGACGGTCGCAATGTGCCTTTAGGGGGATAAAGCGAAGATAAAGCGGAGCGATAATACAGGCGATGTCAAAGGAGAAACCAGAAGAGTTCGACGTAAAGGCCGCGAAGGATGCCGTCCCCTCGCCGGGGAATTCCGCGCCCGCCCCGGTCATTCCGACAACCGCGCCCATGACGCGGCTGGCCTCCTTCATCGTCGACGAGTTCCGCATCAACGCGCGGCACAGGCAGATGAGCGGCGTGGACGAGATGCTTGCCCGCGCGGCCCGCGCCTACGGGCTGAAGTACACGCCGGAGCAGGAGGCGATCCTCAGGCAGAGCGGCATCGACCCGAAGAACTACCGTCCGCTGGCGAAGATGAAGATGCGGGCGGCGCGGGCGATGCTCACGGACATCATCAAGCAGTCCGGCGACAAGTTTTACGTGCTGTCGCCGTCGCCCAAGCCGCAGGTCCCGAAGTCCGTGACGAAGAAGATCATGTCGGAGATCGCGCAGGAGATCGTCGGGTTCTTCAAGAAGCGCGGCGGGCTTCCCCTCCAGGACCCGAAGGAACTTGCGGCGTTCTACATCTCGATCATCATCCGCGTGGCGGACATGCACGACGAGGTGCGCCGCCGCGAAATGGAGTGGGCGCGCGTCAGGTGCGACCGCATGGATCAGCTTATCCACGACCAGCTCGTCGAGGGCGGGTTCGTCCGGGAGTTCAACAAGGTCGTCGGCTACATCTGCAAGTACGGCACGGCGGTCATGGTCGGCCCATATCCCCGCGTGGAGGCGGCCTGCGGCTGCAAGGAGGTGGAGGGTCTCGACGGCGCGGTGAAGTACACCCGCGAGTACGTGACGCGCCCGGTGTACGAGGCCGTCAGCCCGTGGGACTGCTACCCCGCGCCGAACGCGAAAAGCATCGAGGACGGCACTTTCTGCATGAAGGTCCGCTACACGGCGAACGCGCTGTGGCAGTACGCCGAGGCGGAGACGGAGGACAGGGCGGAGGGGTGGCAGGCCAAGACGGTGCGCGCGCTCCTCTCGCAGCACCCGAAGGGCGGTGTGAGGCTTGAACTCGACTCGTTCGACTTCGTGCGGCGCGAAATGGAGCGGAACACGCTCCTCACGCAGGACGACTGCACGCTTGAGGGCATACGCTGTTTCGCCTCCGTGCGCGGTTCGATGCTCATCAGCTTCGGGATACTGAAGAGTCCCGACGGGGAGAAGGTGGTCTACCACCAGTATTACAAGACGGAAGCCATCGTCATAGCTGGCTATGTCGTCTACTGCCGCATCATCGACGACAGGATGACGCTTCCTTTGTCGAAAGTCTGCCTCTACGAGTCGCCCGACTCCTGGTGGGGCGATTCGCTCGTGGACGTGCTCTACTCGGCGCAGAACCTGCAGAACAACGCGCTGAAGAACATCATCCTGAACGGTGCGATTTCCTCCAACGGGCTGTTCGTCTGCCGGGACGTGAACCACGTCGTCTCGCTCGACGGATCTCCTGCCCTCTCGATACGGGCCGGCAAGATGTTCGGGTTCAAGGATTCGGCGGCGGCCGGCACAGGTGCGCCGATCAACGTCCTGAATGTGCCGGACACAACGCAGAGCCAGCTTGCGCTCCTCAAGGCCGCAAGCGAGATGGCGGACGACGACAGCGGCATCCCGCAGTACACGATCGGCTCGTCGCGGACGCTGACGGGAGCGGGCAGGACGGCGTCGGGACTTGCGATGATGTCCGAGGCGGCGTGCCGCGTCATCAACATGTGCATCTGCGACCTCGGGCTGAACCTCATCATCCCCGTGGTGAAGAACACCCACGTCTACAATCTCCTCGAATCCGACGACATGTCGATCAAGGGCGACGTGGAGGTGAACCCGTCCGGGCTGATGGGGAAGATCCTGCGCGAGGCGGAATCCCAGCGGCGCATCCAGTTCACCACGATGCTCGGCACTCACCCGGTCTATTCGCGCGCCCTCACGGTGGAGGCGTTCTTCGAGCTGCTGCGTCCCGAACTGGACAGCCTCGGCGTGAACCCGGACAGGATCATCCCGTCGAAGGAGCGCATGGAGTTCCTTCAGCAGGTGCTGGACGCGCAGGCGGCACAGGCCGCACAGCAGGGCGGCGGCGAAGAGGCGCAGCCGACGGAGGAACAGGCGAACACCGCCCGCGTGGAAGGGCAGCCGCAGCAGGTCGCCGCCCAGCAGGGAGGCGGTGCGCCGGCCGGATCGGTCGCGGAAAGGAGAAACGTGGCATGAGCAACGCAATGACGGACATCGAGAAGTATGACGCGAAGAAGGTCATGGCGGTATGCGGCGACATTTCGCACACCAGGGAACTCATCGCGTGGATGGACGAGCTTATCGGCGAGAACGTCACGCTGCAGGTCGCGCTCGTGGAGAGCGCGGAGGAAAGCCGCGAAACGCGGCTCTGCCACCTGGCATCGCAGATTTCATCGTACCGCAGGATCAGGGACGCGGCCAACCGCGCTCTGGAACTTGCCGCCGGCAAGCCACCGGACGGGCAAGGAAAGGAACCCGCAATGGGGGGCGTCCTATGAGAATGCGGACTGGAAAAACTCGTCGGGAAAACTGGGATTGTCTGCCCCTTTCCCTGACGGCAATAAATTCCCGGCAAAGGCTGTCCGGGCTTATTGAGGAGAAAGACGCAAGATGAACGAGAACGAGAACAAGGTCGAAGCCGCCCTCGAAGGCGGACATGAGGCGGGTGCCGGCGAAGCGTCCGACATCGCAAAGGAGCTGGAGAAGTCGCGGCACACCAACGAGGTGATGGCCGGACGCCTGAAGGCGCAGGGAGAGGAACTGAAGCAACTCCGCGAGGAGGTGCGGAAGCTCAATGCGGACAAGGCGGCCGGTGAAGTCGTGGACAAGCTCACTCCCGAGCAGCTTGGCGAGACGCCGAAGGGATATGCGCAGACGGCGGCAGCCGTTTCCGCGCAGATTGCCGAGGAGACCAAGGCCGAGCAGAAGGGCGAACTGGACAAGCTCCGCGCTGAAATCGCGGAACGCGATAAGCGCGCGTTCTACGGCGAGATTGGCAGGGGCAATCCGAAGTTCTTCAACGACATCTCCGCTGGCGGGGACAAGGCGTCCATCTGGGCGCAGTTCAAGGCCAGGAACAGGGAGACCTACGACGCGATCATGGCGACGCACGACGTGGCGAGGTTCAACTCGCTTGTCGGAATGTTCTATCTCGAAATCGGCGTCAAGAATCCTGCCAAAGGTTCGGGGAGTGCCGCCGTACCCGATCCCAGAGCGTCCGTCGGCGGCACGCAATCGCCGGGTCAGGATGACGTGGACGGCCAGAAGACATACACCTCCGAAGAATACCTCGCCGAGCTTGAAAAGGCCGAAGGGGTTCGCGATGGCGGTGACATGGCCACATACCGCGCCATGACGGCCCGACTCAACAAGGCTCTCAACGAGGGACGCGTCAAGTGAAGACCTGACGTTTGTAGTCCTTCGTGAACCGGGAGCCGGAAGGAGAAATCAACATGGCAGACATTTTGCCTCATTTCGGTCAGCAGCCCGGGGTGCAAGCCGCATTCCCGAGCACGCAGCAGATCATCTTTGAAACGGAGTTTCGCCGTCGAACACGTGATCTGTCCCTCATCGACAAGCTCACGTCCCACAACTTCAAGGGACGCTTCCGCAACTCCGGCTATCAGATCCGGCGTCCCGTGATGCCGCTCCTGAAGTCCAAGAAGCGCAAGCCGGGCGATCCCGTCATCTATCAGGAAGTCCAGGGCAAGGACGAGGTGTTCTCGATCAACCGCGAGCGCGACATCGCGTTCCACATCAAGATCGAGGACGACCTGTTCTGCCCGCAGAACCTGGACTCCAAGATGAACAAGGAGGCGCAGGCCCAGTTCACGGAGGATCGCGACCTGGAGTTCTTCGCGGACGCGCCCTTCAAGTCTCACGCCGCGAACATCGGCAACGCCGCCGGCATCCGTTCCGGGATGTACGAGCTTGGCACGGCTACCGCGCCGCTCTACATCTACAAGACGGACGCCGAGGCCGCGTCGGCTCGCGCGACCAAGGTCCATACCGCCTCCGCGACCGAGGCCATCACCAACATGGTGGCGGCCCTTGAGGAGTGGCCCGGCGGCTCCATGGGCGAGGTGAAGGTGGTCGTGCCGACGTGCATCCAGAACCGCCTCATCAACTCGGAGCTGAAGTACGCCGACAAGATGGGCGACCAGCTGAGCGTGCTCCGCAAGGGCATCAAGTACATCGGTGACATCGCGGGTGCGAACATCATCGGGTGCAACCAGATGCCCATGTGGGCGGCGGACTCGGCGAACTCGCTTCCCAAGCGGTTCCTCTGCATGTTCCTCAACACGCAGGCGCTGGAGTTCGTGGACGAGATCACGATCGACGAGTCGATCAAGGACAAGGATCAGTACGGCATGTTCTACCGCTCGCTGGGCATCTACGACTGGTTCGCCAGCTACCCCGAGCTCATGGGCTACGCCGTCATCGCACTTGGTTAACCACAAATGCCGCCGGGGGAACTCTCCCCGGCGGCTACACAGGAAAGGAATTGAGAAATGGCAGCACATTCCAACGACAAGGGCATTCTTGGCGGCGGCTTCCAGTGGAACGTCCGCTCCTACATGCTTGAACGCCGGCTCGACTTCGGCGTGCTGGACGGCCTCGACACCAGCAAGTACTACGAGATCGGCACGCTCCCCAAGGGGTTTGTCCCTCGCAACGTCGCGCTCGTCCAGCTGACGAACGTCGATTCCGCATCGACCGTCAAGCTGTTCAAGACCGTCGAGGACGCGGACAGCGGTTCCGCGACCGAGATCGCAAGCCTGTCCGCGACCGCGACGGGCGAGCCCGCCAAGGTGTTCAAGCCGTTCGACGCGGGTGTCGTCGCCTCCACGGCGGCGACCGTCACGCCCAGCATGGACGCGCAGCTCGCCATCAAGGTGGGTGCGGCATTCAAGAAGGGCGTCGTCAAGGTCGTCGTTTCCGGCGACTGGATGACGGGCTACTTCGATGCCGCGCTCGGCGGTGGCACGGACTTCAATCCGGCGGACCATGTTCGCGTGAACTCGGTTTCGTAAACCATGTCTCCCCGCGCCGGACAGTCGTCTCGCCGGCGCGGGGGGCTTCTGCTTGAATGGAGACGATTCCGCCAAAGGAAACAGGACATGATCACCACACAGAGGTATTTCATCCACATCGACAACAAGAGCGTCGTTCCGTGGACAAGCGAAATCGAGGACAACTACAAGTTCAAGGAGATCACCGCGAAGGTTGCCATGGCAATCGAGCGCGGCGTCATTTCCGCCGATGAAGTTGTCGAGCAGATTACGAAAAAGATCAAGCCCGGTACGCTTGAGCAGATGCTGGAAGCGAAGCTCAAGATGAACGTGCGCGAAAGCAATCTCAACCTTGAATCGCAGGTCAAGGAGGACAATTCGCAGAAGGACACCAGTACGCCCGCGCCCTACGACGTGGCGATTCCCGGCGAAGCCACGCCAGCGGAAGCCGGAGCGAAGAAGTCCGGCAAGCGCGTGACGAAGCCGAAGGATGTCGAATCCGAGAAGAAAGGCGAAGCAGGGGACGATGACATCGCGAGCGCTGGCAAGGTTGCGGCTGCACTTGACGGCGGCGTGAACGTCTGACGTGTTCTGAGGAGGGGCTATGGCCAATTCATTCCAGCAAGAGCAGGAAACGCCTGAACTCGAAATGCTTTCCGAGTTGGCCGAGAACCTTGTCTATCGGCTTCCGCGTTGCGAGGAGGTCATGATTCGGAAGACCATTCAGGAGGTTTTCCGCGAGTTCTGCCGCGAGACGAAATGCCTCACGGCGGAGCGGATGATTGACTTGCAGCCGGGAGAACGCCACTATCCGCTGACTGCCGTTTTCGGCGGAGTCGTGACGGACGTGCGCACCGTCACAATCGGATGTCGGCGGCTAAGGCTCGGATTTGACTACGTGACGCGCGGGGCGAACCCTCTTGTGCTTTCCCTGTGGTCGTACTGGGTACGCAAAGACCCCTGCTGCGTTCCGCCGGCGGAGGCGCATATCCACATGAAGCCGCCGTTCATGCGCGTCTTGCAGGAAGAGGTGCCGTCGCTGAACTCCGAAAAGGTGCCGCGCGGATTCATCGACCTGCATGGCGAGGCGATCTGCTCCGGCGTGATGGCGCGGCTCTGCGCCATGTCGGGCCGCTCGTGGAGTGATCCGCAGGTTGCCGCGCTGGAACGCGCCAACTACGAGAACGCGAAGAGCGAAACGCGCATGAAGGTGGAAACGCCGTTTGGCGGACGGTTCATCGACACAAGCCAGGTTCTGTGAGGGGTGAAAGCCATGACGACTTTGACAATAACGCCAGATATTGCGAAGAAAAAGCTGAAGTTGTCCGGGACGGTCGCTTCCGGCGAGAAGGTGGCCGTGACCATTGTCGGATTCGGAACGATGCCCGTTGAGAACCTGCGTCTGCGTGTCATGGTCGGCAGCGTCACCGTTGGCTATTTTCCGCTCGAAGACGAGGACGAGTGGACGGTCTCAGGCTCTGACCTGTCCTGTACGCTCAACCTCTTCACCGAACAGGCGGAACGTTGGTGCAGGTTCGGCGCGGATGTGCTCTTCATGTTGGAGGACATCGGTACGCCGCAGCTCTACGGTGTTGCCAATAAGGACATTCTTCCGTGGGTGAAGCTTTGCGGCGTGGACATACCCGCCGTTAACCTCGACAACTACAAAATCAAGATAGACGGACTGGAAGGGGCAATCGACACAAAGGTGTCAAAGGCGGCGTTCGAGGTGTTCGATGGTATCGCGGATCCGTCTGCATCGCTTTCGTCCCTGAAGAACACGGTTTCGCTCATTCTTGCCGTGCTGAAAGGACTGAAGTCATGAAAAAGGTGTTCATCGCATTTGCGGGCGTGATCTGCCCTGCGGCACTTTGCGTGTTCGGCGCGTTGAAGGACGCGAATGGGAACGCCGTCACGGAGACGACACTGTTTGGCGACGTGGACGGCGAGACGGGTACGGTGGGCGAACTCATCCGGGCCGGCGGCGCGGTGGATGAGGAACAGACGAACGAGATCGCATCCAACGCCGTCGAACAGCATGAGGCGAAAAAGGACAACCCGCATGGCGTGACGGCGGCACAAGTCGGGGCAGTGACCGATCAGGACGCGGCCGAAATCGCGGCAGATGTCGCGCGGGACGAGATTGCGGACTATCTGCTGGGCGCGGCACAAAACCCGACAAACGCACCGGCTTTCGCAAAAGCACTCCGCGCGGCGGGTTTGGCGACGACGAACGACGTGGTGGCCGCGACAAACGGGCTTCTGCGCACCGAGAGCGACCCGACCGTGCCCGCGTGGGCCAAGGCCGCGACGAAGCCGACGTACACCGCGTCGGAGGTGGGTGCGCTCGCGTCCACGGTGACGCACCTCTCCGGCGACGTGCCGGTGACGCGCAAGGTGAACGGCAAGTCGCTTTCCGCCGACGTGACGCTCGGCGCGGCGGATGTCGGGGCGGTGCCGACTGCCCGAACCGTGAACGGAAAGGCGTTGAGCGCGAACATCACTCTTGGCGCGGCGGACGTCGGGGCGTACACCAAGGCGCAGACGGATGCGAATGTGGCGGAGTCCGTCGCGTCCGCCACGAACGCGCTTGCCGGAAAGATCGTCGCCCCGGAGACCATCGCGACGAACCTCATCAAGACGGTGATGGCCAGTTCGCTGTTCAACCTGACCTACGACCCGACGCTGCAGGTGACGTGGCGCAAGGAGGCCGACGGAGGCGTCTTCTACGAGAGGTGCTACACGAACGTGAACATGACGGGGGTTGCTCCATGAGGACGATTGCATTTTCATTTCTTGTGGCGATTCTTGCGCCATTTGCGGACGCGCGGACGGACGGTTTCTTCACTTCGGCGGTCGAGTCGAGATACGTGTTCGGGCTGGACGGCACGCGGTGCGAGGTGCTGGACGGGGAGGTCGTCGCCGCCCGTCCTGTGGCGGTGATGATGGACTTCCCGGACGGCGCGGCGATCGCGGCAGACGGGATAACGCCGACGGCGAACTTCACGAACATCAACGGGGTCGCCCATACCCGCGTCCTCGTCGACTTCTCGTGCAACTTTGACTGGAAAGGATGGCATCCGTTCATCCAGCACGTGACGTTCGGCGGCGTCAGGTCGCGGCTTGAGCTTCAGGACGATTGCGTCTATCTCGGCACGGACAGCCGGGAGGGCGTGTCGAACTACACGCACGGATGGCACGGGTATGTGGTTGGCTACGCCCCCTCCGACCTGAGCGGGTTCTACTCGGTGTCCGTCGAGCCGGAGCCGTACGACGGCGACGCGCAGGATACGGTCGTCGTCACGCCCTCCGGCGAGAAGGTTGACGCGGCGCGGAGATACGTCATGGTGGACCAGAAGGGAAACGTCGATCCGCCCGGCGTGCTGGCCACGAGGGAGCAGGCGGAATCGAACGAGGTCCGCATCGCCGCCGACGAGGCCTCCGCGTCGGCCCTCTCGAACGAGACGGCAAGGGCGGTGTCCGCGATCGACGACCTCGCCGCGTCGATCATCGGGAACGAGGTCGTGGTCTACGAGGACGACTTCATCTACTCGCTCGGCGATGCCGTCGCGATCTCGACGAACTGCCTCTGCCGCATCTACGACTTCCGGGCGAAGCAGGCGACCGTGACGGTGGACGGCGTGGCGTGCGACCGCTCGTGGGTCTACTTCGGGTTCACCGAGAACATCGGCAGCCTCAACCCGGTCGCGCAGTTCAGGGACTCGCTCTCGTCCGAGATCGACTGGGGCGAGGTGACGTGCGGGACGCCGGAAGCCCAGGAGCACGAGTTCACCGTGGGCGGCGACACCTTCGCCTACTGCTACAGGATGTCCGTGGACATCCCGAAGACCTACTCGGCTGCGTTCATCCGCGTGTTCACGGAGATCACGGCGCAGGTCGGCGACGGATCGGTGCTGGACGTCGTCGGCGGGCTGTCGGGCGGGCTGACGGGGACGGTCACGCTGTCCGGCGGCGGGCAGGTCGAGTTCAGGGGCGGCCTTGCCGTCGAGCCGATCGGAACGCAGGAAGGAGGGGAATGATGGCTGAGGCTATCAAGACATGCCAGTGGCTGCTGGCGTGCGCGTGCATGTCCGCCCTGCTGGCCCTTGCGCTCGGCGCGGCGCTCTTCGGGTTCCGCAGGCGGATCTCGTCCGCCGCAAGGCTCATCCGCCGCCATCCCGTGCAGGCGTGCGTCCTCGCGCCCCTCGCGCTCGCGCTGTTCGTCTACGGCGGCACCAAGCCGGACCTGGTCACGCCGCAGGTCAAGGGCATCACGCTGGGCGAGCCGATGGAGACGCCCGGCAGGGTCGACCTGGCGTGGGAGCCGGACGAGGGGACTGAGATCCGCTCGAACCAGCTCGTGCGCGTCTACTGGCGCGACGCGGACAACCCGAAGTGGAATCTTGCCGCCGAGGGCTACGGCATCACGAACGCCAGCGTCGTCGGCTTCTTCGTCAACCGCGACACCGACTGGATGGTCGTCGTCAGCCCGACGAACGCCGTCGAGTTCACGGATGCGGAGGTTAGGGAGCTGCTGGATGGAGGTGACGAATGACGCGCATGGCCCTGATGATGTTGATGCTCGCGGCTTCCGTTGCCCGAGCGGAGGAGTCCGCCGCGCCGGGCGTGACGAACGTCGTCAGCGAGGTGCGCCGCGTCAAGGGTTGGAGCCGTCAGTACGTGCAGGCCTCCCCGGACGGGAAGCCGGTCGATCCGAGCGGTCGGCTGGTTTCCTTCGCCGACGAGGCCGGGCGGAGCAACCGCATCCACGCCGTCGGCCAGGCGCTCGACGCCGCGCACGTCTTGCTGACGAACGCCCTGCAGACGCTCGTCAGCAAGACGAACCAGATTTCGGAACGCGGCATCGCACTTCGCTTCTCGATGAAGCCTGGCCCGTCGCGCGCGAACTTCTACGCCTACGCGCCGCACGAGACGAGCGACGGCACGAACGACACGGTGCGGTACTA
>CAKTZI010000043.1 GCA_934635385.1 uncultured Kiritimatiellota bacterium | reverse complement strand
TGCTGTTTTCTCGGCCGCCCGGTTCCGGGAGCGGAAGGCGCAGGCCCATTCGGGTCTGCGCCTCTCCTTTTTTTCACACGGATGGGTGCTTTTTTGGTATAATACACCAACAAACTCATTTCAGTCTGTGACGACTCGGCGTGGTGCCGGGCGTGTGACGGGCGAAAAAGTCTACAGGGAATGAACATGACCATGAAAGAACATAGCCACGTGTTTACGTCGGAGTCCGTTTCGGAAGGGCATCCCGACAAGGTGGCAGACCAGATTTCCGATGCGATTCTCGATGCCTGCCTCAAGGTCGACAGCCATGCGCATGTCGCGTGCGAGACGATGGTCGGGCCAGACATTGTCGTCAACATGGGCGAAATCACCTGCAAGGGCTGGCCGGAGAAGATCGATACGAAGGCAATTGCCGCGAAGATCGTGAAGAAGATCGGCTACGACCGTGCCGACGAGCACTTCTGCTGCAAGACGTTCGACTACGTCTCGCGTCTGCACGAGCAGTCGCTTGACATCGCGCAGGGCATCAACCGCAAGGCCAGGGCGAAGCAGGGCGCGGGCGACCAGGGCATGATGTTCGGCTATGCGACGAACGAGACGGTGTCCTACATGCCGACGGCGCTCGTCTATGCGCACGAGCTGCTGAAGATGTACGCGCGCCTGCGCAAGCGCGGCGGCAAGTATGCCTGGTTGCGGCCCGACGCGAAGTGCCAGCTTTCGGTCGTCTACGAAGACGGCAAGCCCGTGTGCATCGACACGGTCGTCATCTCGCAGCAGACGACGGAGGCGGGCGCGACGCAGCAGAACTATGCCGAGCTCGAACGTCTGGCGAAGGACTATCTCTCCAAGACGGGGCTTCTGGCGGAGGACACGAAGTTCTACGTCAACCCGACGGGCAAGTTTGTCGTGGGTGGCCCCTGCGGCGATGCGGGCCTGACGGGCCGCAAGATCATCGTCGACACCTACGGCGGCGTGGCCTCGCATGGCGGTGGCGCGTTTTCGGGCAAGGATCCCTCGAAAGTCGACCGCTCGGCCGCCTACTATGCGCGCTACGCGGCGAAGAACATCGTCGCGGCGGGTCTGGCCGACCGCTGCCAGATTCAGGTCGCGTACGCGATTGGCATCGACCGTCCCGTGTCCTTCTGCGTGAAGACGTTCGGTACGGCGAATGCGGGCGTGACGGACGAGGCGTTGGAGAAGATGCTCGTCTCGGGCAAGATATTCGACTTCCGCCCGGCCGCGATCATCGACGACCTGAAGCTCTTGAAGCCGCAGGGCTGGAGCTATGAGGACACGGCGGCATACGGGCATTTCGGGCGCGACATCTTCCCGTGGGAGAAGCTGGATCGCGTGCCGGCGCTGAAGAAGCTCTTCAAGGTCGCCTGAATCGGAGCGCGCGGATGCTGGCGACGGGCATTATTCACCACGTCAATTTCCTGGAAATTGTCCGGCATCCGTGGTTCATGTCCGCTTTTCTGGCGGCGGCGTCCGCGCAGATCCTGAAGTTCGGCTACTTCTGGTGGCGGACGGGCAAGCCAGATACGCGGGAACTGCGCGCCTCTGGCGGTATGCCGTCCGTCCATTCGGCCCTCGTTTCTGCCTTGGCCTTCGCGGTCGGGTTGACTGAGGGCTTCGACGCGCCCTACGCGATGATTGCCGTGGGGCTGGGCCTGATCGTGCTTGTCGATGCCGCGACGCTTCGGCGCGAGGCGGGCGAACACGCGAAGCTCATCAACCGCATTGTCTCGCACCTGAACAGCGCGAGCGAAGAAGACCGCATCGAGGCGCGACGGCTGGAGGAACGCCTCGGTCATCGGCGGCGCGAAGTGCTGGCTGGCGTTCTCTGGGGGATGGTTGTCGCCTTTTCCGTCTGCGCCGTCTGGGACTTCTGGAAGTGAGACGGTCGGCCTGTGCCCGAAAACCTGTATGTCCACTTTCCATTCTGCCGCAGCAAATGCCGGTACTGTGCGCTTTATTCGCGCGTCGGCGTATCGTCAGCAGATCGTGACGCCTACGTTCGTCAGCTGGCAGATGTCATCGACACATGGGGACAGACCCCAGACACGTGGGGACAGACCCCAGAATTAGGGGGACAGACCCCTGCCCAGCGGCTGAAAACCGTCTATTTCGGCGGCGGTTCGCCCGCGCTTTGCGACCTGCGACCGGTTTTGGCGGCCCTCAAGCCGTGGCGGGCGGACGAAACGGAGTTCACGGTCGAGTTGCATCCGCTCGATGTTTCGGACGATGTGCTGCGGGTGTTGCGCGACGGAGGCGTCAACCGCATCTCGATGGGTGTGCAGTCGCTCGATGACGCGACGCTCGCGGCGATGGGGCGCGGCTACACGGCGGATGAGGCGGCGCAGGCGTTCGCGCACGTGAAGCGGTTCTTCGACAATGTCGGCATCGATCTCATCATTGGCTATCCAGACGACCCGTGCGAGGGTTGGGGACGACTGTCCGACTGGGGACTGCGCCATTGTTCCGTCTATTCGCTGCAGAACGAGCGCGGCCTTGCGAACGTGCCGGATGACGACTGGGTACTCGACCGCATTCGCGCGGTTGCTGAATTTTTTGCGAAAATCGGTCTTGAACGCTACGAAATCTCAAATTATGCGGTTCCGGGCGCTGAGTGCCGTCACAATCTCGCCGTTTGGCGCGGCGAAGACTATGTGGGTCTCGGCGCGGGTGCGTACGGACGCATCGGCCGCCGTCGAACACGCAATTTCGGGGTCTGTCCCCAACCATTGGCGGGGTCTGTCTCCACAACCAAGGGGTCTGTCCCCACGTCTAATGAGGGGGTCTGTCCCCAAGCGGTGGAGGAGATGGTCACGCCCGCGCAGGATGCATTGGAGCGGCGAATTTTTCGGTTGCGGACACGTGAAGGCCTCGACGCGACGGGGTATCCAGAGTGGGGACAGACCCTCGAAAGGTATTGCAGAATTGGCCTTTTAACGAGAGAAAATGCAATTTATCGCTTGACGGAACGCGGTACGGAGGTTTGTGACGCGATTTTGGCCGAGTTGGTCTGATCGCTCGGCGCGGCGGAAATCTGCTATAATTCATTTCTATTCTGTTCAGTGGGTTGCACACAGACGCGAACTGCAGTCTGGAACGCGAACGGGGAATACGCATAAGAGAGACATAAAAGATGAAAGACTGTCGAAACGAATGGTATGATGCCGAGAAGAAGGTTTCGGTCACAATCGTGGACGTGACAGGCGCGGCGCAGGACTTGGCGCGGGCGCACCTGTGCGGGCCGACGGCGGCGCACTATCTCGCGAAAGGACTCGCGGCGGCGGCCCTGCTCGGCGCTGAGACGAGCGAGCCGGACGAGACGGTCGTCGTGCAGATGAAATGCACGGGGCCGCTTGGCGGACTGAACGTCGAATGCACACGCGAGGGGACGCTGCGCGGCTACACCGAGAGGAAGATTCTCGATGACTTCGACGGATTGGGAAAGCCGAAGGACAAGGCCGTTCTCGGCGACCGTCAGATTCAGGTCACGCGCTCCGTGCCGGGACGCATCCTCTCGCAGGGCATTTCCAATTCGCTCGACGGCTATCTCGCGGGCTCGCTTCAGCGCAAGGCGACGATCCAGCTGGAGGCGTCCGTCTCGGACGATGTCGAGATTCTGGAGGCGCGCGGCGTGCTCGTGGAGGAACTGCCGGACGGCGCGAACACGGGCGTTCTTGGCGTCCGCTTCAAGTCGCTTGCCGTCTCCGAGCGCAACCTGCTCAAGCAGCTCGGGCTTGAAAAGGCCGAGCTGAAGAAGTCGATGCCGCTTACCTTCAAGTGCCGCTGCTCGCCCGAGCGCGCGGCGGCGACGCTCGCGTCCCTGAGCGCGACGGAGCGCAAGACGCTGCCGCCGACGGTCGACGTCACCTGCCACATGTGCGGCAAGACCTATACGGTAAGAGTCTGAGGTCGGCTATGAAACATCGAGTCTGGGTCGAGATCAACTTGAAGGCGCTTGTCGCCAACTACCGCAAGATCGCCGCGCACGTGAAGCCGGCGAAGGTGCTGTGCGTGCTCAAGGCGAATGCCTACGGACTGGGCGTCGCGGACTACGCGCGGGCGCTCGCGGCGGCGGGCTGCACGGACTTCGGCGTCGCCGAGCCCTACGAGGCGATGGAGCTCCTGGACGTCCTGCCGAAGGGGCGGGGCATCGACGTGCAGATTCTCTCGTCGGCACTGCCGGACGAGATCCCCGCGATGGTCCGGGCGGGCGTCATCCTGCCGGTCATCGACCTCGCGACGGCGCGGCTCATTTCCGACGCGGCCGTGCGCGCGAAGACGGTCGCGAAAGTCCACTTCAAGCTCGACACGGGCATGGGCCGCCTCGGCATCCTCGCGACGGGGCCGGACGGCTTCGAAAACGCCCTCCGGACGATGCGCGCGGTGAAGGCCCTGCCCGGCCTCGCCTACGAAGGCGTCTTCTCGCACTTCCCGATGGCCTACGACCCGAAGGACCCGTTCACGAAGCGGCAGATCGCGCTCTTCAAGCGGATTGTCGCGGCGGCGGCGAAGGAGGGGATGACGTTCGGGAAGATCCACCTCGCCGCGTCGGACGGCATCAACAACTTCCCCGAATGCGCGAAGAAGCCGTTCACGCTCGTGCGGACGGGCATCAACCTGCACGGCTCGTTCGACCCCTACGGCAAGAAGGCCCTGAAGGTCGAGCCCGTCCTGACGCTGAAGACGCGCGTCGCGCAGGTGCGCGAGCTGCCGGCGGGCACGACGCTCGGCTACGGGCGCACGTGGTGCCTCAACGCGCCGACGCGGATCGCGACGATCTCCGCCGGGTATGCGGACGGCCTGCCGCTCGCGCTCACGAACCGCGGCAGCGTCTTCATCGGCGGACGGCGCTGCCGGATCGTCGGGCGCATCTCGATGGACTACACGACGGTGGACGTCTCGGATGTCCCGGACGTCAAGGCCGGCGACGAGGTCGTCTGCTTCGGCACGTGTGGACGCGACGCGATCACGCCGGACGACTGGGCGGCCCTGAAGGGCACGCACGCCTACGACATCATCTGCTCGCTCGGTAACCGCGTCCAGCGCGTCACTCTTCGTTGAACAGCGTCGCGGGGATGAAGCAGGAGGCGAGCGCGTGGTCGCGGAACGTGCGCACCGTCACGCTGATGTCGCGGCCCTTGAACGCCTTGAACGCCTCGACCCAGCCCCCTTCGAGCCGCATCGTGAGCGCGCCGGAGTCCGCAAGGAACTCCGTGACGACCATCTCCTTCGGCGAGTAGCGGATGCCCGTGCCCAGCGCTTTCGAGACGGCCTCCTTCGCGCACCAGAACTTGATGACGGCCTGCGCGGCGTTTGCCGCCTGCGCGGCGAGATCCAGCTCTTCCGGCGTGAAGACGCCGGCGGCGAACTCCTCCGAGAGGTCGCGCGCCGTCGACTCGACGTCCACGCCGACCCGCGCGTTCGCGGCGGCGATCGCGACGACGAACTGCGCCGTGTGCGCGATGGCGATGTCGAGCTTCGTCGCGAGGTAGTCGTTCCACGCGCCGAGCGCGTGCGGCTTGCCGGAGTCGTCCGGCCAGATGCGGATGTCCGCGTCGCTCCAACGGGCCTGGTAGAAGTCCTTGAGGAAGCGGCGCACGGCCTCCTTCGCCGCGATGCGCCCGAAGAGCCATTCCGTCCGTCGCGAGGCCGAGCCGGCCATCTCGGCGAACTCGCGGCGTTCGGACGCGTCGAGGATGACGTGCGAGAGCGTCTTGAGCCACATCTCCTCGTTGCGCTCGAAGAGCGGATAGGGGATGTCCGTCACGAACGCCGTCGCGACGTCCGTCGAGGGGTTCCCCACGAGGTCGCCGCCGATCGGCTCGGTGAGGAACGTCGTCGCGGGCTGCAGGATGAGCTGGCGGTAGCCGATCGGCACGCGCTCGGTCAGCTCCTCCCAGCCGGAGACCGCGACGAGCACCTTGCCGTTGCCGTCCGTCGCCGTGATGTCGCAGAGGTGGCTGCGCGGCGTCACGCCCGTCAGGCGCATGTAGCACTTCAGGCGGTCGCCCTCGTTCGGCGTGACGCCGCCGAGGGCGATGCGCCGCACGCGGAACGGGAACGAGAACGCGCCCGCGAAGCGCTCGTGGCTGCGCCAGAGCGGGAAGCCCTCGACGACCGATTCCAGCAGCAGCGGATTGACCGCCCAGAGCGGGAAGCGCGTGAACGCGACGTTGCCGGCGAGCGGCGGCACGGTCACCTCGTAGTCGATGCCGTTCTCGCTCCACGACTCGACGAACGTGATGTTGCGCAGGCGCTGCCCGGCGCTCAGGCGCGCGGGATAGACGTCGCGGCCCGACCAGTGGACGCTGCGCGGCTTCGAGAGCGGATCGACCGCGACAGGCGGGGACGGCGGCAGCGACGCCGCGAGGACGACCGTCGCCTCCATCGCCGCCCAGGTGAACGTCGCGTTCGGCCGGTCGTCGCGGATCTGCACCTTGAACGCCGACTCCTCCGGCGCGGCGGCCGGCACGCGCTCGGCCTTGACCGTCAGCTTGAGCCGCCCCTTCTCGAACGAGGTCATGCGGCGGCAGACGAGATCCTCGATCCGCAGCAGCGTGCGGTTCGGCATCACGAGCTGGGCCGTCTCGGCCATCAGCTCGGCGCCGACGGTCGGCATGAGCGGAATGAGCCCCCGCAGGTTCGGGTCGGAATAGCTCATCTGGCTCGTGCCGAGCGCATAGTCGCCGAGGAATGGCAAGTCCAGCAGGCGGAACTCCTTGACGATCTCGACGGAGACGCCCGGCGTCGACTCCAGCGTGTCCGCGTCGGAGACGAGCGGATTGAGCGCGCCGAAGTCGAACTGGCGCTGGCGGCGCGACTGCTGGGCGAGCGCGGCGGCGCGCGCGGCCGCCTTCGCGCCGCGTCCCTTCGGCTCGGCGAGGAACGTCGCGCCGGAGAGCGGTGTCGCGGCGGAGAGGAGCGTCAGGCGCGGGAACGCGCGCGACAGCTTCATCTCGGCGTCCTTGCGCACTTCGAGCGACAGCGCCGCGTCGAAGTCGAGCGCCTTCGCGCCGCGCCGCACGTAGGCGGACGCGATGTCCACCGGCGCACCCTGCGCGGCGAGCTGGCCGAGCGCGTGCAGCAGCTGGAGGCGTCCGCTGCGGTGAATCGAGTTGAGCGCGATCGCCGCGTGCGCCTCGCCGCGCAGCGTGTCCGCGACCGCCGCCGTGAGGAGCCCGCGCGGCCCGACCTCCAGGAACACGCGGTAGCCGTCGTCGAACATCTGGCGCACCGTCTCGCGGAAGCGCACGGGACGCGCCCAGCGCTCGGCGGCCTCCTTGCGGGCCGCGCGCTTGCCGGACGGCAGACGCGCCGCCGTCCGGCAGGAGTAGACGTCGCCGACGCTCTCGTGCTTCATCCAGGCGTCCGCGAACTTGCGGACGACGGGGACGAGCGATTCGCAGAGCGGCGTGTTGAACGGCCGGTCGAGCGCGAGCTTCTTCACGCGCACGCCCGCCGCGACGAGCAGATCCGTGACGGGCTTCTCCCAGTCGGCGACGACGACGAACGTCTTCTGGCGCGGCGAGAAGTCGACGGCAAGAAAGACCTTGTCGTCCGGGAACGTCGCCACGAGCGCGTCGATCTCGCCCGGATGGCGCAGCAGCACCGACAGCACGGCGACCTGACGGAGCCCACCGTGGTTCACGGCCTTGTGGACGATGCGGTAGATTTCGGAAATGACGCGGATGCGCTTCGGCCGCTCCAGGTTCTCGCCCGCCGCGCCGGACTGCATCATCGCCGCGAGGTCGCCGCCCGCGAAGCCGACGACGCCGTCGGGGCCCAGGCCGACGGACTTCAGGAGGCGCGTGAGCGCGACGCCGCCCGTGTAGGTCGCGACGAGCGCCTCGGCGTAGGCGCCGGACGAGAAGATGTCCGCGTCATGGCGGTAGTAGGGCGCGGGCGGAAAGATGAACGACGAGGGCGTGAACGACGGATCGTCCTTCAGCGCCTCCTCCAGCTCGTCGAACGCCGCGCGGCAGGGCGGATAGGCGATCGCGAGGTCGCGCAGCATGTCGGGGTAGAAGCCCATCACGCCGGGATAGACGAACGCAAGCTTGCCGCCGCCCGGCCCCAGCAGGTGCTCGCGCGCGTAGTACGTGCCGCTCTTGTCGCGGATGCGCCGCAGCGACCCGCCTTCGAGACGGCCCTTCGCGGAGGCGAGGCGCGCGCGCAGCGACGGCACGTCGTCCGCGATGACGGCGAGCACGCACGCGCCCGTCGCCCGCGCGCAGGTGTAGGCGACATCCGCGAGCGCGACTTCGGGCACGCGGTCGAGGAACGCGACGAGCCGCGTCAGTTCGGCGACGAGCGCCGCCTCGTCGGCGGCACGGACAAGGACGAGTTCGGTCATGGCCGGAGGAACGGGTTGCCGCGCTTCTCCGCGCCGATCGTCGTGAAGGGGCCGTGGCCGGGGATGACAAGCGTTTCGTCCGGCAGGGCGGCCAGCCTGCGGAGCGAGGCGCGAAGCGTCGCCATGTCGCCGCCGGGGAAGTCGGTTCGTCCGATGGAGCCCGCGAAGAGCGTATCGCCCGACAGCAGGAGCCGTTCCGACGGCAGGTAGTAGCAGACGCCGCCGGGCGTGTGGCCGGGCGTGTCGATGACCTCGAGGCCGGCGAGCCAGCCGCCCGGCGCGAAGGGCGCGAGGGACGCGCGGCTCTCCGGCGTGACGAGCGTCGGCGGACGCGGGATCGGCGGGTAGTCGGGCGGGACCTGGTTCAGCGGATGCGTCAGCACCGGCACGTCCGCCGCGCCGACGAGCACGGGCAGACCGGGAAACCTTTCGAGCAGGGCGGGGATTCCGCCGATGTGGTCGAAATGCGCGTGCGTCAGGAGGATGGCGTCCGGCGCGAGGCGGTCGCGCGCGAGGGCCGCGGCGAGACGGCCGGCCTCCGTGCCGGGATCGACGAGGACCGCCTTCCCGCCTTCGCTCAGGATCGTGCAGTTGACCCCGTAGGGCCCGACTTCGAGTGTCTCTCTCTTCATGGCCCATGAGTATAGCAAATTTTGCGCGGATTGTGGTATAATGCGCTTTCCGCCGTTCAACAAGGACTTTTCGACAAATGAAGAAGACCGTCATCGTCAACGCCCACGTGATCTCGCCGGGCGTGGATCTCGAAAACGCCACGATCGTCGTCGCGGGCGAACGGATTGCGCGCGTGTCCGCGAAGCGCGTCGCGGCGAAAGCCGATGCGCGCACGACGGTCGTCGACGTGCGGGGACAGTACGTGATGCCGGGCTTCATCGACGTGCATACGCATGGCGCGTGCGGGGCCGACTTCTGCGACGCCGACCCGGAGGCGATCTTCACGTTCGCGGAGGCGAAACTGCGGGAGGGCGTGACGACGTTCCTGCCGACGACGCTCACCGTCGCGCACGAGACGCTGCTCGTCGCCGCCGCGAACGCGAAGCGATACGTCGCGGCGGGCCAGCCTTACGCGAAGGTCCCCGGTCTCCACCTCGAGGGGCCGTACATCAACGCAAGGCGCTGCGGCGCGCAGAACCCGAAGTTCGTCCGCAAGCCGTCCGTTCGCGAACTGCGGGCGGTTCGGGACGTCTTTCCCGTGCGGCTGATCTCCTACGCCGTCGAGGCGGAAGGCGGTGCGGCGTTCGCGAAGGTGTGCTCTCGGCTGGGCGTCGTGCCGAGCTGCGGGCACACGGACGGGACGATGAAGGACCTGCGGGCGGCCTACCGGCACGGGCTCCGCCACCTGACGCACTTCTGCAACCAGATGACGCCGCTTCACCACCGCGAGATCGGCATCGTCGGCGCGGGGCTCCTGATCGACGACCTCGACACCGAGGTGATCTGCGACCGCATCCACCTCTGCGACGACATGCTGCGCCTCATCTTCACGCATCGTCCGCTTGCGCACATTCAGATGATCACCGACTCGCTGCGCTGCTCGCACTGCAAGGACGGGTACTCGTTCGAGATGGGGGGCGTCGGGGTCGTCCTCCGGGACGGCGTGGCGCGACTCGTGAAGGACGGGCATCTGGCGGGCTCGACCCTTTGGATGGGGACAGGCCTCAAGAACGTCCACGACGTCACGGGCATCCCGCTCAAGGATCTCGTGCGCACGACGTCGTGGAACCAGGCGATCGAGCAGGGCTGGGGCGCCGAACTCGGCAAGGTCGAGCCGGGGTTCGTTGCCGATCTCGTCGTCATCAACCCGCGCAACTGGAAGCCGTCAGCCGTCTTCGTTGACGGCGAACAGCGGATTTGATACAATACGCGCCAATTTGCGGTTTGGAGGGATGGCTGAGTGGCTGAAGGCAGCGGTTTGCTAAATCGTCGTACGGTCTAATCTCCGTACCGGGGGTTCGAATCCCCCTCCCTCCGCCAGTCAGGAGGCGGGTCGCCGAAAAGGGGCGGTCCGCATTTTGCATTTAAAGGACGAAAACGAAAGAAAAGAAGATGCAGGACGAACCTTACAAGACGTATCTGAGCGAATCCGAGCTGCCGACGGCGTGGTACAACATGCGCGCGGACATGAAGAAGAAGCCCGCGCCGCTTCTCAACCCGGCGACGCTCCAGCCCGTCACGGCGGCGGAGCTCGAGCACGTCTTCTGCAAGGAATGCGTCCGCCAGGAGCTGGACGACACGACCGCCTACATCCCGATCCCGGAGCCCGTGCGCGACTTCTACAGGATGTACCGCCCCTCGCCGCTCGTCCGCGCGACCTTTCTCGAGAAGGCCCTTGGCACGCCCGCGAAGATCTACTACAAGTTCGAGGGCAACAACACGTCCGGCTCGCACAAGCTCAACAGCGCGATCGCCCAGGCCTACTACGCGAAGGCGCAGGGCCTCACGGACGTCACGACCGAGACGGGCGCGGGCCAGTGGGGCACGGCCCTCTCGATGGCGAGCGCGTTCTTCGGCCTGAAGTGCCACGTCTTCATGGTCAAGTGCTCCTACGAGCAGAAGCCGTTCCGCCGCGAGGTCATGCGCACGTACGGGGCGGACGTCACGCCCTCGCCGTCGATGACGACGGACGTCGGCCGCAAGATCAACGCCGAGTTCCCCAGCACGACCGGCTCGCTCGGCTGCGCGATCTCCGAGGCGGTCGAGTCGGCGCTGAAGCGGCCGAACGCGCGCTACCTCTTGGGCAGCGTCCTCAACCAGGTCTGCCTGCACCAGTCGATCATCGGCCTTGAGACGCAGGCGGCGCTGAAGAAGCTCGGCGTCACGCCCGACGTCATCATCGGCTGCGCGGGCGGCGGCTCGAACCTCTCCGGCCTCATCGCGCCGTTCATGGGCGAGAAGCTGCGCGGCGAGGCCGACTACCGGATCGTCGCCGTCGAGCCGGCGAGCTGCCCGTCGCTGACGCGCGGCAAGTACGCCTACGACTTCTGCGACACGGGCAAGGTGTGCCCGCTCGCGAAGATGTACACGCTGGGGAGCGGCTTCATCCCGTCCGCCAACCACGCGGGCGGCCTCCGCTACCACGGCATGAGTTCGATGCTCTCGGAGCTCTACGACCAGAAGCTCATGGAGGCGACGAGCGTCGAGCAGACGAAGGTCTTCGAGGCGGCGACGTTCTTCGCGCGCACGGAGGGGACGCTGCCCGCGCCCGAGTCGGCGCACGCGATCCGCGCGGCGATCGACGAGGCCCTGCGGTGCAAGGAGACGGGGCGCGCGGAGACGATCGTCTTCGGCCTCACCGGCACGGGCTACTTCGACATGGTCGCCTACGGCAAGTACAACGACGGCACGATGAGCGACACCATCCCGACGGACGCCGACCTCGCGCGCGGCTTCGCGGGGCTGCCGAAGGTCGACTGACACAGGCCGTCGAGTTGCCGCGTGTGCGGAAAAATGATACAATACGCAAAATTATAGACCAAACAAGGCTCTTGCGCATGGCGAAAGAAGAAGATCAGGCGATTGAAGTCACGGGAACCGTCACGAAGGTTCTCCCGGCGACGATGTACAAGGTTCAGCTCGAGAACGGGCACGAGGTTCTCGCGCACATCTCCGGCAAGATGAGGAAGTTCTTCATCAAGATCGCGATCGGCGACAAGGTCACGGTCGAGATCTCGCCGTATGACCTCGGCAAAGGCCGCATCACCTACCGCCACAAGGTCTGACGCACTTTCAGCCATTTCACTTTTCACCATTCCACTTTTCCACCTAAACAAGGAGACAAAACATGTCAGGTCACAGCCACTGGGCGACAATCAAGCGCGCGAAAGGCGCGGCGGACGCGAAGAAGGGCAAAATCTTCTCGAAACTCGGCAAGGAAATCACGATCGTCGTGAAGGCGAAGGGCGGCAACCCCGACAACAACCCGACGCTCCGCACGCTCATCGCGAAGGCGAAGGCGGCGCAGATGCCGAACGACAACATCGACCGCGCGATCAAGAAGGGCACGGGCGAGCTTGAGTCCGCCGAAATGGTCGACGCCCAGTACGAGGGCATCAAGAACGGCACGGCGATCGTCGTGCGCGTCCTCACCGACAACAAGAATCGCGCGGCGGCGGAAGTCTCGAACGTCTTCAAGAAGAACGGCATCGAGCTCGCGAAGCCGGGCAGCGCGTCGCGCCTCTTCGACAAGCTCGGCCAGATCATGATTCCGGCGGCGGACGGCGTGACGGAAGACAAGGTGATGGAAGTCGCGCTGGAAGCCGGCGCCGAGGACGTCATCGCCGAAGACGGCGGCTTCACGGTCAAGTGCCAGCCGAACGACTTCATCGCGGTCTGCGATGCCATCAAGGCGGCCGGCATCGCGATCGACGAGGAGAACTCGAACGTCGGGCTCGTCCCGAACATGACGAACCCGGTCTCTGACGTCGCGGTCGCGAAGGCGATCAACAAGTTCGTCGAGATGCTGGAAGACCTCGAAGACACGCAGGACGTCTACCACAACATGGAGACGACCGACGAGGTTGACGCGGCTCTCGAAGCCGAGGGCTGAGCGATTGGCGATTCGTGAAAGGGCGCGGTTCGCGTCGATGTTCGGTTTCCTCAAGCGCAAAAGCAAGGGCCCTGTCGTCTACAGGCGACAGGAGCACTGCATTTCGCGCAAGAACATCGACCCGGACGCGCTGAAGGTCCTCTATCGCCTCTCCGACGCGGGCTACACGGCCTACCTCGTGGGCGGCGGCGTACGCGACCTCCTGCTGGGGCGCGAGCCGAAGGACTTTGACGTCGGGACGTCCGCCAAGCCGAACCAGGTGCGGCGGGTGTTCAGCAACTGTTTCCTGATTGGCCGCCGCTTCCGCCTCGCGCACATCCGCTTCGGCACGAAGGTGATCGAGACGGCGACGTTCCGCCAGAACTCCCAGACGGTCGGCGAGATCATCGAGCATGCGGCGGAAGGCCCGCAGGAGGACAACACCTTCGGGACGCCGGAGACGGACGCCTATCGCCGCGACTTCACGGTGAACGGCCTCTTCTACGACATCCGCGACTTCTCGGTCATCGACTGGGTCGGCGGCATGAAGGATCTGGAGAAGAAGGTCATCCGCGCGATCGGCAACCCCGCGATCCGCTTTCAGGAAGACCCGGTGCGCATGATGCGCGCGATCAAGTTCTCCTCGCGTCTCGGCTTTACGATCGAGCGGAAGACGGCGGCGGCGATGCGCAAGTACCACCGCTGCATCCTGACGGCGGCCATCCCGCGCGTCTGCGAAGAGGTGTTCCGCCTCTTCCCCTACGGCCACAGCGAGGAGGCGTTCCGCCAGATGTACGAGTACGGGCTTCTCGGCGACCTCGTGCCGGAGCTTGCGGCGTTCATCGACCGCGACGGCGGCGCGAAGTCGAAGACGTTCCAGTACCTGAAGGGGCTGGACAGGTACGAGCGGATGATGGCGAAGAAGGGCTTCGACGTCTCGAATGCCCTGCGCGCCGCGATCCTGATGACGGCGTTTTTCCGGGCGGAGAAGAAGGACGGCGCGAGCCGCCGGATCATGGAGTACCTGACGAAGCCGCTCGCGACGCCGAAGGCCACGTTCTTCACGGGCGTCGTGCTGATGGAGTCGCTGCGGCGTCTGTCCCAGCCGCCGTCGCGCGGCAAGCAGCGGTTCATCTACAACCGCGACTTCCTCGATGCGCTCGACTACGCGCGCATCGTCGCGCGCGTCGAAGGGCGAAGCGAAAAGGTTTTGAACGAATGGGCCGATCTCTACGAGGAGAAACGCCCCTACGAAGAAGACGAAGAATCTGAAGAGAAAGGAACGAACGAATGAATCTCAAGAAGAATCCCGAACTCATCCCGCTGGTCGAATGGTGGGAGAAGGACGGCAAGTCGACCGTCGTCTGGCTGCTCGTCGCGGCGGTCGCCGTGGGCGGCTGGTATGGGTGGAAGAACCACCGCGCGGCGATGAAGGCGGCGGCGTCCGACGCGGTCGTCAACGCCTACACGACCGAGGAGATCGAGGAGGCCGTCTCGAAGTTCTCCGGCACGGCGACGGCGGGCGCGCTTCAGCTGCGCCTCGCGAAGAACTATTTCGACAACGGCCGCTATGAGGAGGCCCTGTCGCAGTACGAGGCGCTGGACGGCAAGGCCCCGGACGGCTTTGCGGACGTGCCGGCCGTCGGCAGGGCGCAGTGCCTTGAGGCCCTGAAGAAGTTCCCGGAGGCGCTCGCCGCGTTCGACGCCTTTGTGCAGGCGAGCCCGAACGGCTACCTGACGCTCACGGCCCAGCTCGGCGCCGTGCGGTGCCTGGCGCAGGAAGGCAAGAAGGACGAGGCGCTGAAGCGTCTCGCGGCGCTGAAGGACGCGAACAAGGATGACGAGATCGCCACGGCGCGCATCGACGCGACCGAGACGCTCGTGCAGCGTTACGAAGCGCCCAAGACGGCGGCGCAGTAAGGTCATCCCGCCATGAGAGACTTGTTCATCGTGGGGGCGGGCGGCTTCGGTCGCGAGGCGGTGTGGACGGTCGAGCGTATCAACGCGGCGGCGGGCGAGCCGCTGTGGCGCGTCGTCGGCTTTGCGGATGACGATCCGGCGAAGGCTCGCGGCAATTTCGAGGGCTATCCGCTGTTGGGTTCGGTCGAGAAGGCCGCGAAGGACAATCCCGGCGCGTCCGTCTTCATCGCCATTGGCGACAACGCGGTTCGCCGCCGGATCTACGCGCAGCTGCGTGGGTTCGACTTCCCGGCGCTCATCGACCCCTCGGCGCAGGTCTCGCCGACGACGGAGTTCAAGCACGGCACGTTCATCGCCGTCGAGGCAGTCGTGTCCGTCGGCACGGAAATCGGCAAGTTCGTCATCATCAACGCGCGTGCGGGCGTCGGACACGATTCGGTCGTCGGCGACTTCGCGAACATCGCGCCGGGCGTCTCGCTCTCCGGCCACACGACGATCGGAATGGACGTCTTCATGGGCACGAACAGCTGCACGGCGCCCGGCCTGAAGGTCGGCGACGGCGCGTCGGTCGCCTGCGGAACGCCCGTTCTGACGAATGTCCCCGCCGGCACGACGCTGAGCCCGTTCGGTTCGCTGAAGGCCTGAGGATGAAGTGGGCCGTCTATAATCTTCTTTTCGCGATCGTCTATCCTTTCCTCTTGCCGGGGTTTCTGCTGCGGATGCTGCGGCGCGGCGGCTATGCGGCGCGGTTCGGCGACCGCTTCGCGCTCTATCCGGCGGGCCTGTTCCCGTCGGCCGTGCCGTTCGGCCATGACCCGTTCGCCGTGCGTCCGTCGGCGGACGCGCCTGTCTGGATCCATGCAGTGTCCGTCGGCGAGGTGCAGGTCGCGGGGCAGCTCATGCGCGAGTGGCGCGCGGTCGAGCCGTCCGTCCGCTTCTGCTTCTCGACGACGAGCTCGACCGGCTGGAAGATGGCGGAGAAGGAGGTCGGGCCGAACGACACGCTCATCTACAATCCGCTCGACTTTCCGAACTTCGTCAAGAGCGCGCTGAAGACGGTGCGGCCGCGCGCAATCGTCCTGACGGAAAGCGAGATCTGGCCGAACTTCATCCGTCAGGCAAAGAAGTACGGCATTCCGCTTTTCCTGGTCAACGCACGCGTCTCGGATCGCAGTGCGCCGCGCTACAGGCTTGCGAAGTGCTTCTTTGGTGACGTCTTCCGCTGCTTCACGCGGATCTTCGCGCAGAGCGACCTCGACAAGGCGCGGCTCGTCGCGGCGGGCGCGCCGGAGCGGACGGTCGAGGTGACGGGCTCGTTCAAGTTCGACGTCGCGCGCCGCAACCTGGCGAAGGAGGCGGAGCTGCGCGCGTGGCTCGCGGCGAACGGTGCGCCGGCGAACGCGCGCATCCTGCTCGGCGGCAGCACCTGGCCGGGCGAAGACGAGGTTTTGCTGGAGATTTACAGGAAGTTGGTGAGCCGGGCGGTTGGACGTGAGGGACAGGAGAAACAGGAGGGACAAGAGCGGCCGTTGGTTCTTGTCTTGGCGCCGCGTCACTTCGAGAAAGCCGATGCGGTTGAGGCGAACATTCGCAAGGCTGGCTTCGTGTGTGTTCGCCGCTCCAAACCCTCCAAACTTTCCAAACCTTCCGAACCTCCCAAACCTTCCCCCAACCACCCTCTCCCCGTCTTCCTCGCCGACACGACGGGCGAGCTGATGGGCCTTTACGGCATCTCGGACGTCGTGTTCGTCGGCAAGTCGCTCTGTGCTCACGGCTCGCAGAACATGATCGAGCCGTGCCTCTGCGGCAAGCCCACGTTCGTCGGCCCCTACACCGAGAACTTCCGTCCCGTGATGAGCGACCTCCTCGCGGCGGACGCGATTCGACAGGTCAAGGACGCGGCGGAGCTGGAACGGGAACTGGGCGAGGCCTTTGGGGAAGGAAGAGGGAGAAAGGAAGAAGGAAGAAGTGCGGTGGTTTCCTTCTTCAGGGGCCTGGGTGCGCGGGCGCAGGCGGCGGTCGAACGGCGCCGAGGCGTCGTTGCGCGCTGTGTCGCCGCGATTCGGGCGAGCTGATGGGACGGCGGCGGACATGAAGACGGTCGTCTACTTCTATGAGAGCGCGTTCATGATGTGGCGGCTGCGTCTCGCGGGCATCTACGCCGTCGCCCGTCAGGAGCGTTGGCACGTCGAGTTCGTCGATGTCGGAGATCTGCCGCGCGGCGTGAGGCCCGTGCTCGCCTACTGGAAGCCGGACGGCGTGATTGTCGAGGGCGGCATCTTCCGTCATCGGGGCTGTTCGGTGGCGGCGTTCGACGGTCTGCCGTCCGTCTTCTGCGATGCGGACGCCGCACAGGTTGGCGCGCAGGCGTTCGCCGTGCGCCACAACTCCGAGGAAGTCGTGAAGAAGGCCCTCTCGGAACTCTTCGCGCGAGACTTCGCCGACTACGGCTATGTCCACTACCGGACGCGCCGCGACTGGTCGGCAGAGCGCGAGGCCATTTTCACGCGCGAAGTGAAGCGGCGGGCGAAGCGGGGGCACGTCTTCCGCACATGGGGCGGCGCGCGCACGGAGGATGGCGCGCGGTTGGGGCGTCGGCTGGAGGCGTTTGTCGCGGGGCTTCCGAAGCCCTGCGGCATCCTCGCGGCAAACGACGAGATGGCCGTGCACGTCCTGCGGGCGGCGGAGCGCGCGGGCATCGCCGTGCCGGAGGAGATGGCCGTCATGGGCATCGACAACGACGTGCTGGTCTGCGAGAACACGCTGCCGACGCTCTCCAGCGTGGCGCCGGCGTTCGAGCGGTCGGGCAAGCTGGCCGCCGGGCTGCTGGCCCGCCGGTTCAAGAGCCCGAAGCTGAAGCCGGTCGAGCTGACGTTCGGCTCGTCGCCGACTGAACGGCGGCATTCGACGCGCAAGACTGAGCGCGTCGACTTGCGGGCCGTCCGCGCCGTCGAGTACGTGCGTGTCCATGCGTGTGAGGGAATTTCGGCTTCGGACGTCGTGCGCGAGATGGGGATGCGGACGCGCATGGCGGAGTACCGCTTTCGCGCCGTGGCCGGGCATTCCATCCGCGACGAGATCGTGGCCGTCCGCGTTGCCCAGGCGCAGAAGCTTCTGTCGGATCCGAAGGTGCCCGTCGATTCGGTGTTCTCCCGCTGTGGCTACCGCGACCCGCGCTCCCTGCGCTACGTTTTCACTTCCGCAACGGGCCTCTCCCCCCGCGCGTGGCGAAAGAGGAACCTGCGCAAAGGGGCATGCTGACGCCGTCATGGGGAAGGGTGGGCGATACTGGACTCGGACCAGTGACCCCTACCGTGTGAAGGTAATGCTCTAACCAACTGAGCTAATCGCCCGAACGGGTGAGAAGTATACCAAAACCGTCCGCTGGCTGTCAACTGCGGTGCGATTTATGGTATAATGAACGCCAATGAAACTTGACGAAAACGAAATTCGATTCCCGAAGCCGGGAAAGACGCCGCGCGAAGACACGGCGGCGGTGATGAAGTTCTACAGGCTGCCGGCGGCTTTCCCAGCCGCCGTCCTGGACGAGGCGAAGAAGGTCGCGCGCACGCTCTCGTCGCTTGACGTCGCGAAGTCGGGGCGGCTCGACCTGCGCAAGAAGTTCATCTTCACCTGCGACCCGGTGACGGCGCGCGACTACGACGACGCGCTCTCGCTGGAGACCGACCGCAAGGGCAACCGCGTCCTCGGCGTCCACATCGCCGACGTCTCGCACTACGTGCGGCCCGGCTCCGCGCTCGACCGTGAGGCGTACCGCCGCTCGACGAGCGTCTACCTCTGCGACCGGGTCGTGCCGATGCTGCCGGAGGAGCTCTGCAACGGCGTCTGCTCGCTCGTGCCGGACGAGGACCGCCTCGCGTTCTCGGTCTTCATGACGTTCGACAAGTCGGGCGAGATGGTCGCCCGCCGCTTCGCGAAGTCGGTCATCCGCTCGCAGGCGCGCTTCGCCTACGAGGAGGTGATGGACATCCTCGCCGCGAAGGGCGGCGGAAAGGTTCTTCTGCCCGAGACGCTGTCCGTCTCGCCGCGCACCTGTGTGCAGACGATCCGGGCGATCAGCGACCTCGCGCAGCAGCTGCGCGCGAAACGGTTCGCCGCCGGCGCGCTCGACCTGGAGGTGCCGGAGGCGGAGGTGCTGCTGGACGCGGACGGCGAGATGACGGGCCTCGTCACGCGCCCCTACGACGCCTCGCACCAGATGATCGAGGAGTGCATGGTCGCGGCGAACGAGGCGGTCGCGAAGGAGCTCTGGGCGAACGGCGTCAGGATCCTCGCGCGCCTGCACGAGCCGCCGGACCCGGAGAAGCTGCTGACGCTGCGCGCGGAGCTGCGCGGACTCGGCGTGAAGATGGGCAACATCGAGAACCCGAAGGTCTTCGCGCAGTTCCTGAAGGCGATCAAGAGGAACCCGCTCTACCCGACGATCGCGATGATGGTGCTGCGGTCGATGAAGAAGGCCGTCTACGATTCGCGCGCCATCGGGCACTTCGGCCTCGCGAAGAAGTACTACGCGCACTTCACCTCGCCGATCCGCCGCTATCCCGACCTGACGCTCCACCGCCAGCTCGCGGCGTACATCGAGAAGAGGAACGCGAAGGTGCCGCCGAAGCTGCTCGCGACCTGGGCCGCGCACACGACCGAGCGCGAGGAGATCGCGACGGAGGCCGAGCGTTCGCTCCTGGAGATCAAGAAGTTCCGCCTGCTGGAGGCCCAGCTCGATGCGCGGCAGGTGCGCGACTACGACGCGGTGATCTCGAAGTGCACGCCCTACGGGTGCTTCGTCGAGATTCCCGAGATCGCCGCGTCGGGACTCGTCCACATCTCGCTCCTCGCGCGCCAGTACGTGACATTCAACGAGTCCGACCAGTCGCTCTCGGCGTCCGGCGGACGCTCCTGGCACGTGGGCGACCGGCTGAAGGTGCACGTCGCGCGCGTCGACTTCCGCGAGCGCAAGCTCGACTTCGTGCCGAGCGAGACGGCGGCGCGCCCGGCTTCCTCTCGTCGCGCCGCGCGTCGCCGGTAGCGGTTGGGCTCACGCGCTCGCCGCTCGACGCGCGTCCGTTTTGATATAATACCCCACATGGGCTACGCCAAGAGGAAATCGCCTTCGGGCACGGTGGCCGCAGTTACGCCTGCGGCTGTGTCTGCGCCGTCCGCGAAGCCCGCCGGAGGAAAGCCGGCGGCGGCCGCGTCGATCTGGAGCCTGCAGCTCGGCGGGTCGAAGGCGAAGACGGACATGAAGCGCATCGAGGTCTTGCTCTTCGTCTCGGAGCTCGCCGACCTGCTGGAGGCGGGCATGACGCTCGGCCAGGCGCTGCAGGCGCTCGCGAACCAGGGCGAGGACGGCTCCGGGCAGAAGTTCATCTGCCAGGACCTCTGCGACCGCATCGTGCGCGGCGAGAACTTCTCCGACGCCTGCGCGCACCATCCGAAGACGTTCCCGCCGCTGTTCTCGAACATGCTGCGCGCGGGCGAGGCGTCGGGCGCGATGGTCGAGGTCTTGCGCCGGCTCGGCGAGCACTACGAGCGCGACGACAGCATGCGCGGCAAGATCAAGAGCGCGCTCACGTACCCGGTCATCGTGCTCTGCTTCGGCGTCGTGGCCGTCATCGGCGCGCTCGTCTGGATCATCCCGCAGTTCCAGAAGGTGTTCGACTCGCTCGGCGCGGCGCTGCCGCTGCCGACGCGCATCCTGATCGGGATGTCCGACGCGCTCATCCACTACGGCTGGCTGATGGCGGTCGGCGTCGCCGCGTTCGTCTGGTGGTTTCGCCGGTGGATCAGGACGGAGGCGGGCGTCCGCGCGCTCGACGGCTGGAAGCTCAGGGCGCCGCTCATCAAGGGCATCGTCGCGGCGGGCGCGTACTCGTCGCTCGCCTACACGCTCAAGACGCTGCTGACGAACGGCGTCAACGTCCTGCAGGCGCTCAAGATCTGCGAGGAGACGTGCGGCAACGCCGTGATCGGCGACGCGCTGCGGACGGCGCGCCAGCGCGTGACGGACGGCACGTCGATCTCCGGGCCGCTCGCCTCGTCCGGCGCGTTCCCGCGCATGATGACCGACATGCTCGCGGTCGGCGAGCAGGCCGGCGACATGGCCGCGTCGCTGGAACACATCGGCAAGCGCTACCAGAAGGACATGGACCGCAACATCGTCTCGTTCACGAACGCGCTGGAGCCGATCCTGATTGTCGCGATCGCCGGCGTCGTCGGTTTCGTCGCGATCGCGATCCTCATGGCCGTCTTCAAGGTCTCGTCCTCTATTGGCTGATCGGCTCGTCGGGGCGGACGTTCTGCTTGCGCCAGGCGCGCATCGAGAGCCCCGTGCGCGACTTGAAGAAGCGCTTGAGGAAGGAGGATGCGGAATAGCCGCACAGGTCGGCGATGCTTTCGATCTGCTGACGCGGATTCTGGAGAAGCCGCATCGCCTCGTCGAACCGCCTGTCCTGGATCTCGTCGAGGATCGAGTGTCCGACGAACGCCTTGAAGCGCAAGGTCGCGAACCGTCGGGAGTAGCCCATGGCGGCGGCCACGTCGTTGATCGAGATGCCGCGTCGGCAGGCGTTGCGGCGAATGTATTCAAGGGCGCGGAAGACGTGCGGATCGCGCTTCGGCAGGATGAGGGTGGAGCCGCGCCGGACGAGGCGCAGCGCGCCGTAGACGTGGACCGGGGGCGGGTCGAGCGGGGCCTGTCCCCGGCGGTGGCGGTCGATCTCGTCCGCGAGCAGCCGCGCGAGCTCGTAGCCGGCGCCCTCGAAGTCCGGCTCGGCGGTCGTGAGGCCCGGCGTGACGGACTCGGCGTACATCTCGTCGTTGTCGATGCCGGCGATGGCGACGTCGTTCGGGACGTCGAGGCCGAGCGCGGCGGCGACGGGGTAGATCTCGACGGCGCAGCGGTCGTTCGCCGCGAGGATGCCGCACGGCTTCGGCAGCGCGGCGAGCGCGGCCGCGAGGCTCTTCCGCCGCAGGACGGTCATCGGCTTGCCGACGGCGGCGCAGAGGCGGCGGAACACGTCCTCGCGTTCGCGGTCCCAGAAGTAGCCACGCTCCAGGCCGAGAAAGGCGTAGGACGCCCGGTTGAGCCGCAGGAGCTCGCCGCCCGCGAGGCGCGCCTCGGCGGCGGAGTCGTGCACGAGGCGCGGATGGCGGCAGGGCGCGCGCGTCTCGCGCTGGTCGAGGTAGACGACCGGGAGGTCGCCGAAGATCCGGTCGGGCGCGCCGCCCCGCGCGAGCGCGCGATCGACGAGGCAGCCGATCGGCTTCCAGTGCGCGAGGGCGCGGCGGATGTCGCCGGGCGTCGCGTAGTTGTCCACGACCTGCACGAACCAGTTGTGCTCCTGGGCGAAGCGGTAGGCGCCGCACAGCTTGAGCCGCCAGCTCTTGGCGAAGGTCGACTGAAAGAAGAGAACGATGTCCATAGGCGGGTATTGTATCAAAAATGCGTGGCCGCCAACAACAATAGATGCCGAATCCGCTTACGCCGCCGCGCCCTCACCCGTTCGGGCTCTCGCGATGGTTTAGGCCTACGGCGAAGTTGTCGAGACAATCCGCAAGACCGTCTGCTGTTGCGCAGAGAACGGATTGCCTTTCATGCGCCAAATCCCGGACGGTGGAGTTCGTGCCCTTGACAGGATTCGGCTTCTTTTGGTAAACTGATGGCAGTTGGTTTGGGTGCATCCCTGCCGGGGTGTTTTCCGAATTCGCGTCAATTCGCCTGTTGCTGCGCCATCGCAATTGCCCGAAAGGAGCCTGTCCATGCAGAAGCTGAACGTGTGTGTCCAAGCCGTGTGTGCCCAAGCCGAAGCCGTTCGCCGCTGTGCGCTCGCGCCGCGACTCCTCGCCCCCACGTTCGCCGCGCTCGCGCTCCTCCTCCCGGCCCTCTCCGCGCGGGCTGACGCGCCCGACTTCCGCTTCCGCCCGCTCCTCGCGGGCAAGGCCTCGCTCACGGAGCCGGGCTTCGTCGTCCGGCGCGAGCTGGGCGTCGCGGCCCTCGCGCCGGAGCTGCGCATCCCCGTCGAGCTCGTCTACGAGTCGTCGTCCGAGGCCTCCGGCGCGTTCGGCTTCGGCTGGCGCTGCCCCCAGCTGGAGTCGTCCGTCAGGTGGGAGAAGGGCGGCCTCCTCTGGACGACGCCCTGGGGCGAGCGCATCAAGTTCTTTCCGAAAAAGGAGAAGACGCCGAAGGACGCGATCAGGCTCGACCCCATCGAGGACGCGAAGAAGGGGCGCGGCCTCTTCGCGCCCTACGCGGACTGGGAGTCCGACACGGAGTCGCCGGACTGGGCGAAGTGCCGCCGCTTCTCGATCCTCGGCAAGGGGGGCCTCAAGGGCTGGCGCCTCGCCTACGGGGACGGACGCCTCGCGTCCGTCGAGACGCCCTACGGCGCGTCCGCCCAGTTCGACTACGGCCCGTCGGGCGAGCTCCTCGCCGTCTCGTCGCAGGGCGTCCGCTTCGTCGAGCTGTCCCATGCGGGCGGCCTCGTCGCGTCCCTCAAGGTGAACGGCGTCCCCGTCGCGCTCGCCTACGGTGCGGCGGACGTCACGCTCCTCCCGAAGACCGCCGACGGACAGCCGACCCGGAAAAGCGTTCGCGCCCTCGCGTCCGTCCGCGTCGCCGCGCTCGACCCGGAGGCCTTCGCCTACGCGAACGGCTACCTCGCCTCCGCGGCGCGCGGCGCGTTCACGGAGAGGTTCGACGTCCAAACCGAGACGCCCGCCGACCGGAAGCGGAACATCCTGAGCAAAGACAAGAAGAACAACGTCGCGCACACGGGCCGGGTCGCCGGCCGCCTCCTCGCGGACGGCGACTACCGCTACGCCTACCCGACGGCGACGGCGGTCCGCCTCACGGACGCGCTCGGCAGCGCGGCCACGCACGAGTACGACGCGACGGTCGGCCTCCACGCCGTCACCGGCTTCGACGGGCGGACGCGGAAGACCTGCTACGTCATGCGCCCCGACGTCGCCTACCTCGGCAAGGTGCGCACGGTCACGGACGGACAGGACCGCACGCTCGTCTCGTTCCGCTACGACCGGAAGACGGGGAAGCCCGTGCGCGTCACCGACCGCCTCGGCAACCACCGCCTCCTCGACTACGATGCGGACGGCCGCTGCACGAAGCTCTCCCGCCGCGCGGGCGGCGTCTTCGCCTCCGCCGAGCCCGTCCGGTCGTTCGCCTACGACCGCCAGGGCCGCCTCGCCGCCGTCTCGGAGCTGGACGCGGACGGGAAGGCCGTGCGCACGACGTCCCTCGCCTACGACCGCGCGGGGCGTCCGTCGCGCGTCTCGGACGGCTGCCGGACGCTCTCGGTCGCCTACGCGCCCTCCGGCTTCCCGTCCGAGGTCCGGGACGACTTCGCGGCCGTCGCCTTCGCCTACGACCGCTACAACCGCCTCGTCTCAACGACAGACCCGTACGGCACCGTGACGCGCCGGACCTACGCCGACCACGGCGGCCTCGCGAAGGTCGAGCGGCTGGACGGGAAGGAGGTCCTTGCGTCGGCGACCGTCGCCTGCGACGGGAGCGGACGCCCCGTGTCCGTCACGGACATGGACGGGCGCACGGCGGCCTGCGACCGCGACGCGCTCGGCCGCATCGTGAAGGAGCGGTACGCGGACGGCGCGGAGGTCGCCTACGGCTACGACGCGCTCGGCCGCCTCGAGAGGGTCGTGGACGAGAACGGGCACGAGATCGCGTTCGGCTGGGACAGGTTCGGGCTTTCCTCGCGGCTCACGGCGGCGGGCCAGCTCACGTTCGCGAAGCGCGGCGCGGACGGCCTCGTCGCCGAGGTCACGGCGTCCGTCACCGGGCGCATCGACCGCACCGTCCGCCGCGAGCATGACGCGCACGGCCGCGTGACGCGCGTCACCTACGCGAAGGGAGAGGTCGAGACGTTCGCCTACGACCGCTGGGGACGCCTCGCGGAGCGTACGCGCGGCGGACTGAAGGAGACGTACCGCTACGACCACTTCGGGCGGCTCGCGGAGAGGGACGAGAACGGGACGGGCTTCTCCTACGCCTACGACGCCTGGGGGCGGTGCACGACGCGCACGGTCCGCTTCGCGGACGGCGGGGAGGCGCAGGAGGAGCGGCGCGCCTACGACAGGTACGGGCGCCTCGTCGAGATCGCCGCGTTCGGGACGTCGGTGAAGTGGCGGTACGACGAGCGGGGGCGCGTCACGCGGCAGGTCGTGGACGGAAGCCCCATCGACTTTGCCTACACGAGGGACGGGCGGCTCGCGGGCAAGTGGCTCGGCGGGCGCGAGAGCCCCGACGCGTCGGTCGAGTACGAGTACGCGAAGGACGGGCGGATCGCCGCGCGCACGGCGAACGGCGTCCGCCAGGCGTTCGCGTACGACGCGCGCGGGCAGCTCGTCGCGGTGCGGGAGGGCGGAGTCGACGTCGAGCGCTACGCCTACGACCGTGCGGGGAACATGGTCAGGAAGACGGTCCGCAGGGCGTCGACAGGGTCGGGGCCTGCATATCCCCCTGAGAAGCAGCCCGAAGGGGCCGCTAGGCGGGGTGCGCCCAACGCGGAGGCATCGGAGATGCGGAGGCGCGGAGGGCTTGGTGGGGATGGACTGGCCGAATCCCGACAGGCGGGAATCCGTGGGAATCCGTGTCAATCCGTGGACGATTCCGTATACGTCACGACGACCTACACGTTCGACGGCGCGAACCAGCTCGTCTCGTCCACCTGCGACGGCGTGACGACGCGCTATGCCTACGACGCGGCGGGGCGGCTTGTGCGGGAGGGCGACAAGACCTACCGCTACGGCTACCTCGACAAGGTTCTCTCGGTCACCGAGGGAAAGCGGTCTTACACATACGCCTACCATGTCGACGGGCAGCTCGCGCGCGCGGACTACGGCGAGGGACGGGCGGAGGACTTCGCGTGGGACGGCCTCGCGCTGATCCGGCGCGGCGACGAGATGTTCGTCAACGAGCCGCACGTCGGAGGGGGAAATCCCGTCGTCTCGTCCAAGGGCGCCGCCTACTTCAACGACCTCCTCGGCACGACCGTCGGCGTCCGCGAGGGGCGCGGGGCGGCGCGGAAGAGGTCCGCCCGCCGGTACACCGCCGCCGCGCTGACGGCCTTCGGCGAACCCGTCAAGACCTTCCAAACCTCCCAAACATTCAAAACCTCCCAAACCTTTTTTACCGGCAAGCCTCAGGTCGAAGGCCTCGGTCGCGTGTTCCTGATGCGGAACTACCGCTCGGATCTCGCCAAGTGGCAGACCGCCGACCCGCTTGGCTACCCCGACGGCTGGAATCAGCTGGCGTACTGCGGGAATGAGGTGACAAAGTTTGTTGACTATCTAGGAGGAGCGGCTGTGATAGGTAGTTTTTACGATGCGCTTTATCATTACGCATACGGGAATGGTGAAGCGGCGATAATTTCTTCTAGCATTATTCGTCAAGTGATCTCAACAGATGAATTTCGTCACAAGGTGTTTGATGCTATTGTGTCGAGATTGGCAGAGGTCTCGTATTATCAGAATTCAGGATCGTTTAGTTTGTCAGGAATGATCAGATGGGAGCAGGGGGATGTCCTTGGAAGGACTGCGACAAGATGGTCGGTGACAATTAATTGGACATCTTCTGGATGGGAGAGCTCTGATACAGAGGAGTTTAGATGGCGTAGGGTGATAGGGAGCGGAATGGTCAGTATGTATACACGAGACGTATGGGACTTCGCTGCGCATGAAAATGATCCTTGGTGGCGGACTGTTTTTGATGAGTATATGGCAGGTGGCTGTGCAGACCTGTTCTCTTACATAAAGACGGGCAACAAGGGGGCTGCATATACGATGTCGGGGACTGCATATCTAAATGTGTCGCACAGCGTTTATCAGTACCAAGCAATGGAATAAACATGATCTTGAACAAGTTTTATGTCAGATGTGTGATGTTGTGGGTAGCTGTTTCGTGTGGAGGCTGCCGGGATTCCGTTGTCTCGGAATTCTCATGGCTGTTAGATGGTTATATTTCGGCTAAAGTGGCCACACGAGAGTGTCGCAATTGGTACAGGGTCTTTAAAATTACTGAACAAGAAAAGATAATCTTGCTTACGACAGATTTTACGGATCAACACTTTGAACCATGGACGCCTTTTCGCACGGCGATGACATTTCCTGACGGATATAGCGTTGATGGAAGTAAGCGTATGGTCATGCAAATGAGAAAAGAGAATTCTGATGATTTCGATGGGGTTTATGTTCTTTTGGATGTCGAGAGAAATGAAATAGTTTTAGTCTGGGGACGCACCTATGGAGTCTAGTTGGAAGTTCGGGGTTTTCGCCTACGACGCGGCGGGGCGGCTCGTGAAGGAGGGGGACAGGAGCTACCGCTACGGCTACCTCGACAAGGTGCTGTCCGTCACCGAGGGAAAGCGGTCATACCGCTACGCCTACCACGCCGACGGGCAGCTCGCGCGCGCGGACTACGGCGACGGGAGGGCGGAGGACTTCGCGTGGGACGGCCTCGCCCTGATCCGGCGCGGCGACGAGATGTTCGTCAACGAGCCGCACGTCGGAGGGGGCGCACCAGTTGTCTCGTCCAAAGGCGCGGCGTACTTCAACGACATTCTCGGCACGACCGTTGGCGTCCGCGAGGGGCGCGGGGCGGCGCGGAAGAAGGCGAAGCACCGGTACACCGCCGCCGCGCTGACGGCCTTCGGCGAACCCGTCCAGGACTCCCAAACCTTCCAAACTTTCCAAACCTCCCAAACCTTTTTCACGGGCAAGCCCGAAGTCGAGGGCCTCGGCCGCGTGTTCCTGATGCGCAACTACCGCGCCGATCTCGCCAAGTGGCAGACCGCCGACCCGCTCGGCTACCCCGACGGGTGGAATCAGCTGGCGTACTGCGGGAATGATGCAAGTGGGTCGGTTGACGTCTTTGGAGGAATCCGAAAGAAGGAAAGCGAAAAGACGTTGTTTGACAGACCAATAGATGGCACTTGGCATCATTATGAATGGCTCCCAGATGGCAGCGAAGTGCTGTTCCAGTGGTGGGAAAAAATGGTGGAAATAACGTGGGGAATGTATGATGTTGTATATCCTGGGAAAGAAGCTCAGATAAAACTGGAACAGGGGTTGGAGTTTACGGCAACCGTAGGTGGCTTGGCAATCGCCGTGATAGGCCTTGCAACAGGCGGGATGGCCTATTCGATTGCAGGGGTCGCTGTTGGCTTGGCGGGATTGTATGCCTATCTGCAGGATCATGAAAACGATTCTGAGTTGCGATTAAGGGACACTTATTCAGAAAACAAGTATTCGACATATAGAGTTTACAAAACAATCCCCGAGTAATCAGGGAGGAGCTACTCATGAGAATAGACTACATGATGCTCTTCCGGTGGGTGTCCATTTGTTTCATCTCCTTTTTCATTGGCTTTGAAGTCCATCGGTTGTCGGTTAAGGAATCAGTTCCAAACTTTATAAAGGCTGTCCAAAGTGCTCAATACGTTGTAGACACGGACAAAGGGGACGGGGTGTTTCTAAATGGATTACGAAGGAAGATGCCCATGAAATGTATGTCTTCCTTGTTGAATGCGGAAACAAGAATCATTCTACAAACATTTATGCACGTGTAGACATGACATCTCGCCCAACTGTGATTACATTAAAGTCTGTAGAGAATGGATTTCTTGCAGACGAAAAAGAATAGAATTGTCTCTATTGTAATGATTGACCGTCTCTCCTTTGGTTTCCACAACCCGAACCACGCGGCGGCGCTCGTCTGCGCGCTGCTGCCGCTGTGCCTTGGGTGGCGGCGGGCGACGTGGGTCGGACGCACCCTCTCCGCCGCGCTCTTCGCTGCGGTCTTGCTCACGCAGTCGCGGACGGGTCTGATTGTCGCGGCTTTGGAGGGAGCGGCGTGGTGGGTAATGAGAAGGGGCAGATGCGGATTTCAGGTTTCGGATCTCAGAAGCCGAATGGGATTCAGGGGCCAAGGGGCTGTTTCCCGCAGCCGCCCTCTCGCGCGGCTTGGCAAGCTGGCGGTGGTCGCCTTGGCGGTCGTGCTGTCCCTCTGGCGGCTGGGGCCGCGCCTCGCGCTCGACGGCTCGATCCTGAACCGTCCGAAGATCTGGCTTGCGGGGATGCGGCTCTTCGCGGCGAACCCGGACGGCGTGGGCCTCGGCAATTCGGGCGCGCTCGCCTCGGCGTTCCTCCTGCCGGGCGACGTGCCCGAAGTCCGCACGCTCGTCAGCTCCCACCTGACGCTCCTCGCCGAGTGCGGGTGGCTCGTCGGATGGGCGTATCTCGCGTTCCTCGCGCTCGCCCTCTGCGGCGTCCGCCGAAGCCCGCGCGTCGGCCTCGCGTTCGCGGGGCTTGTCCTCTCGGCGTGCGCCTCGACCGTCTTCGACTGGCCCGTGCTGTTCGGCTGCGCCGCGCAGGGCGGGCTCGGCGGGACGAACTTGGCGCTGTCGTGGCTGACGCTCGCGCTCTTCGCCGCCTTCGGTGTGTGGCTGATTATGAGGCCTACGGCGTTTAACGCATGCGCCGAAGAAACGCAAGGCGTTTCGGAGGGAAGGTCGCAACGCGACAGTGAGCGTAGCGAACTGCCCGCAAGGGCCCGCGAGGAAACGGAGGCTGGAAGACACGGAGGTGCAACCACGGATTCTCACGGATTGGCACGGATTGAGGGGAAGAGACCTGCGGTGCTTAACACGGAGGGTTTTGAGGGGCGGAGGCACGGAGAGTGTGGGAAAACTTTAGACAGGATTGACAGGATTGTCGGGGTTAATACTTCATGCCATTTGAATCCTGTGAATCCTGTAAATCCTGTCAGAAAGACTTCGTGCCTCCAATTCTCCGTTCCCTCCGTGTTGAACGCCGTAGGCATGCCTGTCCTGTTCGCGCGCGCGTTCTTCGCGGCGGTCGCCTCCGGCGCGCCCTGCGCGCGGTGGGGCGAGGACGACACGCGCCGCCTC
>CAKTZI010000042.1 GCA_934635385.1 uncultured Kiritimatiellota bacterium | reverse complement strand
GAGGGAGCCAAGCGGGACTGTCAGGAAGTGTCTCATTTTGCCCGCCCAAGAAATCTCATTTTGCTCGCCCGCCAACAGTCGCCGCGAAAAAAGTTGATATGTCATTTGTGTCAGAGGGGCCTGTTTTGTGATATACTATGCGGGGAGAGTAGTAGCGTGGAACATCCCTGCGGCGTTTTTGGTATAATTCACTCGTCCTTCGGTTCGCCGAGGGGCCTATAGGTCGGGAACTGACGCGGCGTTCCGCCGCGCTCCACCCCGCGACCGCATCATCACTGTAGCATCGACGCTACACGCTGTTCAATCGAAATACTGGTACTATTTCACTTTGGGAACGGCATGTAAGTGGAGATGCGCCCGTCTGGGCGCATTTTCTCTTCACGCATTCCCATAGGCCTGTACCAGGGCTTCGATTGAGTGCATGAACAGAAAATGCGCTCTTTTCATGCACGGGGGCTGGCCCTGCGGCGATCCTTGCGCACCGAAGGGAGACCGATGGCCAAGAATGCCGACTTGAACGGGGCCAAAAACGCAAAGAAGGACGAGTTCTACACGCAGCTCGTCGACATCGAGAACGAGGTGAAGCACTACCGCAGGCACTTCAGGGGCGCGACCGTGCTGTGCAACTGCGACGACCCCGAATGCAGCAACTTCTATTTCTACTTCCGCGACAACTTCGAGTTCCTGGGGCTGAAGAAGCTCATCTCGACCTGCTACAGGAACCAGGACTGGTTTCAGTTCTCGGAGGGGAAGGACGAGAAGGCCGTCTGCTGCATCTACACGGGCAAGGCCAATCCTCCCGAACGGCGCATCCTCGAACAGGGAGGCAGCTTCCGCAGCGAGGAGTGCATCGCGTTCCTGAAGGAGGCGGACATCGTTTGCACCAACCCGCCGTTCTCGAAGTTCAGGGACTTCATTTCGCTGCTGATGCGCCATCACAAGAAGTTCCTCGTCATCGGGCACCAGAACGCCATCACCTACCGGGAAATCTTTCCGTGTGTCATGCGGAACGAAATCTGGCTTGGCTATGGGTTCAAGGGCGGCGCGGGCTACTTCATCAACAAGCATTACACGGACTATGCGAAAGCGGGCGAACACCGTGACGGAATGATCCGCGTGTCGGGCGTCCACTGGTTCACGAATCTTGAGCATGACAAGCGCCACGAGGACATCCCCCTTTACAGGCACTACACGCCCGAAGACTTCCCGAAGTACGACAACTACGACGCGATCAACGTCGGGAAGACGTCCGAGATCCCGTGTGACTATGACGGCGTGATGGGCGTGCCGATCACGTTCATGGACAAGTACAGCCCTGACCAGTTCGAGATCGTCGGCGCGTCAGAAAGTGAGGGCAAGGGCTTTTCACAGGGCCTTTGGGATGAGACGAGCGGCATCGCCCAGCCATTGCTTTGCGGAGAGAAGACCTACAAGCGGCTGTTCATCCGCCGCCGGCGGTAAAGGGATTTTTCACACGGAGGCACGGAGACACGGAGCGGGATAGGATGTTTGAGACAGGATTGTCGAGACCGGCGTATCAGCCCCTGCTATTGCTTTGGCGATCAAATATTGTGAGCCGCAAAGTCCACAAAGCCTCTGCGTTCTTTGCGACCTTTGCGGCTAAAAATCTCAATATTTCGTTGCCGCATCTATAATCCTGTGAATCCTGTCTGGAAAAACTCCGTGGCTCCGTGCCTCCGTGTGAGAACCAATTTCTGAAACATCAACCAAGGAAAGACAAGATGAAGATAGAGATGCATGACGTGACGATCCGCGAGCTGGTGGACGGCTACCGTGACGAGGGGGACGACGGCGTGTTCGGCTACGGCGGGAGGCTCGACATCCGCCCGCCCTACCAGCGCGAGTTCGTCTACGACGAGAAGAAGCGCATGGCCGTCGTCGACTCAATCATGAACGGCTTCCCGCTCAACGTGATGTACTGGGTCGCGCGCGCGGACGGCGGCTACGAGGTGATGGACGGCCAGCAGCGCACGGTCTCCATCGGGCAGTTCTTCGGCGGCGACTTCTCCTACAACATGCGCTACTTCCACAACTTCGAGCCGGAGGAGCGCGAGCGCTTCCTCGGCTACCGGCTCAAGGTCTACTTCTGCAGCGGGACGGACGCGGAGAAGATCCGGTGGTTCGAGCGCATCAACATCGCCTGCGAGGAACTGACGAGCCAGGAGATCCGCAACGCCGTCTACCACGGCCCGTGGGTGACGGACGCCAAGCGGTGGTTCTCGAAGAGGAACGCCCCCGCGCGGAAGATCGCGAAGAACTACGTCGCCGCCGCGTTCGACCGCCAGGGATGCCTCGAGACGGCCATCAAGTGGTTCATCGGGCAGAAGTCGGACGAGGCCGTGCGCGAGTTCATGGCCATCCACCAGAACGACCCGGACGCGAGCGAGCTGTGGAGCCACTTCAGCGCGGTCATCACGTGGATCGAGGCCAAGTTCAGGCACACGTCCGACCGCGTGAGGATCCTGAAGGGACTCGACTGGGGCGCGCTCTACGAGAAGCACGGCAAGGCGAAGCTGGACGTGGCGAAGATCGAGGAGCGGACGCGGCAGCTGCTCATGGACGACGAGGTGGAGAACAAGAGGGGAATCGTCCCGTACCTGCTGACGGGCGAGGAGAGGCATCTCCACCTGCGCGGCTTCTCCGACGCGCAGAGGCTCAAGATGTACGAGCGCCAGGGCGGGGTCTGCCCCCTCTGCGGCAGGAAGTTCGCGCTGGAGGAGATGCACGCCGACCACGTGAAGCCCTGGTGCAGGGGCGGGCAGACGACGCTGGAGAACGGACAGATGCTCTGCCACGACTGCAACTGGACAAAGGGGAAGAGATGAGTTCGCGCTTCGGAATTTTCCGCACGGGATTCTCATCCCCGTCCAGGCGGTTTGTTCGGAACTTTGGTATAATTCGCTCCATGAAGGCTCTTGCGGCACTCTTTCTCATTCCACTGACGGCGCTTGGCGTCGCCGTCCCGCCGTTGCCGTTTGAAGCATCCACCCTTTCGGAGGCGTCCACGAACATTCCATTTGAGGTCGACTTCGGGACGATGAGCCGCATCGAGTTCACGCTTGAGTTCGATGCCTCGCCGACGAATTCCATAGAAGTGGCGATCGGGACGGACGCGAACGGGGACGGCACTCTCGGACTTGACGAGGACGAACTGTCCTTTGGCTTCAACTGCGGCAGATGGTTTGGCGGCGCGTCGGAGGCCGACTGTCAGACAGACGCGGAGGCGTCTGCTGACGGACGGATAGCGCGAACTTTCGTCCTGAAGCGCCCGAAGATGGACGCGGCGTGGAATCTCGTCCGCGTCACGCGGCGAGGAGTCGCCAAGATCGACGAGGCCGTCCTCGTCGAGGGCAGCCGTCCGGGCGTCGTCATGGAGATCCGGTGATGGTTGCGCCAGTTTTTCGAGAGTCGGCTTTCATCTGGGCTTGCGTATCGTTGACTGTCGTCTGCGTTCTTGCGGCTCTCGTGGTTCGGCATCAAAAGTTTTTGCTTGGTTTCTTGGAACGGTTCATCAAGCTGCCGCCGTCCGCCAAGACCGTCATCGTGACGGCGGTCGTCGTCGCGACGGTTTTCGCACAGAAGCCGGGGAATGTAACCACGGATTCTCACGGATTGGCACAGGTGGAACAGGTTGATACGGCTCACACGGAGGCACGGAGCCACGGAGAGGGTGGGGAATGGGTGTCCACGAATCTTCACGAATCGACACAAATCTCAATCCGTGAGAATCCGTGTCAATCCGTGGACAAGTCACCTGACGAACTCCGTGCCTCCGCATCTCCGTGTGAGAAAATTGTCTCATCCAACGATGTCGTGCGTGGCTACCGCCTTGAAACGGTGCGGACGAACAAGGCCGTTTCCTACGCCCGTCCGGCGAATGCGCGGCTTGTCGGCACATGGCATCTCACCGACGCCTACCGTGGGAGGGTCAAGGTTGAACTGCCGCGTTCGCCGCACTTCTCCACCTTTCCACTTTTCCACCCCTCCACCTCCTGCTGGGCGCACACGTGGGGCAAGGTGCGTCCGCAGCTGTGGAACGCCTCGAACGAGATCGTTGTCATCGGCGCGCCCATGTTCGCGCGGCACGACCAATCCTACCTCTGGACGGCGGCGACCGCGAACGGCTCTGTTCTGCTGACGTGGGAGAACTTCTTCTTGGGGAATCCATACGAGAGAAAAGAAACCACGGATTGTCACGGATTGACACGGATTGGGGATGAAAAGCCTACGGCGTTAAACACGGAGAAGTTTGAGGAACGGAGGCACGGAGAGGAAAATGCGACTCCGTGTCTCTCAAACTCCGTCACCTCCGTGTTAAGCGCCGCAGGCATCTCTGCACGAGAAGAAATCCGTGTCAATCCGTGTCAATCCGTGGTTCATCCAGCCATCAACGCGCAGCTCGAACTCTTCCCGAACGGCGACTTCATCGCGCGCTCGAATGAGGTGGAGCGCATCTATCGCCGCGTGAATCCAGACGACTGGGATGACGACGGCATCCCGAACGAGAAAGACGACGCGCCGCTTGTCGCGGCGCACGAGCCCCAGTTTGGCCCGCACCAGACGCTGCCGGAGGGCGCGAACACGAACCACTATTACTGGGTTGAGGCCATCTCGCCGTCTGCAAACGCGCGCCTGACATTCGAGGGGAATCTCCCCTCGCACCTTCCCGACCCGGACTTCATCGCGAAGGCCGATGAGACTAACCGCGTCGCACTCCTCATCGGCAAGGACTACGCGATCCGCTCGCAGCTCCCCGTCGCGGTCGTCGGCCAGTCGGATGTCGAGATCGAGGTCTGGACGGAAGACGGCCTGACGCACGTCCGCTGGCCGCTGACGCTCGAATTCGTGGACGTTGACCTCGCTGAGGCGCCGGCCTGTGCGGCGCGGAGGTCGCGCGCGGCTGGGACGGGCGGCAAGAAGCCCCGGATCGACCCGCCCCGCGCGGGGGGCGGCTCGTTTCGGTGGCCGGACAACTTCTGCTGCTACCAGTTCGCGCCGGACGGGACGCCCCTGTTCATGTGTGACGGAACCTGCGGGTGCGGCGGCTGTTCGACGGGCGACATCACCTACGAGGTCGGCGGCTGCTCGTTCAGTTACGGAGGTTTCCACTGCGGCTGTTCGCACGAGTCGCCGCCCGACAGGCCGACGCATCCCGGCGAGGGCGAGCCCGACCACGAGCCGCAGGGACCGTCCGTCTCGGCGACGTTCTCGGCATCCGCGATTGTCTTCGAGGACGAGTACGAGAACGCGCCGGGCGAGACGGTCGCGCGGCGCTCGACAGAGACCGAAGCCGAGTTCAGCGTCTACGGCGGGACGAAGGGCGGCTCGTATTCCTTCGAGCTGCGCGATGGCGGACGGCTTGAACGCGCGGGCGGCTCGTTCCTGCCGCGCGAGGGAAAGGTCGAGGCGGGCGAGACGTTCAAGATCAAGGTGAAGTACAATGCGCGGTCGGCGAGCGGCGGCGCGGGCGACATCAAGGCCGTCGCGACCTTCACCGAGGAGGAGAGCGAGGAGAAGATCATGTCCGAGGCGTCGCTGACGGCGGTCAAGGTCGAGATTCAGCCTATTAGTGTTGCAAGTGGGAATCAAAGTGAATGGAGACACAAATATGGCATCCGCGAATTGATCAATTGTCGTACAGTGCCAAAGGCGGCGAACGTCTCATGGAATGTGAAAGGCGGCGGCAAGATGCAGGAGGACAGCACGTACCTCTGTCCGCTTGATGCCGAGTCGAATCCGCTGGAAGTCGTTTGCGGCGGAGTCTCCTATACGCCCTCGATCCTGGTCGTGGAGCCGTCAGGCGTCCGCGCGCTCAATCCCGGCGTAGTCACATACGGGCTTTCGTCGCTTAGCGCGGGCGGAATCGGACTTCAGCTGGACATACAGGTTCTTCCTCTGGACGTCTCGTTCCAGGAGATCTGGGTCGAGGAAGTGCCATCGACGATGGGCGTTCAGACCGGCTATTTCACGCATTCCTACTTTGACGGAGACCGCTGCCACTCACGTGAGAATGGTGCTGGAGTCTGGTTTCGCGTCCTGGACGAGAACATCATTGATGCGCGTGACACGGCGGCGTGTACGCAACCGTATCCGCGCATGACGCCGGGCGGACAGCTCTCCGAATCCCTGTCCGTGGGATGGATTGCAGGGGAGAACGTCTGGTGCATTCCCTTGGGCTGGAATGTCCCCCAAACGACTGACGGCGCGGAACCTTGGAAGTGCTTTGCGGCGGACGAGACGCAGACGTTCACAATTGACGAATTCGGCACGGCGGGCGTGCGCAAGCTGCGGCATGAGGCCGTCCGCGAGGTGCTGGGATCTGTTTATCTTGATGGGGTGAAACTATGGTAAGGCATATCTTATTCGGCATTCTGATAGCACTGACGGTCGTGGGCTGCGACGGAGGAAAAGACCCTTTCCTTCGCAAAGTCGAGAAAGAGGCGGACAGGGCCATTCGGCGGCTGGGCGAACCGAATGTACGCGACCCGCTTGACCGCGTGTGCGATCTGATCCAGACGGAAACGAACCGAGCCGTTCGCGCGGACTGTTATCGGATGCTGCAGGACAAATTGTGTGGCATCGACCTCCAGGACGATGACTACGAACGGCAATGCCGTGTCTTCTTGATTGTCTGGAGTAGACTGCTGCCCTATCGGTGGAGCGAGAGCGGACGATGGACGATAGAGGACGAGAGCCGATCGAATGTTCAACAGTTTAAGTGGATGAGACGGGTACTCGACCGATGGAAAGCGATGGCCTCCAATGGCGAAGACGCTCGGTTGAGAAGGGAGAACCCTGTGAAATTCGAGTCGTGGCGTCGGGACTACCGATACTGTCTAGGGCGATACGAATCGCTTGTGTCGATGTTTGAACAGAAGTTTGACGGCTTTTGCAAGTCCTACAATGCCACTGCAGAGGAGCGTGCCCGCGCAAAAGAGCTTGTGGAAGCGTTCTTGGGACGACCGATGCGAACAAGGGACGAAGTGCTGCGAGACAGGCGAGAGCGAAAGACGTCAGACGAGATGCGAGACCTTCAGTGAGAGAAATGGCAGATGCACATCAACCTGTCGGACATATGGTATAATTCTCGGCGAGTGACATGGCAGAGAAACTACTACAGAACAAACGAAGCGGCGTTCAGGTTGAGCTTGGCGACAGCCTGAAGCTTTGCGAGGGGTGGGAACGCCCGACCGTGATTGTGTCCGATGGCCCTTATGGGTTGGCGAGCTATCCGGGAGATCCGGCAACGCCGGAAGGACTTGCGGACTTTTATCGTCCGTTTTTGAAAACATGGCATGACCGAGCCTTGCCGTCGGCAACGCTTTGGTTCTGGAATTCCGAGCAGGGCTGGGCGAATTGCCATCGGACGATCGAGGAGTCCGGATGGGAGTTCAGGAACTGCCACATCTGGAACAAGGGAATGTCCCATGTGGCGGGGAACTGCAACACGCGGACGATCCGAAAATACCCTGTCGTCACGGAAGTGTGCGCCCAGTACGTGCGCAAGAACATGTTGCCGTCGAACGGCGCGGAACTGCCGCTCAAGGACTGGATGCGTGCGGAGTGGCGGCGCACGGGGCTGCCGTTCCGCCTTGCGAATGCCGCCTGTGGCGTCAAGGATGCTGCAACACGGAAATACTTTGCTTCCGACCATCTTTGGTATTTTCCTCCGTCCGAAGCTTTTGTCCGCATCGCGGCCTATGCGAACGAGTTCGGGGAAAAGGCTGGACGTCCTTATTTCGCGAAGCCGAACGGGAAGCCTTTTTCGGCAGACGAGTGGGATTTGATGCGCGCGAAGTTCCATTGCGAGGTGGGCGTCTCGAACGTCTGGGAGCTTCCGGCCGTCCGGGGGGCCGAGCGCATAAAGGAGAGGGGTTCCTGTCTGCACATGAACCAGAAGCCGTTGCAGCTGCTCATGCGAATCATCCGATCTTCGTCCGATCCGGGAGATGTCGTCTGGGAGCCGTTCGGCGGATTGTGCTCGACGGCGATTGCGGCAGCTCGCACGGGGCGAAAGGCGTTTGCCGCAGAGGTGAATCCTCGGTTCTTCAACGTCGCAAAGGAGAGACTGTCCCATGAAACATGAATCAAGAAAGCAGATGTCCATTGACATCAAGCGCATCGAGCCGTCCGACACATGGCCGCACAAGAGGCTGTGGCGTGGCATCCTTGACGCGCTCAAGGCTCTTCCCGCGCATTTCCACAGCGACACGTTCATCGAGGGCGTGAATGCGACGGACGTGTTCACGTTGAACTCGGCGTTGGGCGCGACGATCGAGAACCAGGTCGTCGAGACGCTGAACACCATTCGGAGCGTGTGGGATCCTGACAACGACTATGGCACGTACCTGTTTGTGCGTCAGCCCCAGTCGTTCCCGGATGTCGTCCTGAAGAACCTTTCGGACGAGACGGCGAAGCCGATCATGGGAATCGAGCTGAAGGGTTGGTATCTGCTGGCGAAGGAGGCCGAGCCAAGTCTGCGATTCCAGCAGACGAGCGCGGCGTGTGCCGAGGCGGACGTGATCATGGTCGTGCCGTGGGTCTTGAACAGCGTGATTTCCGGGCGACCGCGAATCTATTCGCCTTACATCGAGTCGGCGAAATATGCCGCCGCCTACCGCAATTGGCATTGGAAGCAGATGCGAGGATTGGGCGTCGCGTCCGAAATCCGCATTCCGTCCAATGCAGAGCCGTATCCGCGCAAGGCCGATGCGACAAACGACCAGCCCCAGTCGGACAAGGGCAAGAATTTCGGGCGAATCGCCCGCACGGGTCTGATGGACGACTATCTGGCCAAGATGCAACTTCAGCCGGTCTGCGGCATACGCGCCGCCTACTGGCTTGAGTTCTTCAAGATATTCCATCAGGACGCGACGGACGAGCAGATCGAAAAAGCACTTGACCGTCTTCGCGCCAAGGTTGACGGCATCCCCGAATCGGCGCAGAAGCGGAGCTTCTTGGATGTTCTGTCCGTTCTTGAGGCACATTATCGCGAATTGATTTGACAGAAATGGCCTGTGGAAGCGCCTGCACATTCTCCATGTCTCCGATTCTCCGCCACCTCCGTGTTTAGCGACAGCAACACGTGCCACATGCGCGGCGGGCGCGTCCGCATCGAGATCGCGGGCGCGGACGGCCTCGTGCCGTACGGCGGCAGCCCCCTGCCGTTCGAGCGGGGCCTGGAGCCGGGCGAGGAGGTCGCGTTCAAGACCACCTACCGCGCCGTCAAGCCAAGCGGCGGCAAGGACGACATCGTCGTCACGGCGACGTTCACGGAGAACGAGACGGGCTGGACGGCGACGACCGTCGACAAGGCGACGGCAGTCAAGGTTACTGTCAAGCCAAGAGTGCTGGCGCCGGAAAACGAAAGTCTTGCCCGACATAAGTTTGGCATTGGCGAAATCGTGGACTGCGAAAATCAGCCGACAATTGAATCGGTTCGCTGGGAAAAAAATGGTGGCGGAAATCTCAAAGAGTCAAGTGGTGCCTGTGAATACGAATGTCCACTCTACGCCGAAGTGAATAGTTTTGGGATATCCGGCGAAGGTTGCAGTTATGTCCCGCAAACAAGGGTTGTTGAGCCTCTTGGCGTATTGGCACGGGATGCAGGATACAAGATTATTCCTACAATTGGTTCTGGACAAGCAGGAGGCGTTTTGCTGATGTTGGATTTGTATGTGCAGCCTCTCGATGTTTCGTTTTCAGGAGTTAAAATCGAAGAAGTTCCCGATGTTGGGGGAAGCCACAGTGGTTATTTCGCCGACACATTTTTCATGTCCGAATGGTTTCACGGAGAAGACCAAGGGGCTGGCGATTGGCTCACGGTATTTGGAGATAACAGGTTTTTGAACGACGAAGCCGGCTTCAAAAGAGCATTGCCACAATTGGATTCAACAGGCTCTGTTTCGACAATCGGGACTAATGGATGGTCGGTCGGCAATTTGACGTGGAAAGTCCCCTGCGGATGGGCTGCCCTTGGGGTCGAGAGGGGGGACGATCCCGTTGGTACTTTTGCAAATGACGCACGGCAGGTCATGACAATTGACGCGCAGGGAAATGTCGAAGTTCAAAAGCACGGAAATGCCGTCCAACGGGAAATCGGCGGCGGTATCATCCTTAACGGAGTACGGGTACAATGAAACGAATCATGCTTGTGGCAATCATTTGTGGCACACTGGGGTGTGAAAGGCATCCGCCGACACAAGAGGAGAATGCCATTTCGGCATCGCGCGCCCTGATTGCTACGTTAGCGACCAACGCATCCGTTCGAGTAATCAAGGCGAGCGAAAGGGTGCGTGAAAATCTCAAGGACGTGAAAGGAAAATCCAAGCGTGATGCGTTAATCGAGGACTGGCGAAACGCACTGAAGAGCATCCCTGTTAAGGGGTTGCGCCCGTCTAGCAGATACGTTTCAGTTCGAGAGGCCTGTCATATGCTTAATTGGGATTTGATAGGAGCAATGTATGAGGCCGGGACTGATTATGAAACGAGATGGAATGTGCGCTTTGATACTGTTCGATGGCTGGATCGACAAATTCTCTCAATGAAACCAGAAAAGACAACAAAGATTATTTCTTGGCGAGAAGAAAACGAAAAATGGAACAATTACCAAGCTCTCGTGGAATATTACGAAAGCGTAATTGAGAATCTTGAAATCGACGAATTCAATGAGGCTCGATATCCGAATGATGTAGAAAAGATGGACGCGATTCGGGCGAAGTTCGAGAAGCTGATCGGGCGTCCCGTCCGCAAGAGGGAAGAAATCACGCGCCTTGGCTTTTACATGAAACAGGCGCGTGCGCGCATCCAGAAGGAGCGGGATGCGGCGTTGAAGAAAGCGACTCCACGCGAGTGAGACATATCATGGGTTGCGAAAAGGAACATGCGACCTCAAAAGGGAGAAGATGAATCTCGCGCTGTTCTTCGAGGGGACGGGGCAGGGCGTTCGCGGCAAGAAAACGAACGTTTCGCTCGTCTACGAGGCGTGTGTCGAAGACGAAGCGCAGAGGCGACATCTTGAGGCCGGGCCGGGCGCGCACGTCGGCGCGCTTGTCCTCGGAAAGACGTCCGGCGTCGGCTGGCGCATGATCTTCGCCCGTGCGCGCCGTTGGTACGAGGCGCAAGTCGCGACGACGCCCTCCGGCGCGCCACCGACGCGCGTCTTCCTCTTCGGCTTCTCGCGCGGTGCGCTTCTTGCACGCCACTTCGCCGCGTGGCTCGACAAGCTTGGTGTCGAGGTCGAGTATCTCGGTCTCTGGGACACGGTGGACGCGACGCCAGGCCTTGCCGTCTCGGAGACCTGTCCCCCGAACGTGCGGTTCGCGCGCCATGCCGTCGCCGAACACGAGGCGCGGCGCTTCTACGCCTACGTGCCACTTCGGGGCTCACAGGTCGAGGAAGAACTTTTCCCCGGCGTCCACAGCGACGTTGGCGGACTCTACGAGGACGACCATGCGCTCGCGGACGCGGCACGTGCGTGGGTCGCCGCACCGGCAGTCGAACGAGGCCTCCGCTTCTGTCCGGAAACGGATTTCTCGGACACGTGCGTTCCTTCGACGGCCGTACGGCACGACTCGCTTCGGCTCGTCTCGAACCTCTTCGGGCTTCTGCGTCCCGCGCGCCGCCTCTTCCCGCCGTCAATGCGGCGGCACGATTTCTCCACGGCAGCAAGGTCTTTCGCCAGCTTCTGCATCTCGAAATAGGCGTTGGCGAGGCCGCCGCCCGTCGCGGCGACGAGCCCCGACAGCGGCTGGCTGGCCTCGAACGCGCTTGCGATCGTCACGTCGGCCCTGAAGGCGCCGGGACGCGCCCCCGTCGGCATCCGGGAGGCGCCGGGCGCGGCGACGCTGGCCTTCGACTATGCGGCGCCCGTGACGGCGCGGACGCTGGAGATTACCAGTCCGCGCCGCATGAACCACGGCTGGAGCTATCGTCCGGACGTGTCCGTCACGCTCGCCTGCGAGGCGGCGGGGGCGTGGCGCACGGTGGGCGCGTGGCAGATGCCGCGCAGCAACTGGCAGGACGACGCGCCGCTTTCGCTGTCGATTCCGCGCACGACCGCGCGGCGGTGGCGCGTGCGCTTCGATTTCCGGCATCCGTTCTTCGTCGATTCGGTCCGGCTCGTCGGCGCGGCGCGTCCGCAGAACTGGGAAGGGCAGTCCGGCCGCGTCCTGCGTACGCGGATGGACGACGCGCCATCCGTCGCGGACGAGCCGGCGGACCGCATCGACCCGGCTCTGGTGCGGGACGTCTCGCGCTTCCTCGACCCGACGTCGGGCGTCCTCCGCTGCGAACTGCCGCCGGGGCGGTGGCGCATCCTGCGGATCGGCCACGTCAACGCGGGATTGAAGAACCAGCACGCGCCGGCGGAGGCGACCGGCTGGGAGTGCGACAAGCTCTCCGAGACCGGCGTCGAGGCGAGCTTCGCGGGCTACATCGGGCGGCAGACCGCGCCGGGCGGTTCGTTGGCCGGCTGCCTGTCGGGCATTGTGGTGGACAGCTGGGAGTGCCGCACACAGAGCTGGACGCCCGGCCTCGACCGCCGCTTCGCCGACCGCTACGGCTATCCGCTCGACTCCTGGTGGCCCGCGCTCTTCGGCCGCGTCGTGGGCGACCGCGAGCGGACGCGGCGCTTCCTGAACGACTGGACGCGACTTCTGGGCGATTCCGTCGCGCAGGCGTTCTACGGGCGACTGGGCGAACTGGCCCGCGCGCGCGGGCTGACCTGTGCCTTCGAGACGGCGGCGGGCGACGTCCTGCCGGGCGACGTGATGGCGTACTTCAGGCACGCGGACGTGCCCATGTGCGAGTTCTGGAGTCCCCGAAGCGAAAGCGGCGGCGGCTGGGACGAGTACAAGCCGAAGCGTCCGACCGTCTCGGCGGCGCACCTCTACGGCAAGCGTCGCGTCGCCGCCGAGGCGTTCACGAGCAAGGTCTGCACGTGGGACGAGACGCCGCGCGACTGGAAGGGGCTTGCGAACCTCCACCTGGCCGACGGGATCACGCACCTCGTCTTCCACACGGTGACGCACCAGCCGCAGGTCGGGTTCCTGCCGCCGGGGTCGAGCTTCGGCACGTCCATCGGCTCGCCGTTCGTGCGGGGGCAGACCTGGTGGAAGCACCTGCCGCTGTTCACGGGCTACCTCACGCGCTGCACGGCGCGGCTGGAGGATGGGAAGATCGTCAGGGACGTCCTCCTCTACCTCGGCGACGAGCCGGATCACCGTCCGCTCCAGGCGCTGCCGTTCCCAGAGGGATACGACTACGACTACCTGAACGCCGACGCGCTCCTCAGCCGGCTCACGGTGCGGGACGGCGCGTGGGAGACGCCCGAAGGTCTGCGCTACCGTCTCGTCTGGCTACCGTTCACGGCGCGGATGCGGCCGGAGACGCTGGCGAAGCTGGTCGCGGGCGTCGAGGCCGGCTCGCCCGTCCTGCTCGGCGCGCGGCCGGGCGGTTGCGCGACCCTGTCGGGCGGCGCGGCGGCGGAAGCCGAAGTGCGGCGTCTCGTTGCCTGGCTCTGGGACGCGGCGCGTCCGAACGTCTTTCGCGGCGCGGACGCGGCGGACGTCGCGGCGGCACTCGCGGCACTGGACGTGAAGCCCGACGTCGCGGGCGGCGGCGCGCGGCTCAAGTGGCTGCACCGCCGCGTCGGGACGCTCGACCGCTACTTCCTCTGCTCGTCGGACGGCGAGGCGTATGCGGGCGAGATCTCCCTGCGCGCCGGCGGCCAGGCGGTTCGGATCTACGACCCGACGGCCGACCGCACGTACACCCCAGCCGACACGGCGGTCGTCGGCGGACGTCGCCGTCTGCGGCTGGATCTTGCGCGGGGACAGGCCCTCTTCGTCGAGACGGGCGACTTCGCGGCGGCGCCGCCGCCCGCGCATGACGCCGCGTGGACGGGGTTCGCCGCGCAGACGCTGACCGCGCCGTGGCGTCTCACGTTCGAGAAGGGGTGGGGGTGCGACGACGGCGTGACCGTTTCCGAACTCCGGCCCTGGTGCGAACTGCCCGTTTCGGACGAGGCGAAGGCCTATTCGGGGACGGTGCGCTACGAGACGGCGTTCACGCTGCCGGACGGCCTGCCGCCGCAGCTCTTCCTTGACCTCGGCGCGGTCGCGTCGATCGCCCGCGTCGAACTCAACGGACAGGATCTTGGCACGGTCTGGAGCGAGCCGAACGTCGTCGACTGCTCCGCCGCCGCGCGTGCGGGCGAGAACCGGCTGGTTGTCGAGGTCACGTCGGCGTGGCGCAACCGGCTCGTCTACGACGCGGGGTTGCCGCCGGAGCGGCGGAAGACGTGGACGACGCGGCGTCCGACGGGCGGCGCGCGGACGCCCTACGGTTTGCTGGGCCAAGTTCGTCTGCTGTCGTCCGGGCCTCGGCGCGTGACGCTGCTGGACGGGGCGGACTGGAACGTGCCCGTGCCGCACACGTGGAACGTGGCGGACGGCAGCGACGGGCGGGACGTGCCGCCGGGCGCGCGGCCCAACCAGTCGGCGATGCGCGCGAGCTATCGGCGCGGCCCGTTCACCTACGTGCGTGACCTGCCGCCGAAGAGCCTGTGGCCGAGACGGTATTTCCTGGAGTTCGAGGGCGCGTCGCAGAAGGCGGTCGTCCGGGTCAACGGACGGGAGGTCGGCCGACACAACGGCGCCTTCACGTCGTTCTGCTTCGAGATCACGGACGCGCTCGGCACGGCGTCCAACCGGCTGGAGGTCGTCGTGGACAACACCTACGATCCGGAGTGCCTGCCGGTGAACGCCGACTACACGATGTATGGCGGCCTCTACCGCAGCGTGCGCCTGCTGGACTGTCCGACGTCGTGCATCGATCCGCGCGTGCCGGTGCGCCTCGACGCCGACTGCTCGACCGGCATGGCCGTCGCGCGCTATGTGCTGTCGACGCCGACGGGTGCCGTCGCGAAGGTGCAGACGCGGACGTATCCCGGATTCGCGCGCTGGAGCCCGGAGAGTCCGCGCCTCTACTCGTTCGATCTCGCCGAGGGGAGCGACCGCCTGTCGGTTCCGTTCGGCTTTCGGACGGCCGAGTTCCGTGACGGGCATTTCTACCTGAACGGCGAACGGCTGTTCCTGAAGGGCGTCAACCGCCATCAGGACAAGGCCGGGAAGGGGTGGGCGCTGTCGCCCGAAGACGAAGAGGAGGACGTGCGGCTGATGAAGGAGATGGGGTGCAACGTCGTGCGCACGAGCCATTACCCGCAGTCGCGCCATTTCCTGGACTTGTGCGACCGGCTGGGGCTGATCGTCTGGAGCGAGATGCCGCTCGTTGACCTGGTGACGCCGACGGAGACGTTCCGCTCGAACCTGCTGGCCGTCGTGGACGAGGCGGTCGGCGAGCGCTACAACCATCCGTCGATCTGCCTGTGGAGCGTCTTCAACGAGCTCTACAACTTCAAGACGCCGCCGATGCCCGACGGGACGGCGGAGCCGTTCGTGCAGGAGGCGACGGAGCGTGTTCGCCGCCTCGACCGGTCGCGCCCCACGGTCTGCGGCTCGAACCAGCGCACACGCAAGTCGATCAACGTCATCACCGACGAGTTCGCCATCAACCTCTATCCGGGCTGGTACGGGCGGCAGGATCCCTACGGCGGCATGGTGGAGCAGCTGCAGGAGGTCTTCGGCGTCCACGGCAAGACGTTCGCCGTGAGCGAATACGGTGGCGGCGCCTGCATCGAGCAGCATGACGATCCGGCGCGGCGTCCGCCGTCGGCGGGCGGGCATTGGCATCCCGAGGAGTACCAGGCCTACTTGCACTGGGGCAACTACAAGGCGATTCGCGAATCGCCGTACGTGTGGGGCGCGTTCGTCTGGTGCATGTTCGACTTCGCGGCGGACTGTCGGCAGGAGGGCTTTCACCTCGGCTACAACGACAAGGGTCTCGTCACGGCAGACCGTCGGACGCGCAAGGACGCCTTCTACTTCTACCAGGCGAACTGGGGCGACGGCAGCCCTGTCCTGCACCTGGTCGGCGCGCGGCGAACGGAGACCAAGGAGGCCGCGACGACGATCCTGGCCTTCAGCAACGTCGGCGCGGTCACGCTGTCCGTCAACGGAAAGACGGTCGGACGTCAGGCGCCGGATGCCGTCCGTACCGTGATCTGGCGGGACGTGCCGCTTGAACGGGGCGCGAATGACATCCGCATCGAGGCCGGCGGACTCGTGCGCACGGCGCGGCTGACGAGCCGCCCTTCGGCGACCGGGGCAAGGCGGGGGGTTGTTCGGACGGTAGAGAAATGATAAAATATTCGTGTTTTGAAACACGAATTATCAATGCGAATCAGTGTTTCCAAACACGAACCAAAGTGCAATGAGGTGGTAAATGTCTTATACGACGCTTGAGCGGGACATTCAAGGACTGACGGCGACTCAGCAAGATGCGGTCGTTCTCTTTGTGCGTTTTCTCCTGTCCCAGAGGACGGCGCATGGCCCGTCGGGGGGGGGCTTCGTTTCCGTACCGAATCAAGGAACGCATAGGCTTCATCGTCCATTGGGTGGTTTTGAGAAGGGCTTTTACATGGCTCCTGATTTTGACGAGCCGCTTGCGGATTTCTCGGAATACATGTGATGAGCTATCTTCTTGACACGAATGTTCTCATTTTCTTTCTGTCCGCTCCGGCTGAATTGTCCGAAAGGGCAAGACGCATCGTTCAGGCGGAACCCGACTTGTACGTGAGCGTGGCATCGCTTTGGGAAATTGCCATCAAGCAGGGGCTCGGCAAGCTGCGGCTCGACTTGACAGTGCCTGAGATCGAGAGGCTGTGTCAAGAACGCGACATTCGCATTGCCCCAATTGACTCACTTGCGTTGGAACGCATCAAGCATTTGCCAGACATTCATCGCGACCCATTTGACAGATTGCTTATCGCTCAGGCGCAAGAAGCCGGATTGACGATTGTGACGCGGGATCGGATTATTCCCCAGTATTCCGTTGAGACCATTTGGTAGTGCAATGAAGAATCGTACTTACGAGCAAAGAAACAAGGGTATCGTGGCGGTCGTGGGACTGTTGCTGTTTGTTGTCGATGCGGCGTCCGGGGCGTCGCCGCTGACGCTGGACTACGGCGCGCCGGCGGCGACGTGGAACGAGGCGCTGCCGCTCGGCAACGGGCGGCTCGGCGCGATGGTCTTCGGCGGGCCGGGCGCGGAGCGCCTGCAGCTCAACGAGGACACGCTCTGGGACGGGCGGCCCGACACCATGCTGGAGCCGAGGCTCAGGGGGATACTCCCGGAATGCCGGCGGCTCGTCCTCGACGGGAAGGAGAGGGAGGCGGTCGATCTCCTCAACCGCACGACGGACGGCCACGTCTCGCGGCGGAACACGTCCGAGGCGTACCAGACGCTCGGCTCGCTCGTCCTCCGCATGGAGGGGCACGACCTGCCGACATCCTATCGCCGCTCCCTCTCGCTGGAGGAGGCGGTCGCCTCGTGCGCATATACGGTGGGCGGCGTGACATACCGCCGCGAGGCGTTTACGTCGCTTGCGGACGACGTCATCGCCGTGCGCCTCACGGCGGACCGCCCCGGCGCGCTCTCGTTCGCGGCGTTCTTCGAGAGCCCGTTCCAGCGCGAGGCGAAGACGTCCGACGACGGATGCGACGTCACCCTTGCCGGCCGCGCGGGTGTCCCCCACTACTCGTGGGGCGACATCCGCTACTTCGCGCGCCTGAAGGCCCTTGCGGACGGCGGTCGCGTCTCGGCGGACAACGGCGTTCTCTCCGTCGCGGGCGCGACGTCCGTCACGCTCGTCCTCTCGGCGGCGACGAGCTTCGTGGACTGGCGGGACGGCTCGTCCGGCGATGAGCGGGCGCGGGCGGAGACGCGCCTCGCGCAGGCCCTCGCCTTCGGCTACGGCGAGCTTCGCGCGCGCCACGTCGCGGCCTACCGAAAGCAGTTCGGCACGTGCCGGCTGGAGTTGCCCGACCCGACGCCCGGCGCGACCGTCCCGGAGCGGCTGAAGGCGTTCCGCGAGACGAAGGACCCGCACCTCGCCGCGCTCCTCTTCGCGTACGGGCGCTATCTGCTCATCTCGTCCTCGCAGCCCGGCACGCAGCCGCCGACCCTGCAGGGGATCTGGAACGAGTGGCTCGTCCCGCCGTGGATGTCGAGCTACACGGTCAACGTCAACCTCCAGATGAACTACTGGCCCGTCGATGTCGCGAACCTCTCGCCGCTCGCCGAGCCGCTGCTCGCCCTGCTGGAGGATCTCGCGGTCTCCGGCGCGCGCACGGCGAGGGACATGTACGGCGCGCGCGGCTGGTGCTGCCACCACCACACGGACATCTGGCGCCTGACCGTGCCCGTCCACGGCGCGAACGGCCTTTGGCCGATGGGCGGCGCGTGGCTCTCGGCCCAGCTCTGGGACAGCTGGCTCTTCACGCGCGACAGGGCGTTCCTCGCGCGCGCCTACCCCGTCATGAAGGGCGCGGCGGAGTTCTTCCTCGACGTCCTGGCCGAAGACCCGAAGACGGGCTTCCTCGCGGTCATCCCCGGCATCTCGCCGGAGAACGCGCCGAAGGGGCGCGGCGGCGTCAAGTGGACACGCGGGGCGTCGATGGACGCGCAGATCCTGCGCGACCTCTTCGATGCGGTCGCCGCCGCCGCGCAGGCGCTCGGCAAGGCGTCCGAGGACGCGGCGACGCTTTCGGAGATCGCCGCGTGCCGCGCCCGCCTCGCGCCCCTGCAGGTCGGGCGGTGGGGCCAGCTCATGGAGTGGACGGAGGACCTCGATGACCCAGAGGACACGCACCGCCACGTCTCGCACCTCTACGCGCTCTACCCGTCCGCCCAGGTCACGCCGGAGACGCCGGTGCTCTTCGCGGCGGCGCGGAAGACGCTTGCCCATCGCGGCGACGTCTCGATGGGCTGGGGCATGGCGTGGCGCGCCGCGTGGTGGGCGCGGCTCCTCGACGGCGACCACGCCCACAGGATCCTGGAGGGCCAGCTCACGCCGACGTGCGCGACGCTCGGCGGCACGTACCGGGGCGGGACGTACCCGAACCTCATGGACGCGCACCCGCCGTTCCAGATCGACGGGAATCTCGGCTTCACGGCGGCGATCGCGGAGATGCTGCTGCAGAGCCACGAGCGGACGGCGGACGACGGGAAGACGGTGCTGCGGCTGCTGCCGGCGCTGCCGTCCGCGTGGCCGGAAGGGCGCGTGACGGGGCTTCGCGCGCGCGGCGGCTACACGGTCGATCTCGCGTGGAGGGGCGGGAGGCTGACGGAGCGGCGCATCTCTGGCGGCGCCCCGGACGGCTACGTCATCCGCTGACATCGGTTTCGCCGCCCCCTTAGGGTGTCTTGCGTTAAAAACAGCATTTTTAATTTGTGACTTTTGTTGTGCTGGCAAAATGCCCCTGTCGGCTTGCCTTGCCGAGCGTCCCTGTGCTACAATCCGCGACCTGAAACGTGTGAAAAGGCTGAAGGGCAAAGACATGAAACGTTTTGAAGACAAGGTTGTGGTCGTGACCGGCGGGTGCCGGAACACGGGGTTGGAGATCGTCGATCTCTTTCTGCGCGAAGGGGCGAAGGTCTTCCTCTGCGGCTCGAACGACGCCTCCGTCGCGGAGGGCGTGCGGGCGCTGGAGGCGCGCGGGCTCTCCGGCTTCCGTGCGCTAACGTGCGACGTCTCGCGTCGTGCGAATGTCGAGGTGATGATGGATGTCATCGAGAAGGAGGCCGGGCGGCTCGATGTCATCGTCTCGAACGCGGCGAACTTCGGCCTCGGACAGGGCACCTGCCTGGAGACGACGGACGCACAGTTCCAGTCCGTCCTCGACGTGAATGTCCTCGGCGGCTTCCGGCTCGTGCAGCTCGCGGCGAACCGCTTCTTCCTGAAGCAGTCGTGCAACCCGCAGACCGGCCAGCGAGGCGTCGTCGTGTTCGTCGGGTCCAACTCGTCCGAGCGCGTGAGCCGCAACCGCATCACCTATGTCGCCTCGAAGGGCGCGATGGACGCAATGATGAAGGCGTTCGCGGTCGATCTCGGCCCGAAGGGGATTCGCGTCAACATGGTCGCGCCGGGCTTCATCTGGACGAGCCGATGGAACTTCCTCTCCGACGAGATCAAGGCCCAGCGGCGCTCGCTCGTGCCGAACGGGCACGAGGCGACCGGGGCCGACGTCGCGGAGGCCGTCGCGTTCCTCGCGAGCGACGGCGCGCGCGGCTTCCAGGGCGCGCGGCTCGTGATGGACGGCGGCTCCACGGCACAGCTCTATCCCGCCGCGTGCGAGGACGACACGTCGAAGATGCGGGAGCGGTAAGCGGATGGGCTGGGTGCTTGAATGCTATGCCGCGTCGCCGTGCGTGGTCGCGGAAGGGCCGCGCTGGTGCGCCGCCGACAAGACGCTCTACTGGGTCGATCTCACGGGCGGGCGGTATCTGCGTCAGCGGGACGGCGCACCGCCGACGGCGTTCGAGGCGGTCGATCCCGGTCTCGGCAAGATCGGCGCGCTCGCGCCGCTCGGCCACGGACGGCTCCGCCTCTTCACGGCGCGGTGCGAAGTCTGGGACACGGATTTCGGCGGCACGCCCATTCTGCGCGGAAAGCTGCCGAACCGCGAGGGGCGGCGGTTCAATGACGTCTGGATCGACGGCGCGAATGCGTTCTGCGGCGTGGCGCACGAGCCGTCGCAGGGACTGAAGGGCGAACTGTGGCTCTTGCGGGACGGCGCGTTCACGTGCCTGGAGCCCGCGACGGACGGGAATCCGAACGGTATGGGCGTCTCGCCGGACGGAAAGACCTTCTACTTCGTCGTCTCGGACGAGAAACGGATTTACGCCTACGACTATGACCGCAAGACGGGGCAGCTTGCGAACCGTCGCATCCTCGTGGACGACTTCGCGGCACCGGGCGTGCCGGACGGAATGACGGTCGATCCGCGTGACGGGACGCTCTGGGTCGCGCTCTGGGACGGGGCACGGCTGGAGCATCGCGCGGCGGACGGACGGCTTCTGGAGTGCGTCGCGTTCCCGATGAAGAAAGTGACAAGCGTCGAGGTTGGAGCCGGACGCCTCTTCGTGACGACCGCCAACCGGGAGCCGGACGCGGCGGCTTACTTTGCCGCGACGGGCGCGGGATCGGTCTTCGAGCTGAAGCCCTTGAACCAGTGAAGAAAGGAAACGAACGGAAATGAAACTCGGATTGTGTCTTCACCCCGAAAAATGGACGGACGCGCATCTTGCGCTCGCGCGGCAGCTGGGCTGCGAGACGGTGATCGCCTGGGTGCCGTTTGGCGCGGGCGACGGCGTGTGGCACCTGGAGGACTTCGTGCGCATCCGCGAACAGGCCGCGAAGCATGGGCTTGTGCTGGAGGGCATCGAGAACTTCCATCCGCAGCACCTCGACCACGTTGTCCTCGACGAGCCGGGCAAGGAGGAGCAGATGGCGAACCTGATCCAGACCGTCGAGAACGCGGGCAGGGCCGGGATGAAGGTCTTCGGCTACAACTTCAGCTGCTGCGGCGTGCAGGGCTACTACACCGAGGCGAACAACACGAACGGACGCGGCGCGGCCTCGATCAAGATGTTCGACGAGGCAAAGGTCGACCACGCGCCGCTGCCGTCCCGCCGCTTCTGGTTCAACACCGAGATCGAGCGCCGCAGCGCGGTGGACGTTCTGCCGCCGACGACGCCCGAACAGCACTGGGCGCGCCTGAAGTATTTTCTCGAAAACCTCTGTCCCGTCGCCGAGAGGTACGGGATGAAGCTCTGTGCGCATCCGGACGATCCGCCGATCGAATACCTGAAGGGCACGTACCGTCCGCTCACCTCGGTCGAGGGCTACCGCAAGCTGATGCGGCTCGTCGACTCGCCGGCGAACGCGATCGAGTTCTGTCAGGGCACGATCTCGACCATGCGCGGCGTTGACGTCTACGCGGCGATCGAGGAGTTCGCCTCGGCCGGCAAAATCGGCTACGTCCACTTCCGCAACGTCTCGGGACAGCTGCCGCGCTATTCGGAGGTCTTCATCGACGACGGTTACGTGGACATGAAGAAGGCGATGGCGATTTACGAACGGTGCGGCTTTGCGGGGACGGTCGTGCCCGACCACACGCCGCGCCTGGAGGCGGCCGACTGGTGGGAGACCGGCATGGCGTTCGCGCTCGGCTACATCCGGGGGATCATGTGAGCGCGCGCGGCTACAAGTGGGTCGTCCTCGCGCTCCTGAGCGGCGCGTTCTTCTTCCATCAGGCGGATCGCGCACTGTTCGGGCTGCTGACGATCCCCATTCAGGAGGATCTCGGCCTCACCGACCTCCAGATCGGATGGGTCAACACCGCGCTCTTCTGCACGCTCGCCGTGACGACGCCGTTCGCCGGCATGCTGGGCGACCGCGTCTCGCGCAAGTGGATCATCACGCTGTCGCTGCTCTTCTGGTCGCTGATGACGGCCTGCACGGGCTTCGTCGGCGGCATATGCGGTCTCGTCTTCTTCCGCTCGATCGCGACGGGCGGCGGCGAGAGCTTCTATGCGCCGAGCGCGTTCGCGCTGCTTGCGTCGCATCACCGCGAGACGCGGTCAATCGCGTTTTCGGTGCACCAGTCGGCGCTCTACGTCGGGCTGATGTTCTCTGGTGCGCTCGTCGCGTGGTCACTGCACCTGCTGGGCGGCTGGCGGCCCGTCTTCTTCGTCTTCGGCGGGCTCGGCTTCCTGCTCGGCATCGTCTTCTGCTTTGCGCTGAAGGAGCGTCCGACAGATGCCGGCGCGACGACAGCGGGGCAGGCGGCGGCCGCGCCGTCGTTCACGGCATCCCTGCGGGCCTACTTCTGCAATCCGTCCGCACTGCTCGCGTCGGTCGGCTTCATCGCCGTCGTCTTCGCCAACAACGCCTACCTCTGCTGGGCGCCGAAGTTCGTCGCGCGCAAGTTCGGACTCTCGGTCGGCGCGGCGGGGAGCGGCACGATGCTCTACCATCATGTGGCGGCGTTCGCGGCAATCATGCTCGGGGCGTTTGTCACCGACCGCCTCGTCGCCCGCCGTCCGCGCTTTCGGCTGGGGCTTCAGATCGCCGCGCTTGTCGGTGGAGCCCCCGCGCTCCTGTTCGTCGGCTGTGCGCCCGGCGTCGCGGCGTGCTGGTGCGCGGTCGTCCTGTATGGCGTCTTTCGCGGACTCTTCGAGGTGAACACGCACGCGAGCCTCTTCGATGTCGTTGCGCCGGCGCACCGAGCGAGTGCCGAGGGGCTGATGACGATGATCGCCTTCTTCATCGGCTCGCTGTCGCCGCTGCTGATGGGGGCGCTGTCCGACCGTTATGGCGTGCGCGGCTTCGAGATCGGCTTTGGCGTCCTTGGCGTGGGCTATCTTGTCGGCGTCGCGGCGTTGCTCGCCTCGTTCCTCTTCACCTTCCGCCGCGACCGCGTCGTGGAGTAGGTTTGCTGGTAGAGGTTGTGGTGCTGCGCGCAACCACGAAACCTTGGCGAGCTTGACGTCGAAGCACGAAAATGCTTCGCACTTTTCTCGAACGTGCATTTGCAAGTAGAAAGATGCGTCTCGTTCTGTGCGACAGTCGTCCGCGCACCTCGTCGCCTGTCGCTTGCCGACGTGCGGCGCGCTTCGGGGCAACGGTGCTCGCGCTTCCGGGCGGGCGACTTGGGCGTCCTGGCGGCCGTGCGGCGACCGCGAGGTCAGCCGCAGGCCGCAGTTCTGCCCAACTCGCCTCGTCCGGCAAGCGGTCCGCCCCGCTGCGGCCCCGAAGCGCGCCGCGTTGGCGACTTCTGGTCGAGTTCGTCGCGTCGGCCGTAGGCCTCCGCTGCGCTCCGGCCATTTCGGCCTACGGCCTCAATCGCGGCCTTGCGGGCCGTCCTCGGCCTCGCTGCCGTTCGCCGGGCGTCCGCTCCCGCCGCCCGCATCCGCGAATCCCCGTGCGGGGCGTCGTCGCCGAATACGTCTCCTCGCCCCGCGCGTCCTTCGCGGCGTGTGCGGCGAACCGCGTCCGCCCGTCTCTCTCCGCTCGGCGCTCGGCCGTCCCGCCCGCTCCTCACGCAATGTTCTGTTCCGTGCGGCGAGGCGACGCCAGTCGCTCTTGGCTCGGAGGAGCCGACAGTCGCGCGAGAGGACGGAGAGGATCGCCCATCGCCTCAGGGGTTTCGCTTGTTGAGACGCATCTTGCCGAGGGGAATGGCTTGTCACGTCTGATAGACTGACGTGTGGCGATGGTGGCGACTCCTCGTAGGACGGTTCGCGCGAGCTGTCGGGCCGACGGGCCAAAATGCGGGCGACTGTTTTTGTGGTCGTGCGTAGCACCTTGGACAACGGAAGGCATCCGCCAATATTTGTGACTTTTATGTTGCGCGGAAAAGGAACAAGCCCTGTTGCCAGTCTCGTCGCCGTTATGCTAAACTTTCTCCCCGATACGTCGATAAAGGAGAGATGATGTCGAAAAGCAAGAGCAAAAAATACGTTGGATTCGGTGACTTCCTGCTGCGGCTTTCGCCGCCCGGCTACCGTCGGTTCGCGCAGGCGCCGTTCTTCGAGACCTACTACACGGGCGCGGAGTCGAACGTTTGCGCGTCGCTCGCGGTCATGGGCGAGCGGACGGCGTTCGTGACGCGCGTCCCCGACAACGCAATCGCCGAAACAGGACTCGGCGAGCTGCGCCGCTTCGGCATTGACGTCTCGGGCGTCGCGCGCGGCGGCGAACGCCTCGGCATCTACTACTGCGAGAAGGGCGCTTCGCAACGTCCCTCGAAGGTCATCTACGACCGCCTGCATTCCGGCTTCACCGAGGCGACGCGCGGCGACTTCGACTGGCAGTCGCTTCTGAAGGGCGCGGACTACTTCCACTTCACGGGCATCACGCCGGCCCTTGGCGGCGAGTTGCCCCGCATCTGCGAAGATGCCTGCAAGGCCGCGAAGAAGGCGGGTGCGCGGATCTCATGCGACCTCAACTACCGCAAGAACCTGTGGGACACGCAGACTGCCGGGCGGACGATGACGCGGCTGCTCGCTTCCGTCGACCACCTCATCGCGAACGAAGAGGACGCGGAGAAGGTGCTGGGCATCCAGGCGGACGACTCGGACGTGACGGGCGGCAAGCTCTCGCGGGCGGGCTACGTCGGCGTCGCGCAGAAGCTGAAGGCCGCGTTCCCCAACCTCAAGACAGTCGCCATCACGCTTCGCCGCTCGATCAGCGCGTCCGACAACATTTGGGGCGCGATGCTTTTCGACGGACGAAAGGCGTATTTCTCGCGCGACTACAACGTCCACATCATCGACCGCGTGGGCGGCGGGGACAGCTTCGCGGCGGGGCTTCTCTATGCGCTCGGCCACGGGTTCAAGCCGCAGGACGTCATCGAGTACGCGGCGGCCGCGAGCTGTCTCAAGCATTCGATTGAGCTGGACGTCAACCTCTCGACCGTGGCCGAGGTGCGGCAGCTCATGGCGGGCGACGGTTCGGGGCGCGTGCAGCGGTGAAACGGAAAAGAGAACAGGAGAAGAGAAATGAGACGTTGCATTGTCGCAGCCGCCAGTCTGCTGTCCGTGTGCGCGGCTTCGGCGGCGGATGTCACGATCACGAAACCCTACTTCCGCTGGCTCTTCAACGGATTCGGCTTCCAGAACTCGGAGGCGAACTTCCTCCACATCATGCCGGAGGACTTTCGCGACCAGCGCGTGCTGAAGACGTTCCGCGAGCTTTCGCCGAGCTTCGCGCGCGTCTATACGGGCTTCGCGAATTCGACGAAAGCCGAGCTCGACTCGTTTGCGGACTACTACGACCTCACGTTCCGCCGGGCGCAGACGACGCTCTATGCCGTGCCATGCGCGATGCCGGCCCTGCCGGACACGCTGGACCCGGAGGCGTATGCCGAGAAGGTCGCGAAGAACCTCGATTACCTGATCAATGTCCGCAACTGCCGCAAGATCCGCTACTACTGCCTGACGAACGAGCTGATGGCGGGCGACCGCTGGAACTGGTTCAGCCACGAGAAGAAGTGGGAAACCTACAAAGCCTACAACGCCGCACTCTTCCATGCCTTCCGCCGCCATGGCCTCGACATTCGGCTGCTTTCGACCGACGAGGCGGTGACGCGCAAGCCGGAGGCGATCTGGGCGGGCCTCGAATGGGCGCGGGACAACATGAACGACTACATTGGCGCGTTCTGCACGCACTGGTACGTCTACGGCCGCCGCACGGATGACCTGGGGCTTTGGCAGGAGTATAACGACTACTTCGACCGCCTCGTGCAATTCGCGCGCAAGGCCGCCAACAAGCGCTACATCCTCGGCGAGTGGGGGTTCCATCCCGCGCCCGGACGCTCGCCGGTCATGCAGGACGACACGAGCTACCACCTGCGCCAGCCCGAGACGCGCGGCGAAAGCGTTCTCGCGAAATGCGAGATCGGCCTCGCGGCGATGAACAACGGCGCGGTCGCCTGCGTGGACTGGAGCTTCGTCGACTATCCGGACCCGTTCGTGATCGAGAACGGCGACTCTCCAGCGGAGCAGGCCTTCTATTCGGCGGGCAAGAGCGGCTACCGCATCGACGGCAAGTACAACAAGTGCGGCGTCTTCCGCTGGTCGAGCGTTGACCGCGACTACTCGGCCTATGAGGAGCTGTATGCGATGGGGTGGCTCGTGAAGCTCTTCCGCAAGAACGCGACGGTGCTACCGTGCGCGTTCGCCGACCCGATGCTGCGCGGCGGCGCGGTCTTCAACGCCGACCGCTCCGTGTCGGTCGCGCTCATCAACCGAGGCCCGGCGAAGGAGGTGACGGTCGATTGCTCGACCTGGCAGACGCGCACGGACGGAACGCCGTCTCTCCACCAGCCGCTCCGCCGCATCGTCTACGAGTCGTCGAACCCGCCGATGAACGCCTTCAACGACCTTCAGGCGGCCTCCGGCACGGTGTCGGCGACGGGCGGCGTGTTCACGGTCGCGCTGCCCGCGAAGTCGATGACGTTCCTGACGACGGACTACGTCGACCGTACGCCGCCGAGTGTCGGGGGCGTGACGCTGGGTGGCGACGGCGCGCTCGTCTGGGATGCCGCGACCGACCCCGATCATGTCTACTATCGCGTGTTCCGTGACGGGAAGCAGATCGCCTCGACCGTCGCGACGCGGCTGGACGTGAAGGGCGCGAAAGGCAACTACGCCGTCCGCAGCGTTGACCGCTGGGGCAATGTGGGGCCGTCGGGGACAGCGACGCCGCAGAAATAAGAGGACTGTGCCGATCCCCTGGAATTGTCGCATTGGGTGAGATGACGGACGTGCCGTTTATGGTATAATGTGCGGCATGGAGAAGATTGCGACAGACACCTATTCGTTCGAGGACGTCCGCGAGGGCGGCTTCGTCTACGTGGACAAGACGGCGAACCTGAAGACGCTCGCCGACGGGTCGCTCGGCAAGCAGTTCTTCATCGCGCGGCCGCGCCGCTTCGGGAAGTCGCTCGCCGTCTCGACGCTCCAGTGCCTCTTCGAGGGGCGCCGCGACCTGTTCAGGGGCCTCGCCATCGAGCCGGCCTGGGACTGGAACAAGGCTTGGCCCGTCCTCAAGCTCGACATGGGCAGCTGCCAGGGCGAGACGCTGGCCGAGGTGAAGGAGCGGATCAGCCTCATGCTCCTGAAGGAGTCGGAGCGCCTGAAGGTGCCCCTGCGCGGCGGGGACGACATTTCAAACCAGTTCAACCTGCTTCTGACGGACATTGCGAACCGGAATGTCGGGATTGACGGGAAGCCTGACCCTGCGAGCGGAAAGGACGGCCGTGTCGTCCTGCTCGTGGACGAGTACGACAAGCCGCTCCTCGGGCATCTCGGCAAGCCGGACGTGAACGACATCCGCGACGAACTCAAGGCGTTCTACTCCGTCATCAAGACGTGCGAGGGGCTTCAGCGCTTCGCGTTCATGACGGGCGTCAGCAAGTTCTCGAAGGTGTCGATCTTCTCCGACCTCAACAACCTCAACGAGTTCTCGATGGACGCGCGCGTCGCGACGCTCTTCGGCTACACGCACGAGGAGGTGAAGGCGAACTTCCCCGAATCGCTCGCGGCACTCGGCGCGAAGCAGGGCCTCGACGCCGAGGCGACGTTCGCGCGGCTCGTCCACTGGTACGACGGCTACCGCTTCCACCAGGACGCGGTGCCGGTCTTCAACCCCGTCTCGGTCGGCAAGTGCCTCTCGTCCGGCGAGTTTGACCCCTACTGGTTCGAGACGGGGACGCCGGCGTTCCTCCTGAAGCTCATGGAACGGAGCCCCGTCCTCCTGGACGAGATCGAGGTCTCGCAGACGGCGTTCTCGAACTACGAGCCGGACAGGCCGGCCCTGATCTCGCTCCTCTACCAGACGGGCTACCTCACGATCGGCGGGACGCGCCAGGAGGGCGAGGAGCGGCTCTACCGGCTCGTCTGCCCGAACTACGAGGTGCGCAAGGCGTTCAACGAGTCCCTGTCGGTCGCGTTCTCGCACCTCGACGGCTTCGAGCACGCCTCGCTGCTGACGCAGATGATGGAGGCCCTGCGGGCGGACGACGTGGACGACATGCTGGACGCGCTCTCGTGCTTCTTCGCGAACATCCCGGCGAACGTCACGCTGAAGCGCGAGAAGTACTACCAGTCGCTGTTCTACGCGGTGTTCGTGCTGATCGGCGCGCGGACGCACGCGGAGTGCTGGACGAACCGGGGCCGCGTCGATGCGGTCGTGGAGACGCCGCGCGGCGTGTACGTCTTCGAGTTCAAGCTGAACGACACGGCTGCCGCCGCGCTCGCGCAGATCAAGGCGAAGGGCTATCACGAGAAGTGGCTGCGGTGCGGCAAGAAGGTGACGCTCGTCGGCGCGGCGTTCGACGCCGAGATGCGCAACCTCTCCGACCGCCAGGTCGAAGTCGTCGCGCCGTGAAAGCGGAAATCGCCAGGGCGATTCTGCCTATTGACTTTTGTTCTCATAGGCGGGCGCAGAGGTCTCGAAGAGGGTTTTTAGACAGAATTGACAAGATTGACAGGATTGCCAGGGAGGTCGGCGCGAAAGCCTTTTCGTGAATCGATGGGCGGACGGGCGGTTTTCGTGTCGCACCATCGGTGCGTGTTCGTGGCTTTTCGTGTTCGCGCGACAGCGCAACAGAAAATTCGTGGAGTCGAAATTCGTGGGGTCTGTCCCCATGATTTGCAGGGTCTGTCCCCATGAAAGTGGCGTGAAAATCGCGAAAGGGCGCCTGTTTTGTGCCGATACCGAGAAATGAGAATTTCATGCGGAAAATTCTCAGACGTAGGCCGGCGCGTTTTTTTAGAGAGCAGGGGGGGATTGCGCGGGGACGTGGAATTTGGTATCATGCCGCGTCAGGGGAGAAATGCCCTTTCTTTCTGCTGGACAAGCGAATCTTGTTTGGCAAACTAACAAAACCAAAAAGGAACAAAACAGATGAAAAATACGCTGAAACGTAAAGTTATCGGGGGGGGGGGGTAGCTTCTCGCGACTGAGTCTCGCCCTGACCCTGTTCTTGGGGTTCACGCCGCTTGTGCGCGGCGAGGCGCGACGCCTGACGTATGCCGGGGAGGACGCAGGCGAGTGGACGGCGACCGGCGTGTGGACGGACGAGTCGGGAACCTCCGCCAACTGGGAGGACGGCGCGGTCGCCGTGATTTCGGGCAAGAGCGTGTCCCTCCCCTCGAACGTGCTCGCTTACGGAATCGAATACGCGACGACGGGCAAGCATTGCCTGACGGGTGCGGGCAAGCTGACGCTGGGCGCGGGCGGCCTGTCCGTGACGTCGGGCGACGGCGAGGTCAACATCCAGAACGCTGGCGGCGTCCATCTCGCGGCGAGTCAGCTTTGGACGCGGCCGGATGCGCACATGGTCGTGCTGGACGGCGGAAAGCCGCTGACGGCGGCAACCGACGTGACATGGACAATCGGCGGCAAGGCGCGGCTGCGCGTCAACTGCAAGGGGACGCTGGGGACGGACGTCACGGTCGTCTTCCGCGACAACGCTCTCCTGTCGCCGGCGAAAGGTGCCGGTCAGAGCCTGGGCAGTCCCAAGATCGTCCTAGAGGGGGCAGGCGCGGCTGCGTCGTTTGGCGGCTCTGAATGGGATGACACGGTTTTCGGCGGACAGTACGCGAGCGGTCTCACCCTGCGTTCCGGCGCTTCGCTCGCGTTTGGCGCGTCCAAGTTCTGCCGCTTCGAGATTCCCGAACTGACGGTGGACGGCGACGCGGCGGATTCGCGGTTCACGGGCGGACTCGTCCGGCTGGCGTCCGGCCAGACGGTCTTCGACGTGGCGGACGGCCACGTCCTGACGCTCGGCGCGAGCCTCACGAATGCGCCGAACGCGGCGGCGACCGTCGTGAAGCGCGGCGCGGGCACGTTGACGCTCGTCCAGCCCGATGAGCCGGTCGATTTCACGGTTTCGGAAGGGACGCTGAAGGTCGCCTTTTCGGGTTACCGCCACTACCGGTTCAAGATTGACGGCGCGCGCGGCTCGGCGGCGAACGGCGCGCAGATTTCCGAGTTCAAGCTGCTGGACGGCGAAACGGCGATCGCCGGCGGGAAGGCGTCGTTTGCGGACGGCACGCGCCTGACATGGGCTTCGAGCGAGCGGGACTGCTCGCCCACCGAAGCGCCGACGAACGCGGTTGACGGGAAACTGGAGACGAAGTGGTTTGACTGGCGGGCCGGGGCCAAGCGCATCGCCGCCGAGGGCGACAAGGTCTGGGTCCAGCTGACGTATGACACCCCGGTCGTCGCGACGGGCTATTCGTGGGCGACAGCGGACGACAACAAGCCTTCGGCGGTGGGCGACAATTGCGCCGACCCGGCGGCATGGCGGCTTCTGGCGAGCGACGATGGCGAGACCTGGGTCGAACTCGACAAGCGGGAGAACATGGGTCCCTACGAGGAGCGCCGGACGTGGGTCGGCGAATTCCCCGTGGCGTATCCGGCCGGGCGCGGCGCGACCGCCAAGCTGGGCCATGTCGTCGTCGAGGAGGGCGCCACGCTCGACCTGGATCTGCGGGGCTTCACCTCGGCGATGGCCGCCGGCGTCGTCGAGAGCCGGGGCGGGACGATCGTGACGGATGCGGGGACGCGCACGGGGAACTCGGTGGCGGTGCTGGGCGGCACGTTCGCGCGCGGTACTTCGTTCGGCGGCAAGTTCTTCCGCGTGACGGTCACGGGGAACGGCGGCGCGGAGCAGATCTCCATTGCGGAGTTCTCGCTGTACGCGGCGGACGGTGCGCGCGTCAACCAGGGGACGTTCACGAAGGTCGATTCGCCCGATTCGCTTGCCGCCAATCAGGTCGCGCTGACGACGACCGGCAAGGTCAACAGCTGGGGGGAGAACATCGACTGCGTCTTTGACGGCGATGCCACGACGAAGCTGTACGTGTTCAGCCTGAAGCCGACGGCGGACGCGCCGGTCGCGTTCACGTTCCGCCTGCCCGAGGACGCCGCGCGCGTGATCGGGTACACGTTCACCACGGCCGCCGATTCGGCCACGGGCACCCAGTACCAGCGTAACCCGACCTCTTGGAAGATCGAGGGCAGCGCCGACGGCAAGACGTGGTGCGTGCTGGACGAGAAGACGGATGCGTCCGCGCCCCGCACGAACTGCACGGTGTACAACGACGGCGTGCCCTACGTCGTGACGGGCGATGCGGACGAGCGTTATCCGTTCGGCGAAGAGGGCGTCGTGTCCGTCGCGCCCGGCGCCACGCTGGATCTTTCCTCGGTGAAGCTGAGCATCAAGCATCTCTCGGCGAACGGCGACGCGGAGACGGCGGGCACGATCACGTGCTTCACGCCGGCCCCGAACGGGACGCTGGACCTGACGGTCGCCGACCCGAAGTCCGTCGGCGAGGGCTTCGTCGTGCCGCTGACGGTCGGCGAAATCGCGGAGGCGGCGAACTTCGCCTCGTGGACGGTGCGGATCAACGGCAAGAAGAAGAAGAACCGCCAGCTGGCGCATGAGAACGGCAAGCTCGTGATCCACCGTGGCGGGATTCTGCTGATTGTCCGCTGATCAAGTCGAAAAGAAAGGATTGAGAGACATGGGCATCGCCCCAAGCTACAAACCTCTCCCTGTCGCCACCGCGCCGGCGCGAGCCGGCGCGTGCCTGGCGGCGGCCCTGCTGGCGTCCGCCGCCGCATGCGCGGCAGACCTGCCGAAGCCGCTGGAGATCCGCGTCGACGAGAGCGGACGTCTGTCCGGCGGCTCGTTCAGGATCGGCCTCGACGCATTCGCCCCGGGCTGGGCGGGCGTCCTGGGGACGTCGGGCGACTTCGACAGCGCGGGCCTGAGCCGCCGCTGGCAGCTCCGCGCCGGCGGGAAGCCCCGCTTCGACGCCGCGTTCGACGCAAGCCTCCAGCCCGATGGGTCGCTCGTCTGCACGTGGACGGCGACCTGCCGCGAGCCGACGAGCCTGCAGTGCCTGGGCCTCGTCGTCCAGCACGCGGCGGACGACGCCGTCGGGCGCGCCTGGACGGCGGACGGACGGGAGCGGATCTTCCCGTCCGAAATCGACGGCGCGGGCGGCTTCGGCGGCGGGTGCGCGCGGCGCTTCGCGTACCCGGTCGCGGACGGGCGCACGCTCGTCCTCGAATGGGAGCGGCCTGTCCCCTACAACGCGGAGGACGGCCGGAAGTGGGACGGGCGCACGTTCTTCACGCGCTTCGGATCCTTCCTCGGCCCGCGCGCCTACGCGGCGGGCGAGGCGGCCGCGTTCCGCGTGCGCGTCTCCGTGACGGGCGGCTTCGCGGTGCG
>CAKTZI010000041.1 GCA_934635385.1 uncultured Kiritimatiellota bacterium | reverse complement strand
TGGCGCGCAGGGATGGCGTCCGACGCCCTTAGACAACGCCCGAAAGTTTCGCATGAAATTTACAGTTGCTGACCCTTGCCCCCCCGACGCGGCGCCGGCGCGCGAAACGCGGTTCGGCTGGGACGACGTGCGCGGCGCCATGAACCGCGTCGTCACGCCGGAGGGGCGTGTCCGGAAATGGATGACGAACGGCTTCGACGTCGTGGAGTACGGGGCTGGGCGCGGCGACGCGCGCCTCGTCACGTACCGCGTCTGCGACACGAACGGGCACGTCCGGGCCGTCCTCGGCCCGGACGGCGGGCGCACGGACGTCACCTACCATCCAGACGGCTCCGTCGCCGCCGTCGAGGCGGAGGGCCTGCCGCGCGTCGCCTACGCCTACGACGCGCTCGGCCACGTCGCCGCCGTCGCGCGGCCGGGGCCGGACGGATGCGAAAGGACGGTTTCTTATGCGAACAACTGGCGCGGGAAGCCGACCGAAATCTCGTACCCCGACGGCACGTCGGAGAGCCTCGCCTACGACGGCGAGGGCACGAGGGCCGTCCGCCGCGTGGACGCGCTCGGACGCGAGGACGCCTACCGCTGGACGCTCGGCCTCCCCGTCCACGCCGCGCGCGTCGCCGGCGGCGTGACGAACGCGCTCTACGCGGTCTCGCACGACCCGCAGCTCAGCGTCGTCGCCATCGACGACCCCCTCGGCCGCCGCGCCGAGTCGTACGTCCTCGACGAGATCGGGCGCGTCGTCGCGGTCACGAACCTGGAGGGGCAGGTCCTCCGGCGCACGTACGCGCTTGGGAACATGGTCGCGTCCGAGACGCGCTTCGACGGCACGTCCGTCGCCTACGTCTACGATTCGGACGCGAACCTCGCCGCTGTCGCCTACCCGGACGGCACGCTCCGCTTCGGCTACGACGGCGACGGGCTCATGACCTCGGCGGAGGGCGCGGCGGGGCTCGTCTCGAACGCCTACGACGCCGCGGCCGGCTGGCTCGACGCCTCGCGCGGCGCGGACGGGAGCTGGGTGCGGTATGCCCGCTCGGACGGCGGCGCCGTGACGGCGCGCGTCTCCGTCGCGGGGACGGCGGCGTACGCCTACGACAAGGCGGGGCGGCGCGTGCGTTCGGCCTCGCCTGTCGGGACGCTCGCGTTCGGCTACTGCCCGTGGAACGGGCTGCTCGCGGCGGTCACGAACGCGAACGGCACCGTGACGTCGTACGCCTACGACGTGATGGACCGCGTGACGAACGTCACGTGGACGACGGCGGGGCGGGGCCGTCCTCGGCGGCTTCGCCTACGAATACGACGCCGTCGGTCGCATCGTCGCGCGGGAGCACGCGCTCGGCACGAGCCGCTTCGACCGCGCCTACGCCTACGACGGCCTCGACCGCCTCGTGTCCGACGGCGGCGTGTCGTACGCCTACGACGCGGCGGGCAACCGCACGGCGAAGCGCGGCGACGCCGGGGGCGACGTCGCCTACGCGCTGGGGGCGGGCGACCGCCTCGCGTCGTGGACGGGCGGCGCGTACGGGCACGACGCGGCGGGGTGCGTCACGCGCATCGCGCGCGGCGCGGACACGTGGGACCTCGCGTGGAACGGCCAGTGCCAGCTCGTCTCGGTCGCCACGAACGGCGCCTTCGCCGAATCGTATTCGTACGACGCGCTCGGACGGCGCGCCTCGACGACGAGCGCGGAGGGGACGGAGCGGCACGTCTACGACGAGAGCTGGCAGGTCGTCGCGGATGTCGACGAGAGCGGCAGCGTCGTCCGATCCTACGAGTGGGGCGAGGGCGTCGACCGGCTGCTCGCCGTGAGGATCGGCAGCCGCACCTACACGGCTCTGACGGACATTCAGGGCACGGTCTGGGGCTACGCGGACGAGAGGGGCGCCGTCGTCGCGCGCTGGACGTACGACGCCTGGGGCAACGTCCTGTCGGAGGAGGTCGCCGAGAGGGCGGAAGGGCTGCGCGCGGTGCGCTACCGCTTCCAGGGGCGCGAGCGCTCGGCGGCGACGGGGCTCGCCAGCTTCCGCATGCGGTGGTACGACCCCGCGACGGGCCGCTGGCTCTCCAAGGACCCCATCGGCCTCAGCGGCGGACTGAACCTGTATGCGTTTTGTGGCAATGCCCCAAACACAGACAACGATCCTTTTGGTCGTTGTGGGGAGAATTCGCAACGTCCTTATTTGGAACGATACTTTGATTATACGACAAGTTTAATGATCAATCCTCTTATTGTCATAGGTGGGGCTCCAATTAGTACAATTCCTAAGAGTTGGGCACCTTCGACAGGGGGGAGACCACCTGCACTAGGATCAAACAACCCTTGGACGAGTGTCCCTAGAGGATTAGGTTTGGACAGAGGGTCTTTGCGACCTTTGCTGCGCAGCGCACCGTTCAGGGCGACTTCTGTTACTGCTGGTGCCGCTTTGGTCGGTGCAGGCGTTTGGAATGCCGGTGTTGCAGTCGGAGGCTTAATTGGGGCTGCATTTAGCGATTAAATTTGAACTTGATATGATTGTCTCGAATTGGTACATGTGTGTCGCAATTCCCGTTCTGCTGGTTTTGCTTTCAAAGCCGTTTGTTTGGTTTTGTCGAAGATCGGCTTATTGGGGGCGCGCCAAACTGTCTAAAGAGGAAATCGAACGGCTCTTTGGAGGCGACGAAAAAGCAATGTTTGCACTGCGCTTTCTTGCTAAGGCATATGATGTGCCGATTGAATTCCTCCGTCCAGATGATGTCTTTACGAAAGAAGGTCGCCTGTGGAAATATGATGCGTGGTCTTACAGCCGAGGACAGGAAGTCGTGAGCGATTATCTTCAAAGTAAAGGGCTGAAACAGGTTTCAGAGAAATGGACAGTGTCTGATTTTGTGAATTGGTATGCGGGGAAAATACCTCATAAGAAAAATTGCTGATTTATGACAGTAGTCAACTTAAAGATCAATCATGTCGTCTTGCGCTATGACAATGTACCGCAAGACGTGTTGACGTCAGAAGAGTTTCATCGCACGACTGTTCCACTGCGGGGTGATGTCGTGTCAAAGGACTTCTTCTGGCGCAGAAGCATTACGCCTGAAAGGTTTGAGACGTTCATTGCGAAGAAACTGATTCCTCAATTTTACGATGAGCTGCAGCGAATGGCAGGTTGCGGGTTAAGGCCTGTTCTTCATGTTGATTATGTGAGCCGTGGGAATGATGTGTTCTGGGTTTTGTTGAATAGTGCCACAGTCCACCGATTAGCTAAAGGTGGGAGCGGTGTTGACATTTGCATTCGGGGGAAGAAGAAAGAATATGTTGCGGGATTGACGGCAGAGAGTCTGCATCTCCTGAATCGTTTCAAATTCTCAATTGAGTTGGCTTGAGTCGCATGGCTCTCGCGTTCAGAATGAGGGAAAGAAATGAAGATTCTTGTGACGAGCGGGGCAATTCTGATGTTGTTGTTCGCAGGCATTTGTTTCTGCCGGTGGCAAGGTTGCAAGCGGCAGGATGCAAATAGTCATCCGCTTGGCGGACGGTCGTGTCTTGACTCGGAGAAGTCCGGTATTCCATCCAAACGACTTATGCCGCAGATCGCGGCCAGCGCCGAAGAACAGTCGCAGTTGGTGCGGCAGTCGATGGATACCGCGCGTCTGCCGCAAGCCGTGCCGATGGAGGCAAAGGAAATGCTGCGTTCGCCTCCGAGACAAGAGGCGTCCTCAGCCGCGTCGTCGTCCGCCACCGTGCGGCTGGCGGCAGAGAAGAGCCAGCTGATGGACGACCTGCTGAACGAGGAGCCGATCCCGTCCGACTACGGACAGGTGATGGTCGGCCTCTTCCGCGACCGCAGCCAGGACGTCTACACGCGCGACTTCGCCGTCCAGCACATCGGCCTCTATGCCGAGGCCCTGCACCGGCGCGGCGCGTACGATTCGTCTTCGCCGGAGGCGGCGCAGTTCCGCAAGGCTCTCGATGCGGCGGCGGACGAGACGCGCACGATTGTCGCGGCGGCGGCGTTCCGGGCGCAGGACGATCTCGCGGCGTTCGATCCGCATGTCGATGCCCGGCGGCTGGACGCGCGCCTTGTCGCCTGTGCCGCCGACGCCTCGGCCGCGCCCGCCGCGCGCGTGATGGCGGTGCAGCTCTGCGGCGAGCGGAAGGTCGCCGCGTCCCGCAGCCTCCTGAAGCGCCTCGCGGACGACCCAAAGGCGAACGCCGTCGTGCGAAAGGCGGCCTCCCACGCCCTGTTGGCATTGGAGGGACGATGACGAACCCTTTCGTGAGGGTCAGACCCCATTGGTGGTGTAGCAGTGGTGGAGCTCCGCTGCTGTCCGTCTACTCCACTACCCTCACTCCACCAATGGGGTCTGACCCTCGTGGATCCGGGGCGCGAGCACTCGGCGGCGACGGGCCTCGTCAGCTTCCGCATGCGGTGGTACGACCCCGCGACGGGCCGCTGGCTCTCCAAGGACCCCATCGGCCTCAGCGGCGGCCTGAACCTGTATGCGTTCTGCGGGGGAAATTCAATAAACCTTTTGGATCCTCTTGGGTGGGCTCATGTCGCAACACGACCTTTGGATGCCGGCGGCAGTAAAGTGAAACAAGTCCTTAGTAATTTGCTTTCGCATCTGAATTTCCCTGGAAATATAGACCCACGGCATGCTGAGATTTGCTTCGACGATGGATCAAAAGACGGTCCAAGTCATGTAGGATATAGTAAGGAAGGTCCGCATCAGGATGATTCAAATGTTCAATACAATAGACATGGGCCTAATATATATGACGACGCAACAATGCGAAAAGCTGTTGAGAATGTCTCGAAAGATCCTGCATGGAAAGGCTCGGAATATAATTTGTTGATGCATAACTGCTAGGATTTTGTATCGGCTGTAATAGAAGAGTATCATCGACTGTCGCAATAATAGGACTATTATGCGCTTGTTTATATGTCTATTGTTTTGCTTCTTTGCGTTACTTGGTTGCAAAATGCCAGTTCAAGCTGCTCCATTTTACAATGAGATGGCGCAACTTCTTGAATTAGTGAAATGCATCTTCGTGACGGGACAAAAATTTGAAAGCTATGACTTTACGCCTTCTGAGTTCTCATTTGGAAGTACGGGCATTGTGTATCGGGCGAGGTTCAGGCCGCAACATGCCTTGCCTCATAAGGTCTGGGTGACATACCCAAAGGATGGACGCGTCAGATGGAAGCGAGCTGAACAGGTGATGAGAGGATTCTCGGCGCGGTTAGTAGTCAAGCATGGACAGACAAGATTGGAAGTTCCGTCTCATACAGGGATTCCGATTGTTTATCGGGATTTCTTGCCAGAAGGTATCTCGTTTTATGTTGGGCACACATTGTTTGTATTTCATGCTGGTGAATTTGACTGGCGTTATGATGATGAGATCGAGTTGACTCTTGAGGTTCAGTCTCCTGTATCTCAAGAATCATACTTACGATTGGTGAAACCTAAACTGACAGTGAGCGAACTCCCCTATCTTCGATAAATGAAAAGAATTTTCTCTATTTGTGCGTTTGTTTTCTTGTTAGGCATGGTGGCCATTTACGTTGTCTTGGGAATCCGCTTGGTTTTTTGCGCGGTCGTATTTACGGATGCAAAAGAGTTGTCTAGTATGGCAGTGGAGTCCCTTGGTGACTTTGTTTTCTTTTGCCTCTGTGCACGGCTTCTTCTTTTGCTCGTGCGGCAGGGCAAGATATCAAATGCCTATGTCTGGTGGTTCATTCTTGCCGTTATGTGGATTGGGGTTTCACGGGTTTGGGCTTCTCGGATAAGGGCCTTGCTAGAAACGTGGTTCTGCCTAGGCAATCCTAAGTATTGGCTTCTGCTTGTCCATTCTTTTGTTGCATCCCCTGTTTTCGTGGCTTTTGCGCTTGCCGTAAGGGATGTTGCCAACCGTAAAGGATTTGCCCCGAACCGAGGTGAATGATGCGAAATGCTGATGATTGCCGGACATTTAGATTGCTAAAGGCACAGGCATTGCGAGGCGATGCCGAACTGATGTGGCTTGTGGGGACGGCGTATCGAGATGGGCATTTTCACTGCATCGGTCGGGAGACGGATGTGCTTGTCCGTCGGAATCTTAGGCTTGCTTTGCATTGGCTTGAAAGGTCGGCCGAAAAGAAGGAGGCATGGTCGATTTGGCGGCGTTGCGGTACCAAATCAAGGAGCCGATTACTCGAATGATAGGGGCATTGGCGACAGAGAACGTCGAATCGTCAGACGGATTTGCCTGAGTATTTGTTTCAGATGAAGAGACTTGAAGATGAAGAAGATTTGCGTGTTGATTTTATTCTTGACGGGGACAATTTTTGGCCTTGTCGTTTGGTGGCTTCCTGACAGGAGTATGCCGTCGAACATGGAAACGCTTCGTTCGTCAGTACGGCCAGTGCCCGTTTCTCGGCGACAACCTCTGCCGCAGAATGCGTCCAACGCCGAAAATCAGGCACAACTGGTGCGGCGGTCGGTGGAAGCCGTGCGTTTGCCGCAAGTCGTGCCGACGGCGGCCAAGGAAATGCTGCGTTCGAGGCCAGAACAAGAGGCAACCTCAGCCGCGTCGTCGTCCGCCACCGTGCGGCTGGCGGCGGAGAAGAGCCAGCTGATGGACGACCTGCTGAACGAGGAGCCGATCCCGTCCGACTACGGACAGGTGATGGTCGGTCTCTTTCGCGACCGCAGCCAGGACGTCTACACGCGCGACTTCGCCGTCCAGCACATCGGGCCTCTAATGTGGTATAATGCGCACCATGAAACTGATCGCCTTCAACATCGTCGATTTCGAGATCCACGCACGGGCAGTCGGCTTTGCGTGGACAAGACCACTCGAAGGTGCGTCCGCTCGCCGGAGCGGACATCGAGCGGATTCGGACTGATGGCGTGAGATAAGACGGAACGGACCCAATGGCCGATGGAGACTATGAACGTAGAGACGGACGCTTGGCTGAACTCAAACGACTCGAGGGACTACTTCGAGCTCTTGAAAATGCCCACGGTCGGCGCAGACCCGCACCATCTGCGGGATTGCGTCCAGGCCGCGACGTGGTTGAAGAGATGGCTCAAAGGGATCGGGGCTGAGGCGGAGCTGATCCTGCCGGAGGGCGGAACGCGTGCGGAGGCTTCGCCAGTCCCTGTGGTGTTTGGCGAACTGAAGGGTGACGCAGGCGCGCCGACCGTCCTCGTCTACGGGCACTACGACGTCCAGCCGCCGGATCCGCTCGACCTCTGGGAGACGCCGCCGTTCGAACCGACGCTGAAGGACGGTCGCGTCTACTGCCGTGGCGCGCAGGACGACAAGGGTCAGTTCTTCGCGTTCCTCTGCGGCGTGCGGGAACTGATCGAAGCGGCTCCGGCGCGACGGTTGCCGATCAACCTCAAGTTCATCTTCGAAGGGCAGGAGGAGTCCGGTTCGGGTTCGCTCTTTCGTCTGCTGGACGATGCCGCTTTCCGCAAGCGTCTCGCGGCGGACGTGCTGCTTGTCTCGGACACGGGGGCCGGCGCCGACCTGCGGCCCGCCATTGTCGCGGGGCTGCGCGGCGTCTGCCACTTCACGGTGAAGCTCACGGCGGCGAACCGCGACCTGCACTCCGGCGAATACGGCGGGCTCGCGCCGAACGCGGCGCAGGGCATGGCCGAGCTGATCACGACGCTGCACAATCCCGACGGCTCAATTGCCGTGCCCGGATTCCGAGACGGCATCGTGCCGCCGACGCACGAGGAGCTTGCTGCGGCCGAGGCGGGGTTCGCGACGGAGGCGCAGCTCGCGGACGACATCGGCACGGAGCCATGCGGCGGACAGCTCGGCAAGTCGGTCGTCCAGCGCAACGGATTCGATCCGACGATCGAGGTGAACGGCATCCACTCCGGCTATGGCGGGCCTGGCTCGAAGACGGTCATACCGTGCGAGGCGATCGCCAAGCTCTCGATGCGGCTCGTGCCGGGGCAGCGGCCCGCCGCGTGCTATGAAGCCGTGAAGACGCATCTGAAGGATCGCTGCCCGAAGGGCATGCGCGTCTCGTTCCCGGAGGACAGCGGGCTCTCCGCCGCGCTGCGCCTGCCGCTCGCGTCGCCGCTGTTCCGGCTGGCGGAGGATGTCCTGACGGAAATGGATTCGCGCGGGCCGGTCTTCCTCTGGGACGGCGCGTCGATCCCCGTCGTCTCCGCGCTCAAGGCGGCGTCCGGCGCGGCGCCGCTGCTGGTCGGCTGGGGCCAGCCCGAAGACCGCATCCACGCGCCGAACGAAAGCTACTCCCTCCGGCAGTTCGCCCGGGCGAAGGAGTGGGCGATGCGCATCCTGACGGCGTTTTGACTGGACAAGGCGAGAAACCATCTGAAGGAGGAAAGGCGATGGCAAGAGGCAAGACCATGGGAATCGTCCTGATTGCCGGCGTGACGGCGGCAATCTGCTTTTGGCCGGCGGCGAAGGCCCCCGAAACCGGGCCGGAGCCCGTGCGGCCGGTGCGGAGCGCGGTCGTGCGGGCAAGTGCGCGCATGCCGGACCTGACGTTCGCCGGCATCGTCCAGGCGACCGCATCGCGGACGCTGGCGTTCAAGCAGTCCGGTCGCGTCCAGCGCATCGCCGTCGCGAAGGGGCAGTCCGTCAAGGAGGGCGAGAAGCTCGCGTGGCTCGACTCGCTCGACTTCGTGAATGCGCTCGCGAAGGCCGAGGCCGCCGAGAAGCGCGACCGCCTGACGTTCGACCGCAAAAGCGACGCGCTCAAGAAGAAGGCGATCTCGCAGGAGGAGGTCTCGCAGGCCGAGGCCCAGCTCAAGCAGAGCGAGGCGGCGCTGGAGCTCGCGAAGCGCGCGCTGGAGGAGACGGTGCTGTATGCGCCGTTTGACGGGACGATCGCCTCCGTGCCGGCGACGGAGCTCGACATGGTCGGCGCGGCGAACCCCATCGTGAAGATCCAGGACACGTCGTTCGTCAACATCGACGTCAGCGTCGCGGAGAAGTACATCCTCCGGCGGGAGCAGTTCGTGGACGTCGAGACGAACGCGGGGCGCACGGTGTCCTTCGACTCGCTGCCGGGACGCTCGTTCCCCGTCACGTTCAAGGAGTTCCAGGCGTCCGCCGACGAGCACACGCAGACGTTCGTCGCGACCTACACGATGGAGGCCCCGAAAGACCTGCTGCTTCTGCCGGGGATGTCCGCGACGCTGACGATCTCCGGGGCGTCGTATGCGCAGAAGGGCAAGGGGGCGGCGGAAGGGCTGACGGTCGTGCCCGAAAGCGGCATTGGGGTCGCGTCGGACGGCAGGCACTTCGTCTGGCTGCTGCGGGAGACGGCGGAAAAGGACGTCTACGAGGTCTGCCGCCAGGACGTCTCGCTTGTCCGCCGGACGGACGAGGGCACGGTCGTTTCGGGCCTGAAGCCCGACCAGCGCATCGCGACGGCGGGCGTCTCCCTCCTGACCGAAGGCCGCAAGGTGACGATTCTGTAGGCGCGGAAGCGGTTGCCGATTCCACGCCGAGGCGACTGCGCCGTGGCGATTTTTGCCGCGCGGCGCGGATTATGGTATAATTCGCGCAAGTTGAAACTGAAACAAGAGAAAACGACAGAACCACCAGACATGAACACAGACAAGAAGTACGTTTATTTCTTCGGCGCGGGGCAGACCGAAGGCAATGCGAACATGCGCGAGCTTCTCGGCGGCAAGGGCGCCAACCTCGCGGAGATGGCGGGGCTTGGCCTCCCGGTGCCGCAGGGCTTCACGATCACGACCGAGGCGTGTACGCGCTACTACGACGACGGCAAGAAGATCGGCGACGACATCCTGGCGCAGGTCATGGCGTACATCGACCGGCTGGAGAAGTCGGCCGGCAAGAAGTTCGGCGACGCCGAGAACCCGCTCCTCGTCTCCGTCCGCTCCGGCGCGCGCGCGTCGATGCCCGGCATGATGGACACGATCCTGAACCTCGGCCTCAACGAGACGGTCGTGAACTCGCTCGCCGAGCAGACGAAGAACCCGCGCTGGGCGTGGGACTGTTACCGCCGCTTCATCCAGATGTACTCCGACGTCGTGATGGAGGTCGGCAAGAAGCACTTCGAGAAGCTCATCGACGAGCTGAAGGCGAAGAAGGGCGTCCGTCTCGACGTCGAGCTGACGGCCGACGACCTCAAGGCGCTCGCGGGCCAGTTCAAGGCCGAGTACCGGGCGAAGATCGGCGCGGACTTCCCGTCCGACGCGAAGGAGCAGCTCCTCGGCGCGATCAAGGCCGTCTTCCGCAGCTGGGACAACCCGCGCGCGAACGTCTACCGCCGCGACAACGACATCCCGTACAGCTGGGGCACGGCGGTCAACGTGCAGATGATGGCGTTCGGCAACCTGAACGACGAGTCGGGCACGGGCGTCGCCTTCACGCGCGACCCGGCGACGGGCGAGAAGAGGCTGATGGGCGAGTTCCTCATGAACGCGCAGGGCGAGGACGTCGTCGCGGGCGTGCGTACGCCGATGCCGATCGCGAAGATGGCCGAGGTGATGCCGGAGTGCTTCGCGCAGTTCCAGGAGATCTGCGCGAAGCTGGAGGCCCACTACCGCGACATGCAGGACATGGAGTTCACGATCGAGAACCGGAAGCTCTTCATGCTCCAGACGCGCAACGGCAAGCGCACGGCGAAGGCCGCGCTGAAGATCGCGTGCGACCTCGTGGACGAGGGCATGCGCACCGAGGAGGAGGCCGTGCTCATGATCGAGCCGCGCAACCTCGACACGCTCCTCCACCCGCAGTTCGACGCCGCTTCGCTCAAGAAGGGCAAGGTCATGGGGCGCGGCCTCCCCGCGTCGCCGGGCGCGGCGTGCGGCAAGATCGTCTTCTCGGCCGACGACGCCAAGGCGTGGAAGAAGCGCGGCGAGAAGGTCGTGCTCGTGCGGCTGGAGACCTCGCCGGAGGACATCGAGGGCATGAAGTCGGCGCAGGGCATCCTCACGGTGCGCGGCGGCATGACGTCCCACGCGGCGGTCGTCGCGCGCGGCATGGGCACGTGCTGCGTGTCGGGCTGCCAGGAGATCGCGATGGACGAGGAGAACCGGCAGTTCACCCTGAACGGCAAGACGTTCAAGGAGGGCGACTGGCTCTCGATCGACGGCTCGACCGGCAGCATCTACGACGGCGTCATCACGACGGTCGACGCGACGATCGCCGGCGAGTTCGGCCGCATCATGGCGTGGGCCGACAAGTTCCGCCGCCTGAAGGTGCGCACGAACGCCGACACGCCGCGCGACGCGAAGAAGGCGCGCGAGCTCGGCGCGGAGGGCATTGGCCTCTGCCGCACGGAGCACATGTTCTTCGAGGCGGACCGCATTGCGGCGTTCCGCGAGATGATCTGCTCCGACACCGAGGAGGAGCGCCGCATCGCGCTCGCGAAGATCCTGCCGTACCAGCAGGACGACTTCGAGCAGCTCTACGAGGCGCTGGAGGGCGAGCCCGTCACGATCCGATTCCTCGACCCGCCGCTGCACGAGTTCGTGCCGCACACCGAGGACGAGATCCAGCTGCTCGCGAAGGCGCAGAACAAGCCGGTCTCCCGCATCAAGGAGATCATCGAGGGCCTCCACGAGTTCAACCCGATGATGGGCCACCGCGGCTGCCGACTCGCCGTCACCTATCCGGAGATCGCGCGCATGCAGACGCGCGCCGTCATCCGCGCGGCGATCAACGTGCAGAGGCGCCACCCGGACTGGACGGTGAAGCCGGAGATCATGATTCCGCTCACGGGCGAGCGCAAGGAGCTCAAGTTCGTCAAGGACATCGTCGTCGAGGCGGCGGACGCCGAGATCGCGGACGCGGGCGTCGCGCTGGCCTACGAGGTCGGCACGATGATCGAGATCCCGCGCGCGGCGCTGACGGCCGACGAGATGGCGAAGGAGGCCGACTTCTTCTGCTTCGGCACGAACGACCTCACGCAGTTGACCTACGGCTTCTCGCGCGACGACGCGGGCAAGTTCCTCACGGCGTACTACGACGCGAAGATCTTCGAGAACGACCCGTTCGCGAAGCTCGACCAGGTCGGCGTGGGCAAGCTCATGGAGATGGCGCTTGCGCTCGGCAGGCCCGTGAACCCGAAGCTCCACTGCGGCATTTGCGGCGAGCACGGCGGCGACCCGACGTCGGTCGAGTTCTGCCACCGGATCGGGCTCGACTACGTGAGCTGCTCGCCGTACCGCGTGCCGATCGCGCGTCTCGCGGCGGCCCAGGCGGCCTTGCGCAAGTGAGCCGAAGGGCGACCATGCGAAAGGAACTTGGTTCGCTCGCCACGCACCGCGCCTTTCTCGGGCTACCCCCGAAGAAGGGCGCGGTGACGCCGTTTCCCTGCCGCCCCGCCACCGTCTTCGCGAAGCAGGTCGCGGGGCTGGCGCGTCGCCTGAAGGCGATTCGCTGCCGCGACGTCGTGATCGGCCTTTCGGGCGGACTCGACTCGACGCTTGTCCTCCTGGTCGCGTACGCCGCGTTCGAGCGGCTTGGCTACGACAAGAAGGGACTGCACGTCCTGACGATGCCCGGCTTCGGCACGTCGACGCGCACGAAGGGCAACGCCGACCGCCTCTGCGAAGGGCTGGGTCTCCGGCTGGAGACGATCTCGATCGCGAAGTCGGTGCGCCAGCACCTGAAGGACATCGGACACGACGGCAAGACGCCGGACGTCACCTATGAGAACGCGCAGGCGCGCATGCGCACGCTGATTCTCATGGATCGCGCGAACATGGTCGGCGGCATCGTCCTCGGCACGGGCGACCTCTCGGAGATCGCGCTCGGCTGGTGCACGTTCAACGGCGACCACATGTCGATGTTCGGCGTCAACGCGGGCGTGCCGAAGACGGTCGTCCGCAAGGCCTGTGCGTGGTGGGCGAAAAAGGAGGGAGGCGGCGAGGCGGCGAGCGCCGTGCAGGACATCATCGACACGCCGATCTCGCCGGAGCTCGTGAAGGGACAGGTCACGGAGAACAAGATCGGCCCCTACGAGCTGCACGACTTCTTCCTCTGGAACTTCATCGTGAACGAGATGGGGTCGAAGGACTTGCAGGCGTCCGCCGAACGCCATTTTGCGGGACGTTTCGACGCGACGACGATCGCGCGGACGCTCCGGACGTTCATGACGCGCTTCTTCGCGCAGGCCTTCAAGCGCAACTGCTCGCCGGATGGCATCCGCGTCTTTCCGTTCGAACTCTCGCTGCACGGCTGGTGGATTCCGTCCGACTTGGGCGTGGTCCGGCTCTGACGGGCGGAAACGCCTCGTTTTTGGTATAATAGCGACAAATGAAAATGAAGACGAAAAACCTTATCCGCATCACCGACACGACGCTCCGCGACGCGCACCAGTCCCTCTGGGCGACGCGGATGCGGACGGACGACATCCTGAAGATCGCCGAGACGATGGACGGCGCGGGCTTCTACTCGCTCGAATGCTGGGGCGGCGCGACGTTCGACGTCTGCATGCGCTTCCTGCGCGAGAACCCGTGGCAGCGGCTGCGCGAGATCAAGAAGGTCTGCAGGAAGACGCCGCTCCAGATGCTCCTCAGGGGCCAGAACGTCCTCGGCTACAAGCACTATCCGGACGACGTCGTCGAGCGCTTCGTCGCGCTCGCGTGCGAGAACGGGATGGACATCTTCCGCGTCTTCGACGCGCTGAACGATCCGCGCAATCTGGAGACGGCGATCCGCAGCGTGAAGAAGTACGGCGGGCACGCGCAGGGCACGATCTGCTACACGACGTCGCCCGTCCACACGGTCGCGGCCTACGTGAAGCTCGCCAAGGCGCAGGAGGCGATGGGCATCGACTCGCTCGCGATCAAGGACATGGCCGGCATCCTCACGCCGGGCGCGGCGCGCGAACTCGTCGGCGCGCTGAAGAAGGCGCTGCCGGAGATGCCGATCCAGGTGCATTCGCACATGACGAGCGGCATGGCCGCCGCGATGTACCTCGCTGCCGCCGAGGCGGGCGCGGGCTGCTTCGACTGCGCGATCTCCACGCTCTCGTCGTTCTCGTCCCAGCCGCCGACGGAGTCGATCGTCTCGATTCTCGAGTCGGTGGGCTTCGACTGCGGGCTCGACCGTGCGGCGCTGACGAAGATCAACGCCTATTTCAAGGAGCTGAAGAAGAGGCGCCAGCCGGCGAGCTCGTCGAAGGTCGAGGCCGTCGACGCGGGCGTGCTCGTGCACGCGATTCCCGGCGGCATGATCTCGAACCTCCGCTCCCAGCTCGCCCAGCAGGATGCGCTGGACCGCCTTGACGAGGTGCTGGCGGAGCTGCCGAAGACACGCGCCGACCTCGGCTATCCGCCGCTCGTCACGCCGACCTCGCAGATCGTCGGCGTGCAGTCGGTGCTGAACGTCCTCTCCGGCAAGCGGTATTCGATGGTGACGGACGAGACGAAGCGCTACGCGGCGGGCTACTACGGCGCGACGCCGGCGCCGATCGACCCGAAGCTCCAGAAGAAGCTGATCGGCAAGCTGAAGCCCATCACGTGCCGTCCGGCCGACCTGCTGAAGCCGGGCCTCGTCGCGGCGGCGGACGCGCTGCCGCCGAACACCATTCAGGCGGAGGAGGACATCCTTTCCTACGCGCTTTTCCCGGAAGTCGCGCTCGGCTACTTCAAGTGGCGCAAGGAGGGCGGCCCGATTCCGGCGGACGAGGAGGAGAAGGCGCGCGCGACCGAGACGACGGTCGCCGCGCCGCAGGCGAAGGGCGCGGGTGCCGCGCCGGCGGCGACCGCCGCCGTGAAGGGCACGCCGGTCCTGGCGCCGCTGAACGGCACGTTCTACCGCAGCGACGCGCCGGGCAAGCCGCCGCTGGCGGCGGACGGCGCGGGCGTGAAGCCCGGCGAGGCCGTCTGCGTCGTCGAGGCGATGAAGCTCTTCAATCCGATCAAGGCGCCGGCGGCGGGGAAGATCACCTTCCTCGTTGAGCATGGCAAGGCCGTCCAGAAGGGACAGGTTCTCGCGACGATTGGCTGACGCCAATCGTCGTCCTTCCGGAAAACGAAAAACCCCAGTTTCCACTGGGGTTTCTTTATTTCTAAACTGGCTCGGGCGGCTGGATTCGAACCAGCGACCAATTGATTAACAGTCAACTGCGCTACCACTGCGCCACGCCCGAACAATCAACTGAACTTTCGTTCAATGGCGCGTAGTATATCATAATTTCCGCTCGGTGCGCAAGGGGGTATTTTCACTTTCGTCCTGGCCTGTCGCGGGAGGCTCATTTTTGATATAATTCGCCCAAAAGGTTGAATCAGAAGATGAAGAAAGTGTTCATTGACGGAAGCGCGGGCACGACGGGGCTTCGCATCCGGGAGCGTCTTGCCGCGCGGAACGACCTTGAGGTTGTCGTCCTGCCGGACGAGACCCGCAAGGATCCCGCCGCACGCCGCGCGGCGCTCAACGCGTCCGAGGTCGCGTTCCTGTGCCTGCCGGACGCGGCGGCGGTCGAGGCCGTGCGGCTGGTCGAGAATCCCGAGACGGTCGTCATCGACACGTCGACGGCGCACCGCACGGCGGACGGCTGGGAATACGGCTTTCCCGAACTCGCCGGTCGCCGCGCACGGCTCGTGCGCGCGAAGCGAATCGCGAACCCCGGCTGCCACGCGAGCGGCTTCATCGCGCTTGTCGAGCCGCTCGTGCGCGCGGGCGTCCTGCCGCGCGACGCGCGGCTCTGCGCATTCTCGCTGACGGGCTATTCGGGTGGCGGCAAGAAGATGATTGCCGAGTATGAAGCCACCACCCTCCAATCTCCACCCCTCAACCCGCAACTCCTCTTGGGTGGCCGCCAGTATGCGCTGGGGCAGGCGCACAAGCACCTGCCGGAGATGACGCAGGTCTGCGGCCTTGACCATGCGCCGTGCTTCTCGCCAATCGTCGTGCCGCATTATAGCGGCATGGAGGTGACGGTTCAGCTTGCCGCGTCGCAGCTCGTGCCGCAGGGGCCCGGTTCGGTTCTTGCGCGTCTGCGCGAAATCTACCGTGCCGCCTACGGTGCGCAGGGGCTCGTGCGCGTCGTCGACGACCCGGCGACGGCGGAAGGGGGCTTCCTCTCGTCGGCGGCCCTGTCGGGACGCGACGCGATGGAGGTCTCCGTCTGCGGCAACGAGGAGCGCATTCTGCTCGTCGCGCGCTTCGACAATCTCGGCAAGGGGGCGTCCGGCGCCGCGATCCAGAACATGAACCTCGTCCTCGGCTGCGCCGAGACCGAGGGGCTGGTCATTTGAAGCCGTTTCGGAACCGATGCCGGTCAACTCGTTCGACGACTACCCGATGAGCTGGCGGCCCGTGCGCGCCGCGCTGGGGACAGGCCCCCTGTACCTGGCGCTCGCGGCGGCGCTGGAGCGCGACGTGCGCACCGGCGCGCTGCCGCCGGGGACGCGCCTTCCGCCGCAGCGCGAGCTGGCGGACTTCCTCGACATCGACTTCACGACCGTGACGCGCGCCTATGGCGTCTGTCGGGCGAAGGGCCTTGTCTACGGCGTCACGGGGCGCGGCACGTTCGTCGCGTCCGCGCCGGGGCTTGCGGAGCCGGCGTCTGATGACGTCATCGACCTCGGTGTCGTGCAGGCCTTCCCGGAGGAGGGCGCGGCGGCGGTCGTCGCGGCGGCGCGGGCGGTTCTGGCGCGCGAGACGGCGGGGCGGCTCTTCACCTACGGCGACCGGGACGGCAAGAGGCGCCATCGCGTGGCCGGGCGGCAGTGGCTCGCGCGCTGCGGCGTGGAGGCGTCCGAGGACTGCGTAGCCGTCTTCCCCGGCGTCCAGGGCGCGATCTCGACGGCGCTCCTGTCCGTCTTCGGCATTGGGGACGCAATCGCCGTCGACGCGTTCACCTACGCGAACCTGCTGGGATTCGCCCGGCTCGCGGGGACGCGCCTCGTGCCGGTGGCGGGCGATGTGCACGGCATGCTGCCGGCGGCGCTCGATGCGGCGGCGGCGACGCGCGGCGTCAAGGGCGTCTTCCTCATGCCGAACTGCGCGAACCCGACGACGCGGACGCTGACGGAACGGCGAAAGGACGAGCTGGCGGACGTCGTCGCCCGCCGTCGGCTGATCGTGCTGGAGGACGACGCCTCGCTCGACGCACCCGACCGGCGGCGGAAGACGCTGCAGGCCCGTCTGCCGGAGGCGACGCTCTACCTTTCGGGCACGACGCGCCTCATTTCGCCGGGGTTGCGCGCCACCTACGTGTGCGCCCCGCCGTCCCTGCGCGACCGGTTCTTCGCGGGCCTTCACCATGCGGCCATCAAGGCGAGTCCGCTCGATGCGGAAATTCTCGGCGAGCTCGTCCTTTCGGGCGCGGCGGAGGCGGTGCTGGCGGCGAAGGCGGCGAAGGCGGCGGAGGCGAACCGCCTGTTTGACGCGGTCTTCGGACGGTGCGGTGCGGGGGCGGATCACCGGCTCTTCCGCGTCCTGCCGCTGCCGGGCACGTCGGGTCGCGGGCAGGAGGTCGAGCGGGCGTGCCGGACGGCGGGCGTACGCGTCTTCCACTCGGACCGCTTCGCCGCCGTGCGCGGCGCGAAGGACGCGTTCCTGCGCGTTTCCCTCAGCTCGTCCGGCGGGCTGGGGCGCCTGAAGCGGGGGCTTGAGACCCTGCGCGCGCTTTACAAGGCCACGTGAAGTCTGCTATACTATGCGAATCGGCTGAAAAGCACGAGTCGGCGGCGTCGGCGCAACGGGTGTTGCGCGGCGGCTGGGCCGACAGAGATAATCGGGACAACGACTGATGGATCAGATACTGCAGCTTTTGGTTCAGAACGGCTACATCGACGAGGCCGGCGCGAAGGATCTCCAGGATCTCGCGAAGACCGAGTCGAAGACGACGCGCCAGCTCGTCATCGACCAGGGCATCCTCGACGAGGACTCGCTCCTCGCCGCGATGGCCGCGTACCAGGACACGGAGGCGATCGACCTCGGCGCGATGACGATCGAGTCGGAGGTGACGGAGGCGATCCCCGCCTCCACCGCGCGCATGTACAACGTCTTCCCCGTCGCGGCCGACGAGTCGTCCGTGACGCTCGCGACCTTCGACCTCGTGGACCCGCGCATCTCCGACGAGATGCTGTTCACGCTCTCGAAGGAGGTGCGGTTCGTCTTCGCCCGCGAGAAGGACGTGATGGACCGCATCGCGCAGTACTACGGCGACGCGAACGCCTCGGTGGCGGACATGATCAAGTCGCTCGGCGAGGGCATGAGCGACGACGAGACGCTCGCGGCGGGCGCGAACGCGAACGACATCGCCTCGATGGAGTCGGCGGCGAACTCGAACGCGATCATCAAGTTCGTGAACCTCGTCCTCTACCAGGGCGTCGTCGACCACGCCGCCGACATCCACATCGAGCCGTTCGAGGACGACTTCAAGATCCGCTACCGCGTCGACGGCGCGCTCTACGCGATGAAGGCGCCGGACGTGAAGATGGCGCCGGCGATCATCTCGCGCGTGAAGATCCTCGCGGGCCTCAACATCGCCGAGCGCCGCGTGCCGCAGGACGGCCGCATCGCGCTCACGGTCGCGGGGCGCCCCGTCGACCTGCGCGTCTCTTGCCTGCCGACGGCGCACGGCGAGTCGGTCGTCATGCGAATCCTTGACCAGACGACGACCTCGCTCGACCTGGAGAACGTCGGCCTCCCGGAGGACGTCTATGAGCAGATCACGATGGACATCGAGAAGCCGAACGGCATCTTCATCGTGACGGGCCCGACCGGCTCGGGCAAGACGACGACGCTCTACTCCGTCCTCCGCCGCATCAACCAGATCGACACGAAGCTCCTCACGGCCGAGGAGCCGGTCGAGTACAACGTGGACGGCATCGTGCAGGTGCCGATCGACGCGCGCGCGGGCAACACGTTCGCGAAGGTGCTGCGCGCGTTCCTGCGACAGGACCCGGACGTGATGATGATCGGCGAGATCCGCGACCTGGAGACGGCCGAGATCGCCGTGCAGGCCGCGCTCACCGGCCACTTCGTCTTCTCGACCCTGCACACGAACGACGCGGCGGGCGCGGTGATGCGCCTCGTGGACATGAACGTCGCGCCGTACCTCCTCTCCTCGACGCTGGAGGGCGTCCTCGGCCAGCGTCTCGTGCGCACCTGCTGCAAGGAGTGCAAGCAGGCGTACGAGCCGGACGACGAGACGCTGGAGCGCATCGAAATGACGCGCGACCAGATCGGCGGGCGTCCGTTCTACTTCGGCAAGGGCTGCAAGACGTGCAACGGCACGGGCTACAAGGGGCGCAAGGGCGTCTTCGAGTACCTGCGGATGTCGAACCCGCTGCGCGAGCTCGTCAACAACAAGGCGCCGACGCTGATCATCCGCGAGAAGGCGCGCGAGCTCGGCATGCGCACGATGCGCGAAGACGGCATCCGCTCGATCCTTGACGGCTACACGACGGTGGACGAGGTGCTGCGCTACACGTGAGGCCCACGTTCGCACGAAAGGGATGCACATGATCGAGTTGACGGAAACGCAGAAGCGGACGGTGGCGAGCGGCCTGACGGCCGTTTCGGTCGCCGTCGTCCTGACCTTTGTCGCGGTCGTCGCGTGGGGGCTCCTGAAGGCGCTCGCGTTCGCCTCGGCGGCCATCGTGCCGGTGCTGTTCGGGTTCTTCCTTGCGCTCTTCTTCAAGCCGTACTACCTCTGGTGGAAGGGCGTCCTGAAGAACCCGTCCCTCGCGCTCGTCGTCATGCTGCTGACGGTCTTCCTGCCGGTCGGCTTCCTGCTCTGGTACGCGGGGGCGGTGATGGTCGACCAGGTCTCGAACCTGATTGCGCAGGGCCCGGCGCTGCTGCGCCAGGTCGTCGGCTGGTTTCAGGCGACGTTCCCGAAGCTCCATGCGCTCCTCGCGCAGTTCGGCTGGCCGGACGACCTCGGCGACGTCTACACGAAGTACGGCGCGACGGCCCTCAAGGCGGGGACGAGCGCGCTCAAGTGCCTGACGGGCGTCCTCTCGGCGCTCGTCACGCTCATCTTCTTCGTCTTCTTCCTGATGACGAAGGACCGCCACGGGCGCGAGATGGTCGGGCACCTGCCGTTCCTGAAGCCGGAGACGCGCGACTTCCTCGCCGCTCAGGTCGACGCCTTCATCGACATCCTCGTCTCGTTCTTCCAGCGGCAGACGGTCATCTGCCTCATCGAGGGCGTCCTCTACGGCACGGGATTCTGGCTCGTCGGGCTTCCCTACGGATTCCTCGTCGGGTTCGCGCTTGGCGTCCTGAACCTGATTCCGCTCTTCGGCTCGGTCATCTGCCTGCCGGTCGCGCTGCCGCTCGCCTACTTTCCGCACGGCGGCTCGCTGACGCGGCTTCTGCTCGTGCTGGGCGTGTGGCTGACGGGGCAGCTGCTGGACGGCTATTTCATCACGCCGCGCATTCAGGGGAACAAGACGGGGCTCGGCTATGCGGGCGTCATCTTCAGCTTCTTCTTCTGGTCGACGGTGCTGGGTCCCGTCCTCGGCATGCTGCTCGCGATTCCGCTTTCGGCCTTCTGCGTCGTCCTCTGGCGCGCGGTCAAGGCGAAGTACATCCGCCCCGTCGTCTGATGGGACAGGCGCGTGAGGTGTCTACTGAGGAAGTTTCAGAACTCGTCTATCTCGCCCGTCTCGTTGATGGAGATGCGGTTGGATATTCGGCGGCCGTCGCGCGCTGTCCGAAAATCCTTCAACCCGTTGCCGAGATCAGGACGACGTTCGGCAAGCGACTGCGGTAGGCGTTGCTGGACGGAGGACAGATCGCGAGGCCGTGAACGGCGTCGGGCCTTAAAGAATCGGCGGGCGTGAGTATGGTATAATACGGACATGAGCTTCAAGGGAGAGAAAGGGATGAAAATCGTCCTCGTCGGGACGTACCGGGCGGGGCAGCTGGAGCGCTGGCCCGGCCTCTACAACTATCCCCTCAGCGTGGACGACGCGGTTGACGCCGAGGCGGCGAAGCGGGTCAACGAGATCTGGCTCTTCAACGGCGCGAAGGACGGACGGTACTTCGCGGCGGAGTTCGTCGGCACGTGTACGCGCGACGCGCTTGTGCGCGATTTCGGCTATCCGGCGAAGGGCGCGGCGCACGGCGAAAGGTACCTGCTCTACAGGATCCAGCCGGCCTATGCGCCCGCGAACACGTCGAATGTGCTTGCGGCGGAGGTGGCGCGCGTGATCGTGCGCGCGGAAGACTTCGCGAAGCGGTCGCCCAAGATTGCGCGCGAAATCAAGACGTACCTCGAATCGTCCGACCGCAACGACCCCGGCCTTGCGAACCGCCTCCCGCCGATCCTCCTGCAGCTGCCGCGTGAGACCCTGTGTGTCTGCGAGCCGGGCGTGCAGATGGAGTTTATGGCAATGAAATACAATCCACCGTTTCCTCCTCCGAGAAATCCAAAGTTCACGTTCATCGATCTGTTTGCGGGTGTCGGCGGATTTCGATTGGCCATGCAGAGCATTGGCGGAAAGTGCGTTTTCACGTCTGAATGGGACAAGAACGCACAGGCGACGTATCAGGCCAATTACGGAGAGCAGCCGTTTGGAGACATCCGTCCTCAAACGACCAAGGATAAGATACCTAAAGGGTTTGACGTTCTCTGCGCGGGATTCCCCTGCCAACCCTTTTCCCTTGCCGGCGTGTCTGCGCGAAACTCGATGCACAGGGCGCACGGCTTTGATGACGAGACGCAGGGGACGCTGTTCTTTGATGTTCTTCAGATCATTCGGCAACGACGTCCGAGAGTTGTGTTTCTCGAAAATGTGAGGAATCTCGTCAATCATGACGGTGGACGGACGTTTGATGTGATCAGACGGGCGATTGAAAACGAAGGATACTCGTTCTCCTACAAGCTGATAGACTCAAGTCCGCTCGTTCCGCAGCGGCGTGTTCGGTGCTATATGGTGTGTCTGCGAAATGGGGTGAAATTCGAGTTCCCCGAGATCAAAGGTGCGCCATTGCCATTAAGAGGCGCCCTAGACAAGGACGTTTCGGATGATTACACGATTTCCGACAACCTGTGGGCTGGACATCAGCGTAGGACGCGAACCAATCTGGCTAGGGGTGCTGGGTTCACCGCCTATACGGCAAATCTTGATGAGCCGTCTCATACGCTTGTTGCTCGCTATTACAAGGACGGGAAGGAATGCCTCATTCCTCAAGAAGGGAAAAATCCTCGTATGTTGACGCCGAGAGAATGCGCGAGGCTTCAAGGCTTCCCCGAAAACTTCATCTTGCCGCGTTCGCGGTCTGCCGCATACAAGCAGATGGGAAACTCCGTGGCCGTTCCTGTTTTGGAACGCATTGCGGAATGCATTGACAAACAGGCCTTGAAGGAGGTGTGAAATGGAGTTCGGTTTCCTGCAGTGTGCTGCGTTAAAGGCCGTCAAGGGGTCATATTCGCCCGTCACCGACCGCGAACTCTATGATTCGCAGATCACGGCAACGGATGCAGAAGCAAAGTTGCTCGTCGAGTATTTCAGAAGCAAGGGCGAAGGCATCTATGTCGGAAATGTGAATTCCAATCGGGATGCTGCGCGCAAGATGTTTAGGCTGTTCCCATCGGGAGACCGCATCGGTCTGAATCTTGTCTATCCCAAGCCAAACAAAACCGAACTGCGCCTCTATCTCTCTTCTCGCGCAGGGTTCATGCCGAAGAAAGGGGATATCTGGTTTCTGTATTTGTCAAAGACGGATGGCGAACTTTGGATAGGGGCATTGCCGGAATCTCAGTGGCGGGCAGAGAATGAAACGGCAATGTCGGAGCGTGAGGCAAAACAGAAGAAGACCCGTACGCAACGGAATCCGGCTCTTGTGAAGCAGCGGATGGAATTGAGCCGATATTCGTGCGAGTACAGCGAAACGCATCGGCTGTTCATCGCAAAGGCGACGGGATGCCGCTACGTGGAGATCCACCATGTGATCCCACTTGAGTTCCAGGACGAGTTTGACGCCCAGAACAAGAAGCTGGACAGTCTCAACAACCTCTATAGCTTGTGCCCGTATTGTCATTCGGCGGTTCATCGGGCAGAGGGGCGAATTGCCCGTAAGCTTCTTTCAAAAATGTATGACGAGCGAAGTATAGGCTTTCATTACGGGATAAGTAAACTGGAATTGTTCCAATACTATTTAGTCGAGGAGATCGTCAAGAATGCAGATCCCGATTTGAGCGCAATTCCCGTGATTGAGCCATGACATTGGATAGAGGGGCTTTTGACACGGTTGTGCTGTGGTGCTGCGGCCTCGGCTTGGGCGGGGTTGTCCTTGCCGCGCTGGCGCGAGGTCTGTCGCGCTGCCCCGCCCGTGTGCGTGCGGCGGCAAAGCGTCTGGGCGAGCCGACGGTCTTCGTCCTCGGCGGCTTCATGGCCTTTGCGACGCTGGAGGGCTCGGTGACGCGGGCGTACAAGATGAGGGTGTCTGCGACGCTTAACGCGGAGGATCAGGAGGGACGGAGTCGCGGAGAGGACATGGGTGTTTTAGACAGGATTGACGCGGCGGATACGCCAAATACCTCAAATCCTGTGAATCCTGTAAATCCTGTCAAAGAATCTCCGAGCCTACCCTCCTCCAACAACTCCGCGTTAAGCGACAGCGACCTCCCATTGTCTTCGGTGACAAACCCATGTTTCTATGGAATCGAGAAGGGAACCGACACGGTGACGCTGGAACTGGCGTGGCCAGACGGCCTTTCCCTGCCCGGCGGCTGTCTTGACGTCTTCGGGAACTGGCGGCTCGCGCCGGACGGCTGGACGCGCCTCGCGCAGGTCAACGTGTCCGGTGTTCAGTCCCCGGTGGCTGTCGAGATCGACGTGGGCAGCTTTTCGACGAACGCGATGGCACGCATGGCGTTCTTCCGGCTTGCCACGCAGGCTGACACGGACGGCGACGGCCTCTCGGACGCCTACGAGGCGTGGACGCTGGGGACAGACCCCGCAAACCCCGACACGGACTGCGACGGGCTGCCGGACGGCGCGGAACTGTCCCTGGGGACAGACCCCCTGTGCGCGGACACGGACGGCGATGGGCTGAATGACGGCGACGAGGTTGGCTCCATCCAGATGGCCGACGGCTTCGTCTGGCATGACACGTCCGCGTTCAGCCCGACGTACAACACGGGATATTGGCAGGAGTCGATGGGGTCGGGCATCTCCAGCTGGTGGTGCCAGGCGACATCCCGCCCGATTCGCTCGCAGCATGTCGTCGCCGAACTGCCCCTGACGTCCCTCATGGCCTTTGAGACCGGCTACATCTCGTTTTCGGCCGCCGGGGACGGCAACGCCTGGATTTTCCCGCCGGGGCCGACGCCGCTCGACCGAAGCGTGTGGAACACCGGCAGCATCCTGGTCGCCGCCTACTGGAACAGCTCGTATCTCTGCAAGGGGGACACGAATTCCTACATCAGGGCAGGCATGGTAGGCGACGGCTCCTACGTCGTCGAGTTCCATGACGTGAGGAAAGCGCCGTATTCGCCGATTGGCATGACCTATCAGGTGGCCGTGCCGTCCGGCACGGGAAACGTCATCCGAGTCAGCTACCTCGCGAGCGACTACTGGATGGACGGCGAAGGGGCCGTCGTGGGCGTGCAGAACAAGCGGGTCGTCACGGCGAACGGGTACTACAACCTGACGTGGGACTTTGCGGAGCGCGGGCCGATCCTGCCGCGAACGACGGTCGAGTATCACCTTGGCCTTTGCACGGATCCGCTTCGCGCCGACATGGACGGGGACGGGCTTTCGGACGGTCTGGAAGTGAATGTGTACGGGACAAGCCCGACCAGCGCCGACACAGACGGGGACGGGCTTTCAGATTCATATGAGGTAGAGCGGGGCTTAGACCCGAAAAGCGCGGATTCGGACGGCGACGGACTGAAGGACGGATGGGAGGTCTCCAACGGGCTCGATCCGAAGTCGGCGGACGGCAATGACGGCGCAGACGCCGACCCGGACGGGGACGGTCTGACGAACCGTGAGGAGCAGCAGTGGGGGACAGACCCGTTGAACGCCGACACCGACGGCGACGGGCTGAACGACGGCGCGGAAATCAGTCGCGGAACAGACCCGTTTCGTGTCGATACGGACTGTGACGGGCTTCCTGACGGCCTTGAGGTGGCCTTGGGCACAGACCCGTGCCAGCCGGACACGGACGGTGACGGGATGGACGACGGCTGGGAACATGAGTCGGGGTATGACCCGGCCGTGGACAACGCGACGGACGACGACCCTGACAACGACGCTGACGCAGACCCCGACGGCGACGGCCTCACGAACGAGGAGGAATGCGCCTACGGCACGGATCCGCGCAACAAAGACACGGACGGCGACGGCACCTGGGACGGTGCGGAGGTTGCGCAGTGCAGCGATCCGTCCGATGCCTCGGACGAGGGCAGGCCGAACAGCCGCGTCCGGGTGTCGCTTTGCTTTGGCGACCACAGCGGCAGCCATTCGGAGAAGTATCGCCTGACGGTCACGCCGGCCGAGGGGCGGGGCGAACGGCCGTCCCCCTTCGCCTGGGTCAACGCGGACTACGGCGCGTGCGAGACGCGGACGGCGTTCCTCAAGCCGGGGTGGCGGTACGAGGTTCGCCTCGCGCATGCGGGGACGAAGCCGGGGGTGGAGACCGACTATGACTACACGTTGGCGCAGTCCGGCGAACTGCCGCCCAATGTGGTTCTCGTGGACGACGACTCCCTTTTCGGCGTGGACGACACGAGTACGGCGTTCTCCGGCGAGGGGAAGGTCGCCAGCGTCTACGTGCTGAAGTTTGATTTCCGTACTCCTGCAGGTGATCCGGTGAAATCTGCACAGTCCGAAAAAGGAATCGGGCAGAACGAGTTTACGTATGACGATAGCACGTCCGCCTTGTCGGTATTGCTTCAGGTCGAGGTTCAGCCGGCGCTTCCTAAAGCACTTGGGCTTGCAGGGGAGTTCACTCTCCCCACAATACAGGGAGCGACGCTCACGTGGTCAGAGGACAGTCCAGATGGCTCTGCGGCGGCAAGAACGGACGAGGGCTTTGATGAGGCTGCGCATACGATTCTCGCCGCCCGTGCGACGTATCAAGGCTATCCGACACGCAACAGCGGATTTGGCCGAAAGACCGCGACCTTTACGTGCCGCGGGATGACGATTTCACAGGATTTCGAGGTCTTCTTCCCAAAGTCCGGCAAGAACCACCCGCCTTGCACGACCTGTCCGAATTGTCCCAACTGGTTCTATTACTGGCGGGACGGCGCCGTTTGCGGGATCAATCAGAATTGCCTGTATGATGATACGGCGGTTTATGGCTATACGCTGCCAGGCGTTGACAGGTTAATTCGCTTGGGACTGCGTGCGGCCATGGTGAATTCGGGGCCAGAATCCTATGAATCTTCATTGGATGGTTTGGGAATTGTTGTTGTTACGGGCAACGGGAAGGGTATTCGGTGCGTAGCGGAAACCATACAGCATGAGGCGCATCATCTTGACATCTACGATAGATTCCATGGTCAGGGGGAGGATCCGGATGGTGATGGCATTCCGACGTCAGAGGAGGGGTCTTTGGACGGAATGGCTACGCATCCAAACAATCCAAACACTTATAATTTGGGAGAGAACTATCAGAGATATGGGGATGACGAGGTTCGTTGTCGTAAGATCGAACAGTCGCTTTCAATACCTATGTATCCGGCTTCTGATTGGTCAAATCCTGGTTGTCAGCATAAGAATCAATATGGCCCAAAGGTTCAAAGGTAATTTATTCTACTATAAGCAAGTCATGCAAAAACGGAAGGTGATAATGAAAGTAAGCAAAAAATCATGTATACACGCGACAGCAGTCTTGTCAGTCGGGATGCTGATGCTCATTGCTAGTGGAAGTGCGTCCGTGCAGCAACCGGAAATCACGGAAGCCACGTTAAAGACATTCTTTGATTCCATTGAGTCCACAGGCACGAATGTCGTGTTCACATTCAAGAAGTTAGGAGGACGCTACCTTTACACGATTGGCAGTCAAGATCCTCAGATTAGTCAGTACGGAAAGGTTGTTTCTGTGCCTTGCGATTCAGAATTCACGGTCTGTGACCGGCATCTTTCGCTGTCGTTCATGCCAATGCGCAATATGAAAGGGACAGTGAGTTTCATCTTGGCATACAAAAAGGATCTTCGCTCGATGGGCGCGGATATTTCCACAAATTCCGCGTGCTTGGTTTCCGAGTCCGAACCAACAGCCAGGTCGGCGCGCATGGCAAAAGATAGATGTCTCTATGGATTACAGCTGCTTCCACTCGCGTCGCAAGACACAGTGTCCAAATGAGACGGGCCAATATGTTTTTCGTGACGGCCCTGCTGGGCGGCTCATGTGCGAATGCCGCGCCGTTTCGGTTCGATGAGGCGGCAGCGGACGTTCAGGACTATGTGGTCATCGGGGTGACGAACGAGATCCGGCACACGACTAAACGAGGATAGGGAACGGAGAAAAATGGACAGGACAAGGGAGAAGATCATCGGGGCCGCGACGCGGCTCTTTGCCGAGAAGGGTCTGGCGGGCGTGACCGTGCGGGAGATCTGCCGCGCGGCCAAGGTCAACGGCGCGCTCGTGAACTACCATTTCCGCAGCAAGGAAGGGCTCTACCGCGAATGTGTCGAGCGCGTCTACGAGACGACGCACGGTTCGGACATGGCCGCCGTCGTGGCGGGCGTCCGCGACGCGCGCACCTGGAAGGCGGCCGTTCGCACCTGGGTCGAGACGTTTGCGGAGGCTTTTCACGCGAAGCTTGGCGTCGGCGCGCACGCGGCGGGCATCTTCCGGCAGGAGGCCATGCGTCCGTCGAAGATGAAGGACTACCTGGAGGAGCATTTCGCGCGTCCCGCGCGCAACCGGCTCTTCCGTCTCATGCGCATGGCGACTGACAACGACCGCGAGGCCTACCTGTGGTCGGCGTCCATCTGGGTCCAGCTTGGCGCCTATGCGCTCTACCATCCCGAATGGCGTCAGCGTCACCGTCCGCCGGGCGTCACCGAGGGCGAATGGCGGCAGGCGTTCGTCGCGTTCGTCTGCGACCGCATCTTCGGCGGCCTGAAGTTCAGGGGCGTCTGAGGGCGATTTCGTCCAGCCGCTTCTCGCTGACCTTCTCGAAGGTCTTGAGCTCGGGGGCGAAGAGCTGGATGCGGAACTCCTCAAGAAGCCAGCGATAGCGCGTGAGTGCGTCGGCATCCGCATGGACGCGGTCTTTCAGGGCCTCCCGGTAGCGTTGCCAGTAGGGCGCGAAGCGTGCGTCCTTCGCGCGGTCGGAGGCGGGCGAGACCTTGGCGCGCGCGAGGCGCACGTCGACGGCCTTGAGGTAGCGCGCATAGCGGCGGAGGATCTCAAGCGGAACGACCTTGGGGAAGCCCCGGAACGTGAGCCAGGCGAGATCTTCCATCACGGCGTCCGCGGTCGACTCGGGATAGGCGCCCGTCGCGAGCTGCGCGTCGAGCGCCTGGACGGCGTCGATGGTCTCGCGGACGATCCGCAGGATCTCGGCTTCGGCGCGCAACAGCTCCTCGGTCGAGCGGACGTCGGTCTTCGCCTCGTTCAGCGTCGCCCGGATCGCGCCTTCGCGCACGTCGGCCTTGAACGCCTCTTCGCGCCAGTCGCGCTCGCCCAGGAAGAGCGTGCAGACCAGCGGCAGCTTGCCGCGAAAGGAGAACGGCACGTGGCCGGCCAGGCGTTCGGCGAGCGTCCGCTCGGGCGGCGGCGGCCTGAAGCGCATCGCCTCGCCTTGTCCGAGCGCGCACGCGGCGGCCTTGTCGCGCGTCGCGAGGAGAATGCGCCCGTCGGCGTCGTCACGGACGACGAAGCGCGCGCGGAGGTAGGGCGGCAGACGGACGCGGGCCCAGGCGTCGTCGGGGATGCGGAACCCCCAGCGCTCCCGGACGGCGCGGCGAACCGTCCGCTCCAGCGTGTCCTTCGGCTCGCCGAGGAGATCCATGAGGATCGCCAGGCTCTCGTCGAGCGGCTTGAGGAGCCGCTGGAGGGAGTTCGGCAACGACAGGAGCAGGTACGAGACCTTGCGGCGGAGAAGGCCGGGGACGAGCCAGTCGTCGCGCCACAGGTCGAGCGCGGCGGCATCGCGCTTCCTGACGGTGCACGTGAGGCCGTCCTCTTCGGGGTCGTCCGGCGCGTTGCGGTAGGTGAGCCGCAGCGTCGCGCCGGCGACCTTGAGCGTGTCGGGGAAGTCGCGCGCGGCCATCGCCTCGTCGGGCCACCAGTCCGCGCGCTTCAGGCGGAAGCGGCCCAGTTCGTCGGGCGTCGCGCGCGCGAGCCATTTCCTGAGCGCGGGCGCGTTCGTGACGGCGGCGGGGACGGCGGCGGCGAAGTGCGCGAGGAGCCGGCCTTCGTCAAAGGTCTCGGGCGTGCGCGTCTTCTCGGCGCGTGCGCGAAGCGCGCGGAGGAAGGCCAGCGTCTCGCGGAGGGCCGGCGGCGGCTGCGGGAACTCGCCGCCGAGCAGGCCGTGGCGAAAGAGGATCTCGCGTGCGCCGGCGGGGTCGAACCGGGCGTAGTCGCACCGCCGCGCCTCGACGATGACGAGCCCGTAGAGCGTGACCTGCTCGGTCGCGCGCACGAAGCCGCTGGCCGCGTCCCACTGGGGCGAGTGGACATGGCGCTTGCAGAGGTCCCCGGCGACGGGCTCGATCCAGGCGGGATCGATCTCGGCAGCGGTGCGCGCGTAGAGGCGCGCCGTGTCGACGAGCTCGCCCGCGACAATCCAGTCGGGGGGGCTCTTCTCCCGCTTCAGCGCCGAGCCCGGATGGAGGGCGAAGCGCAGGGCGTGGGCGCCGCGATACGCGCGGTCTTCCGCGTGGTAGTGGCCGAGGCGTCCGAGCAGCCCGGTCAGCAGGGCCATGTGGACGGCGGCGAAGAAGACGTCCCGCTCCTTCGCGGTCTTCCCGTGCGGGATTTCGGCGAAGGAGAGGCCCAGCCGTCGGCAGAGGGCCTCGAGCTGGCGCGTGAGGTCGCGCCATTCGCGCAGCTTCGGCCAGGCGAGGTAGTTCGCCAGCGCAAGCTTGCGCGCCCGGGACTGCGACAGCGCGTCCGTCTCGTGCGCCCACCAGTCCCAGAGCGCGCGCGTCGAGAGGAAGTCCGACTTCGGCACGCGCCATTTCGCGTGAGCCTGCGCGGCCTTCTCCCTTGCGTCGATCGGCCGGCGGCGCGGGTCGTCGCACGCCATGGCCGAGACAATCGGCAGGACGAACGGCAGGACGGCGTTTTCGCTCGCCGCGACCAGCATGCGCGCGAGACGCGGCTCCAGCGGGATGCGCGCGAGCTTGCGCCCGATGTCGGTGAGCCGGTAGCCGCTCTTGATCGCGCCGAGCTCCAGGAGCTCCTTCAGGCCTTCGCGCACCATCACGGGCTTGGGCGGATCGACGAACGGGAAGTCGTCGATCGCGCCGAGGCGCAGGTCGAGCATCGTGAGGATGACGCCCGCGAGCGAGGCGCGCAGGACTTCGGGCGCGGTGTAGGCCTCGCGCGCGCGGAAGTCCTCTTCGGAATAGAGGCGGATGCACGTGCCGGGGCCGAGGCGCCCGCAGCGGCCCGCGCGCTGGCGCGCCGAGGCCTGCGAGACCGGCTCGACCTGCAGCCGCTGGACCTGCGTGCGGTGGAGATAGCGGGAGATGCGCGCGAGGCCCGAGTCGACGACGGCGCGGATGCCGGGGATCGTGACGGACGTCTCGGCGACGTTCGTCGCGAGGACGATGCGGCGGCGGGCGGAGAGCCGGAAGGCGCGCCGCTGCTCGGCGGCGGGGAGCGAGGCCAGCAGGGGGATGACGTCGAAGCGGGGGCCGAAGCAGGTCTCCAGGTGCGCGCCCGTCTCGCGGATGTCGCGTTCGCCGGGGAGGAAGACGAGGACGTCGCCCGTCTCCGGGAGCTCGCGCACGGCTTCGGCCACGGTCGTCGGCAGGTCGGGCGCGTCCGCGTCGTCGGGCGCGCGGTAGCGGATGTCGATCGGGAAGAGCCGCCCCGGCACGGTGACGACGGGCGCCGCGAAGAACGCGGCGAACTTCTCCGTGTCCATCGTCGCGGACGCGATGACGACCTTGAGGTCGCGGCGGCGCGCGAGAATGCGCTTGAGGATGCCGAGGAGAAAGTCGACGTTGAGCGAACGCTCGTGCGCCTCGTCCACGATGACCGTGTCGTAGGCGCGGAGAAGGGCGTCGGACCTCGTCTCGGCGAGGAGGACGCCGTCCGTCAGGAACTCGACGCGCGTCTCGTCGGAGAGCTCGCGCGCGTAGCGGTGGCGGTAGCCGACGAGTTGCCCGACGGGGGCCTTCAGCTCGTCCGCGACGCGCTCGGCCATCGTCACGGCGGCGAGGCGGCGTGGCTGGGTGACGGCGATGCGGCGGCCCCGGGCGCCGCGTCCGAGCTCGAGCATCATCTTGGGGAGCTGCGTCGTCTTGCCCGAGCCGGTGTCGCCGCAGACGATGACGACGGGATGCGCGCGCACGGCCGCGAGAATCTCCGCGCGGTGCGCGGAGACCGGAAGCTCTTCGGGATAGGTTATCGTCATCTGCGTCATGGGGGCGAGGCTCTTGCTGCGCCTGCTGTTCGGACTCGGTCGCGAATATATCAAAAGACGCGCCGCGCTGTCAATGGCGCCGTGAAAACGCGGCAGGGCTGACGCAGGCGGTGAATTTGTGGTATACTAGTCGGCAAATGAAAAACTATCTTGCAATTGACATCGGCGCGTCCTCGGGACGGCACATCCTCGGCAGGGTCGAGAACGGGAAGATCGCTCTTGAGGAGGTCTACCGCTTCGACAACGCGCAGGTCGTGCGCAACGGCCACGACTGCTGGGACATCGAGAAGCTTGTCGCGTCCGTCAAGGCCGGCATCGACGCGGCGCTCGCGAAGGGGCCTGTCGAATCGATTGGCCTCGACACATGGGGCGTCGACTTCGTTCTCCTGGACGAGCAGGGACAGATCGTGGGCGATACGGTCGCCTACCGCGACGCGCGCACGCAGGGCGCGGCCGAGGAGATCGAGGCCACAGTCATCTCCTTCGCCGATCTCTACCGGCGCGTCGGGTTGCAGAAGGCCCCGTACAACACGATCTACCAGCTCTGGGCGCTGAAGAAGGAGCACCCGGAGCAGCTGGCGCGGGCCGCGCACTTCCTGACCGTGCCGGAATACATCAACTACGCGCTGACGGGGAAGATCGTCCACGAGTACACGGACTCCTCGACGACGGCGCTGCTCGACGCGGCGAAGAAAGACTGGGACTTCGACCTCATCGAACGGCTCGGCCTGCCGACGCGGCTCTTCGGCAAGCTGGAGATGCCGGGCGCGACGGTCGGTGCCTACAGGGGCGTCAAGGTCGTCCTGCCGGCGCTGCACGACACGGGCTCGGCGTATCTCGCCGTCCCGGCGCGCGACGACAAGGCCGTCTACCTGTCGAGCGGCACGTGGTCGCTGCTCGGCGTCGAGAACGCCGCGCCGATCACGACGAAGGCGGCGCGCGAGGCGAACTTCACGAACGAGGGCGGCGCGTGGGGGCGCTACCGCTTCCTCAAGAACATCATGGGCCTCTGGATGATCCAGTCCATCCGCCGCGAGCTGAACGGCGTGAGCTACGTCGAGGGCAAGGAGCGCGACGAGACGATCGAGGCCCTGAAGGCGCTTGGCGACTACGAGAAGGGGAAGAAGTATTCCTTCGCCGACCTGGAGATGAGCGCGCGCGAGGCGAGCGACTACCGGCTCACGGTTGACGTCAACGACGCGCGGTTCCTCAATCCGAAGTCGATGGTCGGCGAAGTGCTCGCGGCGGCTGCGGCGGAGGGAACGCCCCCGGCGACGGTGGGCGAGCTCATGCAGTGCGTCTACCGGTCGCTTGCCGAGTGCTATGCGGACGCGATCCGCAACCTTTCCGAGATCACGGGCGTGACGTACACGTCGGTCAACATCGTCGGCGGCGGCTCGAAGGATCTCTACCTCAACGCGCTCACGGCCGAGGCGACGGGGCTGGAGGTCTTCGCGGGCCCGACGGAGGGCACGGCCATCGGCAACCTCATCGTGCAGATGATCGCCGCCGGGGAGTTCGCCGACCTCGCCGCCGCGCGCGCCGCCATCGTGCGCTGAGGACTTCGCGGACTGGCCAGAGATTCCAAATCCATGATTTGTCGAGATAGATATCCGACGGTTTCGTGTCGGCGGATTGGGGGCGGGCGCAGCC
>CAKTZI010000040.1 GCA_934635385.1 uncultured Kiritimatiellota bacterium | reverse complement strand
GTCGCCGGACTGTAGGCCGCCGTCGTGACCGCGACGCCCGGCGCGACGTTGTTCGTCACCGTCGCAAACAGCGCACCCTCTGGCTCGCACCGCAAAGTCAATTTGAAGAACTGCGGCTTTGCCGAAACGCTGACGATGCCGCGAGTAAAGCAATCGGCGAAGAGCGGGTTCGTGCCCTGCCGAATCTCTTCCGCGAACGTGAAGCCGTCGCCGTCCGTGTCGCTCGTCGGTTCCGTCGTCTCGTTCCCGTACCAGTAGAGGGACTGACGCATGTCTGCGTCCGCACAGCACACGGCGACCAGCTCGACGTCGTTCGTCGGCATCGCGAACGCGAGGCGGTCGAGCGCGCGCCCGAACACGTCGCGCGTCTCCACCGCCGCGCCCGTCGCCGTCCAGTGCGCGAAGTCCGAGGTTGCCGGACTGTAGGCCGCCGTCGTGACTGCGACGCCCGGCGCGACGTTGTTCGTCACCGTCGCGAACAGCGCGCCCGCCGGTTCGCACCGCCGAATCAATTTGAAGAACTGCGGCTTCGCCGAGACCCCGACAAGCCCACGCGCGTACGCATCTGGAAAATGCGGATTCGTCCCCTGCTCCAGTTCGCGCGCGAAGCCGATTCCATCGCCGTCCGTGTCACTCGCCGGCGTCTCGTCCAAGTCGCCGTACCAGTAGAGTTCCAACCCGTCCGGCATCCCGTCGCCATCCGCATCGAGGTCGGCGCGCACGTAGTGCGCCGTGTTCGTCATCGTCTCGTAAAGCGAGAACGCGACCTGCTCGAAGGCGCGTCCCCACGGATCGCGATTCGCGAAGTCCTGCACTGCGGACGTTGACCAGTGCGTGAAGATGTACCCCGTCCGCGCCGTCGCATTCGAGGTCGTGAAGCCGTCGCCGGTGTAGGGCGTGAGGTCGATCGTCTCGACGATCTCGCCATCCACCTCGACCTGCTGGACGAGGTGGACCTGATGCGCGACATCTGCCCACAAGCCTTGCCCCATCAGCAAAGCCCCTGCAAGAATGCCGATTCTGGCGAACGTGCGTTTCACGGCGCAATCGTCTTCACCGCGAACTGGCGCAGGCCGCTCGGCTTCAGCGAGATGCGCGCGGCCGCGTTGACATACGCGAGATCATCCCCCGACAGGACGCCATATCCCATGCGCGTGAACAGCCACACGAGCGTCTGCACCTCGTTCTTCACCGTCGCGCCGTCCGCCAGCAGCAGACCCGCCGCGTTCGTGAGCCGTCCGTTCGTCAGCGTCAGCGACTCGTCCTGCCCCGCGTAGAGCCAGAGCAGCGCATTCAGCACCGCTCCCGACGTCAGCGTCGTGTCCGAATACCGGATCGCCGCGTGGTTCGCCGTCGCGGGAATCGTGACGAAGTGGAGCGGCAGCAGCTCGTCTTCCGCCACCATCACCTCGAAGCGCACCTTCGAGAGGTCAGTCGCCCAGTCCGCCGCGACCTGCCACGAGAGCGTCAGCGCCTCGTTCGCCGGGACCGCATCGCCGACGTTCGCCTCCGTGCCGTCCGCGAACGTCAGCGCCGGAACCGCCGTCGCGAAGCTCCGCTTGCCGTCCTCGTAGGCGAGCGCACGCACCTTCACCGTCTCTTTCGGACTCGTCACCTTGTACACGATGTCGAGAATCGTCGGGTCGCTCGGACGCATCCGCGCCGACAGGATCTCGACGCCGCAGTAGTCCGGCCCCGTGCGGAAGAGCGTGCCCGAACCGTCGTCGGCGATCGGCCGCCACGTCGCGTCCGCGTCGGTCTTGTACCAGATGCCCTGATACGACGCGCCGCCCGCGAGCCCGCCGCCACTGCCGTTGTTGGCGACGCGGAAATCGACCGTATGCCACCCCGCCTCAGCGAACGAGATCGTGCCCGTCCCTTCCTTGCACTCGCTCGTGTTGCGCGCGATGACCGTCTGCTCATCGACCGCCACCCACGCATAGTCGTCGAAGAACCCGCGAAACGTGTAGGTCTCGCCCGCACGAAAGAACATGTAGCCCGTGTAGGCGAACGTCGTCTTCTCGCCGATCGTGTTGTCGTACATCCCCGCGCCGTCGAGCGTGACGAGCGGTTCGCCGCCCATCCGCGCGTGGCTGGTGTCGTAGGCACTGCCCGTGAACGTCACGCGCTGAAGACCGGGGACTCCCAAGCCCGTGACGTCAAGCGCACTGAACGTGGCCGAATAGACCTCCGCTTGCGCGACGCCGCCAAGGTAGGTCGTGTAGGTGAGCGTGTGCGTGCCATAGGTCGTGTTCGTCCAGACGCAGGCACCGACGCCCGTGCCGCGCGCGAACTCTTCGCCGTCAACGGCAATCGCGATTTCGGCCGTCGCGTCGCCGCCGACCCACGCCGCGTCGTAGCAGAGCGTATGCACCGCGTTCGTGCCCGTCTCATAGCGAACGCCGCGCCGCGAATCGACGAACGTCGCCGGCGAATCCGCCGTGCAGATCACCGCCGCCCAACACGGGCACGCCACAGTCGCCCCCATCACTGCCACCATCATGACCCGTTTCTTCATCATCTTTTTGTTCCTTTCAAAGTTCTTTGTTGAAGTGTCTTCAATTCTCCGTGGCTCCGTCTCTCCGTGTGAGACATCTCGCTGCCGCCCTTGCCGCGTTCGCGCGATTCCTGTATAATGGCACGGTATGAAACTCGAATTCCACCACAGCGGGCTTCAGTTCTTCTTCATCACGTTGACGCTCGAAGGTCGCCCCCAACTGCTCTCGCGGCTCGTCGAGGGCGAAGCGCGGCCGACGCTGTTGCCGGCGGGCGAAACCGTCAAGGCGTTCTTGCGCGCGTTTCACGTCGTCTACCCCGCCGTGACGATTTCTGATTTCGTCATCATGCCCGACCACATTCATTTTCTCATGATCGTGCGCTATGATCTCGCCCCCGACTTCAACCCGCTCTGGGCCAGCTTCGCGCTGATGAAGGCGATCGAAACGGCTGACCGTCGAAGGAACGGGGGGCCAGCCCCCGAACCCCAAGAGGCGGCGGCGCAATTCGCCGAAACCCTCGCGCGCGAACGCGCCATCGCCGCCCAGATTCAGCAGCGCCCCAAACCTCTGCCGGGGGTTCGGGGGGCACCGCCCCCCGTCCGTTCGGCGCTTCGCTTCGACCGCCGCGCCTATATCGAGCTTTCGTTCGATTCGCGCCAGCTCAAGGCCATTCGCCGCTACATCAAGCTCAACCCGGCGCGTGCCCTCTGGAAACGCCGCCACCCCGATCGCTTCCTGCGCTTCGCCAATATTCGCCACGCGATTCTCGACCCCGCGCGCGTCTGGTCGGCGATGGGCAACCTCACTTTGCTCGGCTCGCCCTTTCTCGTTCACGCCCGCCTGACGCTCAAGAAGTCGCTCGCCGAACACGAGCCCGTAATCGCCGAACTCGTCGAAAAGGCCCGCCGAGGCGCGGTCATCGTCAGCGGCTTCATTTCGCCGGGCGAAACCGAATTGCTCAAGCGGCTCAAGGCGACCCCAAAAGCCCGCTTCGTCAAGATGCTGCCCTGCGCTCTGCCGCCGCGCTATGACCCCGCAGCCGAAGACTCGCGCGAACTCGCCGCCGACCGTCTGCTCATTCTCTCGGGCTTCACCAACACGACGCCCCACATCTCGGCCCTCGCCATGCGCCGCGACCCTGCCGCCGCCCACCTCTTTCGCGCCAACTGCCTCGCCATGAACGACCTCGCCGCCGCGCTCTGCGAAAAGGCGCGCGAACGGCTCTAGCCAACCGCCGTCGGGGGTTCTCGCCCCTTCGTCGAGGGTTCGGGTGACTTCCAAACCGTTCTCTCCTCTGCTGGGGGTTCGGGTGACTTCCAAACTGTTCTCTCCTCTGCCGGGGGTTCGGGGGGCGCGGCCCCCCGTCCGTTCCGCGTTCGCCCTCGCCCTGACGCGCGCGCGTCGGGCCTCGCCCCTCAACCGCTCAATCTGCCGCTTTGTAATCACTCTTCCCCTCCTTTCGCGTCTTCAGCCAAGACCTTCAGGAACGCCTCGCCGTACTTCTCGGCACGCGCCGCGCCGAAGCCCGCGACCGCCTTCAGCCCCGTCGCGTCACGCACCCGCTCGCGCACGAACTGCGCCAGCTGCTCGTTCGTCGCCACGGCGAACACCGCCACGCCCTCGGCCTCCGCTAACCGCTTGCGCACGTCGCGCAGCTTGGCGAACACCGCGAAATCGTCCTCGCTCAGGACTTCACGGTAATCGACCTTCGGCCCGCGCCCCAGACGCCCCAACGGCCCTTCGCCGCGCTCGTCGTACTCGACAAGGAAACACCACCGCCCGTTCTCGAACTGGTGCTCCGTGCGCAAGACCCGATGCGCGGACAGAAAGGCATTCAGTTCCGCACAGTCCGCCTCGCACCCGACGGCAAACGTCCTGAACCGCATCATGCGAAACCTCCTTCCCGAAGCGTTCGACACGCGCTACTGGCGTCGGGTCGGATTCCGTCATTCGTTCCGTCGCCGGAAACAGGACACGTCCCGGGATCGAACCTGTCGTTCCATGCTGGGCGGCAGTACAAGCGGAACCCGTTGTTGCTGTTCTGGTTGGACGGGTTGTTGTTGTTCCGATAGGCAAAGGCGCAGTTCGACGCATCGTTGTTGTACGAGCCGCCGCGTAGCACCCGGTTGGAATTGCCGCTGATGGGATGTGCCCGAAAATACCGCTGACGGAAGCCGCGCGAGTCCGCCGCCGCGACGAACGCCGTCAGGGAGGTGATGCGTCGCTGATACGTCGCCGCGTCCATCGTACCTTCCGCCAAATCACGCGCGTAGGCATCGGCCTTGCGCACGAACCGCTTGCGGGAAGTCGCCGAAAGGCGAATGCGCCCCGGAAACACCCGTAGGCCGAGAAAGTCCATGCCAAGCGCGGTTCGGTTGATGAACGGCACGCCCTTCAGCTCCAGTCCGAGGTGATCGCGCGCAAAGGCGACGGTCCCGTCGCGCTTCCGCTTCAGGTCATCCTTCGAATCGCCCCACAGCACGAAGTCGTCCATGTACCGCACATACGCCCCCTGACAGAGGCGGTCAAGCGGATCGAGGTACAGGTTCGCCAAGTGCTGGCTCGTCAGGTTGCCGATGGGCAGCCCCCGGCCCGGCGTCTTCTCGTAGCCGCCGACGATGCGCGCGAACCAGGCGACCACGAACGGATCCTTGAACTTGCGCGACACCATCCGCTTCAGCCCCTCGTGCGGAATCGAGTCGAAGAACTTGCGGAAGTCGCACTTCAGGAACCACGCATGGCGCGACGCGAACAACGCCGCACGGGCGACGGCACGAAGCTGCCCCTTGCCGCGACGGCAGGCGTACGTGTCGGCGATGAGCCAGCGGTCGAAGTACGGCTCGCACACGTTCATCAGGGCATGGTGCAGCACACGTTCCGCAAACGGCGCAACCGAAATCTCGCGCTCCTTGGGGTCGTGAATCATGAAGTGCGAATAGTCGCCGACAGGAAAGTCGAGGTTCAAGAGCCCCGTGCGCAGCCGCTCGATCTCGTCCGTCAGGTTCACGGCATAGCGTCGCTGGTCGGCATGGCTGCGCTTTCCGCGTGACGCCTTGAGAAAGGCATCTCGCAGATTGTCGCGCTCGACCACCGCGCCGAAGATGTTGCCGACCCGCTTCATGCCGCGTCGCTCACTCGCTCATGCGCCTCCGGCGCAGATTCGCTCGTTCGCTCCTTTCCACGTGCTTTTCTGTTCTGTGCATTGAGCATGGAACTTAGTTCGATCCTGGGCGGCAGCACAAGCGGAACCCGTAGCGGCTGCTCCGGTAGGACGGGTTGCTCGGAGCTCCGATAGGCAAAGGCGCCGTCCGACGCATCGTCGTAGTACGAGCCGCCGCGCAGCACCCGGTAGGAATCGCCGCTCGAATAGCGATCCAAGCACCACTCCCACACGTTTCCGTGCACATCGCAAAGTCCCCATGCGTTAGGTAAGAGTTCACCGACAGGGTGCGTTGAATTGCCGCTATTGGAACTGTACCAAGCATACTTCCCCAACCCCGACTCGCTGTCACCGCACAGCCATTTGGTCGTCACGCCCGCACGTGCTGCGTATTCCCATTCGGCTTCGCTTGGCAAGTCAAGCGTTGTGAGACCCGTCATTTGCCGCAACTTGCCGATGAAACTTGTTGCGTCAACCTTCGTCGAAGTTGACCAGTCATACGTTCCTGCGTCACCGCGAATCGAATTATAGGAAACGTAATTCTTCGGGTTGGTGCTACTGCTGGTACCGCCCATCACCTTGTCCCACTGCGCGCCCGTAATCTGAAAGACCCCCGCATAATAAATACCGTCCGTTCCGTCGATACGCCGCAAGACTATTTTGCTTGTCTTGTATTCATCGCTCCAACCTCCATCCGGAACAGCATTGAGAAGTGACACAGGGTACTGCTCGGCTGTTGAGCCACCCGAAACGTCAATGACACGATAGAGCGGGTCTTTCGAGAGGCAGGCCACCGTGAACACAGCTTCAGCCGCAACGATTCCAACGCCTTGCGCTGTCATGTCCCAAATGACACGATGGCTTCCTTCGGTCGGCTCGGTGTCGCCCGTCAGATTCGTCGCAACGTATCTCTTGCCCGTCGCCTTGTCCGTCATTTCGACCGACAGGTCAGCGACCTTCCCATCAGGCAGATCCGCCGCTGGGTCGCCAACCACCTCAAACGAAATGTCAACCTTCCCATTCCACGGGTACCGCTGCCGCGCCACAACGTTTTCAATTGTTGCAGAAACCGCATTCAGCGCACACAAGGCAACACCAATTCCAAAGGATACCATCTTTGCTTTACTATTCATTTGCAACCTCATTTTGTCGTTTTCTGTGTTATCTTTTTATATGTACTTTCAAGGCATTTCACACCCCGCACACATTTGCCGGCATGTGTTTTTAGGGCTTTAACGTTAATCTCGTATTGGTCTGGGAACTGTGCAAATTCTCTTGCCATTCTGTTTATGCCCGCACGACAAAGATTTACGGGAGACCCTCGTCCTGCACCTAATGACGGAAATCTGACATTAAACAACGGCTCGTCAACCGTAACCCCAAACAACTTCTTAACGGCCCTATTGGTCAATTGTATGAAATAAGGAATCCTAACAACCTTGTACCCTAACCGCTTATACCAGACATCCTTTTCTGCGTCACACTTTATGATCTTTTGATCCGTATAATGCTGAAGGCCATCAAACTCAACAATAAGTTTACGGCTTTCACTGCGGTAGTCTGGTCGCCAACGTCTGTAGCCAACAGTCCCAACCTTCGCCTTAGCAATGCCTTTGTCATGAACCCAATCATGAACATTTGGGAAGATCACCTCGAGATACTTTTCAAGCCCCGTGCGGTGCAATCCCGTCACAGGATCAACCCCTGCCGATTTCGCTTTCTTGGCAGTTTCGCGAAGGAAACCCCATTTCTGCCGCCCAAGATTATCTATCAATTTCTTCTTCACCCTACCCCCCCTCATATAATTAAACTCCCATGCCAATCGGTCTCTTCTGAAAATGTCACCTGTCTATCATCTATCGAATAGCCCTGATTCTTTATGTCAGATGAAATCTTCGACCCAACAGGTGTATTGGAATCAACGATATCCTGCCTTTTCGTAAAACCATTCTTTGAGTAATGATCGATACGCTTTCGAATTCTTCCTGGCACACGCGACAAATTCCCCGTCATATCCCACGATGGATCAGGGACAATAACTGAGCCGTTAGGTCCTTTGTAAACCACAACCTTTTCTTGCCCAGGCTTCAAGTCCTTAGGCGTAATCCATTTCATGTCTTCCATCGTATGATTCCTCTTATTTCTACGCCACCAAGACACAGCCCGCCGCCTTGGCGCAGAGGCGCGACGAACTTGATTTGAAATTCCAACATCTCCACGCACACACGCTCTCCGTGCCTCCGTGGCTCCGTGTGAGCCACCGCACCTCAGCATTCCTTCAGCGACACAGTTTTGTTTTAACACAGAGCGGCCTGCGGCCGGGCGATCGGAGGCGACAGGGAGGTTCGCTTCACGCCCATCTGTCAACCTCGTCGCCCCTTCAGCGGTCACTCTCTGTTTTAACGCAAAGAACGCCAAGGGGAGAAACGCAAAGAGCGCGAAGACGCCAAAAACTTCTTGTCGTGCAAGCCTTGGCGATCTTTGCGTCAAACCCTTTGCGACCTTTGCGTTGAAATAATAGACTGAGCGCAAGAAAACTCGCCTATGACGCGAAGCATTCCTCACGCGACACTCCCCTTGCCCCGCGAAGCGGCTCTGTGTTAAAACGCCCCCCAGCGCACCCGTGTTCACGGGCGCTTCACAGAACGCACGGAAAGGCCACTCAGAGGCTCTACAAGGCCTTAGGGCTGATAGGGGGGGGGGGGGGGGATTTCGGCGCAAGCCCACAGACGCGCGTTCTCGCGCGTCTCAGCACACGTTGCGCGCCGCGCCGTCAACCGCCGCGCCCCGCCCGTGTTTTCTCGCTTGCTTCCGTTCACTCAAATCTTCTCCCACCAACGAAACAGTCGAATTATACCACTTTCCGCCAACCGCCGTCAAATCGGGCAAGTCGGTATGAGTCCAGTCGCCAGTTCCTTCAGGGCATCGCGCGATTCGCCCGCAGCAAGGCGTCCTAGGACGTGAAACTTCTGTCGAAGACGAATCGACCACCTTACTGACCGGACGAACGCTTCCCCCGATACGTGAACGCGAGCTCGTTGCGCGCGAAGACCCGCCGACCCGTGCGCGGCGGCTCGACCACGAGGCCGAACTTCTCCGGCTCGCGCGCGATGGGGCTGTGCACCGTCAGCGCGAAGCGATGCCAGAAGCAGCTCTGGATCAGCCCCTTCTTCGCGAGCCCCTTCACGTACCGCTCGGCCTCCTTCTGCTCGGCTTTCGTCTCGGTCGGGAAGTCGTACATGAGATAGGCATGGACGAATATCTCCGCACCCTGGAACGCCCGCAGGACCTTCTCGGCCGAGGCGAGCGTGATGCCCTTGTTCATGAGCTTCAGCAGCCGGTCGTTCGCGCATTCGAGCCCGCCCGTCACGCAGACGCAGCCCGCCCTCGCCATCTTCTTCGCGAGCGCCGGCGTGAACGCCGCGTCGAAGCGGATGTTGCCCCACCACTCGATCTCAAGTCCGCGCGTCAGGATCTCGTCGCACACCTCGCTCACGAGCTTCGGCGGCATCGCCTCGTCGACGAAGTGGAAGGAGCGGACGTTCGACCGGACAAAATCCTCTAGGCAGTCGGCGATGTCCGCCGCCTTCGGCATCCGGAAGCAGCCGATGTAGGGCAGCCGCACGTCGCAGAACGCGCACTTGTGCCAGTAGCAGCCGCGCGCCATGACGAGCTTGACCCACTTGCCCGAATTCCAGAGGTTCGTGACGAAGTTGTCCGTCTCGACGACGTCGAAGTAGTCGTCCCAGTCGATGCCGTCGTAGCAGGGGCGCACGAACGGCGGAACGGCCGCCGCCGCTTCGGGCGACGCCCCCGTCAGCTCGCACAGCATCGGCGCGTAGCCCTCGTCGAAGAGGAACCCGTCGAAATAGCGGCCCGGCCGTTCGTCCGTCATTTCGCGAAGCTCCGTCGAGACGTAGCCGCCGCCGAGCAGGAGCCGCACGCCCGGACAGTGCCGCTTCACGTAGCGCGCGATCTTGAACGCGCCGACGAGCGTGCCGGGGAAGGGGCAGGCCACGCCGACGACATCGGGCTTCGCCTCGTCCAGCGCCGCCTTCAGGTGGCGTTCGAGCGGACGATCCATGACGCCGCGCCGGCGCACCCGCTTCTCCAGCTCGCCGAAGTCCTCGACCGCCGCGCACAGGTGCTCGGCGTAGCGCGAGAAGCCGAATTCGGGATCGACGTTGTCGCGAATCCACAAGGCCAGCTCGTCGATGACCTCGCTCGCCGCGCGCTTCTCCTCCCACGGCGCGGGGCCGCCGAGGAACTCCAGCAGCTCGTCCGTCGTCTCGTCGCCGTAGGCGAGCAGGATGTCGCGGACGACCTTGATGGACAGGTCGCGCTGCTGCACGTCGCAGCCCTGCGCGCGCAGGAACCCCGTCAGGTGCATCGTCGCCGGATACGGCGTGTTCGTCTGCAGCAGCGGCGGCGTCAGCAGCAGCGCGCGCGCATGGGTTCGCCCCTTCGTCCCCACGATTTTCCCGGCTCCGTTCAGTCCGCCGCGCGCAGCCGCTTCAGCGCCGCGCGATAGGCTTCGCGATCGGGTTCCGCGACCGCCTCGCTCTTGCCGAACGCCGTCAGCGTCGGCACGCCCTCCGGCTCCGCAAGCAGCCAGGCGTCCAGCCCGCAGAGCAGCGCATCGACCTGCTGCAGGACGTACTGCGCGTGCGCGAGCCCTTCCAAGGCCCCGCACGCCCGCAGGATCTCCCGGACGCGCACGACGTCCGCCTCGTCCACCACGCCGCGTTCGACCGCCGCGCACAGCTCCAGCACGAGGCCGATCGACACGCCGTAGCCATGCGGCAGCTTATAGCCGCTGAGGGACTCGATCCGGTTCGCCGCCCAGAGCGCGAGGTCGCTGCCGCCCTTCTTCGCCCGCGTCGCCAAAACCGCTTTCAGGACGTCCTCCAGAACGCCCGGACGGCGCGCCGCATAGTCCGGCGTCAGCTTCTCCAGCTTCTTCAGGAGCGCCGCGTCCGTCGCGGCCGCGAGCCGCGCGGCGGCGCCCATGCCGCTGCGCCAGACGCCGTCCAGCACGGAGTCCGCGAAGAGGGGATCGACGACGACCGCCGACGGCACGGACGGCACGCGCAGCGCGTCCTTGACCGACGAGGCGTTCACGGACGCCTGACGCGCGAACGCCGCGCTCATCATCGCCAGCGGCGTCGTCGGCAGGCGCACGATGTTCACGCCGCCGCGCGCCTGCGCCGCCGCATACCCCGCGACGTCCAGCACCGTGCCGCCGCCGAGCGCGAGCACCACGTCCGTGTGGGACAGCTTCGCCTCCAGGATCGCCGACGCGACCTTGAACGCGCTCTGGAGGTTGTCGGACTTGATCTTCTCGCCGCCGCCGATCACGACGGGACTGCCCGCGAGCGTGATGCCGTGCGCCTGCACGTAGCGGCCGATCTTCGTGCCGAGGCCCGCCGTCCGCTGGACGACGTTCATGTCCGCGACAATGAGCACACGCGACGCCCCGGCAAGGAGGTCGGCGAGTACGGACGAGTCCCCGAAGGCGTCCGTGACAAGTTCAATGGGATAGCTGGAGGAGTTCTTCCGCATGTTCCTTGACGACACTGGTGAGTTTTTCGCCGCCGAGCATCCGCGCGATTTCCGAAACGCGCGCGTCGCCCGCGACAGGTGTGAGAGTGGTGCGCGTCCGCCCGTCCGCGACGCGCTTCGAAACGACGAGATGCCGCGTGCCATAGACGGCGGACTGCGGCAAATGGGTGATGGCGATGACCTGATGGGCCTTGGCAACCGCCCGCAGCTTCTCGCCGACGACCCGCCCGACCTCGCCGCCGATGTTGGCGTCGATCTCGTCAAAGACGAGGGTGGGGATGGGGGATGAGGGATGAGAGGTGAGGGATGGGGCGTGAGGGGGCTTGGCGGCCGTGACGACCTTCAGCGCAAGCATCACGCGGGCGATCTCGCCCGAACTCGCGATGGCCGCGAGCGGCCGCGCCGATTCGCCCGGATTCGGCTCGAACATGTAGACGACGCGGTCGCACCCGTGCGAATCTGGCGCCTGCGGCTCCAGCGCGACGAAGAGCTTCGCCTGCCGGAAGCCGAGATCCTTCAGCTCCTTCGTGACCGCCTTCGCCAGCTTCTCGCCCGCCGCCGCGCGCGCCTTCGTGAGCGCAGCCCCCGTCGTGCGCAGGGCCTTCTCCGCCGCGTCCAGCTGCGCCCGCAGGTCGCGCAGCCGCGCATCGCGCCCCTCGATCGCCGCGAGCCGCTCCGTCTTCTCCATGAGCAGCGTCCGCAGGCGCGGCACGTCCTCGGCCCGGTACTTCCGCTTCAGCCGGTTGACGAGCGTCAGCCGTGCGTCGAGCGACGCCAGATCCTCTTCGCCGCCATCCAGGTCGGACACCGCATCCGCAATCGTCCGCGACAGTTCCTGCACGCGCACCGTGATGTCGTCCGCCTCGCGCGCCCACGCCTCGGCCTGCGGCAGGTGGCGGGCGATTGCGCGGAACTTCGGCTGAAGCGCCGCCAGCAGCTCGGACACGCCCCGGTCGCCGCCCAGGGCCTCCGTCATCGCGTTGGCGTTCTCGATGATCTCCTCGGCGTGCGCCGCCGCCGCGTGCCGTTCGGACAGCGTCTCGTCGTCGTCCGTCAGATCCGCCCCCTCCAGCTCGTTCACCTGAAAGCGCAGCATGTCCGCCTCGTCCTCGCCGCCCACCGCATCGAGCGCGGCGATTTCGCCCTTCAGCGCGGCGTAGCGCGCCCAGTCCGCCGCATACGCCCGCCCGGCGGCGGACGCCTTGCCGTCGGCGTCCAGCAGTTCGCGCTGAAACGACTCCTCGACCAGCTTCTGGTTCGCCGTCGGGCCGTGGATGTCGACGAGCGTGTGGCCCAGCTCCTTCAGTTCGGCGACGGACACGCTTTCGTCGTTGATCCACGCGCGCGAACGGCCTTCGCGCGTCACCGTGCGCCGGATGACCGTGCCGCCGAAGTCGGCCTCGACCTCGGCCTCCTTCGCGCCGTCACGCACAACCGACGCCTCGGCACGCCCGCCGAGCACGAGTTCCAGCGCGCCCATCAGCACGGACTTGCCGGCGCCCGTTTCGCCCGTAATGACGTTCAGGGCGGGATCGAACTCGACCTCGACCTTCTCGACGACTGCGAGATTCCTGACACTGAGACGGTTGAGCATGGCCGCCAAACAGACGTAATTTGCGTTTTCAGAACATTTTCCCACGCGAACGGCTCTGCCGGAACGAGTGGAGCGGGCGATGGGAATCGAACCCACGTAAGAAGCTTGGGAAGCTCCTATTCTGCCATTGAATTACGCCCGCAGGGATAAAGGCTTGTGGCGGAGAGAGAGGGATTCGAACCCCCGATACCCTTGCGGGTATGCATGATTTCGAGTCATGTGCATTCAACCAGGCTCTGCCATCTCTCCTGCAACAGGTGCGTATGATACCAAAAAACGGCGGAAGCTGTCAAATCGCCCCGCTGAGCGCATCAGCGTCCGCACTTGGCAAGGCACGTCCGCACGGCGTCATCGATCAGTCCGGGGATCGTCACGGGCAGGACGTGCTCGTGGCCCGGCACCCGCGTCACCGTCGCCTGCGGGAAGACGGACTTGAGGAAGTCCGCATTCGCCGGACGCACGATGCCGTCGCGCTCGGACTGGAAAATCGCGACGGGGATTCGGGACACGTGCAACCACGCGGGCGACTGCGGCAACGTACGCAACGGCTCGCGCAGGTCGCTCGTCTGGAGGTAGTCAAGGCCCCGGTTCAGGTTGGCATCGGCGTAGAGCGGCGAGGGGTCGTTGCCGAAGACGAGCTGCGTGCCGAGGCGCAGCGCGGCGAGCCGCCGTTCGCTCAGGCCCTTCCAGCCGGCGGCCTTGTCCTCCATCAGGAACGGCGACGTCGAGACGAGGACGAGGCCGCGCACCTTCTCCGGCTGCCGCAGGAGCAGGCGCAGCGCCGAGTTGCCGCCCATCGAGAAGCCGACGAACAGGGCCTCGTCGGTGTCCGCCAGCACTCGCTCCGGCACGCCGTCGAGCTGTTCGAGATAGCTGAAGACCCAATCGTGCGGAAAGGTACAGAGCGCCCAGGTCTCAGGGCCCGCCGCCCAGCCGTTGAAGACGAGAACTCTCATCGCAAGACCCTTTCGCGTTCTGGCCTACGACGGGTTCGCGAACGTCAGCGCCGCCGTCGCGAGAAGCGCGCCGTCCGCCGGACGCACGATCGCGCAGCGGAGGTTCGCGTCATCCACGATCTCGGCACGCGCCTCCAGCTCGTCGCCCGCATGCGCGGCCTGACGGAAGACGATGTCGAGCTCGCGGACGGATCGCGTCCGAAACGTATCTGGCAACGCCTCCAGCGCCCACTCGACGTAGTGGACATTGTTCACGTGGTCGTTGAAGTCGTGGTCGGCGCGGCGCACGAGGATGCGCGCCGCCGCATCGACCTTCGCGAGCGCCGCGAACTTGCCGTGGCCGTCCGCCGCCGCGAGCGCGACGCGCGCGACGTCCGGCGGCACGACCCGCGCGAAGGCCTCGGACGGCTTCACGATCTTCTGCGCCGCGAGATCGACCGTCAGCCACTCGCTCACGCCCTCCAGAATCGGGTCGCCGTTTGCGGCAAACATCTGGAAGTCGCGCAGGGCGACGAGCCGCCCCTTGAGGCCGCTCGGCCACGTGACGACCTTGACGTCCGTCCCCCACGGCACGTCGCACGCAAGCTTCAGATGCAGACGCGCCAGCATCCACGAGATGCCGCGCGCCTGAAGCTCCAGGATGCCGAAGCCCAGCTTTTCCGCATGCTCGCCCGCCGTCTCCTGCAGGTAGTTGCAGACGGACGGCAGGCTGAGGCGGTTCCGCACGCCCGTCTCGTAGCTGCGGACACGATAATCGCGTACAAACGGCTTCATCTCGTTCATTTCAAAACAGGGCGTCCTCCAGCGCCGCGCAAAGCGCGTGGTAAACCGGCAAATGCAGCTCCTGAATCTTGTAGGTCTCCGTCTCCGGCACGGCAATCGCGGCGTCCGCGCATTCGCCGAGCCGTCCGCCGCCCGCGCCCGTCAGCGAGATGACCTTCAGGCCCTTCGCCCGCGCGACACGCGCGGCGTTCACGCAGTTCGCGCTGTTGCCGCTCGTCGAGAGCGCAATCAGCACGTCGCCCGCACGGCCAAGGCCCACTACCTGCTGCGCGAACGCCGTCTCCCACGCGACGTCGTTGGCGAACGCCGTGAGGATGCCGCTCATCGAGACGAGCGAGACCGCCGGCAACGCCCCCTCCAGCTTCGCCGCGAGTTCCGCCGGCAGCTTCGCCGCAAGATCCGCCGGAATCGCGCGATGCTTGCGGAACTTCTTCATCAGCTCGCCGACGATGTGTTCGGCGTCCGCCGCGCTGCCGCCGTTGCCGCACGTCAGCACCGTGCCGCCCGCCCGGCAGCACGCGAGCAGGATGTCGTAGGCCTTTGAAATGTCGCCTTCGCAACCCTTCAGCTGCGGATACCGTTCGTAGAGTTCGTCAAGTATGCTCTTCATGTCCTCTCTTCCTCATTCGATCATTCTCTCATTCGATCATTCGATTATTCTCCCTCTCTCATCCCAGCCACCGCCAAGGCCGCGTAGTCGCCGACGTTTCCGGACAGCCCCGCCGGGACGATCCGGCAGACCTGCCGCGCGAACGGCAGCGCCTCGCGCGCGAGAATCGGCTCGACCTCCTTCAGGAAGCGATCCGCCTGTCGCATGAACACGCCGCCCAGCACGATGACCTCCGGATTGAGGATGTCGATCACATACGCGAGAATCGTCGCAAGGTGCGCGGCCGACTCGCGGAAGACCGAGACGCAGAACGCATCGCCCGCGTCGATGCGGCGGAAAAGCTCGCGCGCGCTGAAGTCGTCGGGCAGCGTCACGCCCTGCTCCGCCGCACGGATCTTCGCCAGTTTCGCGAGCCCTGCGCCGGAGCAGAAGCCCTCCGCGCTCCCCGCCTTGTTGTAGCCGACGGGCCCAGTCGGCGCGAGGCGGATGTGCCCGATCTCGCCCGCGTTGTCGTTCGTGCCCGAATAGAGCCGCCCGTCAAGAACCAGTCCCGCGCCGAGCCCCGTCCCGAACGTCAGGAACACCATGTTCCGTGTGCCGCGTCCCGCGCCGTACTTCCACTCGGCGTAGGCGCAGGCGTTCGCGTCGTTCTGCAGGTGCACAGGCACGCGGTAGCGGTCGGCGAAGAACTTCACGACCGGCACGTCGTCCCACCCCGGCAGGTTCGGCGGCGAGAGAATGACGCCGCGCCGCGAGTCGAGCGGTCCGCCGCAGCTGATGCCGATGGCGGTGAGGGTTGGACGTTGCGCGTTGAGGTAGGCGTCAATGCGCACGGCGAATGCGTCCAGCACCTGCCGCCACGAGAGCCCCGCCGTCGGGAACTCCTCGCGATGCAGGATCTTCACCGCATCCGCCGTGCATTCGCCGACGGACAGCGCGCACTTCGTGCCGCCAATGTCTATGCCGATTGAAACATTCATTTTCTTGCTTCTCCTGTTCTTTTTCCGCCGTGCATTCTACCAAAGGCCACGGACGAAAGCAAGACCTGTAAAAGCAAGTTAGGGCCGCGCAAAGAAGGCCGTGACGTCGGCGACGATGCGATCCGTCAGCGCACCGAGGCACCAGCTCTGCATGTACGACAGCGACGTTTCCGACGCGGAGGCGATCGACAGGAGCGGAATCAGCCCGAAGACGTTCGTCTCATACCGCTGAACATAGTCGTTGTGGAAGACGAGCTTGCCCGTGCGGTTGTCGCGCACGCGCAGCTGCGCCGTCCAGCTCGCGGCGGCGTAGTCGAAGAGAAAGAGCGTGCCGACCTCCCACGCGAGCTGCTTGAGCGTGTCCCCGTCCGAGACGATCGGCCCCGTGAACGCGACATCGACCGTCCAGTCCGGCGTCGCCGCGCCGACGGTGAACCCCGCCCGCTCGAACGCGTCCTTCGCGCGGCGGAGATAGGCGTCGGTCTGACGGGACTGCGGCACGTAGGCGACCGCCGGGACCGTCTCGAAATACCCCGGATGGTAGTGCCGACGGCCGTAGAACCCCGGCACGTAGACCGTCCTGAACTCGTGGTAGGCCGCATACTCGGTCAAGGTCGCCGCGAAGCCGTTGACGCCCAGCGCGACCGTGTTGGTTCCCGTCGGCGCGACGGCGATCTCGACCTGCGGATACTCGGTCGCGTTGAATGACCAGCAGCCGACGGCGAGGAGAAGGGAAAGGGAAAAGGGGAAAAGGAAGAAGTGCGGACGTTTCATTTTCAGGTCTCCAATTGGTAGTAGAGCTTCTGGATCGTGAGCGGGAAGAGGTTCGGCACCTGCGCGTCGAGCGCGTCTTTCAGGTCGGCGCGGCAGCAGGTGAAGCGGACGGGCACGCCCATCGCGCGCGCGACGGCATCCGCATACGGCAACGATTCCAGAACCGTCTGCGCCGTCGTCGCGGGGCCGAGGTTCGTGTTGTTGACGATGCCCGTGAACGGCAGCCGGCAGGCCGCCTCGATTTCGCGCAGCACCTCAACGGTGTCTTCCGGCGTTTCGGTCAGCGGTCGCGACGCATTGACGACGGCCAGCATGTCGTAGGCGTTCTCGTCCCGGATGTCGTCCACGTAGCGGCCGAGCGCGAGCGCGCCCCGGTCATCGCCGCCGACGTCGATGACGACGCGCGTCGCGCGGTCGGCGACGAGCCCGTACGTCTCCTTCGGCAGGGCCGGGAAGTCGACGTTCGAGTTCGCGTAGTCCGAGACGACGAGCCCGATGCCTTCCGCCGCGAGCGCGGCCGCCGAGTCCTTCGTGCGGAAGTAGGGGTTGACGATGTCGAGGTCGGCGATGACGCAGGGCTTCACCGCCCGCGCGTAGTTGAGCGCGATGTTGGTCTTGCCGCTGCCGTAGTGGCCGGCGAACAGGGTGATTCTCTTTCCGTTCATCGTCATGCCGTCACGTCTGGTAAGGGTCCAGAAACGCCTCCTTGAAGTCGTAGGCGTCGACGAAGGCGTCCGCCAAGTCGCTGTCGTCGCGTCCGAGCCGACGCGAATCGACGAGGTTGAACATCATCTCGCCGATGTCCTCCGTGCGGGTCAGCCCCCATTCGGTCAAGACGGTGTAGGTCAGCGGCCCGTACTGGTCGAGCGCGCGCTCCCGGAACTCGTCGACGATGTCCTCGCCCGCGACGTGCCGCTTGTCGTCGCCGCTCAGATAGCGAAACACGTCCATCAGGAGCGCATACGCCCGCGCGTTGAAGCGCTTGTCTTTCGCCACGATGTCCGCAAAGTCATCCGTTGTGAAGTCGATCTCTTCCATTTCCAAACCTCCGAATCGTCCGCTACGCGCGCCCGCTCCCCGTCGCCGCCCCGTCTGCGCGCAGGACGCCGTTCTCCAGGGCCAGCACGCGGTCGCAGATGGCGGCGGCCTCCGGCGAGTGCGTGACCATGACGAGCGCGAACTCCGCCGCGTCGGCCGTGAGCTCGGTCAGGATCTTCAGGATGCCCGCACCCGTCCAGGCGTCGAGGTTCCCCGTCGGCTCGTCCGCCAGGACGAGCTCCGGATCCGTCACGAGCGCACGCGCGAGGGCCACGCGCTGCATCTCGCCGCCGGAGAGTTCGGACGGCAGGTGGTCGAGGCGGTCCTGCAGCCCCACGCGGGCGAGCAGCTCCGTCGCGCGCCGCCGACGGTCGCCCTCCTCCCGCCGCGCCGCCGCGAAGGTCGGCAGGAGAACGTTCTCCAAGACCGTCAGCTCCGGCATGAGATGATACTGCTGGAAGACGAAGCCGATGTTCTTCGGGCGCGTCACCGTGCCGGACGTCTGCCGCTCCAGCCCGCCCAGGATGTTGAGGAGCGTCGACTTGCCCGCGCCCGAACGGCCGACGATCGCCACCTTCTCGCCGGGCTTCACCGAGAGGTTCACGCCCTTCAGGACCTCGATCGGCTTCTGTCCGGGAATCCGGAACCGCTTGCGCAGGTCGATTGTGCCCAACGTCACCATCTCAGCCTCCGAAGTCCAGCGTCGCGAAGTAGTCGTCCAGCGTCTCGGCGCGGCGGATCTCGCGCACCGAGCCGTCCTCCTCCAGCAGCAGCTCCGCCGAGCGCAGCTTGCCGTTGTACTGGAAGCCCATCGCGTGCCCGTGCGCGCCCGCGTCGCAGATGACCACGAGGTCGCCGCGCGCCAGGACCGGCAGCACGCGCTGGATCGCGAACTTGTCGTTGTTCTCGCACAGGGAGCCCGTCACGTCGTAGACCGTCGTGTCGCCCGAACTCTCCTTGCCGGGCACGACGATCTCGTGGTACGCGCCGTAGAGCGCGGGCCGCATCAGGTTCGACATGCAGGCGTCAAGCCCCGCGTACATGCGGTACGTGTTCTTGATGTGGCGCACGCGCGCGACGAGGTAGCCGTACGGCCCGGTGATGCAGCGCCCGCACTCCATGTAGAGCCGGAGCGGCTTCAAGCCGCGTCCCTCGACGGTCGCCTTGTAGGCGGCCCGGATGCCGTCGCTCACGCGGTCGAGATCCATCGCCTGCTGGTCGGGCTTGTAGGGGATGCCGATGCCGCCGCCGACGTTGACGAACTCGAAGTCGATGCCGAGCTGCTGCGTGAGGTCGGCCACGAGGTCGAAGAGCATCTTCGCCGTGTCGATGATGTAGTCGGGGTCGAGCTCGTTCGACGCGACCATCGTGTGGAGGCCGAAGCGTCTGACGCCGTAGGCCTTCAGCTTGCGGTAGCCCTCGAACAGCTGCTCGCGCGTGAAGCCGTACTTCGCCTCCTCCGGCTTGCCGATGATGGCGTTGCCGCCCTTCAGCGGACCCGGATTGTAGCGGCAGCAGAAGACGCGCCGGTCGGCCTCGTCGGCGATCCGCGCCGTGAACGCGGGCACAACCTCCGCGAAATAGTCGATGTGCGCGAGGTCGTCGAAGTTGACGATCGCCCCCAGGTCCCACGCCTTCTGGAACTCGTCCGCCGGCGTGTCGTTCGACGTGAACATGATCTTCTCGCCGACGTTGCCGACCTTCTCGGCGAGGACCAGCTCGGCGAGCGACGAGCAGTCGCTGCCGAAGTCAAACGCCTGCAGCAGCTTCATGAGGTGCGGGTTCGGCGTGGCCTTGACCGCGAAATATTCGCGAAAGCCTTTGTTCCACGCAAACGCCTTCTTCAGGCGCTTCGCGTTCGCGCGAATCGCCTTCGCGTCGTAGATGTGGAACGGCGTCGGCCACTGCGCCGCGATCTCCTCAAGTTTCGCCTTGTCAAACGGAAGCGTTCTCATGTCGTCCTTTTGTTCTCAATAGCGGGACATTATATCAAAATTCGCGGGTCACGGGCTCATGCCGCCCGAAGGGCAAAGCGTCCGCAAGCCCGCAGACTTCGGGTTCGAGCGCAATGCCGAGCCGCAGCCGGACGCGCACCGCCATCAGCCGCGCAAGCGCGAGGACGTCCGAGGCCGTCGCGCCCGCGCCGCGCACGATGACGTTCGCGTGCTCTGGCCAGACGTACGCGCCGCCGACGCGCAGCCCCTTCGCGCCGACCGCCTCCAGGAGCCGTCCCGCGTAATCGCCCGCCGGATTCTTGAAGACGCTGCCGAACGTCCCCGGCGGGAACTTCTTGCGCCGCGCGAGGTAGGAGGCCGGTGAGGCCACGACAGATTGATGGCCCGAAGGACATGAGGGACAAGAGGAAGGAGAGGGACTCGAGCCTCTCATGCCCCTCAAGTCCCTCACGTCCTCCGGCTCCTTCAGCCGAAAGTCCTGGATCTCTCCTTTGATCGCGCTTGTGCGGTAGCCAAAGCCGCAGTCTTCGGCCTTGACCCACACGCCGTCGATCTTGACCGCCGCGAGGACTTCGGAAATCGAATGGCCGAACGCGCCCGCGTTCATCCTGATCCAGCCGCCGACCGTGCCGGGAATCCCCGCCATCCACGGCAACAGCGTCGGATGCGCCGCGACGAGCGAGGCACCGGGCGCCCCGGCCGGGCCTGTTGTCTGAACGTATTCGACGGACAGGTTCAGGTCCGATTTCCACGTGTTCGTGCCCTGCCCGATCCAGATGCGGCGCTTGGGGAATCGTGGGGTTTGCCCACACGGAGAGTTGGAGGCACGGAGGTCTGCTTGAATCTGGGGAACGAGATTGATGATGTCGCCCGCGCCGAGGAGAAGCGTGACGTCGCCCTCTTTCATCGAATTCCGCGCATGCTCCCACGCCTCTGCACAGCTCCGCGCCAGAAACACCTTGCTTTCTCCGTGCCTCCGTGTCTCCGTGTGAGAATCTTCCGTGTGGGTTCGGAACTTCCCTCGGCACGCCGCATACAGGTCGGCGACGTCGCCGCCCTCGACCAGCTCCTCGAACGCCGCGTAGGTCGGACACAGCACCACCTCGTCCGCCCCGCCGAACGCCGCCGGGAACTCGTGCAGCAGCGCCTTCGTCCGCGAATAGCGGTGCGGCTGGAAGAGGACGCGCAACGTGCCATGGCAGACCTGTCGCGCCATCGCGACGGCGCACTTCATCTCCGTCGGATGATGCGCGTAGTCGGTGTAGACGCCCGGCGCGACGGGCTGGAACCGTCGGTCGGGACGCGCCGCGACGATGGCCGGCAGCGCGGCGGCAATCGCGGCCACGGCGTGTCCGCGCCGCCGCGCGACCTCGGCCGCCATCAGCGCGTTGCGGCGGTTGTGCGGCGCGAGACCCAGCGCATCAAGGCCGAGCGCGGCCGCGAGCGGCTCCAGACCGTCCATGGAATCGAGGACGTCCGCCGCGTTCCGCTTCGCCGCCGCGAAGCAGGCGAAGTAGGCGTCGCGCGTCTTGAAGTGGTCGGGGTGGTCGTATTCGCAGTTCGTGACGACGAGCGTTTTCGCGCGGTACTGCGCAAGCGTGCCGTCCGACTCGTCGGCCTCCACGACCAGGGGGCCTGTCCCCACGCCCGCGACGGGGAAATCGCCCGTCTCGCCGCCGATCGCCCACGAGACGGACTCGCCGAGCGCACGGAGAAGCCGAGCGATCCACGTCGCGGTCGTCGTCTTGCCGTGCGAACCGCAGACGGCGATCGTGTCCGGCGCCGCGCTGACGAGTTCGGCCAAGACGTCGCCACGAAAGCGGATGCGCCCCGCCGCCGCGCCGCATTCGGGGTTGTCCGCACGGACGGCCGGCGTCACGATGACCGCGTCAGCTGTCGCCACGTGCGCAGGGTCATGCCCCACGTCCACGCGAATGCCCTGCGCCTCCAGCCAGCGCGTCCGCGCGCTTCGGCGCAGGTCACAGCCCGAGACCGCGTGGCCCCGCGCCTTCAGGAGGACGGCGAGACCGGCCATGCCGACGCCGCCGATGCCGATCAGATGGATTTTCTGCGCGCTCATTTCCTGTGTCTTCATCTTCGTCAAAACGCCGTCATTATACCAAAAGCGTCCGCTCGCGTTCCATCAGCCCGCAGACGCTACCTGCGAGGGCAGGGGGCCACAGACATGTTGAAAACACAACGGACGCCGCGCGCGCGAAATGCTATCGGAGGCACGCCCGGATGGCGCGCGCGAAGGCTCGGCCCATCGGAACGGATCCGTAGTCGTTCGGATGGCAGTGGTCGTGTGTCGCTTCGCCGTCCGTCGGGATCAGCCCGTCCGCCGGCAGATAGCGCAAGCGCTCGGACAGCGCCGAACCCTCGGCCAACAACCGGTCGTACACTTCCTTCATCGCCACGTTCGTCGGCAGACGCACCCCCGATGGCTCGATGCCTTCGCAGACAAGGATCGGCACAGCCGGGCGCGCCGTGTGCAAGCGGAGGAGAAACGGCTCCAGCCGTTCGCGGATCATGTCAGGCGTGCAGTTCCAGACTGGATCGACAAGATAAAGCGCGGCGTCGATTCGCGCCAGCACGTCCGCCATCTCCGGCTCCAGTCGCGCCCGCCCCGAAAAGCCGAGGTTCACGTAGGGCACATCCGCCTCGCGTCCCGCGATGCTGGTGAAGCACAGTCCCGGACGGGACGCGCAACCGCCGTGGACGATCGACGTGCCGTAATGGACGACGGGGCGCTCGATGCCGTTCGAATGCCGTCCCCGTGTCAGCTTCGCCCCCTTCGGAAGGCCGAGGCGGATGCTGCGGACAACGCCGCGTGTCGGCAGGTAGACCCGCACCGGGCGAAGCCCCCGCCCCGGCATTTCGACGCAGACCGCATTCGTCGGGTTCGACAGGTCGGAAAGCCGTCCGTTCCGCACGAACCGCCATTTGCCGTTCACCGTGTCGTAGATGTCGATGCCATACATGCCCTGCGGCGGAATGTAGGGATCGCGTCCGCGCTTCTCGGCCAAGACCCATTCGACCGCGAGCCGATCGGCGTCGGTTGCGAACAGGAAGTAATGCCCCGTCGACTGGTCGGACATGGCGCGGACGCCCTCTGAACAGCGCGGCAGCAAGTCCGCCGCGATGCGTCCGTAGGGCTGGTGCGTGTCCGCAAAGCCCTTCGACTCCAGCGGCAGCGACAGGCCGTCCACCCATTCAAGGCCGTTCGTGTCGGCCTGAGACCGATCCGCCGCGATGCGTTCGTCGAACCGAGAGACGTCGCCCCAACTCCACGCCACGCCAAGGGCAATCGAAGCCGCCAAGCCAATCTGCACACACTTCATCTTCCTGCTCTCCTTCTTTGCCTAAAGACTATCTTTCCGAGACTTCCACGGTCGAATAGGGCGCGACGGCGACCGCGCGCACGCCGTTCGCATCGCGCACGGCGACGGTGCCGGACGGCGTCGCGTTGATGACGACCGTGCGCCGTCCGTCGTCCGCCAGGTCGATGACGCGGTTCGGCGCGTAGACGGCGACGATGCGCTCCGTGTCGCTCCAGCCTTCGAGGACGGGATAGCCCTCGGCCGGGCCATGCGCGCGGAAGCCACCCTTCTGCAGAGCCTCGCGATGCGCGTCGGCAAAGGCGATCCACTTGCAGATCTCGGCCTTCTGCGCCGCCGGGATCGTGTCCAGCACCATCGAGTACTGCACCGTCGCGAAGATGACGGACAGGATCGCGCGCGCCGCGTCGAACGGGTCGTCGGACGGCGTCCACTTCAGCATGTCGGCATGGACCGCCGCGCCGCCGCCCGTCAGGCGCAGGTCGGTCGTGCGCACGCGGTTGGCGTGCGCGTCGCCGGGGCAGTCGTTCGCGCGCAGCATGTTGCCGTACGTCGCCGCGACCGGCCCCGCATACGGCTGGCGGAACTCCAGCAGCACGTCTGGGCGCACCGTCTTCAGCCGCCGCGAGATGTCCGCGACCAGCGCCTCGGCCGCCTCCGGAATCGACTTGAAGTCCCGCCCGCGATAGCCCTCGGCCTCCGCCGGATCCGTGCCGCCCGCCGGATCGTAGGCGTTCGCGCCAAACGTGCGGAAGAAGTCGATGAAGTCGATCTTGTAGCCGTCGAGGTTCCACCGCACAAGCCGGTCGACGAGCTGGCCGACGAGGAACGCGCGCACCTCCGGGAAGCGCGGGTCGAGGATGCCGAGCCGATGCTCCCAGAACGGGCCGGACGCCAGGTACTTGCCCCTGAACGCCGCGTAATGGCGGCTCCGCTCGTTCATGAAGGGCAGCGCATACCAGAGGACATACTTCAGGCCCAGCGCATGGATGCGGTCGACGTGCGCGCGCATGTCGGGGAACTTCGCCGGCACGGGCTCCCAGTCGCCGTGCGTCGTCTGCCAGCCGTCGTCCGCGATGAGCGTGCGCATGCCGAGCTGCGCCGCCTCGGCGCACTCGCGCTCCAGCGTCGCCGCGTCAAACGCGCGGTTGAAGGCGTACCAGGTCGAGTAGACGCTCCCGTAGGCCGCCTCCGGCGCCGCCGCGTCCGCCGCCGGCAGCGACCGCCGCACCCAGTCCGCCGCGTCGCGCACGGCGTCCGACCAGTGCCGGTCGCGGAAGTCGAGCCGCAGATCCATGCGCCAGCCCTTCAGCGGCGCCTCGGCCTCGGCGAAGACCTTCAGCGTGACGCGGAAGTAGAACTCGCCCGGCCTCTCGTGGACGATCCGCTGCGCGCAGTCCACCCGGCGGACGCACTCGCTCCAGGCCAGCGTCAGCCGGCTGCGGTCGCCGTCGTCCACGAACGCCCGGACCGGCGTGCCGTAACAGAACTTCGACATCTCGGCAGCCTCAAAGAGCGTGGAACTCTTGCGCGTCGGTTGCCAGTAGTGGGAGACCGCGCCCACCGGCACGTCAAAGGCGATCTCGACGACCGGCGGCACGGCCGCGTCCGCCGCGCGCGTCAGCGAGATGCAGTGCGTCTCGACGCCGCCCTCGGCCGTCGCCGCGTCAGACACCCGCCACTGCGGGTCGGCCCCCGCGGCCAGCTTCACCTGCACGGGCGTCGGCGATGGCGAGGACGGCGGCGGCGAGACGGACAGCGCGAGATCCGCCAGCGGCGCGCCCTCCCGAAGCGTGCGCACGGCCGTCACGCGAATGTAGCGCGCCGTCCGCTCGCGCCCAAGATCCAGCCGCTGCGGAATCGGGTTCGCGGCAACGTTGTCCAGCCGATGCTCGGTCGCGTCCGTCCGCCACGTCTCGCCGTCGTCCGAGAACGCGAGACGCACGACAACCGGCGTGCCGTCCAAATTGTCCTTGTCCGGCGTCAGCGTGACGGACGAGAACGTGCGCGGATGCTTGAACAGGAAAACCCGGCTCGTGGACGTCCGAGCCGTCGGAATGCCGACATTCTCGAACGACGGCTTCGGCGGCGCGGGCTCCTCCGCCGCCTGAACCTCGGCGACCAACTTGGGATCGACGGCGAAGAATTCGCACGTGATGCGTCCCGGCGGCCCGCAGGCCTTCGTCACGCGGACTTCCGCCCGTGCGCCCTTCTCGATCCGATCCAAGACGCGGATTCGCTTGACGCCGATGGACGCGCCCGTCGCCACCGTCCGCCCGTCCACAACCAGTTCCCAGCCGTCCACGCGCTCGCCATTCGAGACGTCCTCGCGCAGGACGACGACGTTGAAGCCGCCCTTCGGCTCGACGCGTGTCGCGAAAAACCCTTGGCGCAGCGCCTCGAACCCTCGCAGCGCCGCGACGTCCGCCTCCGGCAGAAGTCCACGACGGTCAGGCGAAATGCCGACGTTCATCGTGCCGCCGTTGCCGCACGTGCGCAGGTAGATCTTCATGAGGAACGCAGGCGAACGGACGAAGCCGTCGTGCGCGGCATGCCAGAACCAGCCCGGACGAAGCGGGAAGTCGCACTCCGGCTGCTTGAACAGCGCACCGTTGACGTCGCCCCTGAACCGCGCATCCTCCCATCCGGGCGTCGGCTTCTGCCCCTGCGCCGCCGTGGTCGCGCGCGCATCGGGATGCAGGTCGCCGGACTCGTTGCCCGGCCAGCGCAGGTCGCCCGCATCGCCGTCGGCGAACACGCACACGTCGGGGTCAAGCGCCCGAACCTCGTCGATCAAGTCTCGGAAGCGGTAGTAGTCCGGCGGGATCGTCCGCTTCTCGCACGCGCCGCCATACCAGCCGTCGCCGCCGTTGGCGCCGTCGAACCACAACTCGAACGGGCGACCGTAGCCGCCCGAAAAGAGTTCCAGAATCTGCTGCCGAAAGGTTTCGCGATAGGCGGGCGTCGCATACGCCGCGCTGTTGCGATCCCACGGCGAGACGTAGACGCCGAACTTCAGCCCGTGCCGTTCGCACGCCAGCTGCATCTCCTTGACGTAATCGCCCCGTCCGTTCCGAAAAGGCGACTTCGTGATGTTGTGATCGGTCGTCTTCGTAGGCCAGAGGCAGAAGCCGTCATGGTGTTTCGCGACGACGATGAGCCCCTGAAGGCCACCGTCCTTGCAGGCGCGGACGATCTGATCGGCGTCAAACGCCGTCGGGTTGAACGCTGCGGGGCTCTCGTTCCCGTAGCCCCACTCGCGGTCGGTGAACGTGTTGAGCGAGAAATGGACGATGCCATACCGCTCAAGGCCCGCGTCGAGGCGTTTCTTGAGCGCTGCGGACGGCGCGGGACGCCCCGCGCGCGTCAGCCGGAAGTTGCGGAAGCAGATTTCGCCTGTCGGCGCGGATGCGGCAATCATCAGCGCAACGAGATCCGTCTGCGCAGGATCGAATGACAAATCGACATCCGTCTCGTAAGCGTGCCAGTCGCCGTCCCTCACGGCATCCAGGCTGACGCGGTTCTGCTTCTCGTTTGTGACGGTCCAGACCTGCAGGGCGAACGGCGTTTCGCCTTGGGTCTTCGCCTCGAACGTGAGGCGGTACGTGCCGAAGCCCGCCGCCTTCACGCGCTCGGTCAGGACGGCCTGCATTCCCGCATTCCGCTCGCATTGGCGGAGGCGATAGACCACCGCGCCCTTCTCGTCGCGCAAACAGGCATCGAGCTTGACGCTCCACGAGGGGTTGCGCTGCCAGATGCTCCGCGTCGCGGCACGGTCTTCCAGCAAGTTGACGGGCGGCGTCGGAAGCCGCCGCTTGCGCACGTCGGGACACTTCCAGTTGACCTCGACGCGATCCGGCGCAAGTGCGACCGTGCGCGGAATCGTCTCGTCCGTCACGACGGACAGGTCGAGGATCGCCGCATCCTTCGGCTCGACGGCAAAAGGCGGAAACGCCGCCGCACGCTGTCCGGCGAGGTAGAGGTTCGTCACAGCAAGACGGTAGTTGCCCGTGTTGAGCCACCGCGCCGCGTCGTTCTGGACGGCAAGCGAAACGCCATTCGTCACGCCGATGCCGCGCCAGCCGTCACGGCCGGGGACGTGCGGCACGGAGAGGTTGCGGAAGCCGAAGGTCTTCGGGAGGTCGCCCATGTTCCGTCCGCGAAAGAAGTAGCCGACGTAGGTCGCGTCGATCGCCGAAAGCCCGTCGAAGAAGAAGTCCTCTGCCTGGGGCTTGAGATCCTGCGGACCCGAAGCCGTCCCCTTGCCGCTGCGAAATTCCGCATTGTACTCGTTCGCAATCACGCCCTCATCCGCACGGAAGACATCCACGCCCTCCATTCGGATGCCGACGTTCGACAGTTGAGGGAAGATCGCCTTGCAGGACGTGCCAATCGCGACGTTGCGGTAAGTTCCGTCCGTCAGTCCGCTCACGACGAGGCCGTTGTCGCCGACATAGACCCAGGCGTTGTCCACAAGCAGGTTTCTGCCGCCGTTCGTGAGGCCGTCCGAGCACATCATCGTGGACAGGATCTTCACGTTGCGGAAGGCGATGTTCCGTCCCCAGCTCACGAAATTGAACGTGCGCGCGTCAATGAGCTTGACACCTTCGACCATCACGTCATTCGCCTGAATGAGAACAAGTCCGCTCGTCGGGTTCTTCGTCTGGTCATAGCGGAAGATGTCGCTCATCGGATCGAGAATCATGCCGCGCCCGTGCAGGCGGACGTTCGGATGACGAATCTTCAACCGCGCATTCAGGACGGCGCCCGGCGCCAGATAGACCTCCTTCACGTTTTCCGGGACTTCCAGCACGCCGTCCGCGCCTTTTGCGTCTACCCAGCCCTCGATGCGCAGCACGTTCGCCGCGCCGGGCGCGGGGATGCCCTCCGGGCGCTCCGGCGCGTCGGCGAAGACGGAGAGGATCGTCTTGTCGTAATCGTTGAGCTGGATGCCGAAGTAGGTCGGCTCGGTCAGCGTGACGGAGATGACGCCGTTGCGGAACGCGTGCTTCAGCCCCTTTCTCGCCGGGAAGACCTTGTAGCACGTCACGTCCTCGCGCACGGCGATGTCCACCGTGACGGGGCTGCCCGCGAACGCGAACTCGCAGAAGCGGCGGTTCACGTCGCCGCCGCGCGTCCGCCGTTCGAGCATGGACTTCTCGCAATGGTTCCAGACGACAAGACGACGGTCTTCGCCCCCTTGCCGGACGCGCACCGCATACGCCGCGTCGCGCTCGATCGCCGCCGGGTAGTCGGGATAGCGCACGAGGACGTCCTGCGCCGCCGAAACCGCACACGCCACAAGCAAGAGGAATAGGATGACCAGGTTCTTTCTAATTGGATTTATAAGGCTCTTCATACGACATTCTGAAACTGACAGGAAAAATTTGAAGTTGCGCAATCCCCTTACTCGCGGTGCTGCACCAGGAGGCGCACGGGGCCGACCAGCCCGGCCGGCTGAAGCGGATCGTCCTTCGTATACGGTCGACAGGTCGTGAACGCAAAATGGCCCTTCGGCAGCATCCCGCCCACATACCCTTCGGGGAACTCGCGCAGGAGAAGCGGCCCGCCGCCCTTCCTGAACCAGGCGCCGACTTCCGTCTCCTGCTCGTCGCCGATCAGCCGATTGATCCAGCGGTTGGCGACGCGCACCTCGACGACGTTCTTGCCCGGCTTCAGCACGTCCGTCACGTCGCGGCGGAAAGGATAGTGCCAAAGAAAGCCGAGGTCCCGTCCGTTCACCGTCAGGCTGGCGATGTCGTGCAGATGCCCCAAGTCGAGCGTCAGCGCGTATTTCGCGCGCGCAACATATTCGGCGGGCACGTCAATCGTCTTGCGATACGTGGCCGTGCCGGAGAAGTAGCGGATGCCCGACTCCGGGCGTTCGTTCAGCGGCGTCAGCGTGCCGAACGGCACCACCCCCTCCGGCGCACCGCGCCCCTCCTGAAAGCGAACCGTCCAGTCCGTCGAGCAGTCGACTGTCGCGACGGCCTCCGGCGAACGTGCAGAGCCTGTCCGCCCAACGCCGCGCGCCGTCTGTGCGGGCGGACGATCCCGGCGGAACACGACGAAGACGCTCGTGCCGTGCGCCAGCTCCAGCGGCAGTTCCATGCGCCCGTCCTTCATGCGTCCGACCAGGGCCGGACGTCGCGTCCCCGTCTCGGCGTCCCAGAGTTCGGCTTCGCCACGCGTGCGGAATGTCGCGACGAATGTCAGCGGTGCTTCGTCCTGTCGCACGTTCGCGACGAAGTAGATGTCGCGGTCATCCGTCCGACGGTGAATCCACTGCACGGCCTCCTTCCCCTTCTGCAGGCGCATGAAGTCCGCGTCGCCTTCGGCCGCGAAGTCAGGCGCGACCCCTTTCGCGGCCAGCGCCGCGTCGACCGTCGGATGCAAATGCCCCCACGTGTCCGCCGCAAACGCCGCGACGGCACGGTCGCGCGCCGCACGGTCGGCGAGGCCGAACGACCGCACGGGCTTCGGCCCGCGCACGACGGCGACGCCGGCGGCACGAAGCTCATCCGCCTTCGCCAGCAGGGACGACGAGACGATTTCCGTCTGCGGCAACACGACGACGGCATAGCGGCGACCGCCCGGAATCGCGGCGCACCCATCGACCGCACGCACGCCCTTCGCGAACGTCCGCGCGTCGATGGCGTTGGCGTTCCAGCCATACGGCGTCGCCGGCTGGAACGTCGGCGTGACGGGCGTGTCCTCGCGCGTGACGTACAGGACGTCCGCCACCGTCCGCCCCTGCTGCAGCAGGAACTGCGCGCGGCTCACGTAGTCCAGCCAGCCGCGCAGGAACGGCCACAGCGTGTTGTGGCGGTTGAAGTGAAAGCCCCATGGCCCCATCGTGAGGCCCGGCCCCGTCGTTTCGTAGGCCTGGTGCGCAAAGCTGTGGAACACGAAGCGGTTGACGCCCTGGGCGAAGGCGGAATCGCCCTGCAGCTTGTGCCGCGCCGGATAGGCCGTCCAGGCGGCCGCCCGGTCGCCCGCCGAGAACGTCTCGGTCTGCACGAACCGCTTGCCGTAGACGTCCGCGACGTTCGACGCGAGCTTGGCGTTGCCGACGCCCCACGACGGCCCCTGCCAGAACTCGCCCATCGGCACGTCAGCCATGCGCCCCTGCAGCAGGTCGTCGAACGGCCCGCCATACGGCTCCAGCTCCAGCTGAACGCCGTCCCTGTTCGCAAGCCGGCGGAAGTAGTCGCCGTAGTACTTGGCGTACAGGTCGGACACCGTGCGGCGGAAGTCCTCCAGAAAACGCTCGCTCGTCAGGGCGTCCTTCACGTAGCGCCCCGAAAAGACCGGCAGGAACTTCACGAGATCGTAGCCGCGCAGGGCACGGAACTCCGCCGACATCGCCTCCGTCCAGTTCTGCGGCCAGACCTCGTAGCTGTCGATCAGCGTACCCGCGACGACGCCGTCCGCCCCGGAAGCCTTCGCCCGGTCGAGGATCGGACGCATCATGCCGCGCCACGCCGCCTCGACGCCGCGCTTCGACATCTTGTCGCACTCGAGGCCGCGTCCCTCCGGGTTCGCCGGATGGTTGCCGGACTGGCGCGTGTAGAGCGTGAAGCGCAGGATCGTCCATCGTCCGGGCGGCGCGTCCCAGGCGAGCCGCCCGTCAGCGGCGACGGACGCCGTAAGGTCGATGATGCGGTCGGGATCGACCGCCCCCTCTTTCGGCATCGACGGCATGTCGCGGACATACGTCGGCGCCGAGGCGGAAAGGCCGTGGTGAAAGAACGTCTTCTTCGTCTGGTCGGGAATGCGCCACCCCGGCGTGAAGTTCACCGCAGCAATCGGCAGCCACCCGCAGTCGCGCGGCTCCAGCCGGAAGAAGCGCGACGTGACCGGCGGGAACGCGACGAAGCCGCCGTCCTTTACGGCAAACGGCGTGACGCAATGCTCCTTCCAGTCCATGCCGTCGTCGGAGACGAGGATGCGGTAGCGCGCCCGATTGGCCCACGGAGGTCCCGACAGGTCGATGCGGACGCCACACATCTGCCGCCGCTCCCGCAACTCAAATTCAATCGCCTCTGGCTCTTTCGCGAGCGACGGGTTGAACATGACGCACGTGGACGGCCGACCATCCCACAGCGTCTCCGGGACATACCGATACTGGGTGTGCGGGAAGCCCGGCGGAAACGTCAGCGACGCATCGTGCCGAATCGTCGTCTTCACGACATCGGCCTTGAAGTCATAGCCGTCGCCGCAGATCGCCGGGAACGCCAGAACCGCCACGTCCTTGCCGTACTTCTCCGGCAGTTCGCATTGCGTCAGCGTCAGCGACAGGCGACGTCCGCCCGCAACGGTCGTCTCGGTGAAGCCGATGCTCTTCATCGCCTCTTCGGGACGGATCCACGGACCGCCCGACGAACTCCAGCCGGGGCAGTTGGCGACGGACAGCTCCAAACCCAGCCGTTTCGCCTCGCGGACGGCGTGGTTGACGCAATCGAACCATTCGGGCGACAGCGTCTTCACCGGCCCCTTCAGTCCGCCGCCGAAGCTGCTGACGTCCAGGATCGTCGCGCCGCCGAGGCCGGCACGCTTCATCGCCTCCAGATCCCTGGTGATGCCCGATTGCGTGATGTTGTTGTCCACCCAGTGCCACCAGGTTCGCGGACGCGCCTCGGACGGCGGATTGCAAAAGCCGTCCTCCAGCGTTCCTGCGCAGACAGACGGCAGGGCCGTCAGCGCGCATGCGCCGACGGCCAGCCCCACGAGTCGCGATCTCGATGCCATTGTGACCGTGCCCTTCCTATCGAAGAATGAAGAGAACACCTCGGCTCGGAATCGAAACGGTCACCGAACCCGGCCCCGTGAAGAAGTCAGGATAGTCAACCGCCGAAACCGTCACCGTCCGATTCCCGTCCGCGTCACAAGCCGTGGCGCGCACCCGCTTGCCGCCCAGGTAGAGCTTGCGGACCGTCAGCGCACCCGGATAGTCAAGGCGAACCTTGGCGCCGGTCGCGACACGCAGCTCCAGTTCCGGGTCGGCCAAGGGCGCGGCCTCGACCTGATCCTCGTCAATCCACGCGAGCGACACGTCATCGACCAGCGTGGTGGCGTCGCGGATGCCCGTCCCCTGCAAGCCCAGCACATACGTGCCGGCCTTCGGCACGCGGAAGTCCCAGCTGAAGCGGAGGAAGTTCCGACTCTGCTCGTCTTGCGCATCGAACGACGTCCGCCCGATCTCGTTCGTGACGACGGTACCGTCCGCCTGCGGCTGAAGCCACCACGCGCGCACCGGATTGCCAAAGAACGCCGAAGACCCGACCTCATGCCGCGCGTGCCCGTGCAGGGTCAGCCGATAGACGCCCGCCGCCGGAAACGCGACCTGCTGGCGCACAAGGCCCGCCGCCCGGATGCGCATGTAGCTCGTCCCTGCAAAGTAGCTCTGGGTGAAGATCTTGTCGTGGTTCTCGTTTTCGTACCAGCCACGGGCGACAGAATCTCCTTCGCTCATCCAGTTCCCGGCATCCGAAGTCGTGGAGACGTCCTGCTCGAAGCCGCCGTTCGCCAACAGGTCGCGCGCCGGCACGATCTCGAAATCGTCGGCGATCAGGATCGTGTCCGCCGTCTGCGTAAAGGCGAGATCGACCGCCGTCGGCTCCGCCAGGGCAAAGCCCCCCGGCCACATGACGTCCGTCGCCGTGCGCGCAACCTGCGTGACCGAGCCAAGGGCGATCGGCGTTCCGCCCTGCGGCGTCACCGTGGCCGTCAGGACGGCCGCCGCCGTGCCGGCGGAGCCATACGGATGACGCTGACGCGCGAGGCGGGCGCGGACGCGATAGGCACCGGCCGCCAGCGTCAGGTTCGTCCGCGTCAGCGTCCCGCCGGGCTTGCAGAAGCAGACCGCCGCAGCGCCATGACGGTATCCCAGCGCATCCCAGAAGCAGGAGACCGCATCCATCGCCCCCGGCGTGACGAGCGCGACCGAGGGCAAGGCGTCCGCCAACCGATCCGCCGCCTGCTCGAACTTCCAGCCTGTCGCAGCATTTCCAACCGCCGCCGAAAAGCCCGGCGCCGCGAGCGGCCACGCAAAGTCCTCGAAATCGCCGTTCGCCAGCACGTTCGACGTCTCCGTCTCATCCGCGACGCAAACCATGCGGAAACCGTCGAACTGGGCGCCGGACGTCTCCGCCGCCGCCACGGCGCTCTTGGGCTTGAGCGCGAGCGCATACGCGCCCGCCGTCAGGCGCGGCGTGCGGAACCGATAGAAGCGCGTGGGCTTCGTCTCGACGCAGACCACGCGGCCGACCGTCGTCGCCTTCATCGCGTCCGAGGAAAGGACGACATCAAGGTAAAGCGGCTGATTGTGCTGCGCACCGTCGCGTCGGCACGAAAAGCTCAGTTCGTAAACGCCGTCCGCCGGAACCGTCACCGTCGCGCCAGTTTCGGCATTCGCCCAGTCGGTGCTTGAAAAGACGGCCTCAACGCCGGCGTTCGCGCCCGCCTCGACACCCGTCGGACGTCCCGGCGCGACGAGGCGCAAGACGCCCTCCTGAACGGACAGCGTACGCACCGCAGCCGGGATTCGCGCAAGCGACACCTCGCCGCGTCCGCGCTTGACGAGCGCATCGGCTTTCGCATCCGCCGTCACGCGCACGCACAGCCCTGCCGCGTCCTGATTCGCCGTCACCGTCTCGCCGGCCTCCAGCGCGAGCGGCACGGGCGTATTGACGTAAGCGACACCCGCAAGACGCGCTTCGCCCGCAAAAGCCGCCGTGTCCTGCGCGGCCGTCGAATGGACTGGCGCGTTGTCCGAACCGGCCGTTCCGCCACGCGGCGTGACGGGCGAAGAGGCGACGACAAGCCGGTCGTCCGTCATCGGCTGAAGATAGGCCGTCGCGTCGCCCGTGACTTCGAGGCGACCGTTCCCGACCACCGAGGCGTCGCAAGCCGTGCCGTCCGTCGAGAGGCGCGTTGTCGTTCCGTCTTTCGTGACGAGCGTGACGTCGGGGGCTTCCGCCTGCAGTCGCCACTTGGCCATGAGGTGCGCCTCGATTGCCATGCGCTGCGCTTCCGTCAGGCGATTCGTGAAGACCAGCACCTCGGACAGGAAGTCGCCGCCGACACGGTCGCCTCCGCCGCTCTGACCGCCCGTGGTGGCCGACGCCTGGTAGTCGTGGTCGCTGAAGAAGCAGTCCGAACCGTCGACGGCCAACTCCGACGTGACGAACTCCAGCAGATGAAAGCCAAGCCTGGCCTTTGCCGTATAGCCATCGACCGCCACGCCGTTCTGGAAGGTGCGTCCCGCGCAAATGGCGTGATTGGCCGAGCTCCAGAGCGGATCGGCCTTGACCGAGGCCAGTGAACTGGCGTTCTGCGAACCCGGCGCACCGTTCGCGCTGGTGTGCGAGCCGAGGAGATAGCCCCAGCTGTTCGTGATGCACTGGACGGCGAACAGGTGCCGGATGCCGTCGATGCGGTTCGTGCCGCCGACGGGCGTCCGCCACATCATGTACCGCCCCGTACGTCCGCAGCCGAAGTTGACGACGGCGCGCCCGTCCAATGTCTCGACGGACGGCACGCGCGTCTCGCCGTCTCCGAACGTGAGCGCGCGGCTGGCAACAGCGCGCGGATGCGTGCCCGCGTTTCCGGCGGCAACCGCCTCCAGATCGCGCACGTCATACCAGGTCTCGGCGTTCGAGACAAAGTTTGTCGTCTCCGATCCGTCTGCGTTCGCGACGACATTCGTGGTCACAGTCGTCGCAAGGGTGTTGGCGCGCGAGGCGTCAACCCAGAACGCGGCTTCCGCCATCACGTCCGGCTGCGAGAATGTCGGGGCCTCCCCCGACGCGACGAAACGGAACTCGCCCGTCCCGGCGCCGGTCTTCAGCGTGAACTGGTCGCGCAACAGCAACTTGTCGGACGGCAGGACATACGTGCCGTCGCCGCGTTTGGCAAGCCCGTTCGCGGCCGACGAGACGGCGACCGCCTCCGTCTGCGTGACGACGCGACCGCCGTCCACCGCCACCGCAGGATAATCGCCGACGCCGCCGACGAGAGGAGTAGCCCCTGCTGAGCCAATCAAGAGCGCCGAGCCGGCCAAGAGGCTCGCACAAGCAGTTATCTTCGTTGCATGATCTTCTTTCATTGCCTTGTTCCTTGTTTTTGAACGTGTCTGTTGACGGGCGCTGACGGGCGCTGACGGGCGCTGACGGGCGCTGACGGGCGCTGACGGGCGCTGACGGGCGCTGACGGGCG
>CAKTZI010000039.1 GCA_934635385.1 uncultured Kiritimatiellota bacterium | reverse complement strand
AGATGTGGAGGCCGCGGCAGTGTCCGCACGAGCCGGCGACGCCGGGGCCGGAGATCTCGGTGAGGCCGTAGATGTCGTGCGCGACGATGCCCGTCGCCGCCTCGATCTTCGCGCGCATCTCGTCCGTCCACGGCTCGGCGCCGAAGATGCCGTGCCGGAGCCTCGTGTCGCGGCGGAATTCGATGCCGAGCTTGCGGGCGACCTCGATGATGTGCAGGAAGTAGCTCGGCGTGCAGGCGATGGCGGTCGAGCCGAGGTCCTTCATGAGCATGAGCTGCTTCTCGGTGTTGCCGGCCGAGGTCGGGAGCACCGCGCAGCCGAGCCGTTCGCCGCCGTAGTGGAGGCCGAGGCCGCCGGTGAAGAGCCCGTAGCCGTAGCTGACCTGGAGGACGTCCGCGTCGGAGAGGCCGAACATCGCGAGGCAGCGCGCCGTCGCGTCCGCCCAGACGTCGATGTCGTTCTGCGTGTTCGGGATGCAGATCGGCTTGCCGGTCGTGCCCGACGAGCAGTGGAAGCGGACGATCTCCTTCATCGGCGCGGCGGTGAGGCCGAGCGGATACTCGTCGCGGAGATCCGTCTTCTTCATGAAGGGGAACTTCGCGAGGTCGGCGAGCGTGACGAGGTCGCGGGGCTTGACGCCTTTCTCGTCGCAGCGGCGGCGGAAGAGCGCGACGCGCTCGTACTCGTAGGGGATGAGCTTCTGGAGCTTCGCGAGCTGGCGCGCCTGGAGCTCGGCGCGGGGCAGGTAGTCGTTCGTAGAAATTGGGTTCATGATGGGATTTGCCTTGGATTTGGTTAGATTCACTGTTCTGGTGATTTCAACGGTTGACTTGAGGGTCGCGAGCGGCGCGAGGGGCGAGAGACCCAATCGCCTCTGTTGGTCTCTTTTGTCGCTGGTGTCTCGTGTTTCTCTTGACTCTCCAGTCGCTCATGTCAATGCACCCAGCGCCCTCAACAGTTTCCTCATTTCGGCGTCGGTGCCGATGGTGATGCGCAGGCGGTCGCCCGTCTTCGGGCCCTTGAAGTAGCGCACGAAGACGTTTTTCGCCTTCAGCGCGGCGAAGAGCGCGGCGGCCTTCTGCGGGCGCGGCGGCTTCGCGAAGACGAAGTTCGCCTCGGAGGGGATGACGTCCCAGCCGCGCGCGGCCAGCTCGCTCGCAAACCAGGCGCGCGTCTTCACGACCTTCGCGACATTCGCCTTCATCCACGCCTGATCCTTCACGGCGGCGAGGGCGACGGCCTGGGCGACGGCATCGACGTTGTACGAGTCCTTGATCTTGTAGAGCGCGTCGATGAGCGGCTTCGGGCCGACGCAGTAGCCGACGCGCAGCCCCGCGAGCGAATAGCTCTTCGAGAACGTGCGCATGACGAGGACGTTGCGGTTTCGGGCTGCGGTCGCGAGGGACATGCAGTTCGCCCGCGCGAAGTCGGCGTAGGCCTCGTCCACGAGGACGACGCCGCGAAACCTCTTCGCGAACGCCGCGACGTCCGCCGATTCGCGGAATTCGCCCGTCGGCGCGTTCGGATTCGTCAGGAGAAAGAGGGAGACGTTGGGGGAGGGGGAAATAATCGAATGATCGAATTTTCGAATGATCGAATTGGTGGTCGATGGGTTGCAGCTTTCACATTCGAATATTCGATCATTCGACAATTCGATTATTCGGTCATTCGATTCGGTCATTCGATCATTCGACAATTCGATTATTTCCTCAAGGCCAACCCACTTCACGTTCCGGATCGCCGCGAGGGTCTTGTAGAGGGAATAGGAGGGGTCGAGCGAGCCGATCGCCTCGTCGTCCTCGACGAACGCCCGGGCGGCGAGGGCGAGGATCTCGTCCGACCCGTTGCCGACGAAGACGCGGTCGCTCGTCGTGCCGTTCAGCTGCGCGAGCGCGGCGCGGAGGTCGGCGAACACGGGGTCGGGGTAGCGGCGGAGGCGGTCGAGGTCGAACGACTTCAGGACCTTCGCGCACGCCGGCGAGGGCGGGTAGGGGTTTTCGTTCGTGTTGAGCTTGACGACATCCGTCGCCTTCGGCTGTTCGCCGGGGACGTACGCCGCGAGCTTGCGGACATGGCGGGCAATCATCATAGGTCGCGTATTATAGTATTTTCCGCGCGCGCACGCAAATGTGCGGGCCCTACTTGCGTTCTCGCGGCGGATTCGGTATAATACGCGCCAATAATTTTTCCCACAGGAAGAAAGTAGAGGTAGATAAAAATGGGTACTGGTCGCACACTCCGCAAGGAATCTCACGTTCGTCCGTGCAAGACGCCCGCCGGCAAGGCGCGCAAGTCGAAGGCGCAGCGCGCGCGTCTCGTCAAGTTCGGCATGGACGCCGAGAAGGTCGCGCTCATGGGCGACGAAGACGTTCGCGTCCTCGTGCAGCGTCCGACGGTTGTCAAGAAGCTCATCGCCAAGAAGGCGAAGTAATGACGTTCGTCAGCTGTTCCGTCCTGGAACGGTTTGTGAATCCCCTCTTCGAGGTCTTCGACGGAGGGGACTTCATTTTGTCCTCCTACCGCGACATCGAGGAGGACTTCACGCGGATGCGAATCTACTTCGAGGATCCGTCCGCGACCGAGGCCGCGAAGTCGTGCCTCAGGGCTGCGCTGGGCATCGTGGGCGTGGACGCGCCGATTGAGGTGGGCGAGATTGCCGACGAGGACTGGAAGCTCGCCTACCGCCGTCATTTCAAGACGGAGAACGTCGGGCGGCGGCTCGTGACGGTGCCGGCGTGGGAGAAGGTCCCCGACGGCGATCGCGTGCCGATCGTGCTTGATCCCGGCATGGCGTTTGGCACGGGCAAGCACGAGACGACGCGCGCTTGTCTCGAATACATCGATGAGCTTGCGCCCGTCGGTTCGTTCCTCGACATGGGGTGCGGTTCGGGCATCCTGTCCATCGCGGCCGCGAAGCTCGGCTGTGGGAAGGTCGCGGGCTTTGACGTCGACCCAGAGGCCGTTGACGCCTCGCGCGAGAACGCGGCTGCAAACGGCGTCGCGGTCACATTCTTCAAATATGGTCTTGGCGCGAACGTGAAGCGTGACCTCGGCACGGCCGATCTCGTCGTCGCGAACATCCTGGGGCCGCTCCTCATTCGCTTTGCGGACGAGATTGCGCCGTGTGCGAAACGGCATCTCGTCATTTCCGGCATCTTGACGACGCTTTATCCCGACGTCCTCGCCGCCTACGCGGCGCGCGGCTTCGAGGAGGTCTCGCGCAAGACGCTGGGCGAATGGACGACGGGCTTGCTGCGACGGCGGCTGTGAGGTGGCGATGCTGTTCTCACCCCTGACCCAGAAAAGGCTGCGGGCGTTCCGGCGCATCAAGCGCGCGTGGTACGCGCTGTGGGCGTTGGGGGCGATTTTCGTCTTCTGCCTCTGCGCCGATTGGGTCTGCCCGTGCGATCCGCGCGCCGTCGTCGACACGGCGACGTTGGAGAAATATCGTACGCCGGTTGTCGAGAAGACGTACGACGTGAAGACGGCACGTTTCAGCGTGCTGGACGACGGCACGGTCGTCGACTACGAAGGCCCGGAGGGGGAAATGATCGAATTGGCGAATGATCGAATAATCGAATCCGACGCGGGCAACGAGTATTCTCTCGTCCCCCCATTCGACCATTCGATGATTCGATTATTCGATTATTTCTCCCGAGACTATCATGTCAGAAAGACGCGGCTTTCCGGCTACACGCGCGTCTTTCTGAAGCCGAAAGCGCCGCCGAAGGAGACGGTGACGGTGCGGCCCGCGCCGGAGATCTCGTTTCCGTTCCGCCCCTGTCGCGAGCATCCGTTCGGCATCGACGCGGGCGGCCGCGACGTGTATGCGCGCGTCGTCCACGGGTTGCGCATCGCGTTGCTGTTCGGGTTGGCACTCGCGCTGTCGGGACTCTTCTTCGGACTCGTCATCGGCGCGGTCGAGGGCTACTTCGGCGGCGTGACGGACATCCTGCTGCAGCGGTTCACCGAGATCTGGTCGGCGATTCCGTTCCTCTACGTCATGATCTTCATCGGCTCGACGGTGGGTCGTTCCTTCGCGGTGCTGCTTGTCTGCTACGCGATCTTCAACTGGATCGCCGTCAGCTACTACATGCGCGCGGAAGTTCTGCGCCTCCGCCGCCGCACGTTCGTCGAGGCGGCGAAGGTCAGCGGCTTCTCGTCCGCGCGCATCATCTTCGGGCATATCCTCCCGAACGCCCTGACGCCGCTCATCACGCTCTTCCCGTTCCTCCTGATGGGTGCGATCGGCTCACTCGCGGCGCTTGACTTCCTCGGCTTCGGCTTGCCGCCGATGACGCCGTCGTGCGGCGAGCTCCTGCAGGAGGCCCAGCAGTTCCGCTTCGCGTGGTGGCTCGTCCTGTTCCCGTCGCTGGCGCTTTTCGTCGTGATGCTGCTGACGGTGCTGGTCGGTGAGGGGCTGCGCGACGCCTTTGACCCGCGTCAGACGGCACGGCTCGAATAATTGTGACGTGTCGGTGTTTGACTGTCCGCACACGGAAACGGGCGAGCAGACGTATCTGGACGAGCTCAAGGCCTGGCTTGTGCGTCTGCCGCGTCCGTGCGCCCTCTTCGCCGTGAACGACCTGATCGGACGGCAGGTGCTGGCGATGGCGAAGAGCGCGGGGATTGACGTCCCGCGCGAGCTGACGGTGGTCGCGGTGGACAACGACGCGCGAATCTGCGAACACACCGTGCCGACGCTCTCGTCGGTGCAGCAGGGGCGGACGCTGCTGGCAGAGATCCAGCGTGTGCAGATCGAGGCCGTCCGGCAGGCCTTGCGGCAGCAGCCGGCGATGAAGCAGTACGCGCTCGCCGACGCCTGCGGATTTGCGTCCCCGGAAGACCTTCGCCGCGTGTTCAAGAAAGTCACGGGCCAGACGATTGGCGCGTGGCTAAAGGCGCAGCCGTGAGCCGTGGGGCCTGCGCCCCACGCACAGGGCAAGAGCATCTTCCCGCCCCGACGCGCGCGAGTCACAGCCACTCGTATGCCGGGACGACCCGAATCAACCGTCCGTTCGTCTGGATCAGGTCGCTTTGGGCACGTGTCACGAGTGCGCATTCCTTCAGCCCAAACCGCTCCATCGCCCGCACGGCGCCCGCGACTTCGCGCGCCTCGTTGTCAGGCGTCAGTTCCCACGCCACCTGCACAGCCGTGAACGTGCCGCGTCGGTCTTCGTGCACGAAGTCGCATTCCGTCTCATCGCCTCCGGTGAAATACGACAGGCGGCCGCCCTGTGCGCGCAGCTTGAGATAGACAAGGTTCTCAAGCTTGTGTCCGAGATTTGTCCCATCGACGGGTTCAAGCGCAGTTACGAGTCCCGTATCGCAGGCATAGACCTTTTTCGGCGCGAGCAACGCGGCCTTGGGGGCATTCGCGAATTGCGGAAGGCGTTCGACGAGATAGGTCTCTTCCAAAAAGCTGAAGTACTCCAGGACTGTCGAGGGCGAGTTCACGTGAATGGCGTCCTTCAGCCGACTCGGCGAGACGCGGCAACCGACATGGCTCAGCAAGAACGTCGCAAGCGAGCGTATCGGCTGGGCATCTCGCAGACCATAGCGAACGACGATGTCCCGATAGAGGATATCGTTGAACAGCTCGATCAGGATTTCCTGTCGGCGCGTCTCGACATAGGCGGGGAAGCCGCCGATTGACAGATACTCGTCCAAGGTGTCCACGGCGGCCTCGCGCTTCAGAAAGCGAAGAAATTCCCTGAACGAGAACGGGAAAAGCGTTAAGTCCAGATGCCGTCCCGTGAGCTTGGTGCCGAACTCTCGGCTCAGCATCTTGGCATTCGAGCCCGTGACCAGTACGCGACGCCCCAAATCGAGGCATCCCGTCACGTAACGTTCCCATTGGGGCACGTCCTGAACCTCGTCGAGGACAACGACGTCACTTCCGCGAGTGCGCACGATCTCGTCCAAGACAAGAAAGTCGCCAGTTTCGAACGAGGTCAGCCGCAAGTCGTCGAAATGGACGGCAACCGTCGATTCCTGGCGCTGTGCGACCCACTGGTCGAGCAAGGTTGACTTTCCGCAGCGTCGAACGCCTGTGACAACCGTCGCGAACTTTCGTTCGGACGGCAAGTCGAGCAAGGCCATGCGCGGCATGCCCAATCGTTTCTTCCGTTCTGCAGCCTGAACGTCAATCGCGGCGGCGAGTTCCGATTTCTTCATCTGATAAGACCTTTCACGGTGAATGATACCATTATTCCATCGTCAATGCAATAGTCATTCCATTGTGAATGGAATATCGCAAGGCTATTTTCAACGCAAAGGTCGCAAAGACTTTAGACGCAAAGGTCGCAAAGGCTGTTGCGCTCTTTGCGTTTCCCCTCTGCGTTCTTTGCGTTATGAATCATGAGGCACTTGCAAAACCCCGGCCGCGACAAGCGCGGCCCTCCCGTATCTTCGCAAAACCGCAAAGATTCACCGATTTTCGGGAGGGCCGCGTTGGCGGCGGATGTCGCGAGCCGCAAGATGGTCTGGGCGCACTACGTGCCGTGGTTCGTGCCGGAAAACGCCTCGCAGATGGCGCAGCGCGTCTACGACTTTCCGCAGACGGACGTCGGGACGAATCCGCTGCGCGACGAGATCCGGCGTGCGCTCGACCAGGGCGTGGACGGGTTCTTTAACGACATGGTGGCGCATGAGGGCGGGCGGACGCCGTTCAAGTCCGTCGAGACGGAGATGCGCGAGGCGGACGCCTTCTGCCGGAAGGACGGTGCGGCATTCATGCCGTGCCTGTGGCCAGGCTACTACGGCGGCTGGCTGTCCGGCCGCTGCAGCTACTACCAGCCGTTCCTCGGCTTCGGCACGACCTCGCGTTCGCGGGCGACCCGAACGCCGTGCTGGCTCCGGAGGTACTGCGGCTCGCACCGCTCTTCACGGACGGCATGGTGTTCGCGGAAGACAAGCCCGTGCGCATCTTCGGCACGGGAATCGGCCCCGTGTCGGCGACCTTTCGCGGCCGGACGGCGAAGGCCGTCTCGTCCGGCCGCGTGTGGACGGTCGAGTTCCTTCGGGAGATGCCGCCGTTCGGGCTCTCCTACATGCACCTCCAGACGCTGGCCGAGGGCCTCGACGCGTCCGGCGCGTCCTTCCGCTCCTTCCGCGCTGTGCGCAGGACGGATGAAATGTGGTATAATTCGCGTCCAAGGACATTCTGACATGGACAAGAAGCTCTACATCAATCCGCCGCTCGTGAACCGGGCGTACGACTGGAAAAAGGGCCCGCAGCCCAAGACGCGCGCGGCCCTCGACAAGTTCTTCAACTCGCCGGCGATCAACCGGGTGAAGGATCAGATCTGCGAGATGGGCCGGCGCATCTACGCGCGCGGCTACACCGACGGCAACGGCGGCAACCTCTCCGTGCGCGTCGGCGAAGATCTCGTGCTGTGTTCGCCGACCCTCTGCTGCAAGGGCTTCATGACGCGCGAGGACATCTGCCTCGTCGACATGAGCGCCGGGCAGCTCTGCGGCTACCGTCCGCGCACGTCGGAGGTGAAGGTGCACATCGCGATGATGAAGACCGCCGGCTGGAACGCCTGCGTCCACTGCCACCCGCCGCACTGCAACGCCTTCATCTTCGCGGGCCAGGTGCCGCCGAACGGCATCAACCCCGAGGCGGACATCTTCTTCAACCAGATCCCGCTCGCGCCGTACGGTACGCCGGGGACGGACGAGGTCGCGGCGAACGTCGCGAAGATGTCGCAGAAGTCGAACGTCGTCTTCATGGAGAACCACGGCATCGTCTGCGGCGCGCGCGACATCGAGGAGGCCGAGTGGTTCGCCGAGAACGCCGACGCCTACTGCCAGGTGCTGCTCCTCGCGGCCGGGCACGGCGCGAAGCTCCAGCAGGTCGGGCCGAAGTCCGTGAAGGACTTCCTCGCGATCCGCCAGGCGATGGGGCTGCCGGTCGACCCGAAGCAGGCACTCTACAACACGCACCGCTTCAACGGCTACAAGATGGGCGTCGCGTCGAAGTGACGCGCGGGCATTCGGACGTGGGCGCGCGGACGTTTCCCGTGGCTCTGGCGGACCTGGGGGTCGTTTCGGCCCTTGGCTGCGGCGTCGCGGAGACGGAACGCGGCCTTTTCGCCGGCGACACGGGGGGCTTGAGGCCGCTGGACGGCCTTGCCGGCGGCGACCGGACGCTGTTCGGCTTCGTGCGCGGCGGGGTGTCGTCCGACGCGCCGACGGGCGTCGGGCGACTGCTTGACGCGGCGTTCGCGCAGCTCGACCTTGCGGCCTTGGCGCGCGATGTCGATCCGGCGCGCGTCGGCGTCGTGATCGGCACGAGCAACTCGACGATGGAGTCGTTCACCGACAACCCCGACCGCATCGACATGGCGTACCCGGCCGCGTACGTCAAGGCGAAGGGCGGTTTCGGCGGCCCCGCGTGGTGCGTCTCGACGGCGTGCTCGTCGTCCGCGAAGGTCTTCGCCTCGGCGCGGCGGCTTCTGGCGAACGGCCTGTGCGATGCGGTGATCGCGGGCGGGGCGGATGCCTACACGCGGACTGTCGTGGAGGGCTTCCATGCGCTGGAGGCGCTGTCGCCGCAGTTGGCGCGCCCCCTCTGCGCCGACCGTGACGGCATCAACCTCGGCGAGGGCGCGGCGCTGTTCGTGATGCGCCCGCGCGCGGCGGGCGTCTGCCTCCTGGGCGTGGGCGAAAGCTCCGACGCCTATCACCTGACGGCGCCGGATCCGGACGGAAAGGGCGCGGAGGCGTCCATGCGCGCGGCGCTGGCGGACGCGGGCCTCGCGCCGTCCGACATCGACTACGTGAATCTCCACGGCACGGGGACGACCTACAACGACGCGATGGAATGCGCGGCGGTGCGCCGCGTCTTCGGCGACGCGGTCGCCGTCTCGTCGACGAAGCCGCTCACGGGGCACTGCCTCGGCGCGGCGGGGGCGATCGAGGCCGCGCTGGGCTGGATTGCCCTGCGCCGGGGGGCGGGGCTGCCGCCGCATGTCGCCGCGCCTGTGGACGCCGGGCTTGCGCCGTTTCGGATTCCCGCCGTCGGCGACACGTCGCCCGTGCGCACGATTCTCTCGAACTCATTCGCCTTTGGCGGCAGCAATGCGACGCTTGTCCTGGGGCGAAGGGACGACACCTGAAAGGCAAAAGTTGCCATGGGACCGATTCTCCTCTTACTGACGACGTTCATCTGGGGCACGGCGTTCCTCGCGCAGAAGCTGGGCGCGGACGCGCTCGGCCCCTTTGCGATGACCGTCCTCCGCAACATCCTCGGCGGCGCGTTCCTGCTCGGCTGGATTGCCGTGCGCCATGCGTGCGCAGGCCGTGCGGGACGTCCCGCGTCGGAAACCCCGCCGTCCGCGCGGCGGTCGGCCCTTGCGGGCGTCTGCTGCGGCATGCCGCTCTTCTTCGCGATGCTGACGCAGCAGATCGGCATCGAGCGGACATCGCCGGGCATCAGCGCGTTCCTGACGACGAACTACGTGCTGATGGTGCCGATTGGCGCGGCGATCCTGACGCGCACGCTGCCGCGTCCGTTCATCTGGGTCGGCGTCTCGCTCGCCCTCGCGGGCACGTACTTTCTCTCTATCGACGGCGAGACGCTGTCGATCGGGCCGGGGGAGGCCTGGACGCTTCTCTGTGCGGCGCTCTTTGCCGTCCAGATGCTGTGCGTCGACCGTTTCGCGAAAACGTCCGACCTGCTGGTGATGAGTGCGGCACAGCTCCTCACCTGCGCCGTTGTCGGCGCGCCGTTCCTCCTCCTCGGCTCCGAATGGCCGCGCCTTCTCGCGTTCCTGTCGGATCTCGCGCCGCATCCGACGGCGATTCTTCCCGTCTTCTACTGCGGCGTCTTCTCGAGCGGCATCGCCTACACGCTGCAGAACTTCGGTCAGGCCCAGACGCCGCCCGCGCTCGCCGCGATCCTCCTCTCGATGGAGTCGGTCTTCGGCGCGCTTTCGGGCTACGTCGTCCTGGGCGACACGCTGTCGCCTCGCCAGCTCCTCGGCTGCTCGCTCGTGTTCGCGGCGGCCGTCCTGACCTCGCTGCTCTCGGCCTTTCGGCGGATATGATATAATACTCCCTACAATGAAACGACTTCTGACGATTCAGGACATTTCGTGCGTCGGCCAGTGCTCGACGACGGTCGCGCTGCCGCTCGTGAGCGCGTGCGGCGTCGAGTGCGCCGTTCTGCCGCCGGCGATTCTCTCGAACCACACGGCGGCCGGCTTCAAGGGCTGGAGCTTCTGCGACCTCACGGCCGAACTGCCGAAGGTCGAGGCGAAGTGGGTCGAGCAGGGCATCGCGTTCGACGCGTTCTACACGGGCTACGTCTGCGAAAGCCACATCGACCCGATCCTCTCCATCATGCAGACATGCGCGCGGCCCGGCGCCGTGCGCATCGTCGATCCGGCGATGGCCGACAACGGCGCGCTCTATCCGGGCTTCGCGGCCGACTTCCCGAAGAAGATGGCGCGGCTCGTCGCGGGCGCTGACTACATCCTGCCGAACCTGACCGAGGCCGCGCTCCTCGCGGGCCGCGCGCCGAAGCTGGTGGGCTACGCGAAGGCCGAGCTGGAGGGGCTGATCGCCGACCTGCACGCGCTCGGCGCGAAGAACGTCGTCCTGACGGGCGTCAGTTTCGAGCCGGGGCTTCTGGGCTCCGCCGTGTCGGACGGGGCGCATGTCACGTATGACTTCAACCCGCGCCTGCCCTGCGCGTTCCACGGCACGGGCGACGTGTTCGCGTCCGTCTTCGCCGGCACCGTCCTGCGCGGCAAGACCGCCGCCGAGGCGGCCGCGCTCGCGGCGGACGTCGTCTGCCGCGCCATCGAGGCGACGGTGCCCGACCACTGGTACGGCGTCAGCTTCGAGAAGGTCATCCCCTGGCTGTCGTCTCGCTTTTAAATCGAGTGATTCATTGGTTTCCTTGTCCTGTTCGTCCTATCTGTCCTATTCGTCCTGTCAACCATCTCATTTCTTTGAATTATGAAAACCCGTTATCTGCCCCTTTCCCTGTTCGTCGCCCTTGTCGCGGCGACGGCGCTGGCCGTCGACTGGCGGAACCTCGACGAGGAACACCACCTCGGCGGACGCAAGACGAGCAAGGGCTACTTGCGCGGCAAGGTCGTGCTGGTCGATCGCTGGGGCGTGAACTGTCCGCCCTGCCGCCAGCTGCTGCCGCGCATGGAGGAGATCTGGCAGAGCTTCAAGACGAAGCCGTTTGTCGCGCTCGGCGGACACTGTCCGGGCTGGGGCGACGCGGCGGGCGTGCAGGCGCTCGTCAAGGAGCATGGCCTCACGTATCCGATCTACGAGGACGCGGGACTTGCCGCGCTGGAGCCGCGCTTCAACGCGATTCCGTTCCTCTACGTCGTGGACGAGACGGGCAAGGTCGTCTACAAGGGCCATGACGAGCGTGCGGCGACGCAGGCGATCGTGACGGCCCTGACGGACATGGAGGCCCCGCGCAACGTGGCCGAGTGGAAGCGGTTCCTCGATTTCGAGCTCGAATATCTGCCGGGCAAGGCGTATCTGCGCCTCGCCGAGTTCAAGAAGAAGTTCCCGTCCGAGGCGAAGGCGTATGCCGAGAAGGAGCGCGAACTGCACGCGATCCCGGACGTGAAGAAGCTCGCCGAACTCGTCGATTTCGCGCGCAAGGCGAAGGACATGCGGAAGTTCGGCGAAAAGCAGCAGATGAAGCAGAAGCGCTACGAGAAGCTGGTGAAGGACGCGCTCGCGAGCGCGAAATACAAGCCGCTCTTGGAGTCGGCGAACCCGTTCGTCGTGCAGGAGGCGAAGAACGCACTGGCGGATCTCAAGTGGACGGCGGCGGGATTTTAAGGGAACTATGGAATTCAATAACATTACTGAGATTCTTGCGCGCAACGCCAAGAACTGGCCGAACGACGTCGCGCTTGTCGAGATCAATCCGCAGGAGCTGGAGAACCACCACACGACGTGGCGCGAGTATTCGCTGATCGAAGCCTCGCCGATTGCGGCGTTCCGCAGCGAAATCACGTGGCAGGAGTTCGACGAGCAGGCGAACCGCTTTGCGAACTTCCTCCTCTCGCGCGGCTTCAAGAAGGGCGAGAAGGTCGCGATCCTCCTGATGAACTGCCTCGACTGGCTGCCGATCTACTTCGGCATCCTCCGCGCGGGGTGCATGGCCGTGCCGCTCAACTTCCGCTACACGGCGGAGGAGATCAGGTACTGCCTCGAACTGTCCGATGCGGACGCGCTCGTGTTCGGTCCGGCGTTCACGGGACGCGTCGAGGAGATCGTCGACCGCGTGCCGCGCCTCAAGGTGCGCCTTTACGTCGGCGACGACTGTCCGAGCTTCGCCGAACCGTACCGTGGACTCGTCGGCTACTGCAGCGCGCGCTGCCCCGACATCCCGCTGACGCCCGAAGACGAGGCGGCGATCTACTTTTCGAGCGGCACGACGGGCTTCCCGAAAGCCATCGTCCTCCAGCACAAGTGCCTGCTTCATTCCTGCAAGGTCGAGCAGGCGCACCACGGGCAGACGCGCGACGACTGCTTCCTCTGCATTCCGCCGCTCTACCACACGGGCGCGAAGATGCACTGGTTCGGCTCGCTCCTGGCGGGCTGCCGCTCGGTGCTGCTGATGGGCGTCAAGCCCGAATGGATCATCCGCGCCGTGAGCGAGGAGGGCTGCACGATCGTCTGGCTGCTCGTGCCGTGGGCGCAGGACATCCTCGACGCGATCGACCGGGGCGAGGTGAAGCTCTCGGACTACCGGCTCGGCCAGTGGCGGCTCATGCACATCGGCGCGCAGCCCGTGCCGCCGGCGCTTATCAAGCGGTGGAAGAAGGCCTTTCCGCATCACGCCTACGACACGAACTACGGGCTGTCGGAATCGACGGGGCCGGGCGCCGTGCACCTCGGCGTGGAGAACATCGACCACGTGGGCGCGATCGGTGTCGCCGGCTACGGCTGGGAGACGAAGATCGTCGGGACTGACGGCGTGACGCCCGTGAAGCCGGGGGCGGTCGGCGAGCTCGCCCTCAAGGGGCCGGGCCTCATGAAGGAATACTACAAGAATCCGCAGGCGACGGCTGAGATCATGAAGGAGCCGGGCTGGCTCCTGACAGGCGACATGGCCGAGGAGAAGGACGGGTTCATCTACCTTGTCGACCGTGCGAAGGACGTCATCATCACGGGGGGCGAAAACCTCTATCCCGTGCAGATCGAGGACTTCATCCGCGCGAACCCGAAGGTGAAGGACGTCGCCGTGATTGGGCTTCCCGACGCACGGCTCGGCGAGATTGCAGCGGCCATCGTGTCCGTCAAGGACGGCATGACGCTCGACGAGAGGGAATTCAACGACTTCTGTCTCGGCCTGCCGCGCTACAAGCGTCCGCGCAAGGTGATCTTCGCGGACGTGCCGCGCAACCCGACGGGCAAGATCGAAAAGCCCAAGCTCCGCCAGATGTACGGCGGCGCCGGTCTCGTCGCCCAGCAGAACGGAATCAAGGAATGAGCGAGCTGAGACTTCACTTCAATCTCGAATCTTGTAAATCTTGAATCTTGGATTTCAAATCTTAAATTCTAAACACGCAACATCAAGGTCTTAAACTTATATGCATACTGTCCTGAACCATCCGCTCGTCACCCACCGCGTCACGCTCATGCGCGACCAGGCGACGCCCCCGAAACTCTTCCGCGAACTCGTCAACGAGCTGACGGAATTCCTCGCCTTCGAGGCCCTGAAGGACGTGAACCTGAAGGGCGTCGACGTCGTGACGCCCGTCGCGAAGGCGCGTGGCGCGCTTGTCGACGAGCGCATCGTCCTCGTGCCGATCCTGCGGGCGGGCATGGGCATGCTCGACGCGATGCTGCACGTGCTGCCGTACGCGAAGGTCGGCGTGCTCGGCATGCAGCGCAACGAGGAGACGGCCGAGCCGATCCCCTACTACGCGAAGGTGCCGCCGGCGAAGGGCGAGGAACTGGCGATCGTGATCGACCCGATGCTCGCGACGGGCGGCTCGGCGTGCGATGCCGTCGCCCAGCTCAAGAAGCTCGGCTACAAGCGCATCAAGTGCCTTCACCTCATCTCGGCTCCGGAGGGCATCGCGAAGTTCGAGCGCGAGCATCCAGAGGTGCCGGTCTACGTCGCGGCGAAGGACGAGCGGCTGAACAGCCACTTCTACATCGTGCCAGGCCTCGGCGATGCCGGCGACCGCATCTTCGGCACGCTTTAAGTCGGCTCACGGCATCCGTCTCTCGCGCCTAGGCAAGGCGCGCGTTCATTTTTTGCTAACCACCAACCAAAAAGAAGGAACAACATGCTCAAGAAACTATTCAAGCTCGACGAGAACAAGACCACGGTCAAGACCGAACTCGTCGCCGGCCTCACCACGTTCATGACGATGGCGTACATCCTCGCCGTGAACCCCAACATCCTCTCGATCGCGGGCATCCCGCGCGGCGGCGTCTTCGTCGCGACGTGCTTGGCGGCCGTCGTCGGCACGCTGCTCATGGCGTTCATGTCGAACTATCCGTTCGCGCTCGCGCCGGGCATGGGCCTCAACGCCTTCCTCACCTTCGGCGTCTGCCTCGGCATGGGCTACAGCTGGCAGTTCGCGCTGCTCGCGGTGTTCGTGGAGGGCCTCGTCTTCCTCGCGCTCTCCCTGACGCCCGTCCGCGAGGCGATCTTCGACTGCATCCCGTTCACGCTGAAGAAGGCGGTGGCGGCCGGCATCGGCCTCTTCATCTGCTTCATCGCGCTGCAGACGGCGAAGATCATCGTCAACAACGACGCGGTGCTCGTGGGGCTCATGAGCTTCAAGAACGCGCCGTTCCACACGCAGGGCATCTGCGCGGTGCTCGCGATCCTCGGCACGATCCTCACGGGCGTCATGATGGCGCGCAACGTCAAGGGCGCGATCCTCTACGGCATCTTCGTGACGTGGGGCCTCGGCATGGTCGCGCAGGCGGCGGGCGTCTACGTGCCGGACGCGGAGAAGGGCTACTTCTCGCTCTATCCGGCGCTCTCGTTCGCGGGCATCACGGACTCGTTCGCGCAGTTCAAGCAGACCTGCTGCGCCGTCTTCGATCCGGCGGGCTGGACGCACAAGGGCGACGCGAACACGGGCTGGGCGCTCGTCAAGGGCCTCGACTTCTTCGTCGTCATGTTCGCGTTCTTCTTCGTCGACCTCTTCGACACGCTGGGGACGCTGATCGGCGTCTCGATGAAGGGCGGCTTCCTCACGAAGGAAGGGAAGCTCCCGCGTATTTCGGGCGCGCTCTGCGCGGACGCGATCGCGACCTCGGTCGGCGCGGTGTTCGGCACGTCCACGACGACGACCTACGTCGAGTCCGCCTCGGGCGTGATGGTCGGAGGCAAGACGGGCCTCACGGCCGTCACGACGGCAGTCCTCTTCCTCGCGGCCATCGTCTTCGCCCCGATCTTCCTCGCGGTGCCGGGCTTCGCGACGGCGCCCGCGCTCATCGTCGTCGGCTACCTGATGCTCTCGTCCGTCGCCGAGATCGACTTCAGCGACGCGAGCGAGGCGATCCCCGCGTTCCTGACGGTCGCGTTCATGCCGTTCGCCTACTCGATCTCCGACGGCATCATGGCCGGCGTCATCTCGTACACGCTCGTCAACCTCATCGCGGGCAAGGCGAAGAAGATCCACTGGATCATGTACGTGCTGACGGTCGTCTTCATCGCGAAGTACGCGCTGATGTAAGGTCCCGTGGGCATCTCCCTGCAGCCGGGCGCGAGCGGCGCCGTCGCCATCGTCGGCATGTCGTGCCGCTTCGCCGGCTGCCTGTCGCCCGCCGCCCTCTGGGAGGCGGTCATGGCGCGCAAGGTGCTGCTGACGCCGCCCGGCCCGGAAGCGGAACTTCCGTTCGGGCAGAAGAACGTCTTTGCGCGCCCCTATCCGGCGCGCCTCGGCCAGCTCGGCGACCTCTACGCCTGCGTGCCGTCGATGCAGAACTTCCCGCGTCAGGTGAACGCGGGCGAGAACCAGGATCTCTACTTCGCGACCCAGCTCGCGTTCGACGCGCTGGCCGATGCGGGCATGAAGCCGCATGCGAACCCGTCTGTCCGGGGCACGGTGCGCTTCGGCTACGCGCCGCCGTTCAACGCCTCGACGGTGAACTGGCTGCAGCACACGACGATTCTCGACCAGACGCTGGACGTCGTGCGGCGGTTCTTCCCGCATGCGCCCGAAGAGGCGCTGGAGGCCGTCAAGGCCAAGCTGCTCGACTCGCTGCCGCCGCCGAACGCGGCCTCGTTCCTGATGGGCGCGGGCTATCGCTTGGCGTCATGGATCGCGCGCGAATGCGGCTTCGATGGTGCGGCGACGATCATGGACGCGGGACTTCTCACGGGCGCGGCGACGCTTGCCGACGCCATGGACGACCTCGTGTCGGGGCGTGCCGACATCGCCCTCGCGGGCGCGCTCACGCCACCGCTTGCGCGCGCCTATCTGGAGGGGCTTTCGGGCGAGACGACCTTCTCCCTGCGCAACGAGCTGCATCCCTTCGCGCAGGAGCAGGACGGCACGATCCCCGGCGAGGGCGGCGCGTTTTTCGTGCTGAAGCGCCGGGCGGACGCCTTGCGCGACCGCGACCGGATCTACGCGCTCGTGCGCGGCGTCGCGATCGGGCACAATCCGGCAAACGATCCGTCCGCCGTCTTCGCCGAAGCTGCCGCGCGCGCCGGCGTCCCCGTCCGCTCGATCGGGCTTGTCGAGGCCGACGGCTCGGGACTGAAGGATGCCGAGGCGCGCGAGCTGGCGGCGATTCGCCGCCTGTGGGGCGCGCACACGCCGGGTTCGCCGCTTGTGGGCGTCGGTTCCGTCAAGGGCAACGTCGGGCACACGCTGCGCGCGGCGATGGCGGCGGGACTTGTGAAGGCCGCGCTCGCCCTGCACAAGAAGGTGCTGCCGCCGCAGATTCCGGCGGAGCATCCCGACGACACGATTTCCGATCTCGCCTCCAGCGCCTATCTCCTGTCCGAAGCGCGCCCGTGGGTGTCGGGCGACACGTCGTCGCCGCGCCGGGCCGTCGTCCTCGGCGCCAACTTCGATCCGGTCAACCCGATCGGCACGGCGTCGTCGACCGGTCGCACCGCCGCCATCGTCCTGGAGGAGGAGCCGGAGGACCGCACGTGAACGCATATGCTTTGGCGCGCATTATGCTATAATATCCCCAATGAAGAGGGGACATGACAGGACGGGTGACTTGTTTGCGACGGAGGGTGCACGGTCGGAGGCCGGGCGTTCGCCGAATCTGTCGTCCGAAGTGGAATCGGTGCGGCTTATCGATTCGCCGCTTGTCACCGAAACGGCTGACTGGTTGGGCGGCAAGACAAAGGAACTCGGCAGTCTTCTTTCTTCTGACCGAGCCGTCGAATACGTGGCGATTCTGCGGGCCTTTGCGGAATTTCGTCGGCATCATGAGCCCGAGCCGCTCCACGAGGACATTGTGCGGGCCGTCTGTGGCGAGATGCCTGATCCGTTTGCCGAACTGACGCTCAAGAATGATCTTCGTCAACTGAAGGACTGGGGGCTCGTCACCGAACGAATCGAAAAGGAGCGGTTGCGCGGCTATCGGGACAACCGCCGCACGAAATTCCGCTATCGGCTTTGCGACGAGGCCGTCCAGTTCATCGCGTGGTTGGATGAGCGTCGAAATTGTCCGCTGGATGCGGGTGGAGGCGACATCACCGGAAATCTTCTCGATCTTCAATGTTCGCTGCTGCACGAACTTCGGCGCAAGCTCCGCACGGTCACGCCGACGGGGACGGATGCCGATACTGCCGGCGATGTCCTCTATCGTGTCGAACAGTTGCGCGTCTCCGTCGATGCGACTGCACGGACGTTGCAAGCCCTGAATCTGCGTCTGCTGTCGTTCGGCGCGGAATCGTTCTCAGCGGATGAAGCGAAGCCCGTCGTCGAGGAACTTGCGCTCTTCTTGGATCGATTTGGACGTCGTTTTGGCGTGCTACGCGAGGAGATAGTTCAGGATCTCACGGAACTGCGACGTCCGAACCAGGCGGCGCGTTGGGCGACGTGTGCAGAAGCCTTTCGCGTCGAGGCGTCGAAGTTCCGCCATATCGCGTCCATGCGCATTCCCGATGCGACCGCGATTCTCGCCGATGCCGCCCAGTTTTACGCGCCCGATGGCGCACTTGTCGATTTGCGGCAGCGCATCGTCGATTCGGCGCGCAAGGTCTGGGGCAAGCTCAATGCGAAGCTGCGCGAATTCGAGCGCCGCAACCATCGCCTTGAAGACCTTGGCGCACGGCTTTTCGAGCTTGCGAAGATGGAGGACGATGCGGTGCCTTACGATTGGTTTCGCCGCTTGCTGGAGACGGCGGCGATGCGAGGCGACGCACAGATTCGTCCCGGCGGCGAGATGTCTGTGCATCCGCTTCCGAAGGCATCGGCGAAGGTCAAGGCACGAAATGTCATCACGTGGATTACGCCGCGAACGGTCGGCGAAAAGGCCGATGTCGCCTCCATCGCCCAAGTGCGTGGTGCGCGGCTGAAGGACTGGCTCAAGACGCGCACACTTTATCCCGAAGAAGCATCGACACGACTCTCTGCTCTCGTTCCACAGGCATTCGACGATTTCCCGAATGTCGTCCAGCTGATTGAGTATACGCGCCTGGGGCGTGGCGAGAAAGGTCGCCGCTATCTTGATGTCGCCGCACGAGAACTGTCCGAGCCGGCGATGTTGGAGAGAGCTGGTTGTACGTTGCTCTGCAATGACTTGGTTCTCATGATGGCGCAAAAGGAATCCGAACATGAAGATTGAAGAATTGCTTGACCGAGGCGACCAGACGTCCGTTCTCGTGCAGACGGCCCTGAACATCCTGATGGAATCGCCGTATTTCTACAAGACGGATGACGAACGAACCTTTCTCGTGGTGCAGCGTTATCGTCAGGCTTTTGCGGCGTTCTTCGACAAGTGCTTTGGCTGGACGCTTGTGATGGACGCTAAATGTGCGCGGCTCTACAAGCCGAAGTGGTACAACGAGGCAATTACGCCGCCGAACCGAGATATGTTCGGCTTCACGCGCCGCGACGAATGCCTTGGCTTTCTGCTCCTTCTGGAGTTCTTCGAGCACGAAGCCCGTGAACAGGGCGTGGCGGCGGATGATCGTGACAACTTGCGCATTCGTTTTGGCGACTGGCTTGAATACGCGGCGGCGCGTTTCCGTGAACTGCTGCCGGAGAAACGCGAACTGTACACGGACGAGAAGGTGCGGCAGATCCTGCGCGGCTTGATGCCCGCGCTGGAGCGGTATCGCTTCCTTCGCAAGGTGAAGCCGTCTGCCGACGAATCGGTCAGCGAAGCGGAGACGATTTGGGAGTGTCTGCCGGCTCTTTGGCACTATCAGGCGGCGCAGCTCGCCGAACCGATCTCGGCTTCGGCGGAGTCGCTGAAAGTGGAACAGGAGGGCGAGGAATGAAGGTCTCAGAAAACTATCGCATCACAGCCGTTCGCCTTGTGGAGTTCCACAACCTCGGCACCACGACCGTTGACATCCCCGAGGGTGGGCACCTCTTCCTGTTGGGCGACAATGGCTCCGGCAAGACGACGCTTCTCGACGCGATCCACCTCGTCCTCTCTGCCGGACGCGACATGGAATTTAACGCGGCTGCGCGTGTCGCGGGGGCGAAGGATGCCGGTGGGCGCACGATCCAAGGCATCGTGCTGCGCTACAACGCCGTGACGGGGCGCGTTGCGCGTGAGACGGGCATCACCTATGCGGCCGTCGAGATGCGGTCGATGATGGACAAGAACAAGGTTGTCTCGCTTGTTGTTGGCCTTTCTGCGGAAGGGCTGGACATCGCCTATCAGAGTTGGGGCGGCATGGCGTCGATTCCAGTCAGGGACTTACCTCTCACGGTCGAGGACGAGGGGCGTCTTCGTGCGGCGACACAGGCCGAGTTCAAGCGCGCGCTGACGGGTGGCGGCTTCACGGGTGGCAAGTATTTCGGGCATATCAGCGACTACCGTACGGCCGTTGCGACGCGACTCTTTGGCGGCGAATCGAAGTATGCGGACGTCTGCAAACTTCTCCGCACGGGCAAGGCCTATCGTGAAATCGCTGCGCGTGCGACGAACTACGACGAACTCTTCCGTCAGCTACTGGAAGACCCGGAGCGCGAAACGTTCGAGCCACTTCTGAAGGGCTTGCGTGAACTGGAAGAGAGCAAGGGACGTCTCGATCAAATTGACGAACGTGCCCGCTATTTGACAGATCTCAAACGGCGGCGCGATCAGCTTGCGAATGCACGACTCAAGACGTCCGTCATCGCGTGGGCCGAAGCGGAACAGGCGCGTGTTCGCGCGGCAACGGAAGCCGAACGGCTTGAGGTCGCCGAAGCGGCGGGTAAGGCGGAATTGAAGGCACTCGAATCGTCCGCTCAGGCGGCGCGAGCCGAGATGGAACGTGCGCGCGAACGGCTGGATGATCTTAAACAGAAGGACGCGACGGGGCTTCTCGGCCGCGAGAAGTCTGTGGTGGCGCGTTTGGCTGAATGTCGGCGACGCGCGGACGAGGAAGCGACACGACTCTCCGAGGAGACGACGGCGGTGCGTGTGGCGGCGAAAGCGCGCGCACAGGCGTCTGCGGCTTGTGCGGACACCTTGCGGCGTGCGGGCGAGGCGATTCAGAATGCCAGCCGCGACGCGGAACTTTCGTGTGGCGAACTCGCGGATGCACTTTTCGTGGCAGATCCCCTGCACGAGACGGTCGCGTGTGTGCAAGCGTTTGCGGCCCTTGCCCCGACGCTTGCTCAGGCCCGTGATGAGCGGATGTCTCGAACCTATGAGGCGCGGCAACGCGCCACGGATGCGGTGATGGCGGTGGAGGAAGCCGAGAAGGTCTGTGCGCAGCTGCGGATGCGTCAGGAGAATGTCCCGGACATTCTCGGCTTCGCCGACCTTCAAGCGACGATCCGGCAGAACATGCTTTCGGCACGAAGCGTGTACGAGCTGTTAGAGCCGGCGGCTGGCTGTGACGCGCGGCATCTTGCTCTGCTGGAGCAACTGGCGGGCGAAGCGTTCTTGGCGACCCTTGTGGCGGACGAGAAGGAGGCGGATCGCGTCCGTCAATTCGCATGGCGCGAAGGGGCGTCCGTTGCCGTCGCCGTGCGTGAGGACGTGAGCGGAGACGTCACGACACTCACGCCGTGGCTGGGGAACTTCATCTCGTTTGAGGAGTCTGACCTTGCGGCTGTTCGGTTATTGACGCGTCAGCTTGCGTCCGGCGGCGCACCGCAGGACGGAACGTTTTTGTCCGTCAAGACGTGGACGTTCCGTGACCGTTCGGCACCGTTGCCAAATGAGCGTCCTCGGCTGATTGGCCGTAAGGCACGTGCGGTGGAACTGGCGCGGCAGCAACGTGAAGCCGAGGAGAGGCTGTCGATTGCACGGCGTGAACAAAAGGCAGCGGAAAAGGATTTGCAGCTTGCCGAAGCGTCCGAACGATCCGTCCGCAATTTGATGTCCGTCGTCGAGACGGCGCAGGACAAGATTCGTGAGGCTGTCGAGAACGTGCGACGTGCGCGGGAGCAGGAGGCGAAACAGGAGGAATTCCGGGCACGGACGCAAGCCGTCGCCGAGGAGCGGGCGCGAGAGGTGGCGGACGTTCAGGAAGAATTGGACGATCTTCGGCTTCGTATGCGGGCCGAGGGCATCGACGCGACGCTGGAGAGGCGATTGGCGGCGGCGGCCAAATCTTTGCGGCAAAAGGAGGAGACCGCGCAGGGAATCCAGCAACAGATTGGCGCGAAACGCGGAGGGCTGGAGGCCTTGCAGAAGAGGCGTCAGACACAGGAAGCCGAGGCATCGTCCGCAAAGGCACGGGCCGGAACGGCGGCCCTGTCGTTTGCGAATCATCTGCAAGAGGGCGAGGCGGTTGCGGATGGTGCCGCACGGCTTTGTCCCGCCTGTGTGCTACAGACGACGCATTTTATGTCATTGCGTGAACAGTACATTGTCGATGCACACGAGGCCGAGACGGAAATCCGGCGGATGATTCGCGAGCAGAAGGGCGAAGTGTTTTCGTTTTCCTTTGATACGGAGGCGAATCGACTGACAGATCGGCGCGGCAGTGTATTGGACGACGTGCTGGCGGACGAAGCACGGCGACTGGATGATCTGAAGGGTGCCATCAACCAGAAGAGTCGCGAAGTCTTTGAGCGTATCTTCATGGGTGAGGTGATGAATCGACTCTATCGAGATCTCTTGCAGATCGAGGACTTGGCACGGCGAATTCAGAAGAAGTTGGCGGGGCGGCGTTTCGGGGCGAACCGCTACACGTTCGAGCTGACGCCCGTTCCCGTCTACGAGCGGTTCGTCAAGCAGGTCCGCAACGTGAACAGCCTTGGTTCGGAAGATGACAAAGATGAATTGCGCACGACGTTGGCAGAACACCGCGACGAAATCCTGAATGCCGAGATCGACCAGATTCCAGAAATCCTCGACTACCGACGGTGGTTCCGTTTCCAGCTCAAGGTGCTGACGGAGAACGAGGAAGGGCGCGTCATTGACCGAAAAGTCAAGAGCCTCGGCTCGGGTGGCGAACAGGCGGTGCCGAACTATCTGCTCATCCTCACGGTAGCGGAGTTCCTGTATCATGGCGGCGAGCGTACCGATCCGCCGAAGTGTGCGCCGCTTCTCTTCGACGAGGCGTTCTATGGCATCGACGCCGCACGGAGGGATCAGCTGCTCGCGTTTGCCGATGACCTTGGCCTTCAGCTGTTCGTCTCTTCGCCTGACCAAGATGGCGTCAAGCGTGAAATCCGCCATTCGGTTTCGCTCATTGTCATCAAGGACGAGAACCTTGACGTGCATCTGAGTCCGATCGTCTGGCGAAATGTCGCCACCCAAAGCGGCCTTTTTGATGCGCCAACGGATTCAGACGTTGGCATGAAGGTGCTGGCGGAGACGAATTAATTTAAGGGAGACAAATAGTGTGTTAAATGGAGCGAGTGTTGGGATCGGTGAACTTCTTTCACATGTGCCAGTGTTACGTCCGTTTCTGAGTCGGATGGCGAAGCGGGTGTTGCAGGGCAAGCCCTTGCCTGCGCATTTCACGGTACGCGGTCTGGACTATGCGGCGCAGGGTGAGTTGGAACGTCTCTTGGAGACTCCTTTGGCTCGGAAGGCCGATGGCACGGTTTCGGGCGTGCTTCCACCGCACTGGCGTGACCCGTTGGCTTGGCAAGGTGTCATTTCCGCATTGGGGCTGGCACGGGACGATGAGGCGGTGGAATCGTCCGAGACGTTTCTGACGCGCCTCGCCTGGCGTGTGCCAGAGGCGTGTACCTTCCTCGACGACTTGCAGAAAGAGCCGGAGGTGATGCGTTTCTTGCGAAATCCTGCTCACCGTGAGCCGTGGAGCCGCTTGTTCCGTGGCGTGTTTAATTTCACGCGCGAAGAGGTCACGGAACAGATGACGCTCTCTCTGCTCGGCTCGCGTTGGCTCAACGACAGCAAGAGCCTACGGACGGGCCCGTTGCGGCGGCAGCTCGTCTTGATGCTGGCGGTCTTGGAGGAGCGCGACGTTGACGAGCGGACGCTCTTCGGGACGTATGGCATTTTCGAGAATCCCTACACGAGTTTTGTCACGTTCTTTGCGCCACTCGTCTTCACGACGGATGCGGGCGAGACGTTTGACTTTCCCGCACGGCTCTTCGCGGCAGGGCAGGCCTGTACGCTTCCGAGCGAAACGGTTGGACACATCCGATCGATCGACTGGCAGGGCGAGAACCGATCGGTGATCACGAGCGAGAACGCCGCGCCTTTTGCTCGTTACGTCGCGGCGGGACGTCCAGCGCTCTACACCGAGGGATATCCGAACTATGTCGTCCAGCGTATGTTGCGTGCGCTCGGTGAGACGGGCGTAACGGCGGAACATGCCGGCGATGCCGATTTTGATGGTTTCCGCATTTCCGCACGGGTGGCGCGCTGTCTTCCGGTTAGCCGCGTCGTAGCGTCCGAGATCGTCCGTCATCCCGATGGCATCGTTGGCATTCCGTTGACTGAAGCGCAACAGGCGCGTGCCCGTCGCTTTCTTACGGCCTTTCCGCAGATGCCTTACGCCGAGGAGGTATCCATCTTGCTCAACACAGGTTGTTGGTATGAACAGGAGTCGTTTCCGCTTTAATGTTCGGAGCTGTTTGCCTAAAAATGATATACTACAGACATGGAAAGCGAGTTGAGAACGCGACCGCGTGTGGCGGTTCTGATTGATGCCGACAACATCGGGCCGTCGTCTGCGGGGGATGTCTTCCGCATCGCGTGCCGGCTGGGTGACCCGATTCTGCGCCGAGCCTACGGTACGCCGCAGCGGTTTATGGGCGACGGCGGCTGGCAGAACGCCCAGCATGAATACGGCATTGTCTCGAAGCCGCAGATCAGCAACTTGAGCGGGAAGAACGCGGCCGACATTGCGCTTGTCATTGATGCGATGGAATGCCTTTACCGTGTGCCGTGCGATGGCATCTGCATTGTCTCGAACGACAGCGACTACACGGCGCTTGCGGCGAAGATTCGCGAGGCGGGCAAGCGGGTCTACGGCATCGGGTCGGCAAAGGCGCCGGAGAGCTTTCGTTCGGCCTGTACGCAATACATTGTCCTGCCGAAGACGGCAAAGGCAAAGGCCGCTTCGGAGAAGCGCGAGGCCGTCTGCCCACGATGCGGCGGCAAGCTCAAACAGGCGTTCACGAAGTCACGCAAGGCGTGTCAGGCCTGTGCGCAGTGCGGTGGCATGCTCGCGAAAGTCGGCATGCTGCGGACGGCGTTCGATGCGGAAAGCGTCACGGCGATCTTGGCCAACGCCCGCAGTCAGCAGGCGCCGGGGTGTTCGTGTCCGAGCTGCGGTGGCCAGATGGGGATTGTCCGAGTCTCATCCGGAAAGCGCGCTGTCGAGATTGACGTCTGCGGCGTGTGCGGTTCGGTCTGGTATGACAAGGACGAGTTCGAGACGCTGATTCCGGCGGACGGGCTTCTTTCGGCGACTGTTTCCGCCGGGAAAGCCTTTCGGCGTGACGTCACGGCGGCGCTGGCGGCAGACCTGCGCAATGGCCGTGTCATCGTCAAGACGTTGGGCTCGCTCCGCAGCGTCCTGGCGCAGCGCTTCCATGTGCCGAAGCCCGACGTTCAGGTCATCGTCTCGTCCCTGCTTTCCCAAAAGATGCTGACGGCCCAAAAGAATGGTGCCATCATGGTATTGGGTGAAGAGTCCGCGTAAGGTTGACAGCTGAGTTTGGCGCGGGCTGTACGCGGTCGAATCTTCGCAACATGCGCAAGTTCTACCGATGCTTTCCAATTGGCCACACGCTGTGTGACCAATTGAGTTGGAGCCACTATGTAAAGAGAATCAAGAAGGGGTGTGATAGATGATGGCCCCGCATTCTCACTTTTTTAAAAAAGTGAGAATGCGGGGCTTGCCGTTGTGGGGCGGCTGTTTGCTGACGCGCGGCGACGGTTAGAACCTGTAGGTCAGCCCTGCCGAGACGACGAGCGACGAGAAGTCGACGTCTGCCGTGATTCCGTCGGTGGCGGCATCGAAGCCGTCCACCCACTCATAGCCGACTTCCGCGAAGAGGCCAAGCCCGTCCGTCAGGCGCGCCATCAACCCCAGTTCGCCCGCGAAGCCGAGGCGGCACTGCGTCTCGGACGCGCGGGACGCGCCCGCGTCGAAGTCGAGGTGCGCGAGGTTGCAGAGCGCCGCCGCGCCCGCGTAGGCGTCCAGCCACGGGAACGCGCGCCACGTCACGGTCGGCCCCAGCCCGATTTGGTAGAGGTCGGCTCGGATGCGCGCACGCACCGTGCGCCCGGCCGTCGTCGCGCCCACGACCGAACTGACCTCCTCGCGGCTTCCGGGATCCAGCGTGGGTTGCCAGCCGTCCGCAAAGTCGGGCGGCGTCGCCATGTCATACGGCCCGCCCTCGAACAGCCACCAGTCCCTCATCTCCCGCGTGATCGCGCGCGACCCCGCGATGCGCCCGGAGGCGGATGCCTTCATGTTCCAGTAGCCCGCGAAGCGCAGGTCGAGTCCGACGGCGAGCGTGTCGCTCTCGTAGAAGTCGTAGCCGACGCGCGCCTTGAGGCCGAGAGACGACGGACGGTCAGTCGCGTCGATCGCCGAGCCGCTCCCGTCGTAGGCGACGGTCGTCTCGGTGTAGTTCGCGGAGATTCCCCAGAGCTCGGCACCGACCGGGACGAACGTGCCCCGTCCGTCGTCCGCCGGATCCGGGCGCGCCTCGCTGTCCCCTGCATACGCCCCCCAGTCGCCGTTTTCCATGTCGCGGTACCGGTCCGTCTTGGTGGTTTCCGTCGTGTCCGCCACGGTCGGGGCGCCGCGCATCTCGGTCTTCATGCGCGCGCGATACGCGGGGCCGACCGAAAGCCGCCATCCGCCCGCCTGCGCGGCCGCAGCCGCGCAGAGTGCCAGTGTCAGGACAAGAGTCTGATTCTTCTTCATGTGACTATCTCCTTTCCCTTTCCTTGGTTAGTCCACCAGTTCGGCGCGGAAGAATGCGCTCGTTGCGCCCACCGGCACGTCAACCGTGACCGTGACCTCGCAGCCCGATTCCGTCAGCACCGTCTCGCCCACGCGATACGCGAGTTCCGTCGGCTCGGCGTCGAGGCTCGTCCAGCAGAGGATCCTGAGGCCGGACAGGTCAATCGATCCGCCGCTGCCTTTCACCGTCATCGTCGCCGTTGCCGTCGCTCCGTCATAGACGAACGCGCCCAGCGTCAGGACTTCCGGCTTCTTCCCTGCCGTGATGCCGGAGCGGTAGAACGCCTTGGGGCTGACCGTCGTTCCGGGGCCGACCGACACCCGCGTCAGGCTGCCGCAGTTCGAGAAGGCGTAGTCGCCGATCTCCTGCACGTCGTCCGGCACGACAAGCGACGAGACGCCCGTCGAGCCAAAGGCATATGCGCCGATCTCGAGCTTCGCCTCCGTCACGCCGTCGGTCTCGTAGACCTTGACGAACGTCACGCGTTGAAGCGTCTTGACGCCGCGAAACGCGCTCGCGCCGATCTTCTTGCAGTATTTCGCGAGCTTCAGGGTCGTCATGCCGCACGCCGAGTTCACGAACGCGCCCTCCTTGACCTCCGTCACCGGGATGCCGTCGATCGTCTCCGGGATCACGAGTTCGGTCGATCCGAGCGCCTCGCCGCCGAGTCCGTCGATTCGCATTGTGCCGTCGGCCTTGACGGTCGCCTGGTAGTTGTGGACGAGCAGCGTGCCATAGACCTGCGTGACGGCGTAGTTCGACGCGACCGTGCCCGCCGTGAACGCATAGGCGAAGGTGTTCTTGTAGGAGCCTGGGGCGGTCACGGACGCGAAGTCCGAGAACGTCACGCCGTCCGCGCCGACGAAACCGTCGCCCGAAACGGCGGGCGTTGTCTCGCAGGAGTGCGCCGCGCCGTCCCATGCCCATTCGGCGTCCGCGCTCGTGAAGGTCAGTTCGCGCGGCGCGATTGCGAAGGTCACTTCGGCCGTGCCCCCGTAGTTGCCGACACCCGTGACGATGACTTTCGCCGTGCCCGCGTTCACGTTGTCGGCGTAGGCGATGGTGTAGTCGGACGACGAGAATCCCGCGAGCGTGTCCGTGACGGAAACCGTCGGCGTCTTTGCCGTGCCGTCGTACTTGTAGCCTGCTTCGGGAAGCGAAAGGGCGATTGTCGCCGACGAGATCGCGCGCGGATTCACCGTGACGGTCGCCGCGTTCGTCACGCCCACATAGCCGTCCGCGAGCGCGCGATACCAGACCTTCGTTGCCGCGCAGACGTTCGTGAAGAGGATTGCGTCCGACTGCCAGGGGCCGTCCTTGGTGCGCGCGTATTCGACCGTCGCGCCGCTCGCCGGCGTCGTGACGTAAACGGAGATGCCGTGCCCCTCGCCGTCATAGCTGACGTCCGCGTCCACGGCCGAGGCGATGACCGTTGGCGAGACGGGCGTCGGATCGGCTCCGCCGTCCTTCGTCATGGTTCCTGAAATCGTTCCGTCCGACGGGTCGTCGGCAAGTTCCGCCTTGAATTGGGACGGCCCTGTCTTGTTGAAGGTGAACGTTCCGTTGAAGAAGCCGTCTTCGTCATTCCCGAATAGCCCGGTTGCGACGCACCGACTTGACGTCTGCGAGGCGATTTTAAGTCCATCGAGCGAATAGGTGCTGGATTCTTCGTCATCCGTGATCGTGCAGGTCGAGCCAGATTCCGCCATCTGCAACTTGATGCTGATGGGGAACGTGCCGTCATCCTCGTCATAACCTGTGCCTGTTCCGCTCCACGAGCCGATGACCCACGAAGGCCAAGGGACAGTCTCGGACGAGGTGTCCTGGTACTCGTAGCAGCCGATGTCAGCGGACGCCGCGTCAATCGCCGCCTGAATTGTCGCCTTGGCGGAAGTGGCCGCAAGGCCGGAATTTCCGTTCGCCCCTGATGTCCCGTTTACGTACCACGTCGCAGCCCAGCCGTTGGCGGCGACGAGCAGTGTGCCCACGGACACGCAGAATCGCCTGACCGCGTGTCCAATCTTTAGTTGTTTCATGACTTTCTGTTCCTTAAGTTTCCGCGCCACAGATTTTACGGAAGGCACAGCCGCCGGGCGCAGAAAAAGGAACGGCGTGCCTTCACTTCGATGTTCTACTGGAGGCACGACCAAGCACCTTATGGAAAACACGGAATAGAAAGACACGCCGCGTGGAATGAACCACGTAGCGCGTCTCACATATTCGGCTCTCCATGAAGATTTGGTCGATTTTCCAGTAAAGCCAAATACGCAAGACTGCGTACGCCTCGCGGGCCTCGGATGGGTTTCCGCGAGTCCTTCTCCTTTCGGCCCCATTGGGCGACCGCAGGTAAAGGTTTTGCCGTCCGAGTTTACAAAATCAGGTCAGACCTAATTTTGTAAACTCGTTCAACTGGGGACTGACGTCGGTGCCCGCCAGCCGTTTCAAAGAACCATCACGGTTTTGAACCGTGCGCCGGGCGAGGCACCTCCCGCCCGACGAAAATCAAAGCGAATTATACCACATTCAGCCGAAAGCCGTCAAATTGGGCAAGGTACGCCGCCTATTGTCCAGTACTTCGTCCTTATTGCTTCGGCAATTAAATAGGGTGACTCTGTTTCCTATGAATCATAAACTCCGATCCGTATGGCTCTCGCTACCGCTCCGCAGAATAGGTCGCCGAAAGATTGCCAATTCCTCGAAAACGGCCGATGAAACGATTGTTTTGGGGTCTGGCCTCTGCGAAGCCAGCAAGAACCTGCGGAGCGGTAGCGAGAGCGCCAATCATCGGAGTTAATCCCAATATTTCGTCGCCGAATCTATAGCCGCAAAGCGCGGCTCCGCCGCTGACACAAAGAGGGCACAAAGAATCTCACGGCCAGCCTTTTCACAAAAAATGGCATAGAAGCAGAAAACAATCGGCGCAAAAGTGGCATATAATGCCGTATTCGGTTGCGCAAAAATGGCATATTGCAGATTTTCGCAAATTTATGATATAATTCTACAAGTTTAAGGGGACACAAGCATGACACTCAGACGCAAGTTCTACGATACGCTTCTCAAATCGACGGCAAGGTCGATGTCATCGCATCCGGATCCCTGCTCGGCCTCTCGTTCCTTGACGACGACGCCAAACTGAACACCGAGCGGCGCGAATCCTCGATTCCCGTCGGCTATGAACGCCAGCTGACGATGTACTCGCTCGACTTCGAGGAATTCCTCTGGGCAGTCGGCTATCGCCCGGAGGTCATCGACGAGACCCTGCGCAAGCCGTTTGCCGCACTCAAGCCTGTACCCGAAGTCACCAACAGGAGATTTCTCCAGCTTTTTCGTGACTACATCGTCATCGGCGAAATGCCGGAAGTCGTCGCCACCTACCTTGAGTCGAACAACTACAACGTCGCCTTTGACGTCCAGCAGAGGATTCTGTCCGCCAACCTCGACGACATCGCCCGTTACGCGCCGACGTCCGAGAAGCCAAAGATACGGGCCTGCTACCTTTCGATTCCCAACCAGCTTGCACGCGAAAACAAGAAGTTCAAGTACGCCGCCGTTGTCGAACACGGGCGCAGCCGTATGTTCTACGCCTCAATCGACTGGCTTCGCGAATCTGCGCTCGTCTTCCAGTGCCCCAACGTGGAGACACCGGACATCCCCCTGAGCGTCTACAAAAAGGAGGACTGCTTCAAGCTCTACGCCTCCGACATCGGCATTCTCGTCTCGATGGTCGGCTTTCCCACCGTCAAGGCCATCCTCGACAACACGATCAAGGGATTCGCCAAGGGCGGAATCTACGAAAACGCCATTATGAGCCTCCTCGTCCGGCGCGGGTACACGCCCTACTACTTCCACCCGAAGTCCAATCTGTCCGAAATCGACTTTCTCATCGAAGGCGACAACGGCGTCATTCCGGTTGAGGTGAAGTCCGGGAATGACAGTTCCGCATCCTTCGACCGTTTCCTCGAACGCCCGGAGACGAGAATCGGCTACAAGTTCGTCAACGGCAATCTCGGGAAGATCGGAAAGAAGGTCACGCTTCCGCATTACATGGCCATGTTCGTCTAATCTGCGTCCGCCTTGCGCCCACTCAGTTTTTCGCCTTCAGAACACTGTTTGCCCAAGCGGAAATCATTCCTTGTCGGCTTCGGTGCGCTCTTTTTGGTATACTATGCGACGATGAACAGACATCAGAATTCAAGACCGGCCGCGAGGTCGGTCGGAAGGAGCATGGCGTGAAGACCGTCGACTGCGACTACCTCGTCGTCGGGTCCGGCATGGCGGGCCTCATGAGCGCGCTTCACCTCGCCGCGTACGGCAAGGTCGTCGTCGTGACGAAGGCGCGGCTTCAGGACTGCAACTCGAACTTTGCGCAGGGCGGCATCTGCTGCGTGGCGGATCCGGCGGACACCTTCGACAAGCACGCGCGCGACACGATGATCGCCGGCGCGTGGCTCGGCAAGACCGAGGTCGTCCACGAGATCTGCGAGAACGCGCCCGCCGGCATTCAGGACCTCATCGACTGCGGTGTCCGCTTCGCGAAGAAGGAGGACGGCGCGTGGGACCTGACGCGCGAGGGCGGCCACAGCGCGCGGCGCATCTTCCACGCCGGCGACATCACGGGCGAGAAGTGCGAGGCGGCGATGATCCGCCGCGTGAAGCGCGAGAAGGCGATCGAGGTGCGCGAGCAGACGATCGTCATCGACCTCGTCATGTCCAACCGCATCGGCCTCAGGGGCGAGAAGCGGTGCGTGGGCGCGTACGTCATGGACAAGCCGACGGGCGAGATCTACGCGATCCGCTCGCCGAACACGATCCTCGCGACGGGCGGCTGCGGCAAGGTCTACCTCTACACGTGCAACCCCGACACGGCGACGGGCGACGGCATCGCGCTCGCGTGGCGCGCGGGGGCGAAGATCGAGAACATGGAGTTCATCCAGTTCCACCCGACCTGCCTCTACCATCCGCAGGCGAAGCGCTTCCTCATCTCCGAGGCGGTGCGCGGCGAGGGGGCGGTGCTCGTCAACAAGCACGGCAAGGAGTTCATGCGGAAGTACGATCCGCGCGGCTCGCTCGCGCCGCGCGACATCGTGGCGCGCTCGATCGACTCCGAGATGAAGCGCACGGGCGACGACTGCATGTTCCTCGACATCCGCAAGAAGGGCGCGGACTACCTGAAGGCGCGCTTCCCGAACATCTACGCGAAGTGCCTCTCCTTCGGCATCGACATGGCGAAAGACCTCATCCCCGTCGTCCCCGCCGCGCACTACACCTGCGGCGGCATCCAGGCGACGACGGACGGGCGCACGTCGATTCGCGGGCTCTCCGCCGTCGGCGAATGCGCCTGCACGGGGTTGCACGGCGCGAATCGTCTCGCGTCCAACTCGCTCATGGAGGCCCTTGTCTGCGCACGCCTGACCGCCGCCCGACTGGGCCCGCACCCGGAAACCTTCCAAACTTCCGAACCGTCCAAACCTTCCAAACTTCCCAAACCTTCCAAACTCGCCGCCCCCGCCATTCCCGACTGGAAGATCGGGAGCGCCGTGCCGCCGGACGAGGCGGTCTTGGTCTCGCACATGTGGGACGAGATCCGCCGCCTGATGTGGGACTACGTGGGCATCGTCCGCACGAACAAGCGGCTGGCGCGCGCGGCGCATCGGCTGCGGACGCTCCGCCGCGAGATTCACGACTACTACTTCCGCTATCTCGTCACGCCGGACACGCTGGAGCTGCGGAACCTCGCGGTCTGCGCAGAGCTGATCGTGAAGAGCGCGCAGAAGCGCCACGAGTCGCGCGGCCTCCACTACACGCTCGACTACCCCCGCCAGTCCAGGCGTCCGAAGCAGACGGTACTCGATGGCTATCGGGGATGAGTCCGAGAGAGGGCCGCATGTCCGTGGCGGCGGGCATTGTGCCCCTGCGCGGGGTGTGGTATACTACACGAAACGGCCGAGCAAGAATTTCAAGAAAGCTGGAAACGGAAACAGAAAGGATAAATAAAGAATGAGCAAGTGCTGCATTTTTGCCGGACAGGGCGCACAGGTCCCCGGCATGGGCAAGGATTTCGCCGAGGCGGATCCTGAGATCATGGGCTTCTTCGACAAGGCGAACGCCGTCCTCGGCTTCGACCTGAAGAAGATCTGCTTCGAGGGCCCGGCGGAGGAGCTGACGAAGTCCAACGTCTGCCAGCCCGCGATCTTCGTGACGAGCTACGCGGCCTACACGGCGCTCCAGAAGCGGCGCCCGACGGACTTCGCCTGCGCGGCGGGCCTGTCCCTTGGCGAGTGGGGCGCGCTCTGCGCGGCGGGCGTCCTCGACTTCGACTCGACGCTCAAGGTGCTGGAGGCGCGCGGCCGCTTCATGCAGGAGGCCTGCGCGGCGACGCCGTCCGGCATGATCGCCATCGTCGGCGCGACGCCCGACCAGCTCAAGGCCCTCTGCGAGGCGACGGGCTGCACGGTCGCGAACGTCAACTCGGCGGCGCAGCAGGTGCTGTCCGGCTCGAAGGACGCGATTGCGGCGGCGGCGACGAAGGCGAAGGAGCTCGGCATCAAGCGGGCGATTCCGCTCGCGACGGCCGGCGCGTTCCATTCGCCGTTCATGGCCCCGGCGCGCGAGAGGCTTGCGCCCGTCCTGGACGGGATCACGTTCCATGCGCCGAAGTTCCCGGTCCTCTCGAACGTGACGGGCGCGCCGCATGCGTCCGATCCGGGCGCGATCAAGGCGCTCATGCTCGAGCAGGTCACGGGCACGACGAACTGGGCGGCGGACGTTGCGGCGGCGAAGGCGCTCGGCTGTGACACGTTCGTCGAGTTCGGCCCCGGCAAGGTGCTGTCGGGCCTCGTCAAGAAGATCGACGCGGCGCTGAAGACGGCGAACGTCGCCGACCTCGCCTCGCTCAACGCCACGCTGGAGGTGCTGTGACATGGGCGAGACGCTGAAGGGCAAGGTCGCGATCGTGACCGGGGCGTCGCGCGGCATCGGCGCGGCCATCGTGAAGAAATTCGCCGCCGAGGGCGCGACGGTCGTCGCGGTCGCGCGGTCAATCGAGTCGTGCGAGGGCGCGGCGCTCTGCCGCAAGGTCGACGTCTCGAATTCGGCGGATGTCGACGCCTGCGTCAAGGAGGTGCTGGAGAAGTTCGGGCGGATCGACGTGCTCGTCAACAACGCGGGCGTCACGAAGGACGGGCTTCTCATGCGCATGAGCGATGCGGACTGGGATCTCGTCGTCGACATCAACCTGAAGGGCACGTTCCTCTTCACGCGCGCGGTGTCGCGTCCGATGATGAAGAACAAGGGGGCGGACGGCGCACCGTGCGGCGGGTCGATCGTCAACATCACGTCCGTCGTCGGCATCACGGGCAACGCGGGGCAGGCGAACTACACGGCGTCGAAGGGCGGCGTGATCGCGCTCACGAAGACCGTCGCGAAGGAGCTGGGCTCGCGCAAGGTGCGCTGCAACGCCGTCGCGCCGGGCTTCATCGTCTCGGCGATGACCGACCAGCTCCCCGACGAGCTCAAGAAGCAGTACGCCGAGTCGATTCCGCTGAAGCGGTTCGGCACGGGTGCGGACATCGCGAACTGCGTCGCGTGGCTCGCGGGCGACGAGTCGTCCTACGTGACGGGCCAGGTCATTTCCGTCAACGGCGGCATGGTGTGACGCTCTGCCTTTTAAGGTCGGTGGGCACTTGACGGCGAATGCACGGATTTGATATACTACACGCAACTTAGCAACGGTGGGATGGCCGAGCGGTTAGGTCGCGGACTGCAAATCCGCTTACAGCGGTTCAACTCCGCTTCCCACCTCCAAAAACCTCGAATTTCGAGGTTTTTTTGTTTTTGTCCCGTTCGTTTTCCGTTCTTGTCTGTCAGGGGTGAAAAGTTGAGTGAAAAAGATGAACGTGTATGAGGGGGCCGACGACCGAGATCTGGACGTCTGGGAAAGGGCGGAAGCGCGCAGCCGTCTCTCGGCGGGTGGTTTTGGTATAATACGCAGCCAAACGAAAGCGGGGCGGAAGCCCCAAGACCTGAAAGAGAGATGTCCGATGCGTGACTTGAACGAGATTCTGACGGAGGTGCGCGGCAAGATCGCCGCCGCCTGTGCGCGGGCGGGACGCGATCCCGTCGAGGTCGAGATCGTCGCCGTGACGAAGACGCACGGTGCGGAAGTCGTGAAGGAGGCGTGGGACGCGGGCCTCACGATCGTCGGCGAGAACAAGGTTCAGGAGGCCGCGTGGAAGAAGCCCGCGTCCGTCACGGGGCCGAGCTGGCATCTGATTGGACACCTTCAGGGCAACAAGGTACGGCACGCGCTGGAACTCTTCGACTTCATCCACTCGGTCGATTCGACGAAACTGCTCGACCGCCTCCAGTCCGTTGCGCAGGAGATCGGCGCGTTGCCGCACATTCTCCTCGAAGTCAACGTCTCGGGCGAGAAGTCGAAGACGGGAATGCCGCTCGGCGAGGTGGACGCGGCGGTGCGGCGGCTGATGGAGGCGTGCCCGCGCCTCACGTTCGAGGGCTTCATGACGATGGCCCCGTTCTCGGAGAACCCGGAGGACGCGCGGCCCTATTTCCGCCGTTTGCGCGAGCTGCGCGACGCGACGGAGAAGAAGTTCGGGCTTGTCCTGCCGCGCCTTTCGATGGGCATGAGCGGCGACTACGAGGTCGCCGTCGAGGAGGGCGCGACGTGGGTGCGTCTCGGCACGGTGCTCTTCGGGGAGCGTCCGAAGGTCAAGGCCGTGCGCGCGACGGCGTCCGACGCGGACGACTTCGCCTCGGCCGCCGGGCTCGACTCCTACTCCGGCGCCGGCCCGACATACAAGGTCATGGACTAGGGCGGGAGGGAGCCGACGTGCGCATCCGCCCGATAGCCTCCAGTTCCAAGGGCAACGCCTACCTCGTCGAGCAGGGCGACGCGGCGATCCTGATCGACTGCGGCGTCAGCCGCAGGTGTCTGCGCGCCGCGTTCGACCTTTCGCGTCTCCGCGCCGTTCTCGTCACGCACAACCATGCGGATCACATCGCGGGGCTGCGGCGCCTGCTGACGTGCGTAGACGTGCCGATTTTCGCGAACGCGATGACGGCCGAGGCGGCGGCCTGCGACCAGGCGCTCGACGAGTCGGCGTTCGTCTGCTTCGAGAACGGCCAGGCGTTCGACGTCGGGCCGTTTGCCGTCCAGCCGTTCTCGATCCCGCACGACGCGGCCGATCCGGTCGGCTTCTTGATTCGCGGCGACGAGACGTATTTCCACGGGACGGACATCGGCACGCCGCTCGACTCGATCGGCGTCAGGCTTGCCGAGGCCGACGTCGCGACGCTGGAGTCGAACCACGATCCGGTGATGCTGCGCCAGTCGGGACGTCCGCCTTGCCTCGTCCAGCGCATCGCGGGGCCGCGCGGGCATCTTTCGAACGACCAGGCCTGCGAGCTTGTACGCAAGTTCGCCTCGCCACGCTTGAAGCGGCTTGCGCTCGCCCATCTCTCGCGCGACTGCAATGCGCCTCTCCTGGCCGAACGGACGATGCGCGAGACGCTGGTCGCGCTGCGGCGGACGGACATCGCGCTGACGGTCTTGCCTCCAGATGAAATGGTTGAGCTGTAGCCTATCCGCACTCCTTCTTGCCGGGTGCGGACGAAGCCCTTCGGTCGAACGACTTGAATGGCCGGCGATGGGCACCATCGCCGCCGTGCAGAGCCGCACAGCAGCGGCGGACGCGCTGGCGGACGCTTTCGCGCGTGTACAGGACAGTTTCGTGCGCGTCAATGCGGAATTCAGCCGTTTCGATCCGCAGTCAACGCTCCGACGGCTGGGGCGTGTCAGTGCGTTCGGGCAGTCGTGCTGGGATGCGGCGATGTGGTTGCGCGAGACTTCGGGGACTGCATTCGATCCGTTCTGGCGCGGTGCCGGCGTCCCGGACTTCGGCGCGATCGCGAAGGGCTTTGCCGTCGATGTCGCGGCAGAGGCGACGGAGGACGCGGACGATCTGCTCATTGACCTCGGCGGCAATGTCAAGGCCGTGCGCGGCGACTGGACGACTGGTGTTCGGAATCTGCGTGGCGATGGTCTCGCCGCCGTCGTCACGCTGCGCGCGGGCGAGGCGCTGGCGACGAGCGCCGAGTATTTTCGCGGCAAGCACATTCGCGACGGACGTACGGGACAGCCGGTCTCGAACGGTGTCGCGTCCGTGACGGTACTCTGCACGTCGGCGATGTGGGCGGACGGCCTCTCGACGACGCTTTTCGTGCTGGGGCCGGAGGCCGGCCGCCGTTTTTTGCACGAACGCTTCGCCGCGTCATCCGTGGGGACAGGCCCCGCGTTTGAGATGGGGACAGCCCCCGCAGACATGGGGACAGACCCCAAGGGGACAGGCCCCGTGAACGTGGGGACAGGCCTCGCCGTGCTCTGGCTGATGGACGACGGCTGTGCCGTGACGGTCGATCCCGCCGCACGGTTTCGCCTGACGTCCCAGCCCTGATTCCCCGAGTGCCGAGGGCACCCCCATTGACCACGGCAACAGCATTTATTTTTTTCTTATTGTGCTGGCCAGGGTAAATGTCAGTATCAGTCGGCGGCATAGCGAA
>CAKTZI010000038.1 GCA_934635385.1 uncultured Kiritimatiellota bacterium | reverse complement strand
ATAGCCGACAACGTTCGCCGAGGTGATGCCATCGCCGAACCCGACTGCCGCGCAGAGTGCTGCGGAAGCCGCAATCATGAGTTTCTTCATTGTTGTTTTCTTTCCGGCACAACCCAGTGTGCCATTAAGGAGAAGGGAAGATTCCGAACGCGAGGCGGCGAGACACGAAACATCATCACGAACGGTTCCCAGACCGCTCGCTTTGACCTTCATATTCTCGACGCTCTTCGTCATCTTCTTCTCTTCAGTTTTGTTTGCCTCCACCACGGCGCGGTGACACCCGTCAACGGCCTGATATTGGCTACGTGGGAAATATATCATAATTCATGCCCCGTGCGCAAGCCCCCCCTCACCCAATCAGGTGACATTCTTGTCCTCGGAGAATTCGCATTTGCCCCTTTATTTATTGGGCTTCGCGCGACAGCCTGGCAGGACAGACCGCCCGCCGCAAAAAGTTTCGCCAATTTTTTGGCGATGGGAGATTGGGCTTCGCGCGCCCCTCTGACGGCTTTCGCGAGCGGCGGTCGCCGGGCGACGTGCCCTATCGACGGGAGAGGTGTGGTTCTTATCCTGACTTTGGGTTTAGCCGTGTAGAGTTGTAGAAAGGGAGAGACGTTCAGGGGTGGGCGTGGGGATCGGGAGATGAGAGTGCGGGGAGGCTCGGGTAGCGGTCGCGCGTCTCCGCCGTGTCAAGCGCGTAGTCGCGGGTGAGCTCCTGCGGACTTTCCCACCAGCTCTTGCTCGCCTCGTTCTCAAGCCGCGCATAGGTCGGCGAGGCGTAGAAACGCGAAAGCGCCTCGCGGGGTCGGATGCCGCTGGCGGCGGCGACGCGCATCGCCGTCTGCGCGATCTTGCCCGGCAGAATGGCGCGGAACGCCTTTTCGGACGGAAAGAAGTCACTCATAAACATCGACGACCTCGCTTCCGATGAAGTGGAGCCGTGCGATGGCTCTCGCGGTGTGGAACAGGAACTGGTCGACAAGCGTGTACGTCCTGAGCCGGCGAATCGTCTCGTCGGCATCGAGCTGCCCGACCTCGAACAGCGTGAGCGTGGCGTAGACGCGGTCGTTGGCGACAGGGCCGGACACGATGTCGTACCCGTGGTCGGGCACGAGTCCCGTACGATTGCTCATGACAAAATCCAGCCATTCGCGCGTGGCAGACGGAAACGACAGACTGCGGAGCGCAGGATCACGCATGATGTCATCGGCAACCTCGTAGATGGAGACAAACCCATGCCGGATCTCGCCCCTGTCCCTTCTGACGCCAACCCATCGCCTGGCCTGGTCAATGCTCGTCGTCGTGTAGAACCCAGTTCCGAAGTCGAGGGTGCAGCCTTGCTTCGGGGGCAAGATCTGCGGTTCGCCGATGACGACGTCACTGCCGTGGTAGAGCCTCATTTCGCCCTTTCTGACAGGAAACTGTCGATGCACGAGAGGATGTAGTTGAGCCCTTGCGAGTGCAGGGGCTCGTAGTTCTGCTCAAGGTAGTCAATGACGCCAGACTGTGCGAAAAGCGAATGAACGGAACTTCCGGAAAGCGCCTCCCGAGCGGCATACATCTCGATGCAGAAGGAGATGAATTCAAGTATGTTGCGTTCCTTGTCCATTTGGGACGTATTTTACCAAAACACGGTTTGACACGCAAGGAGGTGACAATCCACAGTCATCGGACGGCGGTCGCGGGGCAACGCGCCCCACCAGCGGAGGGACAAGAATGCGTAATTTTTAGAATTCTCATCCGGGAAAGTGGGAATACAGCGCACTGGTGGCAAAATCATGGTACTGCAACAATGCGGATCCAGAATTCCTGTCGGACATTCTCAATCCCGCATTTCCACCCCACCCCTTGTTTTCAGCCACGTCTTTTTGATAAAATCACATCACAAACAAGCCCACAATGACATTCTACAGCGTGATGTCCGTCAGTTATCTAAAGGAAGGAGCGATACCGTGCCAAGGAACAAAATAACGCATAATTCAAGGCGCAATTTGCAACTGCGCAGTCGGGAGTCGGACAAAGAGTTGAGCATCAATTCCGTGAATCTGCTCATCGAAAAAAAGGTCGATGAGGGCGTCAAGGAGATACGAAAGAAGATCGTACCTTACTTTATTGCCGTAGTGGTTTCCGTTGGCTTTGGTATGTGGGGGTGCTACAAAGGAATTGTCAATGACATAAAGGAACGCCTCACGTCCGCATATGTCGCAGACTCGTTAAATAAGCACATTGTGAAATTTACGGACGAGAAAGTCTCGTGTGTCGCAGACGGGCGAATCTCCATCGCGGAAAAGCGCATAATCGCAGGATTCGAGAAGAAGGTTTCCGCGCAAGAATCGATGCTGGAAGAGAGTTCGGCAAAAGCAGAGACGCAAATTCAGTCGTTGCGAGCAGCACTTGAAGTCATGAAGAAGGCGTATGATGCCCGAGGAGGCAATCGTCGTGCTTTCGATGAGATAGCCTTGCTTTCGACAAATGCGACAGAAGTCGGCGAGATTGCGTCAAAAGTCATTCGCGAGATTGAAGCGTCATACTCGGCGCGAAAGGGAAAAGAACGACTCGGATTCATGGAGAATATGCACCAATCTTTGTCCTACAAGGAAAATAGCGGGAAACGCGGCCCGATATCCTTTGCTGACGCTACACTGCTCATACTCTCGCACAACGGCAATTTTGAGGAAGGCGCGATCTATCGCCTCGCGGAGTCCAATCAGAAGGAGTTTGTTGAAATTCTCATGTTGGCGGCAGACGAGACCTCCAACCTGAATACCGTTTATGTCGCGTTGCGTAGCATTGAGAAGTTGACCGGAGTTTCGTTTCCAGTCTTGGGAGTAGCCGAAGCGAAGAAATGGTGGGAACAGAACGAAGAAAAGCCCGAATACCATTCTCCCTACAAAAATGTCTGGGCGATCCTCCTGAACGGCCAGTTACAGATTCAACCAAAGGAATCTACTTCCGACTACTACAAAAGAGCAGTGATCCCTCTCTATGATGCCATTATCGCCAAACCAGACCTTGAAGGCGTCGCCAAGGACATATTGCCCATAGCTTTCAGGTATGGCTTGGAATTGCGTGGCGAGATGGAAGGTGTGGATTGCTTGAAAATCATCAAAGACTTGATTTCGCATCTTGGAGAAGACGCAGATGCTCGGAAGACAGCATTTTGCTACACGATAAACACGATGGCGTTATACGAGAAACGAACAACTGCCGAATTGCTGAAGTTCATAGTTCATGCCATAAAAGCCCGCCCAGACTATCTTCAGCTATTCAAGGAACAGAAGATGTTTACGCCTGAATTCAAAGAACTGGTTGAATCTGCCGTTAAAACACTCGAAGAACACACCAAGGGTGTTTCCTGGCATTCGTCCTTAAGTCAACAACTGAACGGAGACACCGTGTTTCTGGGGGCTATTTCAATTGACGGAGAGACGCTTCACAACTTAAAACTGACCTGTAAAAAGACATCAAAGCAAATTGTCGTCAATTCATCAAGCGACCTTGCGATTGCCCCCGGCGAAGTAGAGGGTATCGATTTCAAGACAGACCGCAGAAAGGGCAGAATCTTTTTGTTGAACGACGATGGTGTTCCTATACTCTTCGATCTTCAATTCGATGGCAAGACGCCGGCAAAATAGGTCTATCTGCACAACGACATCGCCCTTGGGCGAAAAATACATTCTGCAGTCAATTTATAAGGGTCCCCACCCATTGGACGCTGTTCATCCGTCGATCTGGCGCAGAGGCAACCCTCCCTCAACCATGCACGGCATGGGTTTTACGGGGGACAAAGGGAGTTCGCAGAACAGACGGTCGTGGGGCGACGCGCCCTACTGGGGGGGCAAGATAAATGTAGGCGAGTAACGATAGGAAACGCAGATCGTCTTTTGAGACGCAGTAAGCGGGGCCGTTTTCAATGCAGCTAAAGCGGTCGCGCCCAATCGGGCGCGACCTATGCCCTGATCGAAAACTGCCCTTCGTTTTTACCGGTTCTTGTCACGCGGCGGGCAAGTGTCTCGCCCATAGCTATTACAAGTCCCGAACTGCCCATTCATGCCTTGCACACGCAATTCAGTATGGTTGTTCATCGCAATTGAGCGTCCATACTTGTACGCTTCCGCTTGTGTTGCGAAGGATTTTGAGAGTCGACTGGCGCCTCCCCTGCGAACGCCCCAGTCGCCACCAGCGCGAACGACATATACTTCCTTTTTCATCTTTACCTTTCAGGCCGTTAGGCCATTATTTGTTCGTTTGTGTTATCCGCCCCCACACGGGTTCGGTTTTGCAGACCACCCCCGATTGACCTTCAAGGTAAGATTCGGTATACTACCGAGTTATTCGTTCCAACCAAAAGAAGTCTATCCGCAAGGTCTTCTGCTTTGTTGCGAATCCAAGGCGATGATTGTTCGCGCAATCGTCGCTTTTTCTTCGCCTCATCTTCTCACAGTTCCATTTCGAGTTTCTGAGCGACCCCCTTCAGCTTCATGTAGCCATTTTTGCTTTCCACGGCACGGGCCACTTCGACGAGCCGCAATTTCTCGACGAACCCACGCACAACAAGCTCCCGCAGAATCTGGAACTCCCAGAAAACGGAGACACCATTCTGGACACAGTTTTCGCGAAGACGCTTGTCATTAGACCAAACGCTCAAATTGCGCTCCATCGCCATTGCGAGCAAGATACGATCCGCAACGGAAAGTCTTGCGTCCGGATACGCCCGCGCCGTTCGCGCCGTCGCCATCGTCACCGGGAGGATCGTGATGCCCAGCCGAAGAATGTCCCCCTCAGAAACCATTGTCGCGATCTCGTCATAGACAGTCCGAGGCAAATAAACTTCCGCAAGTCCCAAGCCAATCAAGTCTCCGACAAGTCCAAGACCGCCATCAACGGCGGCGAGGTCAATGAGGACGTTCGCATCCGCCAGCAACAGCTTGATCGAGGACTCTTCGGATGATCTCATACGCCAACCTCCTCACGTTCGCGGCACCAGTCGTTGACGAGGTGGCGGATATCAAGGACACTCTTGTCAAAGAGCTCTCCCAAGCGCCCGATTGAAATCTCGCCTTCGAAAAACGCCTTGCGCGCCAGCCGCACGTACCGCCTCGACGCCACCTTGATGTCGCCCGGGCACACCTCCTCACGAGACGGCAACTCGCGGCCGAAACGCCGACGGTAGTTCTGGCGGAACCAGACACGGTAAGGCGGCACCGACTTTGCCCCTTTTCCCCGACGGAACTTCTCGTCAAGGCGATAGATGACTGTCTGGTAGCTAACCGAGAATATCCGCTTCACTTCAAGAATCCGATTAAACCAAAGCTGGCCTTCCGTCGACTGCCACGCCACATCGAAATCGTGGTCCGGCATGAGCAAGCCGCTCGCGAAGGCATCGGCCTGCCGCTCCAGTTCCTTCGCCTCCGCCGCCGACAACTCCTTGTCACCAAGATTTCTTTCAACCTCGTCATGCATCATGTAGTGACCAAACTCATGGCAGAGGGTGAAGAGCTGACGCTCTCCGGGTATCTCCGCACGCGTATTGACGGCGATGCCAAGCTGTCCGTTCGACAGCCGCAGCGTGAAACCGAACTCCCCTCCAAATGGAAAGTCAAAAGGCAAGAACTTGATGCCATTCCCCTCTATCGCATCGGCAAACTGCGAGACGCGCGCATAGCCCTGGCGCCCGAACAGATTACGAACCTGCGTTCCGAGCGCCTTGGCCTCATCCGGCGAGGAGACCGAATGACGGAGCGCTTCGAATTCGGGACTGCCCGTCGTGTAATCTTGCGCAATCTCCTCCAGCTGCTTATAGCCGTCGAACTTACGCTCCGCGTCAATCAGCATCTGCTGGACGCACTGAGCCTCCTGCTGCGTCTTCGCCTTGCGATGGCGAAAGAACGGGCGCTTGCACCTCGGCTCCGGCGCATCCAAAAGAACCTCCGGCTTAATGCCGAAGATTTGGGACAGCCGATAGAACTGGTCGTCCGAGACCTTGCCTTTCCCGTTTTCGATCTTGGAATAGGTCACACGGCTTATGCCGAGACGGCCAGCAACAACATCCTGATCCATCCCGCGCATGAGTCGGTAGCGCTTTATGTTTTTCGCCAAATCGTCCATCGGTTCGCCCTCTCGTGTTGCCCCTTGGCTGTTTCCATTTCCAAAGGATGTGGATATCATAACAAATCTTGCGAACGTCCACAAGGGGGGGAAAGTAGAATTTATTTGTTTCTCGATCTTTACTTTAACATATCATGTTAAATATAGAATATCATAAATCAAAAAATACATTCAAAATATGACATCAATGACAAAGATAGCAATAATCTAATAGACACTTATCTTCTAATTTGTAAAGCGATGCAAAAGCAAGCGCTCACGAGACTGAAGATTAGGCGTCAGCAGGGGCGCAGAGGCGCGGGGGGGAGGCCCGAATCGATACCAACGATGGCAATGCCGTGGCGGTTCGCGAAATCGACGACCTTCTCGCGGTCAAGGAGCAGCAGCCGTCCCGACTGGAAGCCGAGCGCGGTCACGCCCGCCTTCTTCATCTTCTTGAGCGTCGTCAGCCCGACCACGGGAATGTCGAAACGCCAGTCATGACCTTCGCGCGCGGCCTTGAAGAGGACGGAGCCGCGTCCGAGAGAGCCCGCACGCCTGATCGCCGCGTTCGTGCCCTCGAACGCCTCGACCGCGAGTACCATCCCCGACTTGACAAGCACGGTCTGCCCGACGTCATGACGGCCGACATCCAGCGCGACCTCCTGTCCGCGCCGCACGTCATCGCGTTCGAGCGGCGTCAGGTCGCGCGCGGTGAGCGGGCCGACGCCGGGGAAGTGTCCGTCCATGAACGAGCTCGCCGCGATGACCTTCACGCCGGCCTTGACGAACTCCGCGACGAGCCGACCGAAGATCGTGTGCGCGTTCTTGACCGGCATTTCGCGCAGCCAGCCCTTCACCGTTTCGTCGAACTTGCCGCGAAAGAGCGACATCGGGCTCACCTGCCCCGCGAGGATCGCCGCGTCGTAGCCGCGCGCCGCCGCCCAGACGACGGCCCTGTCGCTCTCGCCGGCGGCAAACGCGACGACCTCATCCGCCAGCCGCCGCGTCTTGCGCTCGCACGAGCCCTTGACGGACAGCACGTCGACCTTCGATACCCCTGCCCTGCGCGCGCCCTCGATGACAAAGCGCGGGTAATCCCCCTTTCCGGCGATGACGAGAAGCCTTGAGATCATCGCGATCAGAACTTCCGCTTGTGGGAAAGGAACATGAAGACGGCCGCGAGGACGGCCGCAAGGAGTCCCGAGACGCCCATCACGAGCGCAAAGGCGTTCGGATTGGCCTGGAACGGCAGCGCGATGTTCATGCCGTAGAGCGACGCGACGAGCGTCGGCACGGCGAGGAAGATCGTCGCCGCCGTCAGGTACTTCATCACGTTGTTCAGGTTGTTGTTGATGAGCGAGGCGAACGTGTCGAGCGTGCCGTTCAGGATGTTCGCGTGGATCGTCGCCGTCTCCAGCGCCTGCTGGTACTCGACCATCGCGTCCTCCAGATAGTCGCGGTCGTCCTCCGAGAGCGTCAGCTGCCGGGCGGTGTTCGCGCGCGCGAGAGCGATCGTGTCCGCCTTGAGCGACGTCGTGAAGTAGACGAGCGTCTTCTCGATCTGGAACATCTTGAGGAGGACCTCGTTCGAGATCGACTCGTGCAGCTCGTCCTCCAGCGTCGTCGTGCGGTTGTGGATGTCGTTGATGTACCTGAGGAAGAGGACGCCCGCGTGCCAGAGGAGGCGGAACGCGAAGCGGTACTTGTCGGACGGCGGGCAGACGCGGCGGATCTGGTCGAGGAACGCCGTCGTCACGGGCGTCTGCGCGCTGCAGACGGTGATGACGGACGAGCCCGACAGGATGATGCCGAGCGGCACCGTGCGGTACGGCGCGACGGCCTCCTCCTCGTCCTCCGGCGGGATCGGCATCGGCACGTGGACGATGAGGAGCGAGGCGTCGTCCTCGTAGTCGAAGCGCGGACGCTCGCCCGCGTCGAGGGGGTCGGTCAGGAAGTCGCGCGGCACCTGGCTGTACGAGAGGACGGCCTCCAGCTCGGTCGTCGAGGGATCGACGAGGTTGATCCAGCAGGACACCGAGAACTCGGACATCTCGCGAAGTCCGCCGTTCTCCCACCTGTAGATCGACATCATGGCCGCACCCTCCCGTTCCCAGTTCCCTTCTTACGCCCGCTTCAGCTGCGGGAAGAGGACAACGTCGCGGATCGAGTCCGTGCCCGTCAGGAACATGACGAGGCGATCGACGCCGAAGCCGAGCCCGCCCGTCGGCGGCATGCCGCACTCGAGCGCGCTGATGAAGTCCTCGTCGATCTTCTCCGTGTCCTCGCCGGCCTGGTTCTCCAGCGCCTTGCGCTGCTCGATCGGGTCGTTCTGCTCGGTGTAGCCGGGGCAGAGCTCGCGGCCCGCGACGACGAACTCGAAGACGTCCACGAGCGACGGGTCGTCCTTGCAAGCCTTGGCGAGCGGCACGAACTCGTGCGGGATGCGGATGACGAACGTCGGCTGCATGAGGTTGCGCTCGATGAGCTTGTCGTAGACCTCGTGCGTGAGCATGAGCTCGGTCGTCACGCCGTCGAGCTCCAGGTTCGTGTCCGTCTCCTTGCCCTTGGCCTTCGCCTTGGCGAGCTGCGTCTCGAACGGCAGGTCGAACCAGTCGTCGCCCATCAGCTCCTTCACGAGATCCCGGTACGCGACGCGGCGGTAGGGCGGCGTGAAGTCGATCGGGACCTTCTTCTCGCCGTACTCAATGACGCGCTTGCCGATCACGGTGTCGCAGAGGTGCGGCAGAAGCCCCTCCATGATCGCCTCCATCGACGTGCGGTCGCCATAGGCCTCGTAGATCTCGCAGACCGTGAACTCCGGGTTGTGCGTGCGGTCGATGCCCTCGTTGCGGAAGTCCTTGCCCAGCTCGAAGACCTTGTTCATGCCGCCCACGAGGAGCCGCTTCAGGTAGAGCTCCGGGGCGATGCGCATGACGCAGTCCTTGTCGAGCGCGTTGTAGTGCGAGAAGAACGGCTTCGCGGCGGCGCCGCCGGCCTGATCCTGCAGGATCGGCGTCTCGACCTCGACGAAGCCCTTCGACCACAGGTACTTGCGGATCTCCATCAGGAGGCGCGAGCGCGTGAAGAAGCGGTTGCGAGACTCGTCGTTCGTCATGAGATCGACGTAGCGGCGGCGGTAGCACTCCTCCTGGTCGGCGAGGCCGTGGAACTTCTCCGGCGGCTGCTCCAGCGCCTTCGCGAGCATCGTCCATTCCTTGACGACGAGCGACTTCTCGCCCTTCTGCGTCGTGAAGAGCGTGCCTTCCGCGCCGATGATGTCGCCGAGGTTCAGCTGCTTGAACGCGGCGAACGCCGTCTCGGAAAGCTCGTCGCGCTTGAAGATGAGCTGGAACCGGTCTGTCCCGTCGTTCAGGGTGCAGAAGTTCATCTTGCCCATGCGTCGGATCATCAAGAGGCGCCCGGCGACGCGGACGGACTTGCCCTCCGCAAATTCGGCGCGAACCTTCGCGAGGTCCTCGTGGTCGTACTTGCAGCCGTAGGGCTCGTAGCCCATGTCGGCGAGCGCCTTCATCGACTGGAGGCGCTGCGCGCGGTATTCGTTCGTTTCCTGTGCCATGATGGGTGCGTATTATAGCATTTTGCGCGACGCCCGTTAGCGGAGGCCGTCGAGGTCGGTCGCGGCGAGGCCGCCGCCGAGGGACTTGTAGAGCGAGATGAGGTCAAGCGTGATCTGGCCGCGCGACAGCACGAACTCCTCCTCCAGCTGGAGGCGGCTGCGCTGCGCGTCGAGGACGTTGTTGAAGTCCTTCAGGCCGTTCTTGTAGAGGTCCTGCGAGATCGTCACCGCGTCCGTCGCCGCCTTGACCGCGCCCTTCAGGGACTGGTTGCGGCGGTACTCCTGCGTGTAGGCCGCGTAGGCGTCGCGCACCTGCCCGTAGGCGTTCTGCAGCGCCTGCTCGTAGGCGAGCGCCGCCTCGTGCATCTTCGCCTCGGTCGCCTTCACGTTCGCGTAGATCGCGCCGCCCTGGAAGATCGGCCAGCTGACGGACGGCCCGAGCGTCGCGAAGAACGACTCCTTGCTGAAGAGGGTGAGGCTGTTCTTCGCCTCCAGCCCGACCGCGCCGTTCACGTAGAGGCGCGGGAACCACTGCGCCTTCGCGACGCCGATCGCCGCCGTCGCCGCCGCGAGGTCGCGCTCCGCCGCCTTGACGTCGGGGCGCCCGCGCATCATGTCCAGCTTCAGTTCCGCCACCTTCTGCGGCTGGAGCAGCCAGTCGCGGCGCGCGTCGAGCGGCTTCAGGACGTCGTTCAGCGCGCCCGGCATCTCGCCCGCGAGGATCGCGAGCGCGTTCTTGAGCCGCTCCTCCTCCGCAAGCAGCTGCGGCAGGCGCGCGCGCGTCTGCTCGACGACATAGGCGCACTGGTTGACGGCGAGCTCGTCGCCGATGCCGGAGTCGAGGCGCGACTTCAGGATCTCGTAGGTCTCGGACTGCAGGACGAGGTTCGTGCGCGCGACCTCGATGCGCTCCTGGGTCGTGCGGAGGTTCACGTACTGCGTGCCGATCTGCGTCGTCAGGGAGACCCAGGCGTCCGCGACCGTCCAGCCCGCCGCCTCGGCCTGCGCCAGCGCGGATTCCGTCGCGCGGCGGCTACCGCCGAAGATGTCGATTTCCCACTGGCCGTCCAGCGCGAGGTTGCCGACGTTGTAGTGGTAGCCGTTCTTCCCGTTCGCGTTCGAGCGCGTGTGCGGATTGTACCAGTAGCGCGTCCACGCGCCGGCGCCGGTGAACTTCGGCAGGAACGCCGCGTAGGAGCCGAGCAGCTGCCAGTTCGCCGCCTCCAGGCGCTTCTGCGCCATCAGGAAGCCGACGTTGTTCGAGACGCCGCCCTCGACGAGCGATTCGAGCACGGGGTCGTCGAAGCGCTTCCACCACTGCGCAAGCGAGTCCTTCGAGATGATCTGCCGCAGGTCGTCCTTCGCGTCCGCCGCCGCGTACTCGCCCGTCGCCGTCAGGTTCGTCGAGGGCTGGCCCGCGTCCGGCAGCAGGTAGGCGGGCACCTCAAACGTCGGTTCCTCGTAGTCCGGCCCGACCGAGGGCAGGTGGGAGCAGCCCGCAAGCGCGAGGGCGAGGGAGAGGGGGAGAATAATCGAATAATCGAATGAGCGAATGGTCGAATGGGGGAGGGGACGAATGGACGAATGGGAGAATTGACGAATCGTCGAAGCTCCAGAGGGCCGAACACTGGAATTGCATTTACGCATACAGAACTTTCCTTTCTTTACTTTATTTTTGCTCTTATCTGAAATCTTGAAATCGTCTGGAAAATCTCGTGGCTTGATCTGATTGTTGAGAATTGAGGTTGAATTTTAGCAAAATTCCTCGCTCGAAGTCAATGCGGCACCAGCGCTTCGTGTTCGCGCACAGAGCCGCAGAGAACGCAGAGATTCGCCGAACGCCTCCTTGAAACATGACAACGCCCTCACATCCGCGCCTTCAACCCGGCGATCTCGCCCACGTCAAGTTTCAAGGCAGGTTGTGCAAAATTTGCACAACCTGCCCACTCGCTTGGCTCGGTCTTCTTCACCTTGACCTCCAGCTCAGCCCTTCATGTCCCTCAGCTCGCGCCTGCGCGCGGCTTTCGCGCCGACGTAGGCGAAGAAGCGCTTCGCGTTCTCGCGCCACGTCTGGAAGAGCGCATAGAGCCCCGGCACGAGCAGGATGCCGAAGACGACCGAGAAGAGCATGCCCCAGAACTCCGTCGTGCCGAGGTGGTTGCGGCTCGCCGCGCCCGCGCCCGTCGCGACCATCATCGGCAGCGTGCCGAGCAGCGTCGTCAGCGCCGTCATCAGGAGCGCGCGCAGACGCTCGCCCGCCGCCATGCCGGCCGCGTCCACGATCGAGCAGTGCTCGATCTCGCGCTTGTCCTTCGCGAACTCGACGATCAGGATCGCGTTCTTCGACGCGAGGCCGATGAGCAGGACGAGACCGAGCTGCGCGTAGATCGAGAGCGCATACGGCTGGCCCGTCGCCCAGATGCCCCACCACTTGAGGCCCGTCAGCGCGCCGAAGACCGCCACGAAGATCGAGAGCATCACCGGCAGCGGAATCGTCCACGACTCGTACTGCGCGACGAGGAACAGGTAGCCGAAGAGGATCGCGAGCGCCAGGAGCGGCGCGGCCGAGCCGGAATTGCGCTCCTCCTGGAACGTGATGCCCGACCACTCGTAGCCGTAGTCGTCCGGCAGCGCGTCCTTCAAGAGGTCCTTGATCTGCGCCATGATCTCGCCGGAGGCGGCGCCGGGCTTCGGCATCACCGTGATCGCGGACGAGAGGAACATGTTGTAGCGCGAGACCGTGCGCGGGCCGAGCTCGCGCGTGATCGTGCCGAGCGAGCCGACGGGCACCATCGCCCCCGCGTCCGAGCGGACGAAGAGCCGCGCGACCGCCTCCGGCGTGGCGCGTCCCGACCAGTCGGACTTGACGGTCACGCGGTTCACCTGCGTGCCGAGGTTCACGTCGTTCACGTAGCGCGAGCCGAGGTAGTTCTGCAGCGTCGCGTAGACCGTCGCGACCGGGACCTGGAACATCTCCGCCTTGTCGCGGTCGAGGTTGAACCGGAGGTGCGGCGTGTCGGCCGTGTAGCCCGTGAACGCGACCATCACGCCCGGCAGGCGGTTGAGGCGGGCGAGGACGTCCTTCGTCACCTGATCGAGGCGCATCGGGTCGGTGTCGGCCTTCGACTGCAGGCGCAGGTCGATGCCCGAGCTCGAGCCGAGGCCCGGGATCGCCGGCGGCACGAAGCACTTGACGGCCGGCTCCGGGATCTGCGAGAGGACGGACTGCACCTTGCCGAGCAGGGCCGAGATCTGCTGGTCGGGGCGCGTGCGCTCCTCCCACGACTTGAGGTCGATGATCATCATGATCATGTTCTCGCCGCGTCCGCCGATCATCGAGATGCCCGTGATGGAGAGGACGCTCGTCACCTCCGGCACCTGCTCGCGCAGGAGCTTCGTCGCGCGGTCGGCGACGTCCGTCGAGCGCTGGCGCGTCGAGCCTTCCGGCAGCTCCAGCGAGGCGAAGATGACGCGCTGGTCCTCGTCCGGGATGAACGACGTCTGCGTCGACATGAAGGCGTTCACCGTGAGGAGGATCGTCAGCACGAGCAGCATGAGCGCGAGGAAGATGCGGCTCGCGAGCCACTTCGCGCAACGGACGAAGAAGCCCTTGAAGCGGTTGAGCGCCCAGTTGAACCACGCGAACGGCCCGTGCTTGAACGGACGCGCCTCGCGCAGGAGGAGCGACGTCAGCGCCGGCGCGAGCGTCAGCGCGCAGACCGTCGAGAAGCAGACCGCCGCCGAGAGCGTGATCGAGAACTGCTGGTAGATGCGGCCCGTGATGCCGCTCATGAAGCCGATCGGCACGAAGATGCCGAGCAGGACGAGCGTCGTCGCGATGACGGCCGAGGTCACGTCCTTCATCGCCTGGATCGTCGCCTCCTTGCAGTTGAGGCCGCGCGTCTCGATGAGGAACTGCACGCGCTCGACGACGACGATGCAGTCGTCGACGACGACGCCGATCGCGAGCACGAGGCCGAAGAGCGTCAGCGTGTTGATCGAGTAGCCCATCACCGCCATGAAGATGAACGTCGAGCAGAGGGAGACCGGGATCGTCAGGCACGGGATCAGCGTCGCGCGCCAGTCCTGCAGGAACAGGTAGCAGACGAAGACGACGAGCAGGAACGTGACGACGAGCGTCTCGACGATTTCCTTGATCGTGCGCCGCACGTAGTCCGTCGCGTCATACGGCACGAGCCACTCGAGGTCGTCGGGGAAGTCCTTCGACAGGCGCTCGAACGCCGCCAGGACCTCGTTCATCGCCTCGATCGCGTTCGCGCCCGGCTTCTGGTTGAGGCCGATGGAGATCGAGTTCTCGCCGTTGAAGAGGCCGGCGAACATGTAGTTTTCCTCGCCGATCTCCGTGCGCGCGACGTCCTTGAGCTTGACGACGCCGCCGTTCTCGTCGCGGCGGACGACGATCTCGTCGAACTCCGCCGCCGTCATGAGGCGGCCCTTGGCGAGCAGCGTGTACGTGTAGGCGCCGTGCGGCCCGGTCGGCGACGCGCCGATGTTGCCGAGCGAGGCCTGGATGTTCTGCTTCGAGATCGCGGCGATGACCTCCTCGGAGTTCATGCCCTGCGCGGCCATGCGCTGCGGGTCGAGCCAGACGCGGACCGCGAGCTTCGGCCCGTAGATCGTCGCCTCGCCCACGCCCGCGACGCGCAGCAGCACCGGCTTGATGTTCGCGTAGGCGTAGTCGGAGATCTCCAGGCGCGACATCGTGCCCTTCGGCGAGCGCAGCGTGAAGAAGCCGAGGAAGTCCGTCGACTGCGCGCGGACGGTTCCGCCGAGCTCCTTGGCCTCCGCCGGGAGCTTCGCCTCGGCCTGCGAGATGCGGTTCTGCACCTTCACGAGGTCCATGTCGCGGTCGGACTCGACCTCGAAGGAGACGCTCAGCTGGTACTGGCCGTCGTCCGTGCAGTCCGCCGACATGTAGATCATGTCGTCCACGCCGTTGATCTCGTCCTCCAGCGGCGTCGCGATCGTGTTCAGCACCTCGCGGGCGTTCGCGCCGGGGTAGTTGTAGGTGACGGTGATCTCCGGCGGGGTGAGCTGGGGATACTGGGCGACCGGGAGCTTCGTGATCGCCATCACGCCCGCCATCGTGAGGACGAGGGAGATGACCATCGCGAAGCGCGGCCGCTCGACGAAGACCCGCGAGAAGGTCTTGATCTTGTCAATGCTCGCTCTGATTCCGAGTTTCATAGGTATTCAAGATTGATGTTTAATTATCGAAATGGGCGAATAATCGAATTATCGAATGATCGAATGATCGAATTGTCGAATGATCAAATCAGCGAATGGTCGAGTCATTCAAGAATTCGCTCATTCGATTATTCGATTATTTCCTACAGCTGCACACCCTTCCAGCCGGGGGTGTTCTCCTCGTTCGGCGTCGCCTCGACAAACGTGACCTTCGTGCCGTTCTTGAGCTTGCGCGTCCCCGAGGAGACGACCTTCTCGCCGACCTTCAGGCCCTTGACGACCGGCACGAAGCCGTCGTGCATCGGGCGCGTCTCGACCGGCACGGCCTCCACGACGTCGCCCTCCCGCAGCACGTAGACGCCGAGGTTGCCGCCCGGCAGGTCGATGATCGCCGACTGCGGCACGGTCGGGTACAACGGCGGGTTCTTGAGGTCCGCCAGCACCGTCAGGTACGTGCCCGGCACGAGCAGGCGGTCGGGGTTCGCGAAGCGCAGGCGCAGGATGATCGAGGCCGTCGTCTTCGACATCTCGTTGTCGTCGAAGTCCCACGCGCCCTCCCGGTCGTATTCCGTGCCGTCCGGCAGCATGAGGCGCAGGCGGTTCTCGTCCTGCTTGCCGTCCTTCACTGCCTTGCGCCACGCGAGAAACGCGCGGTCGGTCATCGGGAAGCTCACGCGGATCGGGTCGATCTGCACGATGTGGGCGAGCGCGCCCTTCGACGGCGCCACGTAGTCGCCGACGTGGGCGGACGTCTTGCCGATCTGGCCGGAGATCGGCGCGAAGATCTTCGCCTTCTTGCAGTTGTACTCGGCGACGACGAGGTTCGCCTTCGCCTGCAGCACCGCCGCGTCGGCCTTCTCAGCCGCCGCCTCGGCGTTGTCGCGCTCCAGCTGGGTGATGCCGCGCTCGTCCGCCTTCTCCATGCGCTCGTAGTAGCGGCGCGCCCGGCGGGCCTCGGCCTCCGCCGCGTTGAGGTCGGCCTTCGCCTGCCCGACGACGGCCTCGTACTTCTCGTCGTCCATCACGTAGAGGAGCTGGCCCTCGCGCACGACGTCGCCCTCCTTGAACTTGATCTCCTTGATGTAGCCGTCAACCTGCGGCAGAAGGTCGACCTCGGCCACCGCCTCGGCGTGCGCGATGTACTGCTCGGGCAGGTTGTAGGGCATCTCCTTCACCTCGGTGACGGACACCGTCTGCGCCTGGCCGCGCATCGCCGCCATCTGCGCGGCACTTTGCGCCGACGCCTTCTTCGCCGCCGCGGCCGAGTAGATGCCGCAACCGATCCAACCGCCGGCCACGCAGACCGCCGCCAACACCAGCGCCGCAATCGCGCTGCCGACTTTCGAGTTCGTTTCGCTCATTTTTTTGTTTTTCCTTTTTTTGCTTGATTATTTTTCAGATTTCAAATTTCAAACTGTTGACTTGAGTGACACGGAAGTCTTGAGAGACCTGAGGCCCAATCATCATTCAAGGTCTCCTGTCCGCACGTCCCCCACGTCACTCTTGTCATTCGCCGTTCGCGCTTTTACCCCGTCCCAGATCGCGCCGTAGGCGTGGCGCAACGTCGTCGCCATGTCGCACGCGAGGAAGCGGTCGAGATGCGCCTGCACCAGCCCGTCCCAGATCGCCAGCGAGACCGTCGCGATCTCCTCGGCGTTGGCCGTCTGGCGGATGCGCCCGGCGGCGACGTCGTTCGCGATCGCCCGCATGAACGCCTCCTTCGGGCCGAACTGGCGGTTCGTCAGCAGGTTCTGGCGCACCGCCGCCATCGAGTCGTCGCCCCAGCGGATCTGGCACTTCATCAGGCGGAAGAACGCCGCGCCCTTCGGGTCGGAGACGACCTGCTCGGCGTTGCGCACCATCATCTCCGCCACGGCGGGGAACGTCAGCGCGCCGTCCGGCATCAGCTCCTCGATCTGGCGGCGGAACTTCGCGAGCGCGAGGCGCACCAGCTCCTCGATCAGCTTCTCCTTCGAGTCGAAGTGCCAGTAGACCGCGCCCTTCGTGAGCTTCAGCCGCGCGGCGATGTCCGTGAACGTCGTGCGCTCGTAGCCCTTCGCGGAAAAGAGCGCAAGGGCGCTCGCGAGAATCCTCTCGCGCGTCCGCTGTGCGTCCTCTTTCGTCCTTCTTGGCATAACGGGCGCGTATTATACATACTTTCAGGTAGGTATGTCAAGGGGGCCTGTCCCGCCCACCCCAAATGGGGAAAAGCAGCCCATCGTGGGCTCCCCGACGGCCCGCGCTTCAGGCGTCCCGCTCGGCGAGCGCGGCCCAGCGATCGACAAGCCGTTCAAGTTCGGCTTCCCGCGCGGGCAAGTCCGCATAGCGCGCGTATTCCTTCACAGGATCGGCCGCGTGGATGTCGGCAATCTCCTTTTCCAATGCCTCGATCTGCGCCGGCAGGGCTTCAAGCTCGCGTTTCTCCTTGTAGGAGAGTTTGGAAGGTTTGGGAGGTTCGGAAGGTTTGGAGGGTTTATTTTCCTCCGCACTTCTTCCCTCTTCCTTCTTACTTTTTCCTTCTCCTCGCTGCCGAACGTAGTCCTCGTAGCCGCCGGGGAAGCAGCGCACCGCGCCGTCGCCTTCCAGCACGAACGTCGAGGTGACGACGTTGTCGAGGAATTCGCGGTCGTGGCTCACGAGCAGCAGCGTGCCCGTGTAGTTCAGCAGCTGCTCTTCAAGGAGTTCCAGCGTCTCGATGTCGAGGTCGTTCGTCGGCTCGTCCATGACGAGCAGGTTCGCCGGCTTCAGAAAAAGCTTCGCGAGCATGAGGCGCGCGCGTTCGCCGCCCGACAGCGCCTTCACCGGCGTGCGCACGCGCGCAGGCGAAAACAGGAAGTCCGCAAGATACGAGTAGACGTGCTTCTTGACGCCGCCGACAACGACCTCGTCGCGGTCGCTCGCGATGTTCTCGCCGACCGTCAGCTCGGGATTCAGCTCGCCGCGCAGCTGGTCGAGGAACGCGAGCGCGACATTCGTGCCGCGCGTGACCGAGCCTTCGGTCGGCGCGAGCTGCCCCGTCAGCAGCTTCAGGAGCGTCGTCTTGCCCGCGCCATTGCGACCGAGAATGCCGATCCGCTCGCCACGCAGGACGTCCGCCGTGAAACCCGACACGATTTTCCGTTCGCCGTATGAGAAGCCGAGGTTCTCGATCTTCAGCACGCGCACGCCGCCGGGCGCCGCCGTGTCGAGCTTCATCGTGGACGTGCCGACCTGCTCGCGGCGCGCGGCGAACTCCTCGCGCAGCTTCATCAGCGCGGCGACGCGCCCCTCGTTCCGCGTCGTGCGCGCCTTCACGCCGCGCCGGATCCACGCCTCCTCCTGCGCGAGCTTCTTCGACTTGCGCGCCCAGTAGACGGCCTCGTCCGCCAGCAGCTCGGCCTTGCGGCGCACGAACGTCGGGTAGTCGCATTCCCAGCCGGACAGCTCGCCGCGATCCAGGTCGAAGATCTTCGTCGCCACGCGCTTCAGGAAGCGGCGGTCGTGCGTCACGACCAGCACCGCCATCTCGCGCTGCCGGCGGATCATGCCCTCCAGCCAGTCGATGGCCTCGACGTCCAGGTGGTTCGTCGGCTCGTCGAGGAGCAGGATGTCGGGCTGCGACAGGATCGCCTCCTCCAGCCGTGCGCGGCGGATTTCGCCGCCGGAACGCGCGCCCTTGCCCTCGTCGGCATCGTCCACGCCCTGCGAGACGTAGGCGACCTTCAGGTTCGGCGCGCGCACGATTTCGCCCGCATCAGGTTCAAGCGTCCCGGCAATGACCTTGAAAAGCGTCGACTTGCCCTCGCCGTTGCGACCCGTCAGCGCGGCGCGCAGCCCCTTGGAAATCGACAGCGAAACCCTGTCGAGAATCTGCGGCCCGCCGAACGCGAGCGAGACGTCTTTCAGTGAAAGGAGAAAGTCGCTCATGGTCCTGTCCTCAGAAAAAGAGGTCGCGTTCGCCCCGGCACGTCGCCTCGTACTGCTTCAGCACCGTCGGGTAGAACTTCGGCAGCCACGCCCTGATGTCCGCAAGCTCCTTCTCGATCAGCCGGTCGCCGATCGCGCGCGTCGCGTCGGACGCGAAGTCGTCCAGCCACTCGCGGAACGTCAGCACCGCGTTGATCTTGCAGAACTTGCCCTCGCGCCCCGTCTTCAGCGCGTCCATGATGCACCCGCCCGTCCGCCCGCAGCGGTAGCCCGCCGTGCAGAACGACGTGATGACGCCGCGCCCCGCGAGGTAGCGCACCATCTCGTCGATGGAGCGGCTGTCGCCGAGCATGAACTGCTGGCGCTCCTTCTCCTGGTGCGCCTCGTCGGCGAAGTCGCTGTAGCCCTTGATCGCGATGTTCGAGGAGCAGTCGAGCTGCGTCATGCCGTGGTCCAGCACCCGGTTGCGCGAGGCCGGGCTTTCGCGCGCCGTGACGATGATGCCCGTGTAGGGCACGGAGAGGCGCGCGATGACGAGGATGCGCGCGAACGTCGCGTCGTCGATGAGCCACGGCGACTCCTCCGGCACGCGCGTGCCGCTCGCCGGCTCGAGGCGCGGGAACGAGAGCGTGTGCGGCCCGATGTTGAACCACCGCTCCAGGTCGCGCGCGTGCATGACCGTCGCCAGCAGCTCGTAGCGCCAGTCGCAGAGGCCGTAGAGGACGCCGAAGCCCACGTCGTCCACGCCCGCCTCCAAACAGCGGTGGAAGCACGTCGTGCGCCAGTCGTAGTTGCCCTTCACGCTCCATGACGGGTGCATCGACTCGTAGAGCTTGCGGTTGTACGTCTCCTGAAAGACCTGGAACGTGCCGATGCCAACCGACCGCAGCACCTTCAGGTCGGCGACGGGCAGCGGCGCGGCGTTCACGTTCACGCGGCGGATCGAGTTGAGCTTGCCCGTGCGCGGCGCGGGCGCCTTGTGGGCGTAGCACGTCTCGATCGTCTCGGCAATGTACTCGGTCGAGGTCGTCGGATGCTCCCCGTAGACGGCGATGAGCCGCTTGTGGCCGATGCGGCCCGCGAGGACGTCCAGCTCCTCGCGCAGCTCGTCCATCGTGAGGACGCGGCGCTTCTGCAGGGCGTTCCCCTCGCGGAAGCCGCAGTAGCGGCAGCCGTTCACGCAGAGGTTCGACAGGTAGAGCGGCGCGAACATGACGATGCGGTTGTCGTAGACCTTGTGCTTGATGCGGTCTGCCGCCGCGCGCATCTCCTCGAAGAGCGCGGGATCCGTGACCTGCATGAGGACGGCCGTCTCCTCCGGGCGCAGCGTCTCGCAGGTCGACTCGGCCTTCGCAATGATTTCCCGCACGCGCACCGGGTCGGGGGCCTTGCCGTCCGTCTCGGCGATGAGGCGGCTGATTTCCGCGTCGTCGATGAAGTGCCTGCCGCCGGGCAGGTACTTGTCGATCTCGTCCGGAACGATGAAGTTCTTCGTGTAGTCCGCCGCGTCCGTGAACCTGCGAATGTGCGAGCAGTCTGCCATCGTGCGCCTGTTTCCTCTCCTTATGAAATGATGAAAAGCGTATTATACCACTTTTGGACGGCCGATACGGAAAGAAATCGGGCGACGCCCGAAGGCATCGCCCGCTTCCTGATCATCCGCCGATCGGATGTCTTATTTCTTGACGAGCTTGCGCACCGCCTTGTGCGAGCAGAACGTGCGCTCCGTATAGAGCTTCGCGCGCCAGCCGTTGCCCTTCTTCACCACCTTGATCGCCTGGATCCAGGGGCTGCAGAACGGGAAGAGCTTCTCGACGCGCACGCCGTAGCTGTCGCGCGACACCGTGAAGTTGCCGGAGGCGTTCTTGCGGCCGTTGTCGATCGCGAGGACCTTGCCCTCGAAGTCCTGAACGCGGAACTTGTCGCCTTCCTTGATCTTGATCGAGACGCGGACGATGTCGCCCGTCTTGAACTCGGGGAAGTTCTTCTCCGCAAGGCCGGCGGTCTGCTCGGCGTTGATCTTGTCAATCAGCTTGATGCCCATGATCTACCTCCTTAGGCCTTCGCTTCCGACTTGGCCGGGGCCTTCGCCTTGGTCGCGTGGTGCGGCTTCAGATTGGGGTTCTTGGCGCGACGGATGAGCGACGCGACCGTGGTCGAGGGCTTCGCGCCCTTCGAGATCCAGTAGTCGACGCGCGCGAGGTCGAGCTTGAAGTTGTTCTCCTTGATCTGAGTGTCGTACCAGCCCAGGATCTCAAGGAACTTGCCGTCGCGGGGCGAACGCTCGTCCGCCGCGACGATACGGTAGGTCGCGTGGTTCGTGCAGCCCGTGCGACGCATTCTGATCTTGACCATGTGTCTTCTTCTCTTTTCTTCGGTGAATGAATTGGCGCGTAGTATACCAAACGCGCCGCGCGCGCGCAAGGGGTAATCAGATAAACGAGACCTCCTGCTCGTCCTAGTTCCAGGAGACCCGTTCGCCGCCGCCCTCTCACGCCGCGTGTCCTGCCCTCTCCGCCTCCTTCGCGAGCCGCCAGCCGTGCGTCGAATAGCCGATCCCGCCGACGGGGACAGGCCCCACGCGCCGCGACCGGAACCGGTCGCCCAGCGCAGCCGCCGTCCGCAAGACGAACCCCGCGCTCCCGAACACCTTCCCCGCCCCGATCTGCGCCACCCTCCGCAGCCACCATTCCCCGGGGACAGGCCCCGCAGAGCCGTCCGCCCCGTCGTCCCCGCATCGACCGTCGGCACCAGATCCGCCGGGGCCTGTCCCCGCGAAGAACGGCTCGTCGTCCTCGCTCCAACACCAAGGGTAATCCTTTGCCTGTGAGACAAGACCCGCGCGGACGGGATTGTAGACGACGTACCGCCTGCACCGCGCGAGATACACGCCATCCTCGATGAGCGTCGACGTGAAGCGTCCCGACCAGATGCTGCCGCAGTACGGCCGCTCGCGCTTGTACGCGCGGTCGAACTCCTCCTTGAACGTCTTCACGAACTCGCTCACGTCGTGCATCCGCACCCGAAGCCGCTCCTGCTCGGCCGCGAGCGCAGCCTCGTCGCCGGCGCGCGCGAGCCGTCTCCAGCGCTCGGCGTACGCGCACCTCTCTCGCTCGCCCTTCAGCGCGCCCACGCGCCGGAGAAGCTCCTCCGCGCCCACGGGCGCGTCGGGCTTCACCACCTTCACGACGGCGTGGAAGTGGTTGTCCATCGCCGCGTAGGCCTTGAGCTCCACGCCGCTGAACGCCGCCGCGCGCCTGAGCGCGTCGACGAGCTCCGCCTTGACCTTGCCCCGCTCGAAGAGCATCCTCCTGCCGTTCGTCCGCGACATGACGTGGTAGTGCGCGTCGCCGTCGGACTTGATCCTGTTCGTCCTTGCCATTTCCGTCTTCTCCTTCTTAGTGTTTCGTTGTCGCCGGACGGCCCATCCGCCCGGACGGGAGACAGTATGGCATATTTCCGCGGAAGATACCTTAAGACTACCTTAAGATCTGCCTTAAGATTTCTTAAGGTTCAGGGTCCGCCGGCGGGGCCTGTCCCCGCATTGGACAGGACATCGGACGGGGTCTGTCCCCACGGCTGGCTACACGTATGGTGGGGGCCTGTCCCCAAGGGGATGACCGTTAACCGAGCAAAAGTTTCGGCTTTCAGGCGTTTTCGACGGCAGACCCTGGGGCCTGTTCCCTAGACCGAGAGGGCCTGTCCCCGGGACGCGCACAGGAAACGGCGGGGTCTGTCCCCAGAACAGCTAGGGTCTGTCCCCAGGACGTCCCCAGGACGCTTTCCCCAAATGCGTCACCGACGAAAGCCGCCGATGCGCACCCCACGATGAACGCGCGTCTGTTTGTCATGCCGAAGGCTTTCCTCTTTCCTACTCGTCCCAGCTGTAGGAGACGCGCTCGCCGCCGAAGTCCCAGCGCTGCGGACGCGGCGTGTCCAGCCAGTCCAGCGGCTCGCCGGTCGGCTGGGCGCGCGCCGCGCGGCGCAGGGCCCTTTCCAGCGCTTCGGCAGTCTGCGGCGTCGTGAGCTGCCGCTTCCACGACACGAAGAGCGCCGTCCCCGACCGCGCGAGCAGGTCGAGCCACCGGAGATTGAGGCGGTCCGGCACGTCGCCCGCGTTCACCAGCCCGAAGCAGTCGCCGTCGACCGCGTAGAACGTGCGGTCGTGGATCGCCCGCATGCCGAGCGTGTTGGGCCCCATGCGCCGCGTGCGGTCCCACTCCGTGCCGCTCGTGTCGTCGCCCGTGCGCTGCAGCTCGAAGAGCCCCGCCGCCAAGTGATCCAGCGCGTTGCAGCCAATGATCAGCGTGCCTTCGCCCGCGCCTTCGCGCATCGCCGCATACAGCCCCTTCACGACTTCGGCGGTCGTGCGCGTCTCGTCGCGCCACGCCGGCAGCGGACGCACGACCGGCGAGTCGCCGAACCTGTAGCCCCAGGCGCCGCACCAGTCGCTCGTGATGAAGTCGATCTTGACGAGTTCGTACCCCCAATCGACGAAACGCCGCATCTCCGTGCGGATGCGCCCCGGCAGGGCCGGGTCCGTCGGGTCGATCGGGACGGCGCCCTTCACGTCCCCGGCATCCGGCAGAAACGGCCGATACCACAGCCCCGGCCGCGCCTCCAGCGCCTTCACGCGGCGCGCCACCTCGTCCATCGGCATCCCCCAGCGGGCATTGACGCCCGCCCACCGCGTCCCCGCCGGCACGGGGCTGTAGACCGACTCGTTCGCCTGCCAACCGTCATCCACCACGACGAACGGGCGAACCTTTTCGCCCTTGACCAGCGAACAGATGAACGCGGCATCGGCAAGGAAGTTCGTCGCCGTGTTCTTGCCGTAGGCGCAATACCAGTCGTTGTAGCCATAGACGTGTTCCTTCGGCAAGCGTGGCGACGGACACATCTGACGGCAGAACGCCCGCCCGGCGGCAAAGGGCCGCTCGCCATCCGCCCCCCGGCGCGAGACGAGCCGACAGGCGTTCAGCGTCCGTCCGCCGAGATGCACGGGACGCGCCCCGGCGCGGCAGTCCAGCACGAGCTCGACGCGGTTGGTCGCCACGTGCCACGCCGCGAGGACATTCGGCTGAACCGCCAGGCCATAGCCGTCCGTGCGTCGTCCGCCCGTCACCAGGAAATACCAGGGCATCGCCCCGCCGCGCGGCGGCACGTCCTTCGGGTCGCCCAGCGTGTGCCACGCGCTGTCGCCGTAGGTGCGCTCGAACTCGCCGCCGAGCACCTTCGTCCCCGCCGCGAACCGGGCCGGCCACGCGAGCCGCACCCACGACAGAGGCTTCTCCGAACGGATCGTGACCTGTCCGTCGGCGGCGACCGTCACCGCATCGCCCGCCGCCTCGCCGTCAACCGTCACGGACGCCGGGCGCGTCAGGTCGACGAACGGCAGCTCCGGCGCCGCCGCGCGGAACGTCCAGCCGATGCGGTGAATCCAGTCGGGCGGCGCCGTGAAGTCGGGCGTCTCGGCGTCGTGGTAGATCCAGCGCATCTCACCGTCGTCCGTCACCGTGCGCACCGGACGCTTGCCGGTGAAGCGGAAGTCGCCGACCGTGCCGCGCGCGCCCGGCGGACGGCGCAGACGGTATTCCCAGATGCCGTTCGCCTTGCCGAGCGCGCCCCGCGCCAGGCGGAAGTAGGTCTCCGTGCGGAACGCGCCCGTGTCGCGCCCGAAGACGTAGTCGACGGCCATCTCGATGTCGCTCGTCAGGTAGCGCTTCCCGAAGAGCTTCGGGCGGACATTCCGGAACGACAGGCGCAGCGTGTCGTTCGAGCCGTGCGCGAGGACGGTCGTGCCGTAGCAGTCGTAGGACTGCTCGGACACGTTCTCGTCGCGCAGCCGCCAGCCGAGCGTCGGACGGTGCTCGGTCGTCTTGGTGCCGCGATAGCCCGTCAGCCCGATCTCCTCCCGCCAGGCGCCGTCCGCGCCGCGCGTCCACACGCCGGCGATCGCGCCGCTGTTGTAGAGGCGGACTTTCAGTTTCCCGTCCTCATACGTCCAGCCGCCCGCCGAGACGCGCAGCCGGTTGTCGCCCGTCCCGACGCCGCGATCCGCGCACGCCGCGTCCGCCGGACCCTCCGAGACGACGCAGGCGAAGTCCTTCGCCGCCTTGGCGGACAGCGTCGCCGCCAGCCCGCGTTCGCCGCCGAGCCGATCCCGCAGCTCGACCAGGGAGCCCTCCGCAAACCCCGAAACCGAGACCGCCGTGTCGCCCGCGACCGAGCCGACTTCCGCGTGCCGCCGGCCGAAGCCGAACGGATGCGCCGCGCTCGACCAGCGCACAGCCGTCTCGACGCGCTGGTGTCCGCGCCCCCAGGCCCAGACGACGTCCCGGTCGGGATGCCAGACGTAATACGGGCTCTCGAAGCTGCCTTCCGCCGCGTGGGCGAACCAGCGTTCGGTCCCGGCGAAGCGGATCGCCAGGCGCACCTTGGACGGGTCGAGCCCCGCCCAGTCGGACACCGACAGCCGCAGACCGTCCGCCGTCGGCACGCACGCGAGCGCATACGGCGCGCGCACGACGCCGTTCGTGAGGTCGCGCAGCTCGGCCACCGCGCCGCCCGCAAGCGTCACGCCGCCGGGTGCCGGCGCACACGCCACCGGACCCGTCCGCGTCGGGAGATAGGGCTTCTGTTCCTTCAGCAGGCTCTCGACCGGCGCGCCCTTCAGGCGGCGCACCGCGTAGCCGAACGGCGGCAGGCCGTCCGCCGGATGGTCGTTGAAGTTGATCAGCACGACCGACGCCGTGTCGGGCAGCGTCCGCACGCAGGCGAAGACGCCCGGCGCGGACGGGTAGGACAGGTAGTCGGCGTCGCCCATGGTCAGTTCCGGCACGGCCGCGCGGATCGCGAAGATGCGGCGGTACGTCTCGAACGCGCCCTCCTCCCCCTGCTCGTAGACGAGCGGGAAGCCATCGATCCACGCGCACAGCGCCATCAGCGCCGTCGTGCAGGCGCGTCCCCACAGGTTCTCGGCCATCATCGAGTCGTGGCTTTCGGGATAGCGCATCCAGTTCGTCCCCGGCATGTAGGCGTACTTCTGCTCGTGCAGCCAGCGCCGCAGGTCGCGGACGACGGAGGCCGCGTCGCGCTCGCGGAAGTCGTGGAAATGGACGTGGCAGAGGAGCTGGTCGTAGATGGCGTCGGCCACGGCGCTCCACAGGCTTTCGTTCTCCTCGCCCAGCGTGACGGCGTTCGGGTTCGCCCGCCGCGCGGCGGCGCGGATCGACCGCTGCTGCGCGATGCCGCCCTGCCGCTGCGCGTAGCTGGCGCGCGCATACGGCGCCGCCGGATTCCAGTTCGGGAAGCGCGACCCGCCCGGCACGTCCATGCGCCAGCCGTCCAGCTCGAACCGCCGCGTCGCCCACTCGATCCAGTCGCCAAAGGTCGAGATCCACGTCGGCCAGTTGAAGTCGTAGGCCCAGAACGTGTCCTGGTCGCGTCCGTCCTCGCGCTTGCAGACGAACTCCGGGTGCGCCTTCGCGCGCGGGCCGTTCGAGTTCCCGCCGTGCGGCACGGCGTCGCCCCAGACCTCCAGCCCCTGGGCGTGCGCCGCGCGGACATAGGCGCGGAGATCGTCCTCCGTCCCGATGCCGGCCATCAGGCGGTAGAGGTCGTCCGGCACATAAGGTCCCGGCCACGTGACGGGCCGCATCCAGATCGTCTTCGCGCCCAGCGCCCGGATGAACGGCAGATAGCCCTGCGCGACGTTGAAGCCGCCCGCGTCCGCCGCGTCGAATTCCGCCTTGCCGCGCGGATGGTTCGAGTAGACGACCTGACGGCGCATCCGGCCTTCGGGACGGTCAGCCGGCGGCAGACGCCCCGCCGCGCGGTACCAGTCGTGCAAGGCGAGCAGGGCGTCCTCGTCCGTCCCCTTCCCGAAGACGAGCCAGTCGTCGCCGACCTGCTGGGGCTTGCCCGGATGCGCGTAGCCACGCGCGTAGAACGACGCGCTGAGGCGATAGCCGTCGGCGCGTTCCGTCACGTGCGTCTTCGCGGAATCCGAATAGGGCTGGAGCGTGTCGAGGCAGTGAATGACGTTCAGCCCCGCGCCGTCGTCGCCGACCGCCGGCGCGACCGTCCAGCTGTAGGCCGTGCGATGCCGCCCCGGCCGGAAATCGCCCTGCGCGTAGCGGCGCGGCGGATAGGAACACGGCAGGAAGTAGCCGCCCTTCGGCGTCGCGCAGACGACCTTGCCCGCCGCGAGCGTCACGCCGCTGAACCGCCGCCTGTCGGCCGCCGTCGTCTCGAAGGTCAGCCAGCGGCGCACCATCCGCTTTTCGGGCAGGAGCGCGTGATGCACCCGCGTCCGCCAGTCCCCCGTCACGTAGGTCGCCGTGAGCGTCCCGTCGGGCTCCTGCACGACGCCCTCGAAGCGCTCCGGCGCGGACAGGGCGTCAAAGCCGTCCGGCCCGCCTTCGCCGACCGCCACGACGCGCGGCGCGGCCGGATCCGGCACGAGGCGCACCACGCCGTCCGCCGCATACGTCACCGCGCCCGTGCGGTCGTCAAACGAGATCTCCAGCCGGGCGTCCCCGAACGACGCGGCCCCCGCCACGCCGCCGAGAAGCGCCATCATCCCGCCAACCGTCCACCGTCCATCCATGCCGCCCCCTTCGTTCAGTCCTGCGCCGCCGCCGTCGGCCCGTCGCACATCACGCGGAAGCCGACGCTGTTGACGCCCGTGTTCCAGTACCAGCGCGTCGCGCTCGTGCCCTTGTCCGCCGCGTCCCGCCAGCCGCCACCGCGCCGCACGTAGGTGTTGTTCTTGTTCGTGTCGTCCGCCGTCGTCATCGGATTCTGTCCGTTGCACGGGTCAATCGCTTCGCCCGCCGTGCGCGTCTGGCCGTAGTTGTCCTCGTGATAGCAGTCAACGCACCATTCGGAGACGTTGCCGTACATGTCGTAGAGTCCAAAGCCGTTCGGCGCGAGCGAGCCCACGCGCGCCGTGCCGCCAGCCGCCGGCGCGGTTTCCGGCGCGGGCGTCGAAGGACTGCCCGTGCGCCCGAGGACCGCCTCCGGCTGAACGTCGTCCGTGCCGTTGTAGTAGCGCGTGGCCGTCTCCGCCCGGCAGGCATATTCCCACTGCGCCTCGGTCGGCAGGTCGAACGTCCAGCCGCTGCCGACGAGCTTCGCGAGCTTGCCCATGAACGAATCCGTATGCGGCGCACCGGGCGCAAAGTGCGCCGTCCTGTCGCCTGCGTTCGCGCGCACCTCGAAGTAGGAGACCGACTCCACGGGGCGCGTCGCGCGGTCGACCGTGAAGTAGCCCTTGTCGTCGCCCATCACGTTCTTCCACTGTTCCTGCGTCACCTCGAAGACGCCGATCCAGAAGTCGTCCTGCAGCGCCACCGGATGACGCGGCGCAATCGTCCCGCCGTCTTCGCCCATGTCCCACAGGCGGTGCGCGGCGGGAATGCGCCGCAGCAGCTTCGACGTGCGGTAGAGGTCGGAGCCGATGCCCTCCGGCAGGTCGTTCGTCGCCGCATAGAGCCGCACAGCCCCGCGCGCCTCGCCCGCGAGATCCACCGTCAGGTAGTCCGGCGGCACGTTCGCCGCGCGCGCCGTCAGGCGGACGGACAGCTCGAGCGTGCGGACGCCCGGCCAGCTGGACAGCGGATCCCACGTGATGCTTTTGCCCGTGCCCGGCGCCACGTAGGCCCCGACGTCGCCCTGCGCGTTGGCAAAGTGCGCATACCCAATCGACACGCCGTTCGTCAGGACGTCCATCGTCACGGCCGCCAGGCCGCCCGTGAGGTCATACGTGACCGTGACCTGCCGGCCGCGGTCCTGTGCGAGGACGACGTTGGCGATTTCAGGGACGGACGCGACGGACGCGCCACAGGCCCAAATGCTTGCGAACAGAACTGCTTTCTTCATGTCAGACCTACCTCTCTTCATCTTTCATCTTCATTTCGTGACGGCGCCCGTGCAGATCACGCGGAAGCCCGTGCCCTGAAAAGAACTGTTCCAATAGTAGCGGCGCGCGCTGCGGCCCGCCGACGCCTCCTCGCGATAGGAACCCCCGCGACGGACACGATAGTTCGACTCGGCATCCTCCGTGCAGAGCGGATCGGTCAAGACCCCTTCCAGCGACGCGAAGCCGTAGCTTGCCGCGACATAGGAATCGCGGCACCATTCCCAGACGTTGCCGTGCAGATCGTAGAGGCCCCAGGCGTTCGGCGCAAGCGACCCCACGCAATGGCTCGTGCCGGTATCCGCAGCCCCATTCGTGTCCTTGAAGTTTCCAATGCCCGCGACGGGCAGCTTGTCGTTGCCGTTGTTGTAGGCGCTCGTCGTGCCGGCACGGCAGGCGTACTCCCACTGCGCCTCGGTCGGCAGGTCGAAGTCCAGCCCCGTCTTCGCGCGCAGGACGCCGAGGAACGAGCCTTCGGCCGGCGCCGTCGTGCAGAACGCACCGTCATTGAACGTCTCATCCGTCGCCGTCGCCGCGTCCTTGTCGCGGATACAGCCGAAGACGTTGTCCACCGGATTGAGCGGATCGACGTTGGCCGAATGAGTCGGGTTCTTGCCCGTGACCCGCAGATACTGCGCCTGCGTCGTCTCGAAGACGGCCATCCAGTAGTCCTTTGTCAGCACGACGCGGTGCTGAACCTCTTCGGCCGAGCGTCCGGCCTCGGTTGCGGGCGAACCCATGTTCCAGAGGACGCCCGCCGCCGGAATGCGCCGCAGGACGAGCTTCTCCGTGCGGTAGACGTCATTCGTGAGCCCGCCGTAGGGCAGGGCTGCCGCGCTCGCGAAATACCGCACGTCGCCCAGCCGGTCGGCGGACAGGTCGACGACCAGGTAGGCGGGGCCGTCTTCGGGCGCCGTCGCCTTCAGGCGCAGCGTGACGGCCTGCGGATCGCCCGGCCATGCCTTGTCAGGGCGCCAGGAGAGCCAATGCCCTTCGCTCGCCGCGATGACGCGGTTGACGTCGCCTATGAAGGAACCGAGGTGCGCGCTGTCGATTGGCTCGCCCGCGACGAGAACCTCCGCCGTGACGAGCGCGGCGTCGCCCGTGAGCGTGTAGGTGCAGGTGACCTGCCGCGTGTCGGCATCCTGCGTCCACGTGACATCCGAGAGCGACGAGGCGGCCTGTGCCGCGCCCAGCGTCAGCCCAAGAGACAGAACGGACAGATTAAGAAGACGATTCATGACAAGACTCCTTTAGCGAATGATGAGAAGAAAGGCCGGCGGCGTGCTGCGGAACGCGATCGCCGACGAAAGCGCGACCGTGCCGGTACGCCGCTCAAGCGGATCGACAGCCGTATCGACAACCGCACCCACGGTCACCGGCGCGTCCAGCGTAGACGTCACCGTCGAAGCCGCCCGCCGTGTCGTGCCCGTGATGCCGCCGCCCGCGCAGCGGAAGCCCGCGTTGTCCAGTCCGCTACCCCAATAGGACCGATAGCCATTGTAGGTGAGATTGGACAGGGCATCGCGCCAGCCACCACCGCGACGCACCCGATACCCAGACGACGGAACTGTGCGATTGACGTAATCCGTCTGCGTCGTTTGCGTATCGGAAAGGCCCATGTCCGCCGCGTAACCGTCGAGGCACCATTCCCAGACGTTGCCGAGCATGTCGTAGAGGCCATAGGCATTGGCCGGATACGAGCCGACGCGCGCCGTGCCGTTCGTGTCGCCGCAGCCGTAGGCGTCCGCTTGCGTCAAGCCCGCCGGCAGCCCGCCGTTCGCGGCGAAGCGCCCGACGTCCAGCGCCGACGCGACGCCCGCAGGAAGAAGCGCCGTGCCGCCCGCGCGGCAGGCGACCTCCCACTGCGCCTCCGTCGGGAGATCGAAGGCCAATTGGGTCTTCTTGCGCAGAAGGCCGAAGAACGAGGCATCCGTCGGCGCGTCCGGCACAGTCGTCGCGGACGCGGAATCGCCGCGCAGCGCCTTGTGGAAGAGCTGCGGGGAATCCGCCGAGAGCCCGCCCGTGACTGGGCGCGTCGGCCAGGCCGTCGCCTCGGTGAACGCGCCCGGCTCGGCGGACAGGACGCGGCGGTACTGCTCCTGCGTCGTCTCGAAGACGCCGAGCCAGAAGTCCTGCGACAGCTTCATCGGATACTTGCCGAGGCAGCTGAACGTCTGCCCCGCCGCCGGAATGCGCCGCAGCAGCAGCTTCGACGTGCGGTAGAGGTCAGAGCCGACGCCTTCCGGCAGGTCGTTCGTCGTGGCGTAGTAGGCGCGCGTTCCGAGGTCGAGGTCGCAGACGAGGCAGTCCGGCGGATCGGACGGATCCCACGCGCTGACGGCGAAATCGACGGACGCCGCCGAGGCGGCCTCCTCGCCCGTCGGCGACCACGTGAACGTATGCGCGCCGTCCGACACCGCCGCGTTGACGTCGCCCCAGACGCGCGGCGCGGCAAGCGTCTTCCCGCCCGACGAGACGGCGACCGTGACGATGACCTCTTCGCTGACCCTGTAGCTGACCGTGACCTGCCGGCTCGCGGCATCCTGCGTGACACCCGTCACCGTGACCGTCGGCGCCGCGCCCAGCGATCCCGCCGCCAGCAGGACGCCGGCGCACAATTCTTTTCCGAGTTGCCTCATTTTGTTTTCTCCTTTTGTTTGTGGAAGGAAATCAGTTCGGGACGATCGCGCCCTGCGCCCGCAGGGCGGCCTTGACCTCCGCAAGCGGCGCCTCCAGCGGCGAGCAGCCCCGCCGCGCGGCGACGGCCGCCGCCGCGCCGGTCGCCTGCCCCATCGCCATGCACGCGGCCTCGACGCGCAGGCCCGAGTTCGCGCCCCGGTCGCTGCTGACGCACCGCCCGGCAACCAGCAGGTTCTTCGCCCCCTGCGGCACGAGCGCGCGCAGCGGCACCGTCGCGACGACGCCTTCGGCCAGATGCGCCGGACGGATCCCCGTGGCCTTGTCATGCAGATCGACCGGGTAGAAGGCGTAGCAGAGCGCATCCGGGAAGACGCGACCGGACGTGTAGTCCGACTGCGTGACCGTGTATTCGCCGCGAATGCGATACGTCTCACGCACGCCGACTTCGGGCGACATCGACACGAGCGCGGCGTTTTCAAGGCCGGGAAGACTGCGAAGGAAGCGGTACATGCGCAGCATCGACGCGCGCCCGCGCAGGTTCGTCTCCGTCCGCAGGTCGGCCGTGGAGCAGTCGGCGTCATCGACGTAGTTGGCCGTGTTGCCGCGACACTTCAGGAAGTTGTAGAGTCCCCAGCGCGTGTCGTTCGGACGCAGGCGACCGTCGGCCAGCGCCTCGGCGAACGCGCGCTCCAACGCCGCACGATCCAGTCGATCGACGTCCGTACCCGGATCCAACGTGTAGACGAACGTCCCCGGCTGGCGCACGGCGGCCCGTTCGCGCGCGAAGCCCGCGAGGGCCACGACGGACGCATCGCCCGTGCAGTCCACAACCTGCCGCGCACGGATCGTGCGCGTATCGCCGACAGCGGCGACCGAAAGCCGCCAGACGCCGTTCGTGAAGACGGCCGTCATCGGCGCGGCATGGTAATGGATGCGCACGCCCGCCTGCGTCAGCGCCTCCTCGGCCAACGCGACATAGAGCGGCACGTTGATCGAGATCTGGTGCTTCCAGTGCGCCGCGCCCGTCGGCTCTCGGAAGTCCGGGAGCGCGCCGCCCGCGAGCGCGACGCAGTTCGTGACGAGCCGGTAGCCGACGCCGTCGATCACCTGTCGGCCCCAGGCGTGGAACAGGCCGGGGAAGTTGACTCCGCCGCTCGTCATCGTGCCGCCGACCTGGAACCCCTGCTCGACCAGGATCGTCTGCGCGCCCGACCGCGCGCTCTGCAGGGCGGCCGCCACGCCGGCCGTTCCGCCGCCCACGACCACGACGTCGCAGTCCTCGTCGGGCAACGCCCCGGCCCTTGCCATCGACAGCCCGCACCAGGCCAAGCCCAGGGCGAGTCCCTGCCGCAACCACGCTCTTCCGTCACAACGCATGCTGTTTCCTTTCTGAAATCCGAATGTCCGACACGCCGGCCAGCAGCGTCTCCCGCAGCGAGCCGCCGTCCACGAGGCTTCGGTAGCGCTGCCGCGAACCGTCCGCGCCGAACCGCACACCGTCGCGCGGCTTCAGGCAGATGTCGCGCGCCAGCAGAACGAGCCCGTCCGTCACGAGCAGGTCGGCCGACTGCCCGTCCGGCCGCACCACGACGCCGACCGAAGCCTCGGCCACGGCGAGGCTCTGCCCGGCGGCCCGGATGTCGATGCGCTGATGCGCGTCCACCAGCACGTTGCCGGCGACGACCTCGACCGTCGCGGCATCGGGCAGCCGCACCTTCGCCGGGCCGACGGCCGTCACGACGCATCCGCCGCCGACCGAGAAGCGCAGGCGCCCCGACGGCAGGACGAGTTCCTGCCGCCAGACGCGGTCGCCCGCGTGCAGGTGATGGCCGGAGGCGACGGACGAAGCCTCCAGCACCTCAATGGCCGCGCCGGGATTCGAGATCGACCCCGGCTCGTACTTCATGATCTCCGGGCTCACGGCGTGCGCAAAGGAGCGGTCGGCCGAATGGCGCGCGCGGCACAGCTCCAGCTCCTCCTGCGTCAGGGCCGTCGCCTCGACAGGCTCGACGCACAGGTAGGCGCCCGCCGGACGAAACGCCGACCGCCCCACGACGACCGCGACGCCGACGGCCAGCAGCAGCGCGGCGGCGGCCTTCAGGGCATTCGGGATGCGCGGACGCGCCGCACGCGCCAGCCGGAAGTGCTCCTCCAGCAGGAAATGGATGCGCAGCTGCCGCAAGGCGTCCGCACCGCTCAACAAGTCGTCTTCTTTACCGTCCATTTTGAGAATCCTGTTTGATCATCGACAAGATCGACGCATACAAGAACTTGCGTATGCGATAGAGGCGCGAGACGACGGCCTTTTCCGTCAGCCGGAACGCCCGCGCCAGATCGGGTATGCTCTTGCGCCCTGCATACTTCGCCTGAATCAGCGCGAACTCGTCGTCCTGAAGACGGCGAAGGCTTCGCCGCAAGGCCCACATCTGCAAGTCGGGGTCAAGGCCCTCCAGCTCGTCAGCCGCCATCAGGTCAAGGGCCGAGTCGTCCAGGACAAGCCGGTCGCGCTCCCGGTCCTTCCGCCAGCGCAGGACCTGATACTTCGCCAACGTCTTCGCCCATGGCAGGAACGGACGCGACCGATCGTAGGTGTCGGCCTTGCTCCAGATGTCGGCGTTCGTCTCCTGCAGGATGTCCTCGACATCCTGCAGGTCTCTCGTCAGGGCCGCGATGTACAGCTTCAGGTCGAACTGAGCCTTCGTCAGCAGCATGACAAACGTTCTGTCTGCACCCGCCATTCAGTTCTTATAAGCGCGGGAACTGAAAATATCGCACGCGAAACCGCAGAGACGAAAGAAGCCGGCGCAAAACCGCCGCGCGGCACCGCTATTTCTTCGCCTTGACGCCGAGGTCGGAAAGCTTCATCGAGATGACGCGCGAGACGCCCTTCTCCTGCTGGGAGACGCCGTAGACGAGATCCGAGCCCGCAATCGTGTGCTGGTTGTGCGTGATGATGAGGAACTGCGACTGCTTGAGGAACTCCTTGAGCTGCTCGACGAAGCGACCGATGTTCGCGTCGTCCAGCGCGGCGTCCAGCTCGTCCAGCATGCAGAACGGCGCGGGCTTGATCATGAAGATCGAGAACAGCAGCGCGACCGCCGTCATCGTGCGCTCGCCGCCGGAGAGCAGCGTCACGGACTGCGGGCGCTTCCCCGGCGGGCGCGCGATGATGTCGATGCCGCATTCGAGCGGATCCTCCTCGTTCTCCAGCAGGACGAGCCGCGCCTCGCCGCCGCCGAAGAGCCGCGTGAACATCGTCTGGAAGTTCTTGTTCGCCTGCTCGAAGGTCGAGCGGAACATCCCGCCCGACGTGCCGTTCAGGTTGTTGATGAGGTCGAGAAGCTGGGCCTTCGCGGCCAGGAGATCCTCCTCCTGGGCCTTCTCCTTCGCGTACCGCTCCTCCAGTTCGCGGCACTCGTCGATGGCGACCATGTTGACCGGGCCGAGCGCGGCGATCTCGGCCTGCAGACGGCCGACCGTGCCCTCCAGCTCCTCCATCGGCGGCACGACGCCCTTCTTCCACTCTGGGTCAGGCTCGCGCATGACGGCATCGGCGAAAAGGCCGTACTCGTCCTGCAGATGCTCGTAGACGTTCTGGCGGCGCATCGTCGCCTCGGCGGACGCGACCTCCAGGCGGCTGCGGATGTCCTTCGCGCGGTCGAGGTCGGCGCGCTTGCGCGCGGCATCCTGGTCGGCGACGGTGATCTTCTCCAGCATCTCCGCACGCTGGCCGCGCCCCTCGTTGATGCAGTCGACGAACGCGGACGCCTTCTCCTTCAGCTCGTCGAGCTGCGAAAGGAGGTCGCCCGACTCGTCCGTCAGCCGGCGGATCGAGTCCTCGTAGCCGGCGATCTGGTCCTCGCGCCCGGAGACCGTGTGCGACAGCTCCGCGCGCCGGCGGTTCGCCGCGTCGCGCTGCTGGCCGATGAACGACAGCTCCTGCTCCATCTGGCTCGCGGCGATGCGCCGCTCGGTGAGCCGCTGGGACGCGGGGATGTGCTTCAGCTCCATCTCGCGCAGCTCGTTCTCGGCGGCCGTGACGAGCGCCATCAGGTCTTCGCGCTTCATCATCGTCGTCACGGTCGTTCCGGCCTTCCAGGTCTCGACCGCGCCGTTGCGGTTCACGTCGGCATCGTTCACGAGCGAGCCGGTGCGTGTCGTGTCCGCCACCTCACGCCGCTTCGCCTCCACGTTCGCGCGCTGCGCGTCGATCGCGTCCTGCAGGGCGTTGAAGTCGACCTCCTCGGCCTCCAGCGCCTCCTTCGCCGCCGCGAGCGAGTCCGTCAGCAGCTGCGCCTTCTGGTCGAGCGACTCGGCCTGCATCTGCACCTCTTCAAGCGTCGTCTTCGTCTGGGCGATCTCGTTGCGGTCGCGGGCGATGTAGGCGCGGTACTCCTCGACGCGCGTCGCGTTGACGCCGATCACCTCGCGCGCGCGGGCGTACTCCGCCTCGGCGGCGGCCTGCTGGCCCGCGAGGGCCTGGAGGCGGTCCTCGAGCGTGTGCACCTGCGCGTGCAGATCCTGCGCCAGCGCTTCCGCCGCGCTCACGACGTCCTGCGCCTCGGCGATCGCCGCGTCGATCTCGTTGCGGTTGCGGGCGTTCTGCTCCAGCTCCTCGTCGTAGCCGTGGATGCGGTGCTTCGAGACGTAGATGTCGAGCCCGCGCAGCTGGTCGCGCAGCTCCTTGTACTTCTGGGCCTTGCCGACCTGCCGCTGGAGCGAGGCGATCTGTCGCTTCATCTCGCGCAGGACGTCCGCCTCGCGCAGCAGGTTCTGCTCGGTCTGCTCGATCTTGCGCAGGGCGTCCTTGCGGTCGGCCTTGAACTTCGTGATGCCGGCGGCCTCCTCGAAGACGGCGCGGCGGTCCTCGGGCTTCGAGGAGAGGATCGCGTCGATCTGGCCCTGGGCCATGACCGAGTACGAGCTCGTGCCGATGCCCGTGCCCATGAAGAGGTGCTGGACGTCCTTCAGGCGGCTCTGCTGCTTGTTGATGAAGTACTCGCCGGAGCCGTCACGGTAGACGCGGCGGGTGATCGTCACCTCATGGTAGTCGGTGCCAAGCTCCTTCTCACAGTCGGTGAAGGTGATCGAGACCTCGGCGAGGCCAAGCGGCTTGCGCGTGTCCGTGCCGTTGAAGACGACGTCCACGAGCTTCGAGCAGCGGAGCGCCGTCGGCTTCTGCTCGCCCAAGACCCAGCGGATCGCATCCGAGACGTTGGACTTGCCGCACCCGTTCGGCCCGACGATGGCGATGAGGCCAGGGTCGAAGTCGAGCCGCGTGCGGTCCGCAAAGGACTTGAAGCCGATGATCTCGAGATGCTTGAGGTACATTTCGGCATAGTATACCAAAAAATCGGGCCGCAAGGGCGGCTTACGGCCAGCTTACGACCAGCGGCGGTCGTTCGACCACTCCCGGTCCCATTCCTTCGTCGGCGCCCACGGCGGCGGGAAGTCGGCGCAGGCCTGCTTCTTGATGAGCCGTTCGTTCAGCTCGTCGATGCCAAGCCCCGGCTTCGTCGGCACCTCGATGAAGCCGCCCCTGTACGAGAGCGCGGGCTTCACGAGGTCGCCCCACCACGGCACGTCCACCGAATGCAGCTCCAGCGCCATGAAGTTGCGCGTCGCCGCCGCGACATGCACGGCCGCGAGGCACGCGATCGGGCTTTCGGCCATGTGGATGTTCATCTGCACGCCGTAGTCCTCGGCCATGTCGCCGACCTTCTTCGTCTCGGCGATGCCGCC
>CAKTZI010000037.1 GCA_934635385.1 uncultured Kiritimatiellota bacterium | reverse complement strand
GACGCGCCGTGACGCGCCGTGACGCGCCGTGACGCGCCGTGACGCGCCGTGACGCGCCGTGACGCGCCGTGACGCGCCGTGACGCGCATATCATAGCAAACCATCGTTCGGAATGGCAAGCGGAATCGTTGAAAAGGTACGAAGGAGGTACGAACTAGCCCACTGGCAAGCCCATTGCTTTCGCTGAACACAGAGTTGATGGAGAAACGGAGGCACGGAGAGTTGGATGATGTCTCTCTCCGCGTCTCCCCGCCTCCACTTCCTCCGTGTTCAGCGCCGCAGGCCTCCTGACAACCCTGCAGCGAGCTGCCCGTCTTTCTTGACGATCCAATCGTGCCAATCGCGCGCGAAAACAGGCCGAACGTCGCCCCGTCGGCCATTCCAAAAGCCATTCCCCCTCAAAACGTCTCGCCGGGCTGCCAGGTCGAGCCGAGGCAGAGGCCCTCCGTGAACTGCCCCGTGCGAAGATAGCCCAAAACAGCCTCGGCGACGGCATCGCCCTGCGCAACGGGATCCATCTCCAGCCGCGTCAGCGGCTTGACCCAGAACGGCCCCAGCCCCCGATTCGCATGCGTGACGACCCGCACGTCTTCGGGCACGCGGATGCCACGCGCCATCAGCGACAGGAGGCCGCCGTGCGCAAAGTGGTCGTCGGTAAAGAGGAAGACATCCGGCAGTTTCCCGCCCGCCTTGCCGAGCAGACGCTCCATCGCCGCGTAGGTGTCGCGATACAGGCCAAACGGACTGTGAACATTGTGAATGTGAACGGACGTGCAGGCGATGCGCTGCGCGGCCAGCGGCTCGGACACGTCGAAACCGCCGCCGTCCAGCAGGAACTGGACGACCGACCGCACCCTCTTCCGCGCACAGGCCTGGATGAACGCGGGCACGGCAAGCCCGTTTAAAAGCGGAATGCGGCCGATGTAGTTCGCCGCCTCGGACGGGTAGCAGCGCCGCCCGCCGTCGCCCAAGACGAGGAACGGCCAATCCGCCCGCTCGATCTCATGGCGCGAGCCGGGGCGCATACCCATCTCAACGACCAGATCCCAATGCTCCTTCAGGGACTCGGCGAGAATCCGGCTCGAACCGTCCTTCTTCATGTCGTAAGCCGAAATCGCCGTCAGACAGTAGTCCGCCTTCAGGAGCCGTGACCGCAACGCGCCCACAAGCCGTGACGAATGGAAGCCGAGTCCCGTCTCCGCGTTGAAGAACAGGATGCGGCCACGCCGATCCTTGCCGCGATCCACGACGACCGACCGGCAGCCGCGCGTCGATTCGCACCAGCCGATTTCCGCCAGCCGCGCGAGCGCGCGGCGCGAGACCTTCTCGCTGACGCCCGCCGCCTCCGCCAGCTCGTGAAGGCTCGGCAACGTCTCGCCTGGCCTGTAGACGCCACGCACAAGGGCCTTTCGCAGCTGCTGAAACAGCTGCTCGCCCAGCGGCATGTTCGCCGTGCGGTCGACGGAGAACCGACTCCTCATGTTGACGGCAAAGGCATCATGGGTTGTCCCGCCTGGGTTCGAACCAGGACTAAGGGTATCAAAAACCCCTGTGCGGCCACTACACCACGGGACAGTCTCGTTTCGACATATTATACCATATTACAGGCTCGCGAGGAGGCCACCGCAGAGAATCAGGTGTTTCTCGCGGTCGGAAAGCGTCGTCTTCACCGAAAACGCCCCCTTCGGGCCCTTCACCGTGAGAACGCCGTCGCCTTCGACCGCCGCGCGGATGCCCTTCAGCTCCAGCCGGTCGCCCGCCGCGATCTTGTCGTAGTCCTTCGGGTCGACGAACGTGAACGGTACGATGCCGAAGTTGATGAGGTTCGCGCGGTGGATGCGCTCGATCGACTTCGCGATCACGGCCTTCACGCCGAGGTACATCGGGCACAGCGCCGCATGCTCGCGCGACGACCCCTGCCCGTAGCTCTCGCCCGCGACGATGACGTTCGCCAGCCCCTTCGCCTTGTTCGCGAGGCAGGTGTCGTGGAAGGAGGGATGTGAAGTGAGGGATGAGGGATGAGGGGTCGACGGCGCGACGCAGTCGCCCATGGCCTCGAAGACGAACTTCGCGTACTGCGGGATGTTCGAGCGGAACTTCAGCCGCGCGCCCGCCGGCATGATGTGGTCGGTCGTGATCTTGTCGCCGACCTTGATCGCCGCGACGCCGACGAGATCCTTCGCGAGCGGCTCGCCCTTCGGCACCGTCGCGATGTTCGGGCCGCGCACGATCTCCGTGCCCTTCACGCCCTTGCCCGCCGTCGCGCGGTAGAGGAACATCGCGTCGTCGATCGGGAACTTCTTCGGCACGGGCACCGCCGCAACCGGCTTCTTCGTCGGGATCTCGACCTTGCCCGTCAGCGCCGAGGCCGCCGCCGTCTCCGGTGAGACGAGGTAGACCTGCGCGGACTTCGTGCCGCTCCGCCCCTCGAAGTTGCGGTTGTTCGTCCGCAGCGAGACCGCGCCCGTGCGCGGCGACATGTGCGCGCCAATGCAGAAGCCGCAGGCGTTCTCCAGCATCCGGCAGCCCGCCGCATGGAGGATCGCGAGCGACCCGTCCTTCGCGAGCATGTTGACGACCTGGCGCGACCCGCAGGCGATGCCGACCTCGACGTCGTCCGCGACGTGCTTGCCCTTCAAGTAGAGCGCGACCGTGCGGATGTCGCGGTAGGAGCTGTTCGTGCAGCTGCCGATCAGGATCTGGTTGACCTTCATCCCCTTCATCGACTTGACCGTCACGACGTTCCCCGGCGAATGCGGCGCGGCCGCCAGCGGCTCGACCTTCGCGAGATCGATCTCGAAGGAATCGTCGTATTCGCTCCCCGGGTCGGCCACGAGCTTCACGTAGTCCTTGCCGCGCCCCTGCGCGACGAGGAACTGCTTCGTCACGGCGTCGGACGGGAAGACGGACGTCGTCACCCCCAGCTCCGCGCCCATGTTCGCGATCGTCGCGCGGCTCGGCACGTCGAGCGTCGCGACGCCCGGCCCGCAGTACTCGAAGATCCAGCCGACGTTGCCCTTCGTGCCGAACTTCTTCAGCACCGTCAGGATGACGTCCTTCGCGCTCACGCCCTTGCGCAACCTGTTCTTCAGGAAGATCGCGCGCACCTTCGGCGTCGGGATGTGGAACGCGCCGCCCGCCATCGCGACGGCGATGTCGATGCCGCCCGCACCGATGGCGATCTGGCCGATGCCGCCGCCCGTCGGCGTGTGCGAGTCGGAGCCCAAGAGCGTCGTCCCCGGCTTGCCGAAGCGCTCCAGGTGCAGCTGGTGGCAGATGCCGTTGCCGCACTTCGAGTAGACGACGCCGTACTTCTTCGCGATGGACTGCAGGAAGTCGTGGTCGTCGGCGTTCTCGAAGCCGATCTGCACCGTGTTGTGGTCGACGTAGGAGACGGAGAGGTCGGTCTTCACGCGCGGCACGTCCATCGACTCGAACTGGAGGTACGCCATCGTCCCCGTCGCGTCCTGCGTCAGGGTCTGGTCGATGCGGATGCCGATTTCGGCGTCCGTCGCGGGGTTGCCCTCGACGAGGTGGGCGGACAGGATCTTCTCAACGACAGTCTGCGGCTTTTTCATAGTGCCGCGTATTATACCAAAAACCTACCGTGGGCGGACGCGGCGCGTCGCGACGGCCGTGAGCGGATCCTCCGGCCAGTAGTGCCGGGGGTAGCGTCCGCGCATGTCCTTGCGGACGAGCTGATAGGCCCCCCTCCAGAAGCCCGCGAGATCCTTCGTGACCTGCACGGGGCGGTGCGCGGGCGAGAGCAGCGTCATCACGACCGGCACCCGGCCGCCCGCGACCTTCGGCGTCTCCATGAGCCCGAAGCATTCCTGCAAGCGCACCTCGACCGTCGGCTCGTCGCCTTCGTAGCGGATCAGCATGTGCGAGCCGGACGGCACCTCCATGCGCGTCGGCGCGAGCCGGTCAAGCTCGCGGCGGTCATGTCCCGCCTCTGCGAGCAGACAGTCGAAGACGCGGAAGAGGTCAAGCCGTTCGAGGTCGCGTCCCTTCGTCATCCCCGTTAGGAACGGCGTCAGCGCCGCGAGCAGCCGCGCATCCGTCGGCTCCGGCCACGCGGCGTCCGGCAGCGTCCGCGCAAGGAACGCGAGACGTGCGCGCAACTGAAGCGCGTCCTTCGTCCAGCACGGCAGGTTCTCGACACCCTTCTGGCGAATGCCCTCGCGCAGCGCCTCAGCGATTTGCGCTTCGCTCGCGCGCCGCTGGGCCTCTGTCGGCGCCCGTTCGCGCAGCGTCATCGCGCCGAGCCGCCGCCGCACGACGCACTTGACGCGCTCGTTCGGACGATCCCACGCGCAGTACGGCACGTCGATGATCTGGTCCGCGAACAAGTCCTCAATCTCAGCCTCAGTGATCGGACAGGCCCGGAAGACCTTCGCGTCGCCCGTGCGGTCGTCGAGTTCGCAGCAGACGAGAAACGGCTCGTGCGCGAGCGGATCGTCATCCGGCAGGAACGCGCCGCGCCCGGACACCATCTGGAACGTGCCGTTGCCCCGGTTCCTGGCGATGCGGTCAGGATAGGCCCTCGCCAGTAGCGCGCCCTCGGACGGCTTCGCGCCGCCAGACACCCCGCCGACGCGCAACGCCGCCTCAAACCGCTTGGCGAGCTGCGTGACGCGCGGCGTGACGGGCACGTAGCGGATGTCCGTCTCGCGGCTCTTTGCGCCCTCCTCCAGGACGGCCGCGAGCCGACACGCCGTGCGGGCCGCGTCCGTCCCCCGCGCGTACGTCCGCAGCATGTTCGCGAGGCGCGGATGCAGCGGCAGGCGCGCCATCGCCCGTCCCCGCTCCGTCAGCTGGCCGCGAGCATCGAGCGCGCCCAGCATCGTCAGCAAGCCGACGGCCTGATCCCACGCGCTCGCGGGCGGCGGCGTCAGCCACGGCAGGCCGTCACGCCGCAGCGCGCCCCACGCGGCGGACGTCAAGACGAGCGCGCAGAGGTCAGCGTCGAGAATCTCCGGCATCATCTTCTTCGGACGCGACGCCTCGCTCGCCTCCGACCAGAGGCGGTAGCAGACGCCCGCCTGCACGCGTCCGGCGCGGCCGCGCCGCTGTTCGGCGCGATCCTGCGTGAGCGGCAGCGTGACGAGGCCCGTCATGCCCGTGCCCGGCGAGAAGCGCGGCACGCGCATGAGCCCCGAGTCGATGACCGTCGTGATTCCCTCGATCGTGAGCGACGTCTCCGCGATGGACGTCGCGAGGATGACCTTGCGCCGCGCGCTCGGCGCGAAGACGCGATCCTGCTCCTCCTTCGGCAGGTTGCCGTAGAGCGGCAGAACCAACACGTCGCCGCCGCCGTGCACGGCGTCCGCGACACGACGAATCTCGCCCTCGCCTGGCAGAAAGCAGAGAATGTCGCCCGTCGTTTCGGCGAGGGCCTTGCCGATCGCCGCCGTCATCGAGAGGTCGCCCAGATAGCGCGTCTCGACTGGGAACATCCGGCCGGACGCCGCGATGCGCGCGGGCGGCGGCACGCTTCGTCCCGACGGGTCGGCGAGCCCGGCGAGAACCTCGTCCGCATCAAGCGTCGCGGACATGACGAGAAGCCGCAGGTCGGGACGGAGCGCACGCTTCACGTCGAGCGTCAGCGCGAACGCGAGGTCACAGGCGAGCGAACGCTCGTGGAACTCGTCGAAGATGACGAGCCCGACATCGGCGAGTTCGGGGTCGGAGAGGATCCGTTGCGCGAGCAGCCCCTCCGTCACGACTTCGAGGCGCGTCCGCGCCGACACCTGGCGTTCGAGGCGCACCTGATAGCCGACCGTCTCGCCGACGCGCTCGCCACGGCGGCGCGCGATGTACGTCGCGCAGTTCCGCGCGGCGAGGCGACGCGGTTCCAGCATGACGATCTTCTTGCCGGCGAGCCACGGCTCGTCCAAGAGCGCGGGCGGCACGCACGTCGTCTTGCCGCTGCCGGGCGACGCCGTCAGCACGACATCGCGGTTCGCCCGCAGCGCCGCCGCAATCTCGTTCAGTTTCGCCTCGACCGGGAACATTTTTTCGGGAAGAGGAATCGCACCAGTCCTCAGAAAGCATTCGGCCGCCGGGAAACCGACGGCCGATGTGCTTTCGACTCAAAGTTCGTCCGAGGGAACTTAAGCCTTCTTCGCGATCTCGACAATCGCCTTGAAGCCCGCCGGATCCTGAATCGCGATCTCGGAGAGCATCTTGCGGTTCAGCGTCACGCCGGCCTTGATGAGGCCCGCCATGAGCTTCGAGTAGCTGATGCCTTCCTGACGCGCCGCCGCATTGACGCGGCCGATCCAAAGCTGTCGGAAGTCGCGCTTCTTGAGCTTGCGGTGCTCGGTCGAGAGGCGCATCGCGCGGTCGACCGCCTCGGTCGCCGTGCGGAAGAGTTTGGAGCGGGCGCCATAGAAGCCCTTCGCCAGCTCAAGGCGGCGGCGGCGGCGTTCGCGGGAAGCGGGAGCATTCGTAACACGCATGGTAGTTTACTCCTTAAACATTAGCGACCCTGCAGCGCACGCGCGTAGGTCTTGGTGACTTTGAGGGATTCGAGCACGGTACGACCGCCGAGGTTGTTCTTGCGGTTGCGCTTCTTCCCGTTGTTGAGGTGGGCGTGACCGCCCTGCGAACGAAGGACCTTACCGGTCTTCGAGAGCTTCATGCGCTTGACGGCGCACTTCTTTGTCTTCATCTTCGGCATTTTCTTTTTCCTTTCTTTCCTGACCGTTCGGGCAGCTGAAGAGAGCCCGATCCAGATGGAATTTCTGCGTATGATACCAAAACAGGCCGCTCCGCGTCAAGAGGGGCGTCGCAGGAGCGGCCGGGCCGCCGCGCTCAGACGTTGAGCGCGGTCTTCGACCAGTTCTCCTTGCCCGCGAGGAGCGAGGGCGTCGTCATGTCCGGCGGCACCGGGATGCCGAGCATCTGCAGGGCCGTCGGCGCGACCGCCGAGAGCTTCGCGAGCGGCGTCAGCCGCACGCCCGCCGCGTCGTTCGCGACGTAGAAGCAGTCCACGAGGTTCAGCGTGTGCGAGGTCTTCGTGAGCCCCGTCCTGTAGTCCACCATCTGCTCGGCATTGCCGTGATCCGCGAAGATGAGGACGTGCGCGTCAAGCTCCAGGAGGCGCGGCAGGATCTTGCCGATGCACTCGTCCGTCACCTCGACCGCCCGCGTCGCCGCCTTCTCGTCGCCCGTGTGGCCCACCATGTCGCAGTTCGCGTAGTTGACGACGATGAAGCCGTAGGGGTTGTTCTCAAGCCGCTTCAGCAGCTCGTCCGTCACGTTGTACGCCTCCATCTCCGGGTGGCTCGCGAAGGTCGCCGCGTCGAAGCGCGACTTGACCTCGACCTGGTCCTCGCCCGCCGACGGCGTCGTGGACTTGCCGTTGAAGAAGCTCGTCACGTGCTTGATCTTCTGCGTCTCCGCGAGGCGCAGCTGCTTGAGGCCCGCTTTCGAGACGACCTCGCCGAGCAGGTTGTCCATGCCGCCGCCCGCGCCCATCGCGCCGAGGAGGTAGTCCTGGAACTCGTCCCAGTAGCGCGTGAAGCCGAGGAACGTGACCTTCGGGCGCACCGAGCGCGTGCCGGGATAGTCGTCGCAGACGAACGCCTGCGTGAGCTGGATCGCGCGGTCCTGGCGGTAGTTCGTGTGCATGACGACGTCGCCGTCCTTCATGCCGGCGTAGCCGCCGATCACGTAGCACGGGATGTACTCGTCGGTCATCGGCGCGTGGTCGGGCGTCTGGCCGTTCGCGTACTCGGCCTTGACGGCCTCCTCGACCGTCGCGGCCTTCTTGCCCTGCGCGGCAACAAGGCACTCGAAGGCCTCGCTCGTAAGCGCGTAGTTCTTCGAGCGGTCCATGCCGTAGTAGCGGCCCATCGCCGTGCCGATCGTCGCGTTGCCGACGGCGGCGAGTTCCTGCTTCAGGCGGGCGATGTACTCCAGCGTCGAACGCGGCGGCGTGTCGCGTCCGTCAAGGAACGGATGCACGACGATCTTCCCTTCCGGGAACTCCTGACGCGCGCGCTTCATGAGCTTGAAGAGGTGTTCCTGGTGGGCGTGCACGCCCTCGTCCTGCAGGAGGCCGAGGAAGTGGAACTGGGAGTTGTTCCTCTTCCAGTTCGCGATGAGGTTCGCCCACTTCTCGCTCTTGAAGAGCTCGCCGGACGACAGGCCGTCGTCGATGCGCTTCAGCTCCTGGATGACGATGCGCCCGGCGCCCATGTTGAGGTGGCCGACCTCGGACGAACCCTGATAGCCGTCCGGCAAACCCACCGCCTCGCCGCAGCAGTCCAGGAGGCAGTGCGGATAGCGCGCGCGGATCTGGTCGATGACCGGCGTCTTCGCGCCGTAAACAGAGTTGCCGTCCTTGCGGGGGTTGACGCCCCAGCCGTCACGAATGATGAAAACAACAGGTCTCATGATATCTCCTTGTTTGATTGGCGCGTATTATACCACATTCGCGAATCAGCGTTCGCGATCCGTCGGCAGCCCCCAGCTTTCGAGCTTTGTCGCCATCCAGTCGAAGGACGCCTCGTGCATCTCGCGGGCGCGTCCGCACGGAAGGACCGGCCCGCAGGCGACCCTGATGTCGTAGCTCGTGTCGACGGGGCCGAAGTCCTTGAAGACCTTGCGCAGGAGACCGCTCTTGCGCGTCGGCTGGCAGCGCGTGTCCACGACGATCGGCACGACCGGGCAACCCGCGCGCTCGGCGAGCTTCGCGCCAATCGACGAGTACTTCTTGCGGCTGAAGACCTCGCAGCGCGTCCCCTGCGGGAAGATGAGAAAGCTGTCGCCGCCCTGGATGCGCTCCGTGCCGACGCGCAGGATGTTCACGAGATCCTCGCGCGGCGAGACGCGGCTGATGGGCACCATCCGCATGTGCTCCGCCGCCTTTTCGAGGAACGGCAGGTGCGCGAGCGACGCCTTCGCGACATAGCTGAACGGCGAGATCGCCAGCAGCAGCGGCGGCAGGAGGATCGTCTCGGTCATCGACATGTGGTTGCAGACGTAGAGGACGGGCCCCTTGTGCGCGAGGCGGTCCGCGAAGCCCTCGATCTGGATGTTCATGCCGAGGCGCTCGGCCGTCGTCACGACCGAGAAGCAGAAGCCGGCCCAGCGCTCCGTCGTCAGCTTGCCGAACGGCTCCGTTAGGGCGCAGCACGGGAAGACGCGCGTCACGCCCCACGTGTAGCGCAGGGTCGTCCACGCGGACGGCTTGGCGCGCGCGACGGCGCGGCAGTCGGGGGCCGTCCGGTAGCCGCCCGTCGAGCGGATGGATTCCTGAAACTCACTCAGCGTCGTTGTTCTCATGTTCAACCTGCTCCTGTGCGTCCCTCTCGGCGGCGGCATTCTCGGCCTTTGCCTTTTCGATCATGTCCTTGCGGACGGACTCCAGCTGCGCCTTGAGGTCGTCGCGCATTTCCTGAAGCTGTCGCTTCTGCTCCTCGCGCTCGGCCTCGCGCGCCTGACGCTCCTCCTCGCGCTGGCGGAGCCGCGCCTCCTCCTGCTCCTGCTCGGCGGCGAGCTTCGCGCGGCGGCGACTGCGGAGCGTCCCGCCCAAGAGCGGCGACCGCGCCGTCGGCGCGCTCAAAAGCGCGATGCCGTCGTTCGCCTTCGCGGCGCCCGCCTTCGCCGTCGCGGTGGCGTCCTTGGCGGAGTCGCCGCCGATCGTCAGCGTCACCTCGATCTCGCCCTTCGCAATCGTCATCGTCGCCGTCTCGGGGTCGGCCTCCTTCACGAGCCAGCCGCCGCGCGACTCGCCGACCTTCAGGTAGTAGTGGCGGGAGTTCTTGCCGTCCGAGCTGTCGGTGAAGCCGACGGCGACCTGCCCGTCGGGCGTCATGTTGATAACGGAAAAGCGGATTGCGCTCTTCAGCTGCTCCTGTTCCTTCGTCAGCTCCCTCTGGGACGACTTCGTCACCTCGCTCGGCAGCTTCGTCGGGTCGAAGCCGGCCGGCAGCGCCCCGAACATCTGCCGGTCGACGATCGACTGGTAGCGCGAGTAGGGCTGCTTTTCGGCGAACGCCGCCCCGGCGCAGACGCACAGGAGCAGGCCGAGCATTCTCAATCCAGCGTTCCTCATCATCTCGTGCACGACCGCGCCCCGTCAGAAGAACAGCTTCGCGACGGCGAGCAGCCCCTGCTTCCACGGCACGCGATGGCTGACGCCCGACTTGCCGGCGAACTCGGCGAGGTGCGCGACATACCAGTCGTAGTTCCTGACGAGCGCCTGCTTGTTCGAGTACTGCGGCCGGTAGTCGAGCAGTTTCTCCGCCTTCTCGATCGAGACGAACGAGTCCGTCGACGCCGTCTCGTAGACCCACGGATAGAGCGGCGAGAGGTGCAGCTTCTCCAGAATGCGCAGAATGAAGACGAGCGGTGCGACCGGCATGCCCCGAATCTTCTTGCCGTGCCCGGCGCGGTCGAGGACGGCCTGATAGTCCTCCTTCATCGTCGTGAACTCCTTCGCGCCAATGTTGAATTCCGTCGCGACGACATTTTTCGGATACGTCATCGCGTGCCAGATCGCGTGGTCGAGGTCATCGACGTCCATGAGCTGGTAGCGGTTCTCGCCCGACCCGATCATCGGGAAGCCATGCCCCGTGTACGCCCAGTCGTAGAAGAGCGCGAACACGCCGAGGCGTTCCGGGCCGACGAAGCTCTTCGGACGGATGATCGAGACGCAGTAGCCGTCTCGGATCGCCGCGCGGCAAATGTTCTCGGCCTCGATCTTCGCGTGGCCGTACGGCCCGACGCCGACCAGCGGATCGGTCTCGACGATCGGATGCTTCTTCGGCACGCCGTAGACCGCCGTCGAGGAGATCTGGATCATGCGGTCAAGCTTGAACTTGCGCGCCGCGTTCAGCACGTTGCGGCAACCGTCCACCTCCGTCGTGCGGATGTCCTCCGCGCTGTAGAGCGGCAACGCCGCCGCGCAGTGGACGACGACATCGCACCCCGCCGTCACCTTCTCGACGGCCGCGACGTCGCGCACATCGCCCAAAGTGAACTTGAGCCACGGCTCGCTCTTTTCGGGATAGTCGAAGTCGGCAATGTCCAAAACGCGAATTTCCTCCACGCCCTGCGCGCGGAGGAAACGGATGAGGTTGATGCCGAGAAAGCCCGAACCGCCGGTGACGAGGACCTTCATCTCGCGCCTCCCTTACTTCGCCGCCGGCGCGGGCGCTTCAGGAGCCGCAGGTGCCACAGGAGCCGGAGCCGTCGCGGGCGCAGCCGGGGCGGCCGGAAGTTCCGGCGCGGCCATCGGGAGCGCAGGAGCCGCCTGTTCGGCGGCGACCGGCTCGGCTTCGCGCGCCATGAGCGAACGCGTGTGGGCCGTCGAGGTGAGACGCGCGAGAACGAGCGTGTTCAGGAGGAAGACCGCGCCCAGAATCGCCGTCGTCTTGATGAGGACGTTGCCCGCGTCCGCGCCGAGCGACGCCTCCAGCATGCCGCCGCCGATCGCGCCGCCAAGGCCGCCCTCTTTCGGCTTCTGGAGCATCACGACGAGCGCCAGCAGCAGGCAGACGAGGACTTCGACGACATAGAGACAACCAATGAAAATGGACATTCTTCTTTCCTTTCTGAATTTGGGTGCGTATTATACCGAAAAACCCGCGTCCTTTCAACCGCGGCTGGAACGATGCTCGTGGAAAATCCAGCCGAAGACTTCAAGGCCGATCAGGGACAGCGCCGTCGTGGCGATGCCGACGACATAGAGCCCGGCGGCAATCGCCATGCCAATGCCGGCGGCGACCCAGATGCCGGCAGCCGTCGTGAGCCCATGCACGGCGTGCTTGTTGACCATGATGGCCCCCGCGCCGATGAAGCCGATGCCGCTGACGATCTGCGCGGCGACGCGGGAGGGGTCCCCCTGCCCCTCGAAACCATAGCGCGAGACGATCATCATCAGCGCCGCGCCAATCGCCACGAGCAGATGCGTCCGCGTCCCCGCCACCTTCGCGCGGTATTCGCGCTCGGCCCCGATGAGCCCGCCCAGCAGGCCGGCCACGACGAGCCGCACGATCAGTTCACTTGTCTGCACCATTTGAATGTTCCTTTCCGTTTTCGTCCAAGAGCCCACACACCGGCGCCGCCCCCGCAAGCGCCATCTTCCGCGCCTCCCGCACAAGCGTCCGCGAATAGGGGTGGACGGGCGCCCGGAAGAACGCCGCCGGATCGTCCGACGTCTCGACGACCTCGCCCGCCTTCATGACCGCAAGCTTCGTCGCCATCTGCGAGACGACGCCGAGGTCGTGCGTGATGAGGAGAATCGCGGAATTCGCGCGGTGCAGGTCCTTCATGAGCCGCAGGACCTGCGCCTGCACCGTGACGTCGAGCGCCGTCGTCGGCTCGTCCGCGATCAGCAGGTCGGGGCCGAGCATGAGCGCCATCGCGATCATCACGCGCTGCTGCATGCCGCCCGACAGCTCGTGCGGATAGGCCCGCGCGCGCACCGCCGGGTCCGGAATCCCGACTTTGCCAAGCCAGGCGAGCGCCTGTTCGCGCGCGGCCTTTTTCGAGACGTCCGCATGCAGGCGCACGGCCTCGACAAGCTGGTCGCCGATGCGGTGAAGCGGCGAGAGCGACCCCATCGGATCCTGAAAGACGACGCCGATGCGCCTGCCGCGAATCCGGCGCAGCTCGGCGAGCGGCAGTTTCAGCACGTCCACGCCATCGAAAAGGATGCGGCCCTTGGGCCAAAACGCCGGCGGACTCGGCAGAAGGCGCGGAACCGACAGCGCGACGGAGCTCTTGCCCGAGCCGGATTCACCGACGAGCCCCAGCACTTCGCCACGTTCCAGCGCGAGATTCACGTTCCGCGCCGCCGCCGTCACCTCGCCCTCGTCCGAGCGAAACGAGACGTCAAGATCGTCGATTCTGAGCAGCATCCGTGTCTGTCCGCCTTTCCTTTTGTTTTCAGAACTTGAACTCGACCTGCCAGCGGAGGAAGAACGCCGGCTTGTCCGTCTCGAAGTAGTCGCCGGGATTGAAGAACTCGGCGTAGAGGTGGCCGACGACCTCGAAGCGCTCGCCCTTCGACGTGTCGGCAAGGCGAATCGGGAACTCGTACTTGCCCTGATAGGCGACGCCCTTGAAGAAGCCGTCGCCGCCGCCGAGACCGTCCTGCGCGGCCGCGAACATCGGCGTCAGGCTCGCGGAGAGGCGGTGGGCACGGCCAAGGTCAAGGCCGGCGGACAGGTTGATCGCGTGCAGATTGCTCCACCAGCCGAAGCCGTAGTGCGTGCCGTAGAGGAACAGCTCCGCATACGAGACGCCGCGCGCCCACATCGGATCCCACGCGCCATGTCCGCCGTCCTCCTCGGCCGCGTCCTCGTCACCGCTCATGAAATGGTAGCCGAACTTGGCGAAGGGCTTCACGGACGACGCCGTCGCACGCTTCCAGCTGGCGCCCGCGTAGGAGCTCCAGCCCGACAGCGTCTCGTGGTCGCCGTTCACGCCGACCTGCCCCATCGCCTCGAACTGCAGCGACCACTCCTCGTCAATCTGCGGCATCAGCTTCGCGCCGACGAGCTCGCGCTGCGTCCACGGATGCTCCACGCCCGCGCGCCTGAACGCGTGCGTGTTCTTCTGCAGCGCGAAGACCTGATAGGGTAGCCACGCCGCGAGCTTCGAGCTCCAGATCGCGCCGACGCCCCAGTCGTCCATGTCGAGGTCCGCCCCGCCGCCGAAGCCCGTCATCGACGTGTGCTTCGAGCGCTCCGTGCCGAAGCGGACTTCGTTGTCGTCGAAGTTGTAAAGTGCCAAGAGATCGAGCGTCGACTCCTCCGTCAGGTGCAGCGTGAAGGTCGCCATGTCGGAGTAGAACGAGCGCGAACCGTCGCCCGGCGAGACGAGGTCGAAAACGTGGTCGAGGCCGCAGTAGTTGAAGAGGTCCTGACGGCCGATCTTCAGGTCGAGGAATCCGTCAAAGAGGCCGCGCCCTTCGAGGAAGAGGTTGTCGAGAAAGACCTCGCCCGGAAACGTCTGCGCGTTCTTGTAGGGCTCCGGGCACCAGCGGAACTCGTCCGCGAGCCGCGTGTAGAGCCGCCACGAGCTGCCGCTCGCGGTGACGCCCTTCACCTCGCCCCAAACACGCGGACGGAACCGCATATGCTGGACGAAGCCGCTGCGCCGCACGGGAAGCTGGACGCCGCCGCCCGGCAGCCCCGGCACGTTCTGCATGAACTCCTGGCGGATGCGCAGGTCTGCGCCGACATCGAAGTCGATGCTGCCCGGCGACGAGCAAACGAACAGGACGGCGCATACGCAAAGGAGAGACCTTATTTTCATTTTCACTTTCATCAAAGGGACAGGACGGCGAAGAACGCATTGTGGTCGGACAGCTCTTCGCTCGGCACGAGGCGCGGCGCGGCAGCGGGACGGAAGCCACGCGCGAAGATGTAGTCGAGCGCACTGTCGCCGTAATACTTCGAGGGATGCGTCCCGCGTCCCTCCGGCGGCAACAGCGAGAGGAGATTCAGAAACCCCGCCGCGTCGAACAGCTTGAAGATCTTCTCGTCCTTGAACTCGCGCCGCCAGCGGTCGGCGTTCATGTCGCCCCCTACGAGGACGGGCCTCCCCTTTCCGACGGAATCCTCGTGCGCGAGCAGCTGCTCGACGGCGCGCGTCCGCTTGGCGCGGTTCAGCTCGGCGAGCGCCGGCTTCTTCGACGCGCCGTAGTTCGACTTCAGGTGGACGGCGTAGACGACCGCCGTCGTCGCGGGGTCGATCCGCAGCGCGGCGAAGGCGTAGCCGCGCGGCGGCGTGGCCTTCCCGGACGGCTTCCATTTCGCCCAGCCCTTCTCGACAATCGGCAACGTCGTCGCGATCACGTCCTGCTGCTGGTCGAAGCGGTCGCGGCGGCGGTAGGCCGAAATGGAGGCCACCACGAGGTTCGTGCGCCCGATGCGCGCGACGAGGTTCGAGGCGGCGCGCGGCCCGCGGATCTCGTTCAGGCAGAGGATGACGTCGTTCGTCCCGACGGGATCGATCGCGTCCAGTCCGCGCGCGAGCATCTTGGCGACCGCCGTGACGGTGGCCTCCTCGACGTCGGGATGGGCACGGTGCTCGGCGCGGCCGGAGGGAAACCAGTTCCCGTTCCAGGTTCCGACGACGACGGCGGCGAGAATGGAAAGCATCGTATGCATGGTTCAGAATCCCGGCAAGTTGAGCTGCCCCGAAACGCAGACCTTGCGACCCTTGGACAGCGTGCGGTCGGAGGTGTCGTAGACGACGAACTTGAAGCCATCGAACCGCTTCGAGAGCTCGCTGCGGATGAAGCTCGAGACCGTCTTCACGTTGCCGACGTCGTCGTCCGAAAAGCCGATCGAGACCGCGCGGTCGAGACGCCCCGACCGGCGCAGCATGTGGAAGACGTGCTCCACGAAGTCGCGGATCGCGAACTCCTTGGCGAGCTCCGGGCGCGCCGCCGTCGAGGCGACGGCCAGCTTCTCTCGGTAGATCGGGTCGTTCGCCATGCGCGCGCGGAAGCCCGCGTAGGTGACGGCCGAATAGCGGCACATGCCGAGGTAGTAGTCGAGCTCCTCGGCGTCCGTGCCGAACTCGCCGTCGCCCACGCCGTCGATCCAGCGGCGGTAGCCGCGCAGATTCGACATCATTTCGGCACGGTCTTCCTCGGTGAGGGCATAGCGGATGAAGATGCGCACGGCCTTCTTCAGCGTCTCGGGGGAATGTCCGCGCGCCGTCACGATCGCGAAGAGCCGCCCTTCGCGCAGCGTCTTCTTCAGGGCCTGATAGCTCGGCCCCGGCTTCGCGCCGTGCTCGACCTTCTCCAGCGCGGCGACGGTATCCTCCAGAAAGAGGTTCGGCGGGGCCTGTCCCCCGCCGTCGGACGGCGGATCCTCGAAGTTGCGGAACGCATCCGCCCAGTTCCCGCCGGGCGCACGGTAGTGCGCGACATCGGCCCGGACGAGCGCGAACGTCGCCGTCGAGACCTCGACAGGCTTCCACGTGCCGTCGTCCTCCAGATGCTCCATCCGGATCTTCGTCGGCATGTGGAGGATGTTGTCGTCCCAGTCGAAGATGTAGTACTTGAAGTCGCGCGTGGCGACTTCTTCGTTCACGTAGGGGATTGGCCTCTTCATTCGCGTTCTCCTCCGTTCTCAAAGAGGACAAAGGCCGGCAGCCCACGGATCGACTCGAAGCCCGGCAGACGTTTCAGTTCCGAAAGGTCTTCGGCCTGAAGGCGGATGACCGTGTAGCCCTTCAGGGCCTCGGCGACCCGCGCCTCGCGCAAGGTGCCGCGCTCCATTGCCGCGCAGTTCTTGCACCACGTCGCCCAGCAGTCGACGAGAACCGGCTTTCCGGAAGGCGCACGCGACAGGAGCGACTCGAGCGACCCAATCGACACGAGATCGATGTCGATGACGCCGCTCCCGTCCTTCGAGTCCCCCGCGTCCCTCGCGTCGTCTCGCGCAAAGCCTTTCACGGCAAGCCCCGCGTACCACGCCGCAAAGCCGAAGACGAGGACGGCGAAGACGCGGTTGATCCACTTCATCCACGCGCCCGGCTTCGGCAGCACGTTCAGTCCGGCACCGAGAAACGGCCAAGGCAAGGCCATGCCCAGCCCCAGCGCAAACGGCAGCCCCAACGCCCGCCAGTCGCCCACCGCAAACCGGCTCGCCGTCAGCAGAAGGACTGAGATCAGCACGGGCGCGACGCACGCACCGGCCAAGACGGCCGACAGGGCCCCCATGAAGAACGGATAAAGCGCGCCCGTGCGCAACGGCAGATGCCGACGCGCCCGCGTCAGGTCAAGCGCGAAGACGCCGCAGAGGGAAAGGCCGAGCAGCATGAAGACCCCGGCGACAAAGAGATTGAAGGCGGGCTTCGACTGGATCGTCCCGAAGGACACGCCACCGACGGCCGCCAGGAGGCCGAGCGTGCCATACGCAAGTGCGATGCCAAGGCCATAAAGGAGCCCTCGGCGCACGGATCGACAGATGACGATCAGGTTCACGGGAATCATCGGCAGGACACACGGCGTCAAGTTCGTCGCCGCGCCCGCGAACAGCAGCGTCAGGAGGAGCAGAACCGTCGACGTCGGGAGCGGCGATGACGGTTCCTCGCCGCGCAAGAAGGCAAGAAACGCCTCCGCATCCATGTAGCCCTGCGTCCAGCGCGTCGGTTTTGCCTGCGCGGCAGACGGCGTGTGCGACACAGCCGGTGCAGCATCGGACGCCTGCGTGTCGTCCGGCTCGTCGAGCCGACGGCACAGGCCGTCCGAGCATTCGTAGCGCACACCGTTGATGACCTGAATCTCCGCCCGCGCCGCGCAGACGCCGCCGAACAGCACGGACGCAAACGCCGCCACGCGCGCCAGTTTTTCCGCACAACACCAGCGCCGCGCCGAAGAAGGACGGCTCGCCGTCTCCAGCACCTGCCGCGCGCGCCAGCCGCCCCAGATGAAAAGCCGTCCCGGACGGATGTTGCGCACGACTTTCACGACAGCGCCCTTTCGGTCGAGAAACGTCGCGTCGATCGGGAATCGCATGAAGAGCGTGTGGATCGCGCTGCAGTGCGGAATGAGCAGCCCCGCCCCCTCCGGCAGCGCGCGACGCCCGATCAGGCCCTTCGCCCGTTCGAAGAAGGTTTCGGCGACCTCCGCGTCGATGCCGTCTCGCCTCATCCGTCTCATGAAGCCTGCCTCTGGGAACGGGAGAAGACGAACGCGCCGACGAACGCCGTGAACGGCGCGACGAGGACGAGCCCGAAACTGCCGACGAGCGTCTTGACGAGTTCAGCCGAGACGAGCGTCGAGTTGAGGAAGTCCACGGGGTCTGTCCCCTGCGCCGCGAAGACCATGAGCAGCGTGAGGTAGCCGCCCGAATAGGCGAGGAGCAGCGTCGTCGTCATCGTGCCGACGACGCTGCGCCCGATCCGGATGCCGCTCCTGAACAGCTCGCCGCGCGGCAGCGTCGGGTTATGGCGCACGATCTCGGCCAGCCCGGCGGCGATGTCCATCGCGAGATCCATCACCGCGCCGGACGACGCGAGAATCACCGCGCCGACGAAGACGTCCGCGAGGACGAGATCCGTGTAGCCCGAATAGAGCAGGGTCTGCACGAACGGCATCGTCGCCCCGTTGACGTGGAGCGCGGCGGCGAAGAAGTCCGCAAGCCCCAGCGAAGCGGCGACGCCGAGCATTGCGCCGAGGAACGCCGCGAACCCCGTGCGTGACCAGCCGGCGACGAGGTACATGATGACGGCCGTCAGCACCGAGACGACGGTGAACGACGCCCACGCGGCGTTCCAGCCGGAGAGGCAGAGCGGCACAAGCAGCTTCCAGACGGCGAAACAGCTGAAGACGAAGCTGAAGAGCGCCTTCGCGCCCGTCCAGCCACCGAACGCACAGAGGAGAACGGCGAAGCCGCCGAACAGGACAGCCGCCCAGCCGAGCCGCCAGTGGTCGCGCGCGATGAGCGGCTCGTCGCCGAGGACGACGAGCGCCGTTTCGCCGACCGTGAACTTCTTGTCGAACTCCAGCTGCGCGCGCAGCTCGTTGTGCGCCGTCTTCACCGAGCCGTCGGGGAGGCGCACCTTCAGGCGCTGTGTGCCGAACTCGATGAGTCCGTGCAGCTGGACGTCCGAATTGTCCGTCTCGACGACCTCGGCCCGCGCCGTCTCGCCGACCTGCACCGCAATCCGGCGCGGCCCCGGCAGAAATGCGAGGCCGACGCAGCCCAAGACAAGGACACCGACAACGCCCCACTGCCGGATTGCGCACATGGCATTTACGCGACCCCGGTCGAGCCGAAACCGCCCGCGCCGCGATCCGTCTCGTCAATGACGTCCGTCTCCTCGACCTGCGGCTGCGTGACGGGCGCGATGACGAGCTGGGCGATCTTGTCGCCTGTTTTCACGGCGAAGTCAGCTGCACCGAAGTTCGCGAGGATGACGCCAATCTCGCCGCGATAGCCCGAATCGATCGTGCCGGGCGAATTCAAGACCGTCACGCCGTGCTTCAGCGCAAGGCCCGAACGCGGCCGCACCTGCGCCTCGTAGCCGGGCGGCAGGAGAACGACAAGCCCCGTCGGGACGAGCGCGCGTCCGCCACGGGGAATCACGACATCTGCGACACTTTTCAAGTCCATCCCCGCGTCGCTCGGATGGGCATACGCGGGGAGGACGGCGTCGGGATGAATCCGCTTGAACCGAAGCGTCATTCGTCCACTTCCGGATTCTCGGTCGAGGAGATCTCGCCCGTCTCGAAGCCGAGGCGTTCGAGATTCCACTTGCGCCAGCTTTCGGGAATCTGCCGCTGCTGGAGCATCGCGAGCTCGTCGCGGATCTGCGAACGCAGCACCATCGCCTTCGCGGCGTCGCCCGCCGTGCGGTCTTCGCAGACGACGAGAATCGCATGGCCCGGCGAGGTCAGCGTGAAATCGGAGACTTCGCCCTTCTTGAGCTTCATCGCGGCGCGCGCGACGACCATCGCGTTCTCGATGCCGCTGTCCGTGCCCTGACGGAGGTCGGAGACCGTGAACGTGAGGTTCGTCGAAACGCCCTTGACGGCCTCCACCGCCTTCGCGCCCTTCTTCGCGATCGCCTCGACCTGCGCCTTGAAGGCGTCCGCCTTCGCGTCGCGGAGCGCGCGCGGCCCGATCGCCTTCTTCGCCTCATCGAACGTCGGCACGTGCTTCGGGCTCGTCTCGGCCTTCTCGATCAGCCAGACGGAATTGGCGGAGCTCACGACCGCATAGCGCAGGTCTTCGCTCGACGCGTCAAGCTCGGCCACCGCCTCGGAGAAGCCCTTCGCGCCGGGGCAGATCTGGTAGGTGCGCTTCATGAAGCCCTCCTGGTAGCCGCCGTCCAGCGCGAACCAGTCGCTCGTCTGCACCTTCAGGCCCTCCTCCTTCGCGATCTCGTCCAGCCGCGAGGCGCCCTTCGCCGCCTTCTGCGCGTAGGCGCGGAAGTTGAGGTTCGTCTCCAGGCACTGGACGGCCGCGATCTGGCGCAGCTCCTTCTCGATGCCCGCCTTCACGTCCTCGAACTTCTTCACCGTCTCGACGCCGTTCGTGTCCGTCGACGTGTACTTGTCGATCGTGACGTCGTAGCGGTCGCGCATCTCGTCCTCGGTGACGGTCATGCGCGCGAGCAGGTCCTTGTTCGTCGCGTCGAACTTCACGAAGCGGATCTTCATGCGCTCGGGAAGCTCCAGGCTCTTCCGGTTCTTCTCGTACCAGGCCTTCAGGGCCTTCTCGTCGACCTTGACGGCCTCGGCGTCCTTCTTCGACTGGGTGAACGTCGCGACCTTGACGGTGAACGTGTCCGTCATGTCCGCCACGGCCCGGTCCAGCTCCATCGGCGACGTCCACGCCGCCGAGCCGAGCACGGCCTGGCCGAGGCGCATGAGCGTGACGCGGCGCTTCAGGAACGCCTCAAAGCGCTCGGGCGTCAGCCCGTTGTCGCGGAGCGCGCGCTGGTAGAGCGCGAAGCTGAAGCCGCCGTTCTGCTGGAACGAGGGGTCGCGGCGGATGATCGCCTGCACCTCGGCGTCCGTCGCCTCGACGCCCGCCTTGCCGGCGACGAGCAGCGCGGCGTAGTTCTCCCACGCCTGGCGGTTGACGTCGCCCTGCTTCATCTGGTGGTCGCGCGCGCGGCCGAAGCCGCGCACCTCTTCCGCGAGGGCCGAAAAGAGCTTGGCATCGACGGACTTGCCCGCGAGCGTGCCCGCGTCGCCCGACGATTCCCCGCGAGGCTCGCTGCCGAGGTCGGCGATGAGGAAGTCAAAGGCGAAGAAGGCGGAAATCGCGATGGCGAAAGCGCCCCAGAGCCAGCGGTTGCGGATCAGCTTGTTGAATTGATGAATGACCATTTTCTTGTTGCTCGATTCTACGAATGCTCGACTGTTCGATTGGTTCGGTTTCTTGTTGTGTGACTTGTGTTGCGTGAATGGAAAACTCTTGCTGAAGCCAGACGCTATTCCTCGTCCGCCGACGAGTCGGAAGCCGTCTCGGACGACGCGGACTCGTCCTCGTCACCGGCGGCCTCCGTCGTCTCCGTCGCCTCGGCGGCCTTCTTGGCGAGGGCGTCCGCCTCGGTCTCGGTCTTGGCGACGAGCGTACCCGAATTGACCTCCGCGCGACCTTCGCAGAAGCTCACGCCCGGCCCCATCGGGTTGCCCGCCGCGTCAAACGCCATGACGAACACGCTCATCCGCTCGCCGACCGAGGGGACGGCCCGGTGGATGTTAATCTTCATCTTCGGCGAGAACTTGATCTCGGCCTTGTCGGCAACGGCCTTCTGCTCGGCCGTGCCGTCCTCCGCAATCTGCGACGCAAGGCGAACGCCCTGATCGAGACGGACGACGTAGTCGCCGCTCGTGTTCTCGAGGACTGTCACGAGGTGGTCATGCTCGCCCGTGAGGATGAGTTCGTTCGCCGCGCGCATCTGGGGAATCTCGAAGTGCCGACCCGAAAGGCCGAGCGTCCCCGTCACGCACCGCACGACCGAACGCTCGCCGAACGCCGTCTTCTCGTAGGTGTAGCGCGACTCGCCCGCCGGGTTCTTCACCGTGAAGTCCGGCGCCGAGACGAAGAAGGCGCCTTCCGGCAGGTTGTCCGCGAGGTCGAGATCCAGCGTCCCCATGCCAAGGACGAGCGTGCGCGTCTTGACGCCAAGCGCCTGCGCCAGCGTCCCGAACGAGGCGTCGCCCGCGATCGTCGCCGAGGAGTCCGCGCCGAACGCCACGGTCAGCCGACCGGCCCCCTGCGTCCGAAAGGCCGAGCCGAGGGGATAGAACTTGCCCTCCTCGACCGGCGCCCAGTCCTTGCCCGGAAGCAGAACCTCCGCCGTGCCCTCACAGGCGCGGCAAAACGGAAGCGTCGTGAAAGCGGACGCCTTGGCGACGGCCTTACGGGGCGCAGTTTCCGCCGCCGACGCGGCGGCTTCGGCCCCTTCCTCTTCCTGCGCGAACGCGGCGCACGCGCCCAGCGCGACGAGCGAAACGAAAACGGACTTGACAGGTTTCATGGTCGTTCTCCTTTAGACGAGGTGCGCGCCGTCGGACGGCGGAATCAGCGAACAGGTCGGCTCGTCGCCGAACTTGGCCTTGTACTCGCGCGTGATCGCCGCCGCGATGCGGTCGGCCGCCGCCGGGTCGACGAGCAGGCAGCAGCTGCCGCCGAACCCGCCGCCGGAGAGGCGCGCGCCGTAGACCTCGGGAATCGCCTTCGCCGCGTCCACGATCGCGTCCAGCTCCTCGCAGGAGTTCTCGAACCAGTTGCGGCTCGACTCGTGCGAATCGTACATGAGCGCGCCGAAGCCCTTCAGGTCGCCCTTCTCCAGCAGTGCCGCGCCCTGGAGGACGCGCTCGTCCTCGCCAATCGGATGCACCGCGCGCTTCGCCGTCGTCTCGGAGAGGCCGCTGCGGTAGAGCACCCACTCCGCCGTCGTGACGTCGCGCAGGTGCGTGACGTTCCCCTTCTTCAGGACGCCCGCGAAATACTTCGCCGCGTCCTCGCACGCCTGGCGGCGCGAGGCGTACGCCCCGTCCACGAGCGCGTGCTTCGCGTTCGACTTCACCATCATGAACGCGACCTTGTCGCCGAGCGGCACGGTCTCGAACGTGTTCGAGCGGAAGTCGCTCTTGACGAGCGCGCCCGCCTTGCCGTACATCGAGGACGCCTGGTCGAGCAGCCCGCAGGGGCAGCCCGCGAACGTGTGCTCGGCCTTCTGCCCGATCTTCGCGAGCGCAGTCCTGTCGAAGTTCGTGCCGTAGAGCTTCTGGAGCGCGAGCGCCGTCGCCATCTCCAGCGCGGCGGACGAGGAGAGCCCCGCGCCGAGCGGGATGTTGCCGAGGAACATCGCCTTCCAGCCGTGCTTCGCCTCGGCCGACTTGTCGTCGAAGAGCCAGTTGAACGTGCCCGTCACGTAATTCTGCCACGTCATCTCCCGCGCGGGCTTCACGTCGCGGATGGAGAAGTTCGCCGTCTCCATCAGGTCGCCGGCCGTGAGCGAGCAGCTCTCGTCGGCCGTCGCGCTCACCGCGAAGAACGTGCCCTTGTCGATCGCCGCCGAGAACACGAAGCCCTCGTTGTAGTCGGTGTGGTTGCCGAGCACCTCGATGCGCCCCGGCGCGTAGGCGACGACCTGCGGCTTCTCGCCGTAGAGCTTCTCGAACTTGGCGACGAGCTCGTCGTGGATTTCTTGGTTCAGCATAGCGGAATTCTCCCTTGGATTAAGATTTGAGTTTCAAGCCTGCTTCGCCTTCGGCTTCGAGAGGAAGTTCGCGTAGACGAAGATGTAGGCGAAGAGCGCGATCGTGAACCAGTAGCTGCCGAGGTAGCCGACCTTGCCCGCGAGCATGCCCTGCAGCGGCAGGCAGACGCCGCCGACGACGCAGGCCATGAAGATGCCGGACCCCATCGGCACGTACTTGCCGAGGCCCTCCGCCGCGAGGTTGAAGAGACCGCCCCACATGACGGACGTCGCGAGGCCGCAGACGAAGACGAGGCACATCGAGAGCGGAATCGTCTTGCCGAAGACCGTGACGAGCTTCACCGGCAGGAACATCATCGCGAGGAGCGTGACGATGCCGAGGAGGGAGAGGAACGTGATCATCGCCCTTGAGCTGACCTTGCCGCCGATCGCGCCGCCGACGATGCGGCCGATCATCATCGCGAACCAGTAGGACGCGACGACGCTGCCGGCGATGACCGGGCCGACGCCCTCCATCTCGCTCATGTAGAGGTTCGCGAAGTTCGGGATGCCGGACTCGATCGTGATGTAGAAGAAGATCGCGAGCGCGCCCAGCGTGAAGTGGCGGAACTTGAGCGTCGCGACGATATCCTTCACCACGCTCGTCCGCCCGGCGAGGCGGTCGGCCTTCTCCTCCGCCGTCTCCATGTGAGGCTCGGGGATCTTCGAGGCGAGGACGATCACGAACGCGACCGCGAAGAGCGCCATCGCGATGAGCATCGCCGGCGCGACCTTCGAGACCGTCGCCTCGTCCATCGCGCCGCCGATCAGCCAGCCGAGGATCATCGGCGCGAGCGTCGCGCCGATCGAGTTGATCGAGCAGCCCATCTGGACGAGCTGGTTGCCCTTGTTGCCGCCGCCGCCGAGCGTGTTCAGGAGCGGATTGACGACGAGGTTCAGGAGGCACATCGAGAAGCCCGCGACGAACGCGCCGGCGATGTAGACGTAGAACGGGTTCGCCGACGCGGGCACGTAGCCGGAGGCGAGCTGGATGCCGAGGCCCGCGAAGCCGACGGCCGCCGCGAGGAGCGCCGTGAACTTGTAGCCCTTGCGCTTGAGGATGAGGCCGCCCGGAATGCCCATGAAGAGATAGGCGAAGAAGTTGGCCGCGCTGCCCAGCTGCGAGGCCGTGGCCGACGCATTGAACTGGTTCTTGGCGACGACCGCCATCGACCCGGCGAAGTTGGTGACGAACGCGATCATGAAGAAGAGCGCGAACATCGTGACGATGGCGGCAACGTTCCCGCCCTGCTTTTCGGACTGTTCCATGGTATTCCTTTTCAGTGTTTATGTTGTGGGATTATATCGTAATTCGGGCGTTCCGTCAATCGGCCTAGGCTCCCATCGCGAAGGCGTAGGCGTTCTGGAACATGCGCATCCACGGGCCGTTCAGCCGGAAGACGCCGGGGTTGTAGCTGAGCTGGCAGGCGCGGAAGCCGCGTTCCGGGTGCGGCATCATGATCGTCGCGCGCCCGTCCGCCGTCGTGAACGCCGTCTGTCCGCCCAGGGAGCCGTTCGGGTTGTACGGGTAGCGCGTCGTCGCGTGCCCGTAGTTGTCGACGTAGTGCGCGGCGCAGATCGACGGCGCGAAGCCGTCCGTCCAGACGCGGCCCTCGCCGTGCGCGACGGCGATCGGCAGGCGCGAACCCGCCATGCCCCGGAAGAAGATCGACGGGGACTCCTCGATCTCGACCGTCGCGTAGCGTGCCTCGAACTGCTCGGAGATGTTCTTCACGAACTTCGGCCACTTCTCCGCGCCGGGGATGATGCCCTTCAGCTGCGAGAGCATCTGGCAGCCGTTGCAGACGCCGAGCGAGAACGTGTCGGGACGGCGGAAGAACGCCTCGAACATCTCGCGCAGGCGGTCGTTGTAGAGGATCGAGCGCGCCCAGCCCGCGCCCGCGCCCAGCACGTCGCCGTAGCTGAAGCCGCCGCACGCGACAAGCCCCCGGAAGTCCCGGAGGTCGACGCGCCCCGCGATGAGGTCGGACATGTGGACGTCCTGACAGTCGAAGCCCGCAAGCGCGAACGCCGCCGCCATCTCGATGTGCCCGTTGACGCCCTGCTCGCGCAGGACGGCCAGTTTCGGCGCCGCTCCTTGGTTCAGGGTTCGGGACGGACAGACGTCCCGTCCATTCGGGCTTTCCTCCGGGTCGAACGTCAGCCTGAAGCTCAGGCCGGGGTTGAGGTCGTCGAGCGCGTTGTCGTATTCCTCGCGCGCCGAGACCGGGTTGTCGCGCAGGGCCTGCATGCGGTACGTCGTCTCCGACCAGCAGCGGCGCAGGTACGTGATGTCCGTCTTGATCGCCTGCCGCGCGCCGACGAAGAGCTCGAACGTGCGGCTCGTCGCGAGCGCCGCGCCGATGGCCTCGGCGGGGACGCGCGCGGCGCGGAAGACCGCCAGCACCCGGTTGAGGTACTTTTCGCGCACCTGCAGGACGGCGCCCGGCTGCTCGTTGAAGAGCTGCTCCAGCGCATCGCCGTCGGGGAGCTTCGCGACGAGGCCGCGTCCGCCCGTGATCGCCATTTCCGCGAGCGTGACGGCGAGGCCGCCGTCCGACCGGTCATGGTAGGCGAGCGCGAGCTTGTCGCGCACGATCGTCTGCATCGCGTTGAAGAAGCGCTTCAGGAGCGCGGCGTCCGCGTCCGCGTACGTGTCGCCGAGCTGCCCGTAGACCTGCGCAAGCGCCGTCGCGCCGAGCGGGGCCTCGCCCACCTGGCCGAGGTTCACGTAGACGAGCACGGAGCCCTCGCCGCGCGGATCGGCCTTCAGGTCGGGCGTGAGCGTGAGGCGTACGTCCTTCACCGGCGCGAACGACGAGACGACGAGCGAGAGCGGCGCGACCTGCTTCCTCTCCTCGCCCTTCCGGTCCTGCCAGACCGTGTGCATCGAGCAGCTGTCCTTGCCGACGGGAATCGAGACGCCGAGCTTCGGGCAGAACTTCAGCCCCACCTCCTGCACGGTGTCGTAAAGGATCGCGTCCTCGCCCGGCTCGCCGCACGGGGCCATCCAGTTCGCCGAGAGGCGGATCTGCGAAATGTCGCCGACGTCCGCCGCCGCGAGGTTCGTGATCGCCTCCGCGACCGCGAGCCGGCCGGACGCCGGGCCGTCGAGGAGCGCGACCGGCGTACGCTCGCCCGTCGCCATCGCCTGGCCGTTGAACGTCGTGTAGCCCATCGTCGTCACGGCGCAGTCCGCCGCCGGCAGCTGGAACTTGCCGACCATCTGGTCGCGCGCGACGCGCCCCGTGACGGTGCGGTCGGTGATCGTGACGAGGAACGTCTTGTCCGCGACGGCCGGCAGGTGCAGGACGCGCGTCAGGGCGTCGATCGGCGTCACGCCCTCGAAGTTCGCCGCGAGGCGCTTCTGCTTCGTGCGCGTCACCTTGCGCACCATGCGCGGCGGCTTGCCCAGAAGCACCTTGATGTCCATGTCGATCGGGTTGTCGCCGAAGTGGCTGTCGTGGAGGACGAGCTGGCCGTCGCCCGTCGCGACGCCGATGAACGCGACCGGGCAACGCTCGCGCGCGCACAGCCCCTCGAAGAACGCCTTCGCCTCCGGCCGGAGCGCGAGGACGTACCGCTCCTGCGCCTCGCAGCACCAGATCTCCATCGGGCTCATCGAGCGCTCCTCGTTGTGCACCTCGCGCAGCTCGAACTTCCCGCCCGTCGCCTCGACGAGTTCGGGGCAGCCGTTGGAAAGGCCGCCCGCGCCGATGTCGTGGACGGAGAGGATCGGGTTCGCCTTGCCGAGCGACGAGCAGGCGTCGATGACGCCCTGGCAGCGGCGCTGCATTTCGGCGTTGCCGCGCTGGACCGAGTTGAAGTCGAGGGCTTCGGAGTTCGTGCCCGTCATCATCGAGCTCGCCGCGCCGCCGCCGAGGCCGATGCGCATCGCCGGCCCGCCGATCTGCACGATCAGCGCGCCGACCGTGACGTCCCTCTTCTGCACCTGGCTGCGGCGGATGACGCCCATGCCTCCCGCGAGCATGATCGGCTTGTGGTAGCCCCTGAGCTCGCCCGCGACCTCGCCCTCGTAGGTGCGGAAGAAGCCGCAGAGCTGGGGCCGCCCGAACTCGTTGCCGAACGCCGCGCCGCCGAGCGGGCCGTCCGTCATGATCTGCAGCGGCGTCGCGAGGCGCGTCGGGAAGTCGGCGTAGACGCGCTCCCACGGCTGGGGGAAGCCCGGAATGCGCAGGTTCGACACCATGAAGCCGCAGATGCCCGCAACCGTCCGCGAGCCCGTGCCCGTCGCCGCCTCGTCGCGGATCTCGCCGCCGACGCCCGTCGCCGCGCCCGGGAACGGCGAGATCGCCGTCGGGTGGTTGTGCGTCTCGACCTTCATGAGCTGGTCGAGCTGATCCCTCTTGAAGGAATAGGCGTTCGTCGCGGGGTCGATCGCGAAGACGTCCGTCTTGAAGCCCGCGACGACGGCCGAGTTGTCCTTGTAGGCCGAAAGCGTGTCCTGCGGACGCTTCTGGTGCGTGTTCTTGATCATCTCGAAGAGGCTCTTCGCCTGCCTCTTGCCGTCGATGACGAACTCGGCGCCGAAGATCTTGTGGCGGCAGTGTTCGGAGTTCACCTGGCCGAACATGACGAGTTCGGTGTCCGTCGGGTTGCGCTTCGCCTTCTTGAAGCTCGCCGCGAGATACTTCATCTCCGGCTCGGAGATCGCGAGGCCGATTTCCGCGTTCGCCTCGCGGATCGCCTCGACGCCCTTCTTCAGGACGTCGTAGGTGCGCCCCGGCTTCGGCTCGGCGACGTCAAAGAGGTCGGAGAGGTCGTCATACACGCCCTCGGTCATCTTGTCATAGAGCGCGGCGAGGGCGTTCGGCGAAAGCGCAACCGCCCCCGGCCTCACGTCTCTCGCGTCACTCGCGTCTCTCGGACTCAAGTCACTCGCGCCCCTCGCGCCTCTCGCGTCGCTCACTAGGAACCGCACGCCCCTTTCGACGCGCAAAATCGACTTCAGCCCGCAGTTGCGGAAGATGTCCGTCGCCTTCGAACTCCAGGGCGAGATCGTGCCCTTGCGCGGCGTCACGTAGAAGTCGGCCCCGTCGCAGCTGCCCTCGGCGTTCAGCAGCTCCGCCGCGCGGGCGAGCTCGCGCGAATCGACCGGCGCGTCGGCGAGCTCCAGCGCATAGACCCACTTCGCGTCGATCGCGAGCGGCCCGAGCGTCGGGTCGGCTTTGGCGATCGCCGCCTTGAGGGCGTCGAGTCGGAACGGCGAATAGGCATCGGAACCAAGCAGCAGAACCATTTGTTTTCTCTCCTGTGAAAAGGGTGAGGCGATATTATACCAAAAAGGCTCAGAACGGCATGAAGACGATGCCGTAGATGGACGCCGGCTGGCCGTTCAGCGCGCGCAGGCCGTGCCGGACGACGGAATTGTAGTAGGCCGTGTCGCCCGGCTTCAGGACGGTCTTGTCCGGCCCGTAGGTCAGCTCGACCTCGCCCGCAAGGCAGATGATCAGCTCCTCGCCCTCGTGGGACGAGTAGCCGTTTTCGCCATTCGCCGCGAACTCGATGCGGAACGGATCCATGTGGCGGTCGGTCTTGCCGCGCGCGAGCGAGTGCGACGAGTAGCCGAGCGCGTTCACGCCCTCCTGCGCGACCTTCTCCGCCGCGATGTCCTCCGCGCGCGTGATGATCGGGTCGGGCTTGAACTGGTCGTCCATGAACGTGCCGAGCCGCTGTCCGAGCGCGCGGGAGATCTTCGTCAGGACGCCGAGCGCGGGCAGCACCTCGCCCTTCTCGATCGCGTTGACCGTCGCCTCGTCGACGCCGCTCCGCTGCGCGAGGTCGCCTACGCCCATGTCCAGCTTCTCGCGATACGCGCGAATCCGCGCCCCCACCGTGTTGGTCGAATCGTTGCTCATTGTCGAATTCCTTTCTTTGAGATTTTCAGGACGAACAGGACGCAGAAGACGCATAAGACTGACGATCTCGCCATCCTGTCCGCGTCATTTTACGCCTCCGGCCACAGCTCGTGGGCCATCTCGCGCAGCTTGTACTTCTGGATCTTCTGGCTCGCCGTCATCGGGAAGACGTCGAGGAAGTGGACGTACTTCGGGATCTTGAACCAGCTGATCTTGTCCTTGCAGAACGCCGCGACGTCCGCCTCGGTCAGCGTCACGCCGGTCGACGGGATGATGAACGCCGCCGGCTGCTCGCCGTACTTCTTCGACGGGCACCCGACGACCGCGACGTCCTTCACGCCCGGCATCGTGCCGAGGAAATCCTCGACCTCCTTCGGCGAGATGTTCTCGCCGCCCCGGATGATGAGGTCCTTCAGGCGCCCCGTGATGTAGTAGTAGCCGTCCGCGTCCATCTTGCCGATGTCGCCGGAGTGCAGCCACCCGTTCGCGTCAATGCACTTCGCCGTCTGCTCGGGCATCTTGTAGTAGCCCTTCATCGTGTTGAAGCCGCGGCAGCAGATCTCGCCGTCCTGCCCGATCGGCGCGATCTCGCCCGACTCGGGGTCGATGATCGCGACCTCGACGCCCGGCAGCGCCTGGCCGATCGTCTGGCACTTGCGCACGATGGACGTCTCGAAGTAGCGCGTCATCGTCATCACCGGGCCGGACTCGGTAAGCCCATACGGGTTCGTGATCTCGCGCATGAACATCTTGTCGTTCGCCTGCTGCATGCGGTGCGTCGGGCACGCCGAGCCGGACATGATGCCCGTCCGCAGCGAGCGGAAGTCGAACCGGTTGAAGAGCGGGTGGTCGAGCATCGCGATGTACATCGTCGGCACGCCATACGTCGCCGTGCACTTCTCGCGCTCGATCGAGTCCATCACCTGCACGGGGTCGAACTTCTCCAGAAAGACCATCGTCGCGCCGTGGTTGACGCAGCTCATCACGCCCAGGACGCACCCGAAGCAGTGGAAGAGCGGCACGGGGATGCACACGCGGTCGCGGCACGTGAGGTTCTGGCACGCGCCGATCCAGAAGCCGTCGTTGCCGATGTTGCGGTGCGTGAGCTGCACGCCCTTCGGGAAGCCCGTCGTGCCCGACGTGTACTGCATGTTCACGACGTCGTTCACGTCCACCGTCGCCTGCCGCGCGAGGTACTCCTCCTGCGTGACCTCGCACGCGAGGGACTTCACCTCGTTGAGCGAGTACATGCCGCGGTGCTTCTCGCCGCCGAGGAAGAACACGCGCTTCAGGTGCGGGTACTTCGCGCTCTTCAGCGCACCGCGCGGACACTCCTTCAGCTCCGGCACGAGGTCGTTGATGACCTGCACGTAGTCGCAGTCGCGGAAGCCGTTGATCACGAACAGGTTCTCCGTCTCGGACTGCTGCAGCGCAAAGTCCATCTCGTGCGACTTGTAGTTCGTGTTCAGCGGCAGCAGGATCGCGCCGATCTTCGCCGTCGCGAACATGAGGACGACCCAGTGCGGCACGTTCGTCGCCCAGAGGGCCACCTTCTCGCCGCGCTTCACGCCGAGCGCCATCAGGCCCTTCGCGACGAGATCGACCTCTTCGCCGAACTGGTACCAGGTCAGCCGGTAGTTGCGGTCGGCATAGACGACGGCGTCGTTCTCGCCGCAGCGCGCGATGGTCTGGTCGAGGAGCTGTCCGAGCGTGTATTCGCGGGTGATCGGCAGATTGTGCCACGGCACGCCCGTCGAGACGGACTGCGTGAACGGGGCGGTCTTCGGCGCGGTGCCGAACGGATCAGTGAGCTTGAATGCGGTGTTCATGGGTTGTTGTGTTGAGATGTGAGAGGTGAGATGTGAGGGGTGAGATGTGAGGGGTGAGAGGTGAGGGGTGTGAGGTTGTGAGTTGTGAAATTCATCCGGCCTTTGTCGGCTGTCTTTTGTCCTTCGTCCGAAAATTCATCCAGTCGATCATCCAATCCCCAATATCCTTGCCGCGTTGCCGCCGAGGGCGTCGGGCCAGTCTTCGGGCGCGCGGACGGACTTCACCCACGCGAGCTCCTCCGGGTAGTGCGTCCACGGCCAGTCCGTCGCGAAGAGGATCCGCTCGCGCGGCCACGACCGCAGAAGGCGCATCTCCTCGTCCTTGTGGTGGTTCTGCACGAGCGCGGACGTGTCGATGTACGCGCCAAGTTCCAGCAGCGCGTCCGTCGCGTGCGGCGCATACCCCGAACAGCCGCCGAGGTGCGCCGCGATGAAGGTGAGCCCCTTCACGTTCTTCAGCAGCGTCGCGACCTCCGCCGGCCCGCAGGCGTCCGTGCGGTCGAGATAGCCGAGGTCGCGTCCCGCATGGCACTGGACGACGAGCCCCAGTTCCGCGACCTTGCGGAAGAGCGGCCAGACGGACGGATCGGCGAGCGAGAAGTCCTGGTAGTACGGATGGAACTTGAGGCCCCGGATGCCGGCGGCGACCACCGCGTCCAGGTGCCGCGACCAGTCCGGGTCGCGCGGATGGACGGACGCGAAGGGAATGATCTTCCGCTGCGCCCGCTCCCCCGCCGCGCCGGAGAGGATCGCGACCGACCGTCGCAGGATGACGTCGAACTGGCCGGGCTTCGTCGCGATGGGACACATCACCGCCTTGTCCACGCCCGCAAGGTCGAGGGCGTCGAGGTGGTTCGCGAGCGTGCCGTCGCCCGACGGCGCGAGGCGGCCGCCCAGCCCGCGGCACATGCCGTTCATGGCGCGTGTCGCGACGGACGGCGCGAAGTCATGCGAATGTACGTCGATGATCATCTTCTTGTCTTCCTTCAATCTTCACGCACGCCTTCAAAATCGAAGCCCCTGACCTTCGTCAGGCGGATGTCCACGAATTCGCCGACTTCCGCACCTCTTCCCTCTCCCTTCATCCCTCTTCCTTTTTCCTTCTTCCCTCTTCCTTCAAAGTAAGTCACGCCGTCCACGTCCGGCGCCTGCGATTCCATCCGCGCGACGCCGGGCGCGATCACGAGCGCGCGGAACGTCTGGCCGAGCATCCGCTTCGCCTTCAGCTTCCAGATCTTCGCCTGCTGCTCCATGACGCGCTTTTCGCGCGCCTCGGCGACCGCGCGGCTGGGGCGTCCGCCCAGCGTCGCGCCCTTCGTCCCCTTCTCCGGCGAATAGGCGAACGCGCCTAGGTGGTCGAACTGCATCCGCTTCAGGTCGGCGAGCATTTCGGCGAAGCGCGCCTCCGTCTCGCCCGGAAAGCCCGTCATGACCGTCGTGCGGAGCGTGACGCCGGGCACGATCTCGCGCAGGACTTCCGCCGCGCTGCGCGACGGCTCGATCGCCCGCTTCCGGTTCATTTTCTCCAGCACGGCCGGCACGGTGTGCTGGATCGGGACGTCCACGTACTTGACCGCATGCTTCGCGGACGCCAGCCAGATGATGAAATCTTCGGTGATCTCGCTCGGATAGCTGTAGAGGACGCGCACCCAGAAGTCGCCGGGAATCCTGTCGAGCGCCCAGAGCAGGTCGGCGAGCCGCTTCTCGCCCTCGCGCCAGAGCATCGGGTCCTGCGCGACGATGTTGAGCTCGCGGCAGCCTGTCGCCACGAGGGCCTTCGCTTCGCGCAGGACCGACCGCATCGGACGCGAGCGGTACTTGCCGCGAATCTGCGGAATCGCGCAGTAGGAGCAGCGGTGCGCACAGCCCTCGGCGATCTTCAGGTAGGCGAACGCCTTGCCCGTGAGACGCAGGGCCGGCACCTTCGGTTCCTCCCACGCCTGCGGCACGCCCACCCAGTCGTCCACGCCGGGGAAGGCCTCCTTCAGCTGCGGATAGCGCTGGGGATAGCACCCCGTGACGACGACGCGCCCGTACTGGCCGCGCCGCTTCAGCTCCAGCGCGCGGCGGATCTCCGCCTCGGCCTCTTCGCGGGCGGAGGCGATGAACGAGCACGTGTTCACGATCACCGTGTCGGCGCGATTCGGATCGGGCGAAAGCGTCCACCCGTCCTTCAGGAGCGCCCCGGCGCGAACCTGGAGGTCGACCGCGTTCTTCGCGCAGCCGAGCGAGACGAGAGCCAACGTACCTTTTTTCTTCATGGTGCGCGTATTATACCAAACCCGCCCGCGCCCGGACGACAGCATGCTTCACGATTCGTCCAAATGCGCCTGGATCGCGGCGGAGAGGACGTGCCTCTCGCCCGGCGCGAGCGTCCGCCCGCCCGGCCAGTCCGACACGGGCTCGACGCAGACGAACTTCTTCCAGTCGTCCGCCGCGAGGTCGGCGAGCTTCGCCGCCGGCCCCGGATTCCAGACGACCGCGCGGTCGTTGCCGCCCGACGCGACGGCGATCGCGCGCTTCAGCCCCGCGTCGAGAATCGCACAGGCGTGCTTGGGCGTCGGCGGCAGCTCGAAGATGTGGTCGGGCGCGAAGTCGAGCTTCAGGTCGCCTGTCCACACGCCCCGCTTCAGGTCCGGCGTCGTGCCGTCCGTGAACGGACAGGCGTCCAGCCCCTTCACGGTCACGTCGTCGCGGCTGCGCACGGCGAAATACGGATGGAAGCCGCAGCTGAAGGCGAACGGCGCGGCGCCCGTGTTCGTCGTCGTCAGCGTGAGGTTGAGCTTCATCGAGACGGACACCTTGACCTCCAGGTCAAAGTCGTGCGGCCAGAGCTTCTTCGTCACGAGGTCTGACTTCAGGCCGAGCGTCACTTCCGTGATGTCCTCGGAATACTCCGTGCCGCGTACCTCGAAGACCATCACGGACGCGAAGCCGTGGCCCGGCAGGTCCTTCGAGAAGCGGTTGCCGAACTGAGGCCAGCAGACGGGCACGCCGCCGTGGAACTTGTCGCCGCGATTGTAGTCCGAGTCCGTCCTCGCCGGACGGAAGAGGACGGGGCCGTGCCCCGTCGGACGGTACGCGAGCGTGTTCGCGCCGAGCAGCGCGACCTCCGCCGAGCCGTACCTGTTCGCGAGGACGACGTTCGGGTAGCCGGCGAAGCCCGTGCGGAAGACGATCCGCCCGGGCGCGCCGAAACGCCGGTTCAGTTCGGCAACGGTCATTTAGATCAGCCCCATGTAGAGCTTCTCGATGTCCTTGACCGTGAGGTCGCGGGGGTTGCCCGGACGGCAGGCGTCGGCGTAGGCCGATTCGGCGAGGAACTTGACGTCTTCCTTCTTGAGGACGCCCTTCAGGTCCGCCGGGATGCCGACGTCCTTCGAGAGCTTCTCGACCGCCGCGATCGCCGCCTGACGCGCCTTCGCGAGCGGCATCTTGTCCGCGCCCTTCACGCCCATCGCGATCGCGATCTTGCGGTACTTGTCGCCCGTCTTCGGCGCGTTGAACTTCATCGCCGTCGGCAGCAGGATCGCGCACGCCTTGCCGTGCGGCATGTCGTAGAGCGCGGAGAGCCCGTGCGCCATCGAGTGGTCGATGCCGAGACCGACGTTCGAGAAGCCCATGCCCGCGATGTACTGGCCGAGCGCCATGCCCGCGCGGCCGGCCGGCTTGTTCGCGACCGCGTCGCGCAGCGAGGCCGAGATGAGGCGGATCGCCTCCAGGTGCATCATGTCCGTCATCGGGCACGCCGCCTTCGTGATCAGGCCCTCGATCGCGTGCGTCAGCGCGTCCATGCCCGTGAAGGCCGTGAGGCCCTTCGGCATCGAGCTCATCATGTCGGGATCGACGAACGCGACGACCGGGATGTCATGCGGATCGACGCAGACGAACTTGCGCTTCTTCTCGACGTCGGTGATGACGTAGTTGATCGTCACTTCCGCCGCCGTGCCGGCCGTCGTCGGGACGGCGAGGATCGGGAGCGAGGGCTTCTTCGTCGGGGCGACGCCCTCCAGGCTCCGCACGTCCGCGAACGCCGGGTTCGTCCGGATGATGCCGACGGCCTTCGCCGTGTCCATCGAACTGCCGCCGCCGATCGCGATGATGCAGTCGGCCTTCGCCTTCTTCGCGGCCTTGACGCCGTCCTTCACGTTCTGGATCGTCGGGTTCGGCTTGATCTCCGAATAGACCTCGTAGGCGACCTTCGCCGCGTCGAGGAGGTCGGTCACCTTCTTCGTGACGCCGAACTTGATGAGGTCGGGGTCGGAGAAGACGATCGGCTTCTTGAGCCCGCGCTGGGCGAGTTCGGGGACGATGGACTGCACGGCGCCCGCGCCGTGGTACGAGGTTTCGTTCAGGATGATGCGATTGACCATGTTGCTCCTTTTTTGTTTTTCGGCAGCCTGCCTTCAGGTTTTTGGGCACAGGCCACTCGAATTCTTGGAATTATACCATAACCCGCGCCGCGTGTGGCAAAAACGTCACTCGCAGATCGCGACGCCGGTGCGGGAGACGTCCTTGTAGACGCGGCCATAAGTCCAGTTCGCGAAGTCGAAGAAGTACTCGAGGATGTCGCCCTTGTGGATGTCCGTCCCCAGCGGCGCGGGCGAGAGCGCGTCGCCCTTCACGGCCGTGCGCAGGACGGCCGCTGGGGACAGGCCCCGTCCGCGACCTTCACGACGGGAAAGCGGAGCGTGTTCGATTCGATCGCGCCGTCCGGCGTCTTCAGCGTCAGCTCGACCGGCGCGCCCGGCTCAAACGCGGGACGGAACGAGAAGTCCTGCGTCTCGCGCGCCGCCAGCTTCGCCACGTCCAGCGCCTTCGGCGCGCGCACCGGGCCTTTCGCCGCGAGCGGATACCGCGCGGCGGGAATCGCCTTCCCCGTCGTGTTCTTCACGTTGACCGTGACGGAACCGTCCTTCGCCAGCCCCAGCTTCAGCGCGACGGGCCGCAGACCGTCCGCGACCGACTCGTGGAACGCCGCGCGCGCCACCTCCGGCGCGGCGTCCGTGACGAAATAGTGCGGTGTCGAATCGAGCTCCAGCACACCATCGCCGAACGTCTGGCGGTTGCCCATCACGTCGAAGCAGACGCCCGTCAGCCCCTTGACCGTCAGCGTCCTCAGCGTCCCGGCGGGCTTGTTCTCCAGCGAGGCGTCCCAGTAGGCGACGACCGTCTTGCCCTTCTTTTCAAAGACGGCGTACCACGTCGACTCGTTGCGCCGTTCGTACGCGACGGGCTTGGCGCCGTCGAGGAACTTCGCGAACGCGGCGCGCGCGGGCAGAGCCGCCGTCGGCGTCAGGTCTTTGCAGACGAGGTCGAGGCCGTGCCGTTCGAGGTTGAGGCCGAGAAACATGAAGTAGAACTCGCGCTGAAAGCCGATCGCCTTCTTGAGGATCGAGTAGCGCACGCTCTGCCCGAGCGAAACCTCCCGCGTGTACCAGTCGGCCCGGTCGAGCGGCGGCAGGAAGAGCCACGGCGCGTTCACGATGTCGATGAAGCCCGATTCGGAATCGACGATCGGCAGCGTCGCCGAGACCTGCTCGCGGAACCGACGGATGCGCTGCGCGAGCGTTTCGCAGAACGTGCCGTACCGGGACGACTCGCGCCAGTCGAACGGCACGGGCGAGACCATCTTCAGCTTCGACGTGGCGTGTCCGTTGATGTACGGATGGAAGTCGTGCTCGTCGCAGAGGTTCTGGATGCCGAACTCGAAAAGCTGGTCGATCCAGCCGTGCTTCTTGACGCGCACGGCATTGCCGACGGGCGTCTCCGCGTCCGCCGGCGGCAGGCCGATGCCGGGGAACGACGGATACATCAGCTTCACGCCCGGCAGGTTGCGCCGGAAGACCGGCGTCACCGCCCGGCAGTAGGCGAAGAAGTCCGGCGCGTCGTAGCCGCCCGTCTCGTTCTGGAACTGGAGCGAGTCGATCTTGCCGGCGAAGTGCCGCGACCACGCCTCCGCGAAGTCCACGACGTGCCGGACTTCCGGCTTCTGCCGCGTCCCCTTGATGCGGCGTCCCTCCGGGAATGACCAGTCCGGCGGCGTGTGGATCAGGAAATCGACGTGCGCGCCGATGCCGGACTTCTTGCAGGCGTCCAGCAGCGGATCCCACTTCCCGAACGCAAACCGTGACGCGCGCGAGGTCGTAGTCGGGGATCAGGTTGCCCTCCGGCTCCTGTGCGAGACAGGTGCCGCAGACGAACGCGGCAATCGACAGGCCCCCAATTCGGTTCGTTCGCATGGTTCGAGATTCCTTTCGGTCAGCGGAAGATGACACAGAGGCCCGTCGTGCCACCCGCAAGACGGAGCGTCTGGCCGTCTTCGGACAGGATCAGCCTCCAGTTCGCCGCGCGCCTGGGACGGTCGAGGAACACGAGTTCGGGCAGCCCGCCGATGCCGCCCGCAGCCTCCAAGATCGGATACCCCGCGTCGTTCGCCTTCAGGCCCTTGTCGTGGATCAGCAGCTTCGCGCCGTCCGCGAACGTGATCCGCCCAGTCGACACGCTACTGGCCGTCTCCGCGTTGATCGCCGTCGCCGTGAGCGTCCAGTCCTTGACCGTCAGGTTGCCGCCGACGATGTGCGGCGCACCTTCCAGTGCGTCCAGCGCAAACGGCACGTCCGTCGGCAGACCATTCAGGTCGAGCGTCGTCCCCGCGCCGAACGTCGCCTTGGCGAAGGACGGCAGCATCGCCCGGAGCGCCGCGCGCTCGTCCGCCGTGCCATAGGCCGCGAACAGGTCGGCTTCCGCTTCCGGCACCGTCGTGAAGAGCGCACCCTTGCCGTCCTTGTCCAGCAGGTTGACGAACGGCTCGTAGCACGTCGTCGACCACGTGCCGTCGCGCAGCGTGTTGGCCAACAGCGGATCGTAGCAGATCGGGTAATTCTTGTTCCAGCACTTGACTTGCGTGCCGTCGACCGTGACAGTGTTGCCCGCCGACGCGCCGTTCTTGCCGATTACGCAGATGCGGATGCGGTTGGCGCCGGGCTTCAGCGTCACTTCTCTGTAGGCGGCGACGGTCGCGGTCGTGCTGCTGAAGAAGCCGCCCTTCTGCACGAGCTCCAGTTCGCCCGCCGCGTTCTCGAACCAGATCTGGCCCTCGGAGTTGATGCAACTCATGAAGCCCCACGTCGCGTCCGAATCGGCATGATTCCAGATGTAGCCGTCGTATTGGTAGACGAGATTCCCCGAAGCGTCGCGATTCGCAATCCACGCGGCGTTGTCGTCATAGCCCGGCCCCGCCTTGTAGGCCTTCTGCACGTCCGCGTCGACGCAACTGTTGTTGCCGTCGAAGAAGCCGGCGACCGGACCCATCGCGCGCACGGTCGGCCCGTTCGTCGTGTCGGCGCCCTTGATGTACATCGTCTCGGACAGCCCCGCCAGGTTCATCGCGGCAGTGGTGAAGCGTCGTGTAGGTCGTGCCGTTGACCGTGTAGGTCATCTCGGCGTTAGCGCGCTTTGCCGAGATCGAGCCCGTCCAGTCGGGGTTCGCAGAGCCGAGCTTGAACCACGTCTTGTAGGCGCTCGCCGGCTCGAACACGCTGATGTTGCCGCTTCCGCGCACCGGGCCCTTGAAGCCGCCGACCTGCCATTCGCCGTTGTCGCGCTTCTGCCCGACGACGACGTTCGCGTTCAGTTCGACGGGGCCGCCCCAAAACTGCCTGTCCGCCGACAGCACGTCATCCGGGACGTCCGTCAGCGTACCGTTGCCGGCGTTGACGCGCCAGCCCACGGCCGAATCGACCACCCACGTCCACGGCGTCGCGGACGGGTTGCACACCGTGCCGCCGCGCGTCCCGCCGCCCGTGATGACGTTGGCAGACGTGCCTTCCAGCGTCCAGCCGAACTGCAGGCCGGAATAGGCCGCAGAACTCGGATACAGGAACTTCATGTTGATGTGTCCGCCGTTCTTGACCGTCGCCAAGCCGTTGGCGTTCGCGTAGTTACCGCGCGCCCAGATGTCGAGCGTGTGCCCGCCTAGATCGACCGTGCCGTTGAGCGTCAGTGTGCCGCTTCCGTTGACATGCACGGCGGCGTCGGACGCAAGCGACAGGGCGTTCAGCCGCAACGACTTGGCCGCGTTGACCCACAGCGCACCGTAGGCCGAGCCGTCCGTCGGCCCTTCGCCCGACAGCTGAATCGACTCGTTTCCGAGGTTCGTCGCCGCCGTGATCTTCGCCTCTAGACAGGCGCCCACCTCGACGACGGGACAAGCGCACCGCCCTGCGCCGCGACTTCCTGCCGGAAGGCCGCGCCGCGCGCACGGCTCCAGTACCAGTCGCCCGGCACGCCGACATAAGAGTAGGCCGCGCACCTGAGCGGCAGCAGCTCGCAGACGGCCAAATGCACCGTCTGCTCCGCGTCGTGGACGAGGTGCACGGACGTCTCCGGCACGGCCTCGGGCGGACAGTCGAAGCAGACGACCGGGATCCGCCGGCAGAGGACGTCCGGCAGCTTCAGGCGAAGCGAGGAGATGATGCCGTCCGGATTGAGCGCGCGGATGCGGGCGACGAGCGCGCGGCGATCCGCGTCCAGAGGAACGCACCAGTCGGCAAACGCCCAGCCCTGGACGTCGCCGTAGCGGCGCAGCCCTGCCCGCTGCGTCCGCCAGATGGACGAGTCGTGGTGGTGCAGAAGAAGAATCGTCATCATGTAAACGACCGGACTTACGTGCAAACATAATAATCCATGTCAATCCGCACCGCCACCCGTGTTGGGCTACCGCAAGTGGAGGAGGAAAGGTGACGGCTTACGCCAGAAACGACGCGATGTCAAAGGTGAAATCAAAGTAGGCATTCGCCCGGACAATCGGGAGAAGACGCCCGTCATACACAAGAACCGTGCGAACCGACTTTCCTTCGGGAATCTTCAGGCAGGAGATCTTTCGCGCCACCTCGCGCTCGACCTCCTCGCCGATCTCGTTCT
>CAKTZI010000036.1 GCA_934635385.1 uncultured Kiritimatiellota bacterium | reverse complement strand
TATTTTTTAGCCCGCATTTACTGGGGTCAGACGAGAAATCGGGATAAACTGTCCCGAAAAAACCGGGATAAGGGTGCCGTTTCGGCGGGACTTGACGTGGACATGATGTCGATGTGGGAGGCGTATCACCGCTGTCTGGCCAAGAGCTGCGTCCTGCTGAAGAACGAGCGCGACACGCTGCCGCTGAAGATGGGCGTGAAGGTCGCGCTCGTCGGGCCGTCGGCGGATGACATCTGGAACTTCATCGGCTGCTGGTCGACGGAACCGCAGAACCGTCAGAACGGCACGCTCGTCGCGCTTCTGGGCGGTGGCCGTCCGCTCGCCGTGCCGGAACTCGCCGAGAAGGCCGACGCCATTCTGGAGATCTGGAGTCCGGGATCAAGCGGCGGGCAGGGCGTTGTAGATGTCCTGACAGGGTGCGTGAATCCGTCTGGACGGCTGACGGTGGACTTCCCGTATGCATCGGGGCAGTGTCCCGTCTACTATGACCGCACGCGCACGGGACGTCCGAACGAGCGTGTCGGCAAGGTCGGCTTGGCTGGCAGACGCGCTACCGCGACTGCCCGAACGGTGGGCTGTATCCGTTCGGCTACGGACTTTCCTATACGTCGTTCGGCTGGACGAACGAACAGGTGCGGGTTGTCGGCACGAATCTGGTCTGCTCCGTGGAAGTCGCCAACACGGGTTCGCGCGCAGGAACCGAGACGGTGCAGGTCTACGCCACGCCCGCCGTGGCACAGGACGCGCCGTCCCGGCGGCGGCTCATCGAGTGGCGACGGGTCGAACTGAAGTCCGGTGCGTCGGCTGAGGTCAAGATGACGATTCCCCTGACGAGACTTTCCTATTGGTCTGAAAGCGAACTTAGGCCCGTGCGAGGTGAACTGAGGGTTTGGATTGCGCCGCATTCAAACGCGGGCACGTGCCTGACGGCGACTGTGCGTTGACGGGTGATGCCATCACGCGATACCGCGAATATGGTATAATTTCCAAAAAGTCATGAGGAGGTTATGTGACGACGACTACACGTGAGCCAATTAGGAATGACCGCGAACTTGAGTTTGCGGTGTTCTGCATTGAAAACGTGGCGGACGCGCTCGGCAAACCGTCCGATGCCGTCTATCGTGCACTCACGGGGCCAGGCGATATCCTGAACCAATACATCGTGCCGAGTTATGATGTGCTTCATACGCAGGGTCGCGAATACATCGTCAACGACATCCGCGAAGTCATGGACGAACGGGGGGTGCATGTATGACCGTCTGGCATGGCGGTGAAGTTGCTGTTTCCGTGCCCGACTTGCTGCATTCGCGTAAGGCGGTGGATTTCGGGCCGGGGTTTTATGTCACGCCAGTTCGGCAGCAGGCCGAGCGCTGGTGTGAAAAGCGTAAGCGGCGTTCAGGTGCGGCGTGCCTGTCTTGTTATGAGTACGACGAGGCGACGGCAGGGCGATTGAAGATGTTGGCATTCGATTCGTATTCTGAAGAGTGGCTCGACTTCATCGTTGCGTGTCGTGCCGAGGCGGACACGTCCGATTGGGACATTGTGATTGGCGGTGTTGCGAACGACAGGGTTTTCGATACGCTGGAGGCGTTCTTTGACGGCTTTGCGTCCAAGGTTCAGACGATTGAGCGGTTGCGTCTTCAATCGCCGAACCTTCAGATCTGTCTGCGTACGTCTGCGGCGTTGTCCATGTTGAAGTTCATGGGGAGCGAAGCGCGATGACGGCAAACAAGAACCTGTTGCGCGTGAAGTTCGCGCATGTGGTGGAGGCGTATGCGAAACGCACAGGCTGCACGCTTGACGAGGCGCTCAAGACGTTTTATGGTTCACAGACTTATGCCCTGATGCGTGATGGCGTTGCTGACATGCACTGCATGAGCATACCCTATCTTGTGGACGAGATCGTCAGCGAACACTCATTATGAAGAGGACGAACGCCGCGCGCTACCTCTGTAGGCACTGTGCGCACGGCACACATGGCGAGGCGACCTGTCCGACTACGCGCGTGTAAAGTATCTCGCTCTCGGCATGAAGGACACGATGCCGCCCAAGAAGGGCGATGAATAGTGACGGATGCTAGGGCTTTAGGCAGTATCGCGCGGAGGGGCGGGAAGTGGCGCGAGTGAGGAGCGAGGACGAGACCGAGCGAGCAGCTTCCCGCTCCGAAGCGCGCGCTGTCGGGACGACGTGCCAAAGATGCTTCGCATAGGGCCAAAGCTGTATATACGGCTTTTTGCGGTTCGGGCGGAATTCTTCGGGGTTTTGGTGGTATAATTTCATGCGTCGTGCGTCGTGCGTCATGCGTGAAATAGTTCAACAATCCGATTCAACACCAAACTCAAACAGAAGGAGAGGTTCATCCATGGTTCAAATCATGATTACGGCGCGGCGGCTTCTGGCTGCCGCAGGCACGGCGGCGGCCGTCGCAGGCTCCGCTTATGCGGACGGCCTGTGGCTGGAGAAGTTCGCCTCAACGGCGACGGACGGCACCAACCCGACCGGTGCGCCGGAGGCAGAATCGTTTTTTGGCTATCATCAGCAGGAGGGAATCGGCCTCGCCGTGCCGTCAGGCGTTCGTCAGCTGACGGGGAGGTTGCGGCCTGAAGTGACAGGCTATTATGAGTTTTACGTGAAATGTCCGGCCAGTTCGCTTGTCGTCGTTGACGGCACAAGGATTTACTTCAAGGAGAACAACGGCAGCGACTGGAGTTTTGCCGCCACGGAAAAGACTTTCCATTTTGAGGCAGGGATGGACTATCCGCTTTTCATTCAGCTTGCTCCGAGCAAGAATGTCGGCGCGAATGGAAAGGACAGCTATTTCACGTTGCAATGGCGGCATGCCGAGACGGAGGAGGGACTTGCAGAGGCGGTTACTGAAAAGATTCCGGCCGCGTGCCTGTCGCAGCCCGGCGGCGACGCGGCGCAGCACGAGACCGTCGCGACCGATGGCACGTTCGGCGACTGGCGGCTCGACGACTTCAACGTCTACGCGGACGGCGCAACACCGACGGGCGCGGCGTATCTGCATGGCACGTCCGCGGCGTTTGACCTGCGTCTCGTGGGCGCGGGCACGGATCGGACGGGCTTCGTCCCTGCCGACACGACGAATGGGTTCGTCCACTTCAGCCGCACGATCGACCGCCGCTGCGACTTCGTGTTCGAGGCGCTGATTGCGAACCCGAAGCAGCCGTGGGCTTCGAAGACGGTGGACGGCAAGGCCAAAGACGCCTATGACGTCGTTGGCCTGATGGTGCGCGGCGGTTCCGGGACGGATGCGAAGAGCCTGTCGCTGATGCTGGCGGGCGGCGGCAACCGCAAGCCCTTCGTGTCCTGGCGCGCCGAGGACGGCGGCGCCGTGCTGAGCAGCGCCAGCGAAGACTGGGTTGGCGCGGCGCCGCGTCCGATTCGCTTCCGGATCGAACGCCGCCGCCAGAAGCTGACGTGCTACATCGACGGCGAACAGGCGCAGGTCTGGGACGGCACGCAGAACGTCCGCGAATTCCGCGTGGGCAAATGGACGGAACTCCAGGTGGGGTTGTCGCTCTCGTCCTACAACTTCCCCAAGACGGGTGCGGCATTCATCCAGGACGTCTCGCTCACGACGAAGCAGCGCGACGGCGTCTGCGTGATTATCCGATAGGCGAGGCGGCGCATGACGAGGGGACTTCTGGCACTTGCCGTCGGCTTCGGCGCGGCAGCCGTTTCGGGCGGATCGCTTTCGGACTATCCGCGTCTCGCCGGCGAGACGGACGATTCGGGGCGACTTCAGCGGGCGATTGACGCGAACCCGTCCGGAACGGTGCAGGTGCCGGCGGGCGAGTATCGCCTTGCGTCCATGGTCTCGGTGACGAACCTCTGCTCGCTGGCGCTCGACAAGTCCGCCGTCGTGCGGGCGGTTCGGGAGATGCCGTTCGTCATCCGCATCAACGTGCAGCCGCTCTTCGACGCGCTGCCGCGCGGCGACCGCCGGCACGACTACAACCTCTTCGTGCGCGGCGGAAAGATCGACGGCAACTTCACGAACGGCCGTCACGCCGACACGGCGAAGATCGGCTTCGACATCGCCGGCGAGACGCGGCTTTTCGGGTGCAGCTACTACGCGAATCCGTCCTTCAGGCTGGACGACATCACGGTCATCCGGCATCGCGGCGGGACGCTCCTCGTTTCGGGCTGCTCGTTCGCAAAGACGTCCGCGCGCCAAAAGAACTACGAGGGCATCGGCCCCGTGCGGTTTGCGGACATGACGTATTCGGGCTACGCGCCGGGCGACTGGTGTCCGGGCGCGCTGGAGCCGACGCCCGTGGACGCCTCGGCCCTGCCGGCGACGGGCCTTCGGTACGGGCGGATCAAGGCGGACGGCTCGCGCGAGACGGGCGTGCGGTACCTGACGGGGAACATGTGGCCGTTCAACCGGGGCGAGGTCTCGTATTACAAGGGCTACCTGACGGTGCCGGAGACTGGCTGGTACGAGTTCCGCATCAAGTTCGCCTGCTCGCCGCGAATCGTCCTGGGCGGGGAAGTCCTCTTCGAAGGCAAGAACGGGACGCGCTGGGAGTTCGGCGAACCCGTGGCGCGTCGGCGGCTGGAGAAGGGGAAAGACTATCCGATCGCGGTGCGCGTCGCGCCGAACGACAACTACGACCAAAGCGCGTTCGGCATCCAGTGGCGGTCTGCCGCAGACGAGTCCGCCCTGCCGTCCGCGCCGTGGACGGGCATCCCGTTCGACTGCCTCCGCCATGAGAAAACGACACGCGACAAATGAGGGTGTAGACGTGAGGCGTGTCGAGATGGTATAATACGCGCATGATGAAAAAGCCATCCTTTAGCGTGTCCGCGTTCGGCGTGACGAAATACGGCGAAAAAGCCAGGAAATTTACCCTTTGTGGCGCGGGCGGCGTCGTGATGGAGGTCTCCGACTACGGCGGCAAGATCGTGAAGCTCTTCACGCCCGACAAGCGCGGCAAGCTGCAGGATGTCGTGGTCGGGTTCGACTCCCCGGCGGGGTGGGACGGCGGCGACCCGTACTGGGGCTGCATCATCGGCCGCTACGGCAACCGCATTGCGGACGGCATCTTCAAGATGGACGGGCGGACGTATCGCCTGCCCGCGCTCAACAACGCGCCCGGCGGCATCGGCTGCAACCTGCACGGCGGCGCGCGCGGCTGGAACGCCTACGTCTGGCAGGCCGAGCCGTTCGTGACGGAGACGGATGTCGGCATCGTCTTCACGCACGTCTCGCCCGACGGCGACGAGGGCTTCCCCGGCCGCGTCGAGGTGAAGGTCACGTACACGCTGACGGAGAAGAACGTCTGGCGCGTCGACTATGAGGCCGTGACGGATGCGCTGACGCCCATCAACATGACGCAGCACGTCTACTTCAACTTCAAGGGCGAGGCCGGCGGCTCGATCGAAGACCACATCCTCCGCATCCCCGCGAAGAACTACCTGCCGACCGACTTGGGGCAGATCCCGACCGGGAAGATCAAGCCCGTCAAGGGCACGCCGTTCGACTTCACGAAGGGCATGCGCATCGGCGAGCGGATCAATGCGCCCGATCGCGACTTGGAGATCGGCAAGGGCTATGACCACTGCTGGATTCTCGACCGTGGCGAGATGGCGACGAAGAAGAAGTCGAAGCGCCTCAACCTCGCGGCGGAACTGTCGTGCCCGCTGAACGGGCGGCAGGTCTCGGTCTGGACGACCGAGCCGTGCATTCAGGTCTACACGGCGAACTGGGCTTCCTACGACCAGACGGCGAAGGGCGGCGAACACCTCTCGTTCCGCTGCGGCTGCGCGCTGGAAACCCAGCACGCGCCGGACTCGCCCAACAAGCCGAAGTGGCCGTCCGTCTTCGTGAAGCCCGGCGAAACCTACTCGTCCACGACCGAATTCCGTTTCTCGGCGAAGTGACGGACGACGCGCCCCAGAAGAGGACGTGCTTCACGTTCGAGCTCACGAACGACCAGCAGGAGATCCTGCTCGGCATTTTCGTGACGGGGAACTTCCGCAAGCGCGAAGTTCCCTATTCGCTCTATTCCATCGAGGGCGAGAAGTTCAACGCGACGCTCTACGAGAAGGAGAAGCACGGCAAGCGCAAGCTCTGCGTGCAGGGGTCGGGGGCGCAGGACTTCGTCGAGTTCCAGCTGGAGCCGAAGGGCGTCGTGCCCGTCTCGCTCGGCTACGAGAAGGTGCTGTCGCCGGAACTTTTCTCCGCCCATGCGGGCAGCGACGAGTCGGGCAAGGGCGACTACTTCGGCCCGCTCGTCGTCTGCTGCGCGTATACGGACGAGCGGCTGTCGGACGAGATGATTCGCCTCGGCGTCAAGGACTGCAAGCAGATGACGGACAAGGCCGTGCTGACGGTCGGCGCGGCGCTGCGCCGTCTGCTGGGGCCGGACGGCTATGCGGTCGTGAAGCTCGGCCCTGCCGCCTACAACCGGCTTTACGCGAAGATCCAGAACATCAACCGCATGCTCGCGTGGGCGCACGGCACGGCCATCGAGGAGCTGCTGACGAAGCGCACGGGCTGCACACGCGTCGTCGTCGACCAGTTCGCGCCGACCGAGGCGACGATCCGCCGTGCGCTGAAGGAGCGCGGCAAGAAGGCGACGGTCGAGCAGCGGCACAAGGCCGAAAGCGACATCGCCGTCGCGGCGGCGTCCGTCATCGCGCGCGAACTTTTCATCCGCGACATCCAGCGGATGTCGGACGAGGTTTTTGGCAGCGGTGTGGCGCAGACGGCGGCGACGGGCGACGCGAAAGCCGCGCCGAAGATTCCGATGGGGGCGTCCGACCCGCGCGTCCGCAGTCTCGCTGAGGAGATGGTGCGTACGCACGGCCCGACGTGGCTCATGAACCACTGCAAGGCGCATTTCCAGACGACGGACAAGGTGCTTGCCGCATGCGGCCGCTCCCGCGCCGACCTCCCGCCGGAGGGGCAGGTCACGTCGCGCGTGATGAATGTACGGGGTGGGGGAAGTATGCTATAATTCACAACTCAAAATCAAACAAGACAGGAGAATTGCGAATGAAGACACAGGGATTGCGAATGCTGCTGGCGTTCGGCACGCTGGGCATGGCCTCGACCGCAGGCGCGACGGTCGCCGACATCGGCGACATCAAGCTGAAGGGCTACCTCGGCGAACGGCTCGACCGGATGATCGAGCGGCACGTCGGCGGAACGGACATCGACTACATCACCGCGCCGTTCCTGGAGAAGACGGAGCGCAAGGGCTGGTGGCAGACCGAGTTCTGGGGCAAGTACATGCACGCCGCCGTGCCGTATGCCGCCTATTCGGGGTCGCCGAAGATCGCCGCCGACGTCCGGCGCGGCATCGACCGCATCCTCGCCTCGCAGGAGCCGAACGGCTACATCGGGAACTATCCCGACGAGCTGCGCTGCGGCGAGGGCTGGGACGTGTGGGGGATGAAGTACACGCTCTTGGGGCTGATCCATTTTTACGATGGGGTGAATGGTTTGGAAGGTTTGGGAGGTTTGGAAGGTTCGGCGGGTCCTCAGGCAGCGCGGGTGCTGGCGGCGGCGAAGCGGCTCTGCGACTACGTGATCGGCGAGATCGGGCCGAACGGGAAGCGCGGGCGCGAGCTGTGGCAGACCGGCAACTGGTCGGGCTACGCGAGCTCGTCCATCCTGGAACCCGTCGTGTGGCTCTACCGCCGCGTCGCGGCGGCGGAGGGCGCGGCGGCCGCGCAGAAGTACCTCGACTTCGCGACGTACATCGTCAAGGGAATGTCAGAGCCGGAGGCGGGGCCGCGCCTCGTCGATCTCGCGCTGAAGGGCGTCTCGGTCGCCGACCGCAACGGCTACGGGAACAAGGCGGAGACGCACGGCGGCTACGTGATGAAGCACAACCGCTGGAAGTCCTACGAGATGATGAGCTGCTACCAGGGCCTGCTGGAGTATGTCGAATGCGTGAAGGGTTTGGGAGGTTTGGGAGGTTTGGAAGGTTTGGAGAAGTTGCGTCAGGCGGTGGTGATGACGGCGGAGGACATCGCGAAGGAGGAGGTCAACCTCGCGGGCGGCTGCGCCTGTTCGGAGGCCTGGTTCCACGGCGCGCGCAAGCAGCACCTGCCCTACCTGCGCCTGCAGGAGACGTGCGTGACGACGACGTGGATGCGCCTCTGCGAGAAGCTGCTGGAGCTGACGGACGACCCGAAGTGGGCCGATCAGCTGGAGCGCTCGTTCTACAACGCCTACCTCGCCGCGATGAAGGCGGACGGCAGCGAGTTCGCGGGCTACACGCCGCTTTCGGGCAACCGCTACCACGGCCAGCACCACTGCTACATGCACATGGACTGCTGCACGGCGAACGGCCCGCGCGGCTTCCTCTGCTTCCTCCGCGAGCTCTTCAAGTCGGACGGCAAGACGGCGACCTTCAACTTCTACGCCTCGGCGCTCGTGAAGGGCTTCGACATGTACTCGCTCTATCCGCGCGCGAACGCGGCGCGCATCGTGAGCCACACGACCGGGCCGCTCGCCCTGCGCCTGCGCATCCCGGCGTGGAGCGCGAAGACTGTCGTGAAGGTGAACGGCGAAGCGCAGCCGGACGTGAAGCCCGGCGCCTATTTCACCGTCTCGCGCGACTGGGCGCTCGGCGACATCGTCGAGATCGCGTTCGACATGCCGGTCGTCGCGCACACGCTCGCGGACGGCCCTGCAAGCGTGCCGGGCGCGTTTGCGGACAAGGACGCGAAGCCCGCTGTGCAGCCGCACCACGTCGCGTTCACGCGCGGCCCGGTGCTGCTCGCGCGCGACAGCCGCTTCGCGGACGGCGACCTCGCGGAGCCGTTCCGGCGCGGGCTGAAGGACGGACAGGCGATGCCGTCCTTCCGCGCGGTGCGCACGCCGTCGGACGACTTCTGGATGGCGTTCACGGCGACGCTGCCGATCGGCTCGCACCACGAGAACCCCGAAGGCGCGCTCCCGGAGACGGTGACGTTCTGCGACTACGCCTCCGCCGGCAACACCTGGCATCGCGACAACTACTACCGCACCTGGTTCCCGATCGAGTACGGGCCGACGGAATGACGCGGGGCCTTCATGGCGAAGGGGATCACAGAATCGACGGTCGAGGAGATCAAGGCGCGGATTGACCTCTCGGACCTCATCGCCTCGTATGGCATCGCCGTCAAGGTCGCGGGCACGTCCAAGAAGGCGTGCTGCCCCTTTCACCACGAGAAGACGCCGAGCTTCAACATCAACGACGCGAAGGGCTACTACCACTGCTTCGGCTGCGGCGAGAGCGGGGACGCGATCAAGTTCGTCGAGAAGATGGAGGGTCTCACGTTCGTCGAGGCGGTGAAGAAGCTCGCCGACCGGTGCGGCGTCAAGATCGAGGCGGCGGAAGACCCGGCGGCCGGGCGGCGCAAGCGGCTTTACGCGCTCCTGGCGGAGCTGACGCAGTTCTACCACCGCTGCCTCCTGAAGACGAAGGAGGCAGCGCGGGCGCGCGACTACCTGGCGGAGCGCGAGCTCGGCCCCGAAATCCAGGAGGCCTACCAGATCGGCTACGCGCCGGCCGGCGTCGCGCACATCCTCACGTGGGCGGAGAAGTACAAGTACACGCCGGAAGAGCTGGAGGCGGCGGGCGTCATCAAGCGCGGCAACCGTCCCGGAGACCTCGGCTACCACCGCTTCGGCGGACGGCTCATGTTCGCGATCCGCGACAAGCAGGGGCGCGTCGTCGGCTACTCCGGGCGGCAGCTCGTCGCGTCGAAGAACTCCGGCAAGTACGTGAACTCGCCCGAGACGCCCGTCTTCAGCAAGAAGCGCATCCTCTACGGCTTCGACAAGGCCATGCGCGCGATTGCGCAAGACAAGAAGAACCACGAGGTCATCGTCTGCGAAGGGCAGATCGACTGCATCCGCCTGCAGACGCGCGGCTTCCCGAACGCCGTCGCGGGGCAGGGCACGGCGTTCACCGAAGACCATGTGGCGATGCTGCGCAAGGTCGCCGACCTCGTGACGCTCGTCTACGACGACGACGGCGCGGGACACGCGGCGACGATCAAGTCCGCACGGCTCTGCCTCGCGGCGGAACTGCCCGTGCGCGTCGTCTCGTTGCCGGGCGGAGACGACCCCGACTCGTTTCTGCGGACGCATCCGGCGGAGGCGTTTCGGCGGATGCTCGACAACGCCGAGTCGATCATGTCCTTCCAGGTGCGGGCCGAGCGCGCGAAGGAGCGAGATCCCGGCTCGGTCGATGCGGTCGCGCGCATCACGCGCGAGATCCTGACGACGATCGCCGCGTGTCCGAACGAGGTGCTGAAAGCCGCGATGACAGGCGAGGCGGCGAAGCTCTTGGACCTGCCGACGGTGGCGCTCGCCGACGAGCTCGGCAAGGTCAAGGCGGAGCCGAAGCGTGTGCTGCGGGCGGAACCGACTCCGGTTGCGGCGGGCGATGAAGAAGATTTTGTGGCGTCCGCTGAGGCGGACGCAAAAGAGGCGGCGTCGACGGGTGACGCGACGGCGCTGCCGGGGCAAGACGCGGCGACGGCGCTGCCGCCGAGTCCGAAGGAACGCGCGCTCTGCTCGTTTCTGCTCGCGCACGAATATGACCGCACGCTGGACGGAATGCTGGGCGAGTTTCTGCCGCCGTCCGTCTTCACGCACGACTTCACGGTGCGCTTCGTCGAGACGTGGCGGCAGGAGTGCGCGAAGGGCGAAGACCTCTTCGCGGCGTTTGCGGACGCGCTGCCCGCGCACGAACGCACGTGGTTCGACGCGATCTGGCTCGCGTCCGACCGGTCGCAGGCGAGCGCGCTTTCGGCGACGGACATCCTGCAGGACTTCGTGCGCGCGCTGTGGATCGATGCGCTGAAGCGCCGGCGCGGCGCGTTGCCCGCCGCCGGGGACGCGGCGGCGGAGACGGAGCGCATGCGGCTTTCGCTGGACGTGAAGCGGCTCGCGTCCGTCCGGTGGCACACGGTCAAGGAGATCGTCCGAGCTGCAGCCCAGAATGGCTGATGCGGACTGGCTCGGTTGCTTGTGCGCAATTATGGTATAATGCCATTCAATCTTTCGAGACACAACTTTATAAACCTGAAGAAAAGGAACAGACATGGACCTCAAGGAAGCCACAAACCGCATCGCCGCGCAGGGTGAACTCGTCACGAAGATCCGCGAAGAAGTCGCGAAGGTCATCGTCGGTCAGGAAAAGCTCGTCGACCGGCTCATCCTCGCGCTGACGACAGGCGGGCACATCTTGCTGGAGGGTGTCCCCGGCCTCGCGAAGACGCTCTCGGTGAACACGCTCGCGAAGACGCTGGGACTCGACTTCAAGCGCATCTCCTTCACGCCGGACCTGCTGCCGGCCGACGTGGTGGGCACGCTCGTCTACTCCCCGAAGACGGGCGAGTTCACGCCGAAGAAGGGGCCGGTCTTCACGAACCTCCTCCTCGCGGACGAGATCAACCGCGCGCCGGCGAAGGTGCAGTCGGCGCTTCTCGAATCGATGCAGGAGAGGCAGGTCACGATCGGCGAGACGACCTATGCGCTGCCGAAGCCGTTCCTTGTTCTCGCAACGCAGAACCCGATCGAGCAGGAGGGCACCTACCCGCTCCCGGAGGCGCAGGTGGACCGCTTCATGTTCAAGTGCCTCGTCGAGACGCCATCGAAGGCAGACGAGCGCCGCATCATGCAGCGCTTCGCCGAGAACGCGCAGCCGCCGGAGGCGAAGACGGTGTGCGCGCCGGACGACATCGCGACCTTGCGCGCGACGCTGAAGGAGGTCTACTGCGACGAGAAGGTCGGCGACTACATCCTCGACATTGTCTTCAAGACGCGCGAGACGAACGAGATGATCCAGAACGGGGCCTCGCCGCGCGCGACGCTCGCGCTCAATCTCGCCGCGCGCGGCAACGCGCTCCTCCACGGGCGCGCCTACGCGACGCCGCAGGACGTGAAGGAAGTCGTGCACGACGTCCTCCGCCACCGCATCCTCCTCACCTACGAGGCCGAGGCCGAGGGCGTGACGTCCGACAAGGTCATCGACAAGATCCTCTCCGAAGTCCCGGTTCCGTAAGTCCCTGTGCCGTTTGAAACATGAAGAGACCGTTTGACACGATTGTGGGGCCGGATGGCGTCTGGAAAGATGAGGGCGCGCACGAGCCCGCCGAGCTGAACGCGCGCGAGGAATTCGCGCTGCGCTGCCTCAACGCGGCGGCGAACCTCTACGGCGTCCTCACGCTGGAGGAATTCGTCTCGCTCTACAACGGCTACGCGAAAGATCACGACGCGCCGATTTCGGACGCGATGACGGTCGCCGAACTCGACGCGCTCGTCGACCGGCTTCACGACTATTTCATGAACCGATCCGAGCCGGATGACCTTGAGCACCTGCTGGACGGGCCGTGCGACGACGCGCCGGAGATCTGGTTCTCGACCTGGCGGCTGAAGCCGAACGAGCCGCGCGTCATCGTCTACTACGACCTGACGGAGAGAGACTGGGACGAGCCGCCGTCGAAGGACGCGGATGCCGAGATCACGCGCACGGTTGCGGACACTGTAGTCCGTTTTCGCAAACTCGACCTTCATGTGCTGCCGGAAGACGACTTTCTCCTCTACGAAGAGCCGATGGCGGCTGAAGAGACGAAAGAGAGTCGCGCGTTCGAGAAGTTCGTCAAGCGGGAGTATCGCCTCGACCAGGCCGAGCAGGAGCTGGACACGCTGGGCATCCAGTGCCACGCGCGCGTCAACGGCGCGAAGATCGTCACGGCGCTCGAATACATCCACGACGAGTGCGACTGGGAGCCGTCAGACGAGGACGCGCTGGCGCGGCTTGCAAACGCCCTTGGCCCGCTCCTGAGCACGACGCGCACGTGGGAAGGGCGCGGGCGGACGCCGCAGGAACTCATTGAACTCGGACTCGTTGACGAACAGGCGAACGAAGACATCTACGATGTGTTCGACTTTGACAGGGGGGAAGACGACGACGCGGATGACGACTGGGACGATAACTTCGATTCGGAAGAAGCGGACGAGGATGACTTCATCCGGCCCGAGGACATTCCGCCGTCGACCTACAACGGCCCGATCGACTTCGCGTTCGTCAAGGACGCCACGCGGCGCGAGGCCAAGCTCGTGGTCTACGAGGACGTCCGGCAGGTCACGATGGACTTCGTCCGCCATTACGTCATGCGGGAGGAGACGCAGGAGGAGCGGCGCAAGGCCGCCGTGCGGCTCGGCTTCCTGAAAGAGGGCGATTCGCTGGCCGATCTCGACCCGACGCTCGATTGCGTCGTGGGCGATTTCGCGGCGATGATGGACGATCAGGGCGGCGAGCCGGCGATCCGTCGCGTGCTGGCGCGGAAGGACGAGCTGGACGACATTGACGCGCGCGCGGCGACCTACTACGCGAACTACCGCTACACGTGGCTGGAGATCCTGGCGATGAAGGCGGGCGTCGGACTGAAGTGCCGCGACCTCCTGACGGGCGAGGAGCTGTTCCTCATGGAGAAGGGTCTGAGCCGCAGCGCCGAGAAGGGCATGACGATCTGTGCCGGCATTGCGCCGATGGAGGACGTCTACATTGTCGTCGGCGTGTCCGCGCCCGCGCGCTTCGAGAACCCGGCGACGATCCTGAAGATCGTGCTGATGCATCTGGGGCTGCCGACGGAGTTGCCGATTCGCCTCGGCGCAGCCGACCAGGCGCGCTTCGCCGCTGAGACGATCCGCCGCATCCACGCCAACGGGAACTTCGGCTTCGTGTGCTACGGAGGCTGATTCGGCGAGCCGTCGCCGAACTTTGCGGTGTCACGCCGCCGAGGCGACGCACTTTGGTATAATACGCGGCATGAGGAAAAGCGGGAGAGAGAATCATGAGACGATGCGCGCGGCGGCGCGGACGGATGCCGCCGGGCGCATTGTCCTGGTCGGCACATATCGGCCGGAGAACGCGGACTGGATCGCCGTGAAACGGCTCTACAACCTGCCGCTGCCGAAATGCGGCAAGCTCGCGTTCCACGAGCGTGTCGGCGGCATCGTCCTCTTTGCCGAGGGGGCGCGTCCGCGCGCGTTCACGGCACGGTTCAAGGAAGTCGCCGACCGGGCGGCGCTCGCGGCGACGGGCTATTCCCTCGCCGAACCGGCGAAGGCCCACGGCGAGACGTATGCGCTTTACGAGTTGACGGAGGCGACGACGCCCCTGAAGCTGCTCGGACGCAAGACGGCGGAGGTCTACGTCTGCTCGTCGCGTTGCCCCGTTATTCGGATCGACGCGGCCTTCTACGCGAAGCCGTATCCGAAGACGGGCGGACGCTCGATGCCGTTTGTCCTCGACAGCCTCAGGCCCTACGTCGAGAAAGGGCTGACGGCGACTGCGTTCGATCCAGTGCAGGACGAGTTCTTTCAGAACACTCTCGGTTTCGACTACGGTTGGAAAGTGGCGGACGGTCTTCTTGCGGAGGCGCACGTGACGGGCGAACTGACGTGCGTCGAGATTTGCGCGGGGGCCGGAGGTCAGGCCATCGGGCTCGACCGCGCCGGTTTCCGCCATGTCGTGCTTGTCGAATACGAGAAAGACTACTGTGCGGTTCTGCGACGCAATAAGCCGGAGTGGAATGTCATCTGCGGGGATGTGCATCAGTTTGACGGTACGCCGTATAAAGGTGTCGATCTCTTTGCCGGCGGCGTTCCGTGTCCGCCGTTCTCCGTTGCCTCGCATCAGTTGGGCGAAGACGACGAACGAGATCTGTTTCCTCAGGCCATCCGGCTGATTTCGGAGATCCGTCCGCGTGCGGTGATGCTGGAAAATGTGCGGGGATTTCTTGATCCGAAGTTTGCGGCCTACCGCACGCGCATCCTCGACTCGATTTCCCGACTGGGCTACCGTACGCAGATCAAACTTCTGCAGGCGAACGATTACGGTGTTCCGCAAATGCGGCCGCGTGTCATCATCGTCGGCATTCGCAACGACCAACCATCTGGCTTCTCTTATCCCGAATCGAACCGCGAAGCTGCGCCGACCGTGGGCGAAGCTTTGCGAGAACTGATGGGGAAAAATGGTTGGCGTGGACTGGACACATGGGTTGAACACGCGAATCGCATTGCTCCGACGATTGTTGGCGGGAGCAAGAAGCATGGTGGGCCGGATCTCGGTCCGACGCGCGCGCGGCGCGCATGGGCCGAGCTGGGTGTGGACGGGCTTGGTATTGCCAATGAGCCGCCGTCGCCCGATTTCGTCGGTTCTCCACGGCTGACAAAGGAGATGATTGCGCGCATTCAGGGTTTCCCGGAAGCGTGGGATTTCGGGATGCGCAAGACGGCGGCTTGCCGGATGATCGGGAATGCGTTTCCGCCACCTGTTGCGCAGGCGGTCGGTGTCCAAATCAGGAGGTGTCTGAACCATGAGGCGTGAGGTCGTGTTTGCCGAAGCCAGAAGGGCTTTCCACAATCGGCTTGTCCAAAGCGGCATTCTCTGCTTTGACAAGGAGGGGCTGGCGTCCAATGCCGACAAGAGCAATGCGTTTTCCCGCGAAATCGCCGAAGGCATGGCGTACGCGCTCAACGCAGGGCGGGCCCCGGACAAGAAGAATGGACAGAAGGCCGGTGCGGGCTTTGAGGAAGCTGTTGCCACGTTCGTCGAGGCGACGTTCCCGAAACTGCAGAATCTTCGGCCCGGTGACTGGAGCGTGGCGAGATTGGGGAACAAGAGCCGCGTCAAGACGGCGGATTTCGCCCAGTATGAACACTTGTTCGCCTTGGCCGAGGCTGTCCGCGACAATCCGAAGCTTCAGGCGGCGCTGGGCAACGACTACCTGGTGTCGCCGGATGTGATCGTGGCCCGTGCGTTGTGCGAGGACGATGAGATCAACCGGCTTGCGGATTTTGTCGATGATTCGCTCTGCCTGAAAGCCGACTTGCGCAAGAAGAACGGAGGTAGGCCGATCCTTCACGCCTCGATTTCGGCGAAGTGGACGATGCGGAGCGACCGTGCGCAGAACAGCCGGACAGAAGCCCTGAACCTGATGCGCGACCGCAAGGGGCGTGTGCCGCATATCGTGGTCGTGACGGCAGAACCGTCGCCCTCACGTATCGCATCGCTGGCCCTTGGCACGGGAGACATCGATTGCGTCTATCACTTTGCGTTGTACGAACTTCTGGCGGCGGTGAAGAAATGCTCGTCGAAAAGCCGTGATGAGGCGATGGTCTTGCTGAACAACATGATCGACGGAAAGCGGCTTAAGGATATTTCCGACTTGCCGTTGGACCTTGCCTGTTGAAAGGGATATCCATGAAGCGTCGATTTTTCGTAGATGTGACCGAAACCTACACCGCCCGCATCGAGGTCATGGCGGAGTCGCCTGACGATGCCGAGAGGGTGGCCGACAGCCTTGTCGGCGGCGGTATGGTGGACATTGTGAAGTTGTCGTTGGCGTGTGGGCCGCACACGGACTATTCAAAGGCGTGCGAGGTCGTGCCGGACGAGGAGTTTATGTTGGCATGACCTTGCTTGAACAGATTGCGCAGGGCGAGAATGCCGCGCTTGAGTTCAAGGAGGCGCGGCCGAAGGATTCGCTGAAGTTCACGAAAACCGTCGTGGCGTTCGCCAACGGGCGCGGTGGGCGGCTGCTGTTCGGCGTCGAGAACGAGACGGGGCGGATTGTCGGCATTCCGCGCGAGAAGGTCGCCGCCGAAATGGACGCCCTCGTTGACGTGATTTCAAATACGTGTTCGCCCCGCATTTCCGTTGACGTGAAGCCCGCTGTCGTCGAAGGCAAGTCGCTGATTGCCGTGGACGTGAAAAGCGGCGAAAAGACCCCGTATTCAGTCACGGCACTCGGCCTCCGCAAGGGGACGTTCGTGCGTGTCGGCGCGACATCGCGGCAAGCCGAAGAGCATACGCTGAAGGGGTTGATCCTGTCCGGCGACAACTTGAGCTTCGACAAGCAAGAGGCTTCGGGCGTGGCGGTCAAGACCTCCGACATCGAAGAGACGTGTCGGCTGATGACGGAGATCGCCCGCCGGAACTGCACGACGGAGGCGGAGCGACGCGAGATCAAGGACATGACATCGACGCGGCTGGTGTCGATGGGGCTGCTGAAACGTCGGGGCGGAAAGCTGTTTCCGACCTACGGCTACTGCATCGCTTCGGGATTGCCGGCGGATGACGTTCTCTTTCCTCTGATCAAGTGTGGCGCGTTTCGCGGGACGCACAAGGGCGACTTCATCGACCGCCGGACGTGCGACGGAGGCATCGTCTCGCAGATCGACGACGCCTACCAGTTCGTGCTGCGGAACATCCGCGTCGGCACGGAACTTGTCGGCACGGCGCGGCGGGACGTCTACGAGCTGCCGATTGACGCGATTCGCGAGGCCATCTGCAATGCGGTCTTTCACCGCGACTACCTGTCGCCGTCGTGCGTCTACGTGGCCATTTACGACGACCGACTGGAGGTCGTCTCGCCGGGTGGCCTTGTCCGCGAGATGACGGTCGAAGATGCGCGGAACGGATTCTCGAAGGTTCGGAACCATGCCCTCGGTGCGGCGCTGGAGTACATGGGCGAGGTCGAGGGCTGGGGCGGCGGCGTTTCCCGCTACTTCGCGGCGTGTGAAAAGATGGGGCTTCCGCCGCCTGTCGTTTCAGAGGAGTCGGCGACGTTGAGGGTGACGTTTTATCGGCTGCGGCGTGCTTTGGCGGATGAGAGGGGCGGCGCGAAAAGTAAGGAGAAAAGTAAGGAGAAAAGTAAGGAGAAAAGTAAGGAGAAAAGTAAGGAGAAAAGTAAGGAGAAAATCCTGTCCGCGCTTGCGAGTCACCCGGAGTGGACGACGGCGGATCTCGTGCGGGAAACGGGGCTTTCGCGTTCAGGGATCGAACGGAATCTCCGACTGCTCAAGGCGGCAGGTCGCCTGCGGAGGGATGGCGCGGACAATGGCGGCAACTGGCAGGTGCTGTGAAGTGAAATTTGACGGGGTTCGATAGGAAGGCTTCTGATTGTCATGACTGACGTAAAGGAACTGATGGCGAAGGTGGGGAAGATACGGATCCTCACCAACAAGCTGATCGACGACCAGCTTGCGGGCGACTACCATTCGACCTTCAAGGGGCAGGGCGTCGAGTTCGACGAGGTGCGGCCCTACCAGGTCGGGGACGACGTGCGCACGATCGACTGGAACGTGACGGCGAAGACGGGTGTGCCCTACATCAAGCGGTTCGCCGAGGAGCGCGAGCTGACGATCCTCTTTCTCGTGGACGTCTCCGGCTCGCAGGGCTACGGCAGCGTCCGCCGCTCGAAGATGGAGCTGGCCGCCGAGGTGACGGCGCTTCTCGCGCTGACGGCGATCCGCAACCAGGACAAGATCGGCCTCGTCCTCTTCTCCGGCCGGATTGTCAAGTACATTCCGCCGCGCAAGGGCCGCGACTCGGTCATGCGCCTCGTGCGCGAGGTGCTGGCCGCCGAGGACGACGCGCAGGGCGGCACGGACATCGCGGGCGCGCTCAAGTTCCTGAACGGCGTCCAGAAGCGCCGCGCCGTCGTCTTCCTTGTGAGCGACTTCCTCCTGCCGGAGGAAGAAGGAAAAAGGAAGAAGGAAGAGGGAAGAGTCGAGGACGCGCTTTCTTCGGCAGAGCGTCTGCTCCGCGCGGCGGCGCGGCATCACGACCTCATCTGCGTGCCCGTGAGCGATCCGGCGGAAAGCGCGCTGCCCGACGTGGGGCTCGTGGAACTCGAAGACCCCGAGACGGGCGCGCTCGTCCTCGTGGACACGTCGAGCGCGAAGGTGCGCCGTGCGTTCGCCGCACGTGCCGCGTCCGAGACCGAAGAACTGCGGCGGTTCTTCCTCAAGACGGGCATCGAGACGCTGCCGATCGCGACCGACCGCCCGTACATCGACGCCGTGCGCGCGCTCTTCAAGCGCCGCGCGCGCAAACGCTGAATAACAAGGAGGTTTCATCATGAGCTGGTTTCTGGGCGGCATCGCGTTCCTCGTCCTCGGCTACTTCACCTACGGGAAGCTCGTGGAGCGGCTCATCCCGCCGGACGACCGCGAGACGCCGTGCGTCGCCCACCCGGACGGCGTGGACTACGTGCCGCTGCCGAAGTGGAAGAACATGCTGATCCAGCTCCTGAACATCGCGGGCGTCGGGCCGGTGATCGGCGTCATCCTCGGCATCAAGTTTGGCAAGGTCGCGCTGCTCATCATCCCCGTCGGCTGCGTGTTCATGGGGGCGGTGCACGACTTCTTCGCCGGCATGATCTCGATGCGCACGAACGGCGCGAACATGCCGCGCATGATCCGCGACCACCTCGGCTCGGCCTACGCCGCCGTCTTCGGCTGGATCATGATGGTCGCGCTGCTCCTGTGCGTGACGGTCTTCATCAACACGCCGGCGACGCTCATCGACCGCCAGTGGTTTCCGGAGGTGTCCGTCTTCTGGTGGTCGGTCGGGATCATCTTCGCCTACTACCTCGCCGCGACGCTCTTCCCGATCGACGCGATCATCGGCCGGTTCTACCCGGTCTTCGGCGCGCTGCTCGTCGTCGGCTCGCTTGCGATCTCCGTCGCGCTCGTCGTCGCCGGGTTCGCGAAGCCGGAGATCCTGAACGACTGCGCGGGCTTCGCCGGCTATCAGGCGACGAACCCGCTTTTCCCGTGCCTCTTCGTGACGATCGCCTGCGGCATCATTTCCGGCTTCCACGCGACGCAGAGTCCGATCGTCGCGCGCACCTGCCGCTCCGAGCGCGAGGCCCGCGCGACGTTCTTCGGCATGATGATCGCCGAGGGCGTGATCGCGATGATCTGGGCGGCGGCGGCCCTCGCGATCTACAACCTGAAGCCGGAGAACCTGTCGCTCGCCGGGCCGCTCGTCCTCGGCAACATCGCCAAGCACTTCCTTGGGTCGTGGATGGGCGGCGTGACGGTCGCGGCCATCGTCGTCCTCGCGATCACGTCGGGCGACACGGCGCTCCGCTCGGCGCGGCTCTCGCTCGCGGAGGAGCTGAAGATCGACCAGGTGAACCTGAAGCGGCGCGTCCTCACGTGTCTGCCGCTCGCGGCGGTCGTCGTCGGACTGCTCGCGTGGTCGAACCGGGACGCGAAGAGCTTCAACCACCTCTGGAACTACTTCGCGTGGATGAACCAGCTGCTCTCGACGTCGATGCTCTTCGCCGCGACCGTGTGGCTGCTGCGGATGGGGCGCGGGCTGAAGGCGCTCGTCACGCTCGTTCCCGGCGTCTTCATGTGCATGGTCATCTCGACGTTCATCTTCTGGGCGTGGCCAACGAAAGGGCAGGTCTGGGGAATCGTCCCCGGAGGTCTTTCGATGCCCGCCGCGCTCACGGCCGCCGCTCTCGTCACGGCCGTTGTCGTCGTCTGCGTCTTCCGCCGCGGACGACGCGTGTAGGGTTCACTCCAGCATCAGCTTCCGAAACGCGGCAATCTCGTCGTCTGTCACGCCGCAACTCTTGGCATAGACTTCGATGTTGGCTTTGAGGGACTCGCCGGGATAGGTTTTCAGGTAGTCCAGAAGACGCTGGATTCGGTCGAACGTGTACGTTCCTCCGCCGTCCGAGAAGATCGACACCTCCCAGTCGCGACAGAGATCTTCCTCCGAGACGCCCAGAAGCCCGTTCAGCAGAAACGCGAGCGTTCCCGTGCGGTCACGCCCGCCCGAGCAGTGCATGAGGACGGGGTAGTTCCGCTCGTCCGTGAACAGGCGGAAGACGTTCTTGAACGGTTGCTTGCCGTGGGTGGGGCGGTCGATGAAGTCGTAGGCACCGAATGGCTGCTTGACCCAGTTCACGTTGGGACCGAGAAGCGACGCGTCCATGCCGGCGGCCTCATGGGTCGTTCGGAGCTCGATGTCCGTCCGGATCTTGAATTCCCTCCGCAGAGTCTCCAGTCCCGCGTCCGTCACGCGGCGGGGGCCACTGACGAACTTCGTGGCGAAGAGCCCGCTTTGGCCCTTTGACTTCGAGCTGGCGCGTAGGCCGGCCGAACGGAAGACTCGGTTCTGTCTGACCCGTCGCCCGTCCGTCGTCCGCCAGCCGCCGAGATCGCGGAAGTTCCCGACGCCGCCCGCGTACAGGAATCGCGGCGCGGTGTCCTCCGTGATGAATGTGGCTGTCGCCGTGTCGTGCCCGTCCGAGACAGACCAGCGGTAGCGCGCGCCGAGTTCGAGGTTCGTGAGGTAGGCCGTCGTGCGATTCGTGACGGCAAACACTTCAGTCGGCCCGCCTTCGCGGACGACCTTGAGAGACCAGGTCTCGTTCGTCCTGTCCGTTGTCCAGGCGATCTTGAGCGGCAGCTGTCGCGCGCCGACGGCGAGGATCTTGGCGCGGTTGCCTGGGTTGTCCATGCGACGCACCCGTTCGACTCGGTCGGCAGAAAGATAGTCCTTCTGGCCGTCCTTCAGGGTCGGAACCGTCGCGCCGTCCTGCGGGGAGACGATTGCCAGCGTGGCGAGTAGAGGGAGAATCGGCGTCATGTCCGATCTCCTTTGTCATGTGTCATTGCTCGTTCCTTGTCCGCCCTGCCCGTAAAACGAGGGACGGCCGGCGGAAAGTAGCGCGTGCCTCGTTCAAGTTATCTCGTCAGAGGCACCGCTAAGAGCCCGAATTGGAAATACCAAAGAACGGGCACGCAGAGCGGGCATACTAAGAGGAGGCATACGACGCCTCCTGTACGCGGGCCTGCGCAGCCACATTCTTTGCTTCCAATCCGAAAGTTAGCGGTTTTCTGACGAAGCAAAAAATGCGCTTGCGCACATTTGAAAGTGGCGGCAAACTCCCTTGCAAGCGCGTGCCGCCGATGTCAAAGACCAATGTTCGCGAGTCGCTCGCGAACGGACATAGTATACCATATTTCAGAAAGGCCCGTGACGCGCGGCGCACGCCCGGCGGAGCGTTATGGTATAATATGCCGCCATGGAATTCGAGAATACGATCGGGCTGGAGACGCACGTCCAGCTCAAGACGAAGACGAAGATGTTCTGCGGCTGCCTGCTGAAGACGGGCTGCGAGCCGAACACGAACGTCTGCCCCGTGTGCCTCGGCTATCCGGGGGCCCTGCCGGTCATGAACAAGGAGGCCGTGAAGCTCACGGTGATGAGCGGTCTCATGCTCGGCTGCGAGATCAACACGCACGCGACCTTCGACCGGAAGAACTACTTCTACCCGGACATGGCGAAGGACTACCAGATCTCCGAGAACGGCAATCCCCTCTGCCTCGGCGGCGGCGTGGAGATCACGCGGGCGGACGGCACGAAGAAGCTCATCCGCATCAACCACATTCATCTCGAGGAGGACGCCGCGAAGATCAACCACTACGCGACGACGTCGGGCGTGGACTTCAACCGCGGCGGCACGCCGCTCATGGAGATTGTATCGGAACCGGATCTCGCGTCCGCCGACGAGGCCATCGCCTACCTGACGGCCCTGAGGGAGATGCTTGTCTATGCGGGCGTGTCGGACTGCAACCTCGAAGAGGGGAACATGCGCTCCGACGTCAACATCTCGATCCGTCCGAAAGGCGAGGCGAAGCTCGGCACGAAGGTCGAGATCAAGAACATGAACTCGTTCTCCGGCATCCACGCCGCGCTCGTCTACGAGGCGAAGCGCCAGCGCGCGTGCGTCGCGCAGGGCGTGCCGATCGTGCAGGAGACGCGCCGGTGGGACCCGGAGGCGCTGGAGACGGCGTCCATGCGCACGAAGGAGAACGCGCACGATTACCGCTACTTCCCGGAGCCGGATCTCGTGCCGGTCGAGCTCTCCGAGGCGCAGGTCGCCGCCTGGCGCGCGCTGCTGCCGGAGAAGCCGGAGGCGCGCCGCGTCCGCATGATCGAGCAGTACGGCCTCGCCGAATACGACGCCGAGGTGCTGTCGCAGCACAAGGCGAACGCCGACTGGTACGAGGCGGCGGCGAAGGGCCTCGACAAGAAGACGGCGAAGTTGCTGTGCAACCTCTTTCTCGGCGACGTGATGGCACTCCTGAACACGAGCGGCAAGGCCATCGGCGACTGCGCGATGAAGCCGGCGGAGCTGGCGGCGCTCGTGAAGCTCGCGGCGTCCGGCGCGATCAACGGGCCGACGCTGAAGGAGCTTCTACCGGAGATCTTCGAGAAGGGCGGCGACCCGGAGGCGATCGTGAAGGCGCGCGGCCTCGGCGCCGTGAGCGACACGGCCGCGCTGGAGGCGTTCGTCGACCAGGCGATCGCGGCGAATCCGGGTCCGGTCGCGGACTTCAAGGCCGGCAAGAAGGCGGCGGCGGGGTTCTTCGTCGGGCAGGTCATGAAGCTCTCGAAGGGCAAGGCCGACCCGAAGCTCGTCGGCCCGCTCGTCGCGAAGAAGCTCGCCGCGCTGTAGGCGGCTTCGATATGCAGTGCATCGGATCTATCTTAAAGGTTTCGGAGCAGGGAGTCTCACGTCCGTTTCTCTGCCGGGACAGGGCCGGGGGCATTCGGTGGTGCAAGGGCAGCCACACGGGCTTCCGCTCGTTGGTTTCCGAATGGGTCTGCGCGCGATTGGCGCGCGAAATCAATTTGCCTGTTCCGAACTTTGAGATATTCCGGCTTGACCGCAGGGATTTCCGCCTTTGGCGCACAATGCAGAATGTGGATGCTCCAGACCTCGTGACAGATGCGAACCAATTCGTTTTCGGTTCGCTGAATGTGGAGAACTGCAAGGACGTTCTCGATTCGCGAGCGGATCTCGAACACGTCGACCCGAAAATCTTGGCGCGCATCTACTGGTTCGACAAGCTGATTCACAATACGGATCGAACCGATTACAACAGCAACCTGCTGGTAAACGGTTGCGTCTACATAATCGACCACAACAACGCCTTTGATCCGACGTTCAATGAAGATGAGTTTACGGGCGAGCATATTCTTCGTGATTATCGGGAGGTGATTTCTGCGGACGAAGTGGCCGAATTGAAGGCGCGCGTCTGTGATCTTGTGCAAGGGTCGTTCCTTGGTTCAGCATGGGATGTGATGCCGGCAGAGTGGACGGATGTCGGCGAGGCCGTTCTGCCTCTTGACACGATTCGTCGGGTGATAACGGAGGAATGCCATGCCTGAAGGATATGTCTGTCTCGTCGTTCCTGTGATCCTGCATCCAGACCCGGCGTCGCCGAACACGGCTTGCTTCGGCGTAATCGTCAAGTGTGATGAGGCCGGGTATTGCGGTTTCAAGATTGCGCAGGACGACGAAGACACCATTTCACGGATTGTCGGCTTTTTCCCGAAATACGGGCGGGCAAAATTCGAGCAGGCGATGAATTGGGCGGCGCACGACATTGAATACGCGATTGAACAGGAGAAGAAAAGGCCCGGCGCGTTCGCGAATCTGATTCGTCCGCGCGAGAATGTCATTCGCTACGGTTCGGCGCAGACGGCGAAGACGGCAGATCCCGTTGCCGAACTTGACCGACAGTATGAGCTGCTTGTCCATTAGCCGTAGCCGAACCCCGCCGGTTTCGCGAAAATATGATATAATCTTGGCCATTGCGATGTCGAAGTTCATCCATGCTTTTTTCATGTTTGCCATCATGGCCCTGGCGGGATGCCAGAGCTATCGGATCGTCCAGAAGAACGTCTTCTCGGACGAGGACGGGTATCTTGTCACGGTGAACTACGGCATCGCCGAGCGCGAACACGTCAACACGTTCGTCTCGCCCATGACGGGCAAGGAAATGGACTTCAAGTCCAAGCTCGTCGTCGAGGTCGATTTGCCGGACGGCGATTCCTTCAGGGCCTGGCAGTGCATGAACTACCAGACGCGCGGCACGATGTACAGGACGGACAACGGCCGGTGGCAGATTCTCGTCAACGGCTTCACGTGCTTCGTCTACCGGCAGTCCAAGGAGAATCCGGCGGCCTATGCGCCCGTCTATCGCGGCGTCCTGTGCGACACGCCGCAGATGGACGTCCAGAAGGACGACCGCTGGAAGCCCGTCCTCCGGCAGGGAAGAGAATACAGGAAACCGTCTCGATGAATCCGCTTGAGAACATCCGCGTCGTCCTTGTCGGGACGCTCTACACGGGCAACGTCGGCTCCAGCTGCCGCGCCATGGCGAACATGGGCATCCGCCACCTGCGCCTCGCGGCGCCGAACCTGCAGAACGACTGGGAGGAGGGACGCCGCCTCGCCGTGCACGCGACGGACATCCTCGACGCGCGCGAGGAGTTCGCGACGTTCGAGGAGTCCGTGGCCGACTGCGTGGCCGTCGTCGGCACGACGGCGCGCGAAGGGCTCTACCGCCAGCACGTGAAGGCGCCGCGCGACTGCGCCGCCGACATCCTCTCGCTCGCCGCGACGGGTCCGGTCGCGCTCGTCTTCGGGCGCGAGGACAAGGGGCTCCTGAACGAGGAGGTCGCCCAGTGCACGCACCTCATCCGCATCCCCGTGGACGCGGGCTACACGTCCATCAACCTCTCGCAGGCCGTCCTCATCACCTGCTACGAGTTCTTCACGGCGTCGGGGCGCTACCTGCCGCCGCACGAGAAGGCCCCGCCCGCGCCGCAGGCCCAGAAGATGCAGCTCATGAAGAACTGGGCGGCGATGCTGGAGGAGATCGGCTTCATGAAGCCGGAGCAGGCCGACCATTTCATGCAGGGCTTCCATCGCGTCTTCTCGCGCGGCGTCTTCACGAAGGACGACGCGGCCCTGCTGCTCGGCGTCGCCCGTCAGGCGATCTGGGCGAAGAAGAACGGCTAGTTCGCCGGCAGGCGGAAGACGCCCGGCGGGTAGCCGAAGGCGGCCTTGACGGCGCGCGAGAAGTGGCTCGCGTTGCAGAAGCCGCAGCGCGCGGCGACTTCCGCAATCGGCAGGCGCGAGTTCGTGAGAAGCGCAACGCCCTCGCTGAGCCGGAGGCGCAGGATCTCCTCGCGGATCGGGTGGCCGAAATGTCGCAGAGCCTTCGTCTCGATCGTGCGGACGGAGACGCCGAGCGTCCGCGCCATGTCGCGGATCTTCAGCGGCGCGTCGAGCCGCTTGCGGGCGTAGGCGATGACGCGCGAGAGAACGGGGTCGCCGATCGCGAACGTGTCGGTCGAGCGGCGCGTGACGATGCGCGGAAAGGCGATGTCCACGAGCGGATGGCGCGGCCGCCCGTGCAGGAGGTCGTCGAGGGCCTTGGCGCAGATGCGGCCCGTATGCTCGCCGTCGAGCGAGATGGACGACAGGGAGGGCGTCGCCGTCTCGCAGAGGATCTCGTCGTCGTCCGTCGAGAGGACGGCGAGGTCGTCCGGCACGGCGATGCCGGCGTCGAGGCAGGCGGCGAGGATCTGCTGTCCGCGAATGTCCTTGACCGTGTAGAGGGCGGTGCGCTTCGGCAGGGCCTTGAGCCAGGCGATCAGGCGCGGCGCCTCGCGGGAGAAGTCGGCGCATTCGTCGGGCGTCGGCGTCGGATAGACCGCGCAGGGGAATCCGGCGGCGGCAATCTCGCGCGCGAAGCCGTCGCGCCGTCCGTCCGACCATTCCGCCGGACGCGGCGAGCCGACGAAGGCGAAGGAGCGGAAGCCGCCGCCGAGCAGATGTTCGGCGGCCATGCGCCCGAGGTTCGGGTTGTCGCGGCGGACGACGATCATGTCGCGGCGGCGCGTCTTGACGGAAAGCGGCGCGTTGATGAGCACGGTCGGACGGTTGAGCCGCGCGACGCGCGTCAGCAGTTCGGGGTTCGCCGAAAGCATGATGACGCCATCGACGCCCCAGTCGCTGACGCGCTTGAGCCCCTGCGCCGCGATGTCCCCGGTGTTCAGGTGGAAGAGCCACGGGCCTTTCTCGCGCGCATAGGCGAGGACGCCCTCCAGGATCTTCCGTTGCGTGAAGTTCGCCGTCGGGATGGTGACGAGGATATGCGGCGCGGCTGACAGGCGTGTGTTTCTGCTCATGCGCGGATTATACCACACTTCGCGTCCGTTCTGCGGCATCTTGCGCGTTCGTGCATTTAATAATGCGTGGAAATGCAATGACAGTCGGGCGTCAGTATGCTATACTTTGCGCTGTCATGAGATTCTCTGTCGGATATCAGCCGGATGCGGCATGGATCGACGCGATCGTCGCGCGCGCGGATCGCCTGGACGAAGTCTACTTCGCCCTGGGCGCGATGCCGTCCGGGCGCGGCGCGGTCCCGGACGTCGACCGCCAGCTGGAGGATCTCGGCCGGCTCGCCGACGCGGGGCTCGGCCTCAACATCCTCTTCAACGCGAACTGCTACGGCGCGCGGGCGCTCGCGAAGGGCTTCTTCGCGGAAGTCGGCGAGGCGGTCGAGCGGTTTGCGGCGGACGGCGCCCTCCGCGCGGTGACGACGACCTCGCCGCTCGTCGCGAAGTTCGTGAAGGACAACTTCCCCGGCGTCCGGACGCGGGCCTCGGTCAACATGGAGATCGGGACGGCCGAGGGGATGGACTACCTTGCCGACGTCTTCGACGGCTACTACCTCAAGCGCGAGCTGAACCGCGACCGCGCGGCGGTGCGCGCGGCGAAGGCGTGGTGCGACGCGCACGGGAAGGGGCTTTACCTTCTCGCCAATTCGGGCTGCCTCAACTTCTGCTCGTCGCACGTCTTCCACGACAACCTCGTCGCGCACGAGGCCGAGATTGCGCAGGCCGAGAACGGCTACGCCTGGCGCGGCACGTGCTGGCAGTGGCTCACGAAGCCGGAGAACCGCGCGCAGTGGCATGCGCGCACGAACTGGATCGCGCCGGAGGACGTCGCGTCCTACGAGGGTCTCTGCACGGGCATGAAGCTCGCGACGCGGGCGAGCGCGCATCCGATCCGCATTCTCGAATCCTATGTGACGGGTTCGCACGTCGGCGACATCCGGGGGCTGCTCGAACCCGACCACTCGGCTCTTTTCAGACAAGGGGACAACGAACGGAAAATGGACAACTGACCATGCTCAACGCCAAACTCATCAAGGAAATCGCGAAGAAGGCCGGGGCCGACAAGTGCGGCGTCGCGCCGATCTCGCGCATGAAGAACGCGCCGGACGAGATGAACCCGACGTTCCTCTTCCCGAACTGCAAGTCGATCGTCGGCTTCGTCTTCCGCATTCCGCGCGGCGTGCAGCGCGGCATCGAGGAGGGCACGCAGTTCTACCAGTATCCGTCGATGGCCTACGGCGGCATCAACGAGATCCTCGCGCCGGCGACGCTCTACCACGTCGGCCAGGCGATCGAGGACGCCGGCTACGAGGCGTTCGTCTACCGCAACACCGGCGCGCGCGGCTGCGTGTCGGACATGGACGGCTCGAAGGACGCGAAGCTTTCGCCGGAGGAGCAGATAGAGGTCAGCGAGAACGCGAAGGACTCGACGGCCCACCACCGCTCCGTCGACTTCACGCGCGCGACGCGCCCCGGAGAGAACGTGCCGCCCGACCTGCAGTTCCAGTTCCGCATCTGCGCCGTCGCGTGCGGCCTCGGCGAGATCGGCTGGTCGAAGATGCTGCTGACGCCGGAGTTCGGCCCCCTGCAGCGCGTCGCGTTCCTCTTCACCGACGGCGAATTCGACGAATACGACGAGATCTACTCCGGCCCGCCCCTTTGCCGCCGATGCGGCGCGTGCGTGCGCGAATGCCCCGGCCACTGCATTCCGCCGATCCGGGGCGGCGCGAAATGCACGGCGTCGATCGGCGACTACACGATGGAGTGGGGCGACATCGACATGTGGAAGTGCTATGCGTTCTACACGCACGCGGGCCGCTACTACAACCCGTTCGTGCCGAAGGAGGTCTGGGACGAGAACCGGAACGGCGACCTCGACCTGCTGGAGGGGAAGACCGGCGCGAACGAGCAGGAGATCATGAAGGTCTACAAGGCGCTCGCGAAGTACTTCCCGACGTGGGTCGGCTACAACATGGCGAAGTGCGGCGGCTGCATCCGCGCGTGCGTCGCGATGCTGGAGAAGCCGGGCGGCTGTCTGCACGGGCGGTTCAAGAATCCGCTCAGGACGCGCACGCGGCCCTGGAAGATGGAGAGGTAGGAGAGCGGGTTGAGAAGGTGGGAAGTTGAGAGGTTGAGAAGGCAAGAGGGTGGAAGGTTAAGAGAGAGGAGGAAATCATGATTGACCGAAAGACAATCGAGACGGCGGCGCGCGAGCTTGGCGCGGCGGCATTTGGCATCGGCGACCTGTCGCTGTTCGCGGACGAGGATCCGCGACGGGATCCGAAGATGGTCTGCCCCCAGGCGAAGTGCCTCATCGGCTTCGGCATTCCCGTGCCGAAGGGGCTTTACAAGACGATGAAGGAAGGCTCGCAGTTCTACACCTACACGACGGTGGGCGTGAAGGCCATCGACGAGGAGTATTTCGAGATCTTCCTCTTCAAGATGGCCTCGCTCATCGAGGACGCGGGCTATGACGCCTGCCTCCAGCGCACGACGCCGAACCTCAAGGTCAAGGGCGACAAGACCTGCAACCCCGAGACGATCGGCGTCTACGAGCTGAAGTACGCCTCGCCCGTCGAGGCCGGGAAGCCGCCGCCAGACGTCATCCTGGACTTCGGCAAGGCCGCGCGCGCCTGCGGCCTCGGCTGGCCGGGGCGGTGCGGACGGATCGTCAACCGCGCGTTTGGCCCGTTCATGCGCTACGCCTTCATCATCACGGATGCGGAGCTGGAGACGAACCCGCCGTTTGCGGACGACCTCTGCGCCGGCTGCGCGGCGTGTGCGGCGGCGTGCGACGCGGGGTGTATCGATCCCGTGAAGGGCCTCAACACGTGGAAATGCTGGGACCACTACGGCAAGGCGCGTGGTTACGCGCTGCCGCGCACGCAGTGGGGCTATCAGGCGTGCCTCTGCGGCAAGAAGTGTGACATCGCCTGCTATGAGCATCTGACGGGACGCGAAATATGAGTGACATGAGGGTGAGCGGTGAAAGAAGATGCGAGATAGGGATAAATTAGGTCTGGATGAAACATGAGATTTAGGATTTAAAATTTGAGAGTTGAGCGAAACGTAATATCGGGATTTTGATGAAGATTAATGGTTGAGGTTTGAGATATGAAATCTGAAATTCTGAAATTGGCGAAGGCGTGCGGCGCCGACCTTGTGGGCGTCGCCCCGGCGGCGCGCTTCCCCGCCGGACACAGGATCTTCCGCATCTACCCGGACGTGAAGTCCGTGGTCGGTTTCGCGTTCCGCTGCCTGCGCGGCAGCTATCGCGGCACGGAGGAGGGGACGACCTACTACCAGTACACGACGATGTCCGTCGAGAACATCGAGGAGACGGTCATGCCGATCGCCCTCGTGCGGCTCGCGAACCTCATCGAGTCGAAGGGCTTCACGGCCGTTCCCCAGCGCCGCCACCAGACGATCATGGAGGAGCCGGACGGCATGAACCCGGAGGTCGCCTACGACGCGATTGCGCGCGGCCGCACGGAGGAGCCGCAGTTCGACTTCGTCGATGCGGCCGTCCGTTGCGGTCTCGGCGAGAGGGGCTTCCACGGGGCTCTCCTGACGGACGACTTCGGGCCGATGCAGCGGACGTGCTTCATCCTGACGGACGCCGCGATCGAGCCGGACGCGCCGGTGACGCCGCACCTCTGCGACCGCTGCGGGAAATGCGCGGCGGGCTGCCCCGGAAAGTGTGTCGGGGCGGACGGCGCGATCGACCCCTGGCGGTGCGCGGTCTACTACAACGGCGCGAACGGCACGAAGAACCCGTTCATGCCGCCGGAGGCGTTTCCCGACTTCCCCGACCGCCTGAAGATCATCGCGGGCGAGGCGGAGATCGATCCCGCGAAGGCGAAGCGGATTCTCGACGAGATCTACTTCTACCCGCCGGCGCAGCACGCCTACAACTGCTCGATCTGCGGACGCGCGTGCGATGTCGCGTGCTACTGCCATCTGGAGGAGAAGGGCGCGCTGAAGCGGAAGTTCAGGACGCCGTTCCGCACGCGGCCCGAATGGAAATTCAAGATTGAGGACTTCGCATGAGCTTCCACGGAATCGACTACCTCGTCATTGCCGCGTTCTTCGCCATCCTCTTGGCGATCCCCGTCTGGGCCAGCCGACGGAGCGCACGGGGCGCGTCCGACTTCTTCCATTCCGGGCGGTCGATGCCGTGGTGGCTCATCGGCATCTCGATGGTCGCGGCGATGACCTCGACCAACTCGGCGAACCTCTTCACGCAGTTCATCCGCGAGGACGGGCTTGCGGGGAACTGGGCGTGGTGGTCGTTCCTGACGGGCGGCGTCCTCACGGTCTTCGTCTACGCGAAGCTCTGGCATCGCCTCGGCGCGACGACGGACATCGCGTTCTACGAGCTGCGCTATTCGGGACGCCCCGCCGCGTTTTTGCGCGGCTTCCGCGCCGTCTACCTCGGCGTCATCTACAACCTCGTCGTGATGGCGACGGTTCTCCTGGGCGCGGTCAAGCTGGGCACCGTCCTCTTCGACGTGCCCGCGTGGGCCGTCCTTGCCGTCACGGCCGTCGCGAGCGTCCTCTATTCGACGGTCGGCGGCATTCGCGGCACGATCTACGCCGACTTCTACCTCTTCGCCGTCATCATGGTCGGTGCGGTCGCGGTCATGGCCTTCGCGCTCGCGCAGCCCGCCGTCGGCGGCTGGAGCGCGCTCCTGAAAAACCCCGCCGTCGCGCCGAAGCTCGGCTTCTTCCCGGACTTCTCCGACACGGACACGCTTGTGGCGGTCTTCGTCATCCCGGTCGCGATCCAGTGGTGGAACGTCTGGTATTCCGGCTCCGAGCCGGGCGGCGGCGGCTACATCGTCCAGCGCATGCTGACGGCGAAAAGCGACGGGCACGCGCTCGGCGGCACACTCTTCGCGCAGGTCGTGCAATACGCGATCCGTCCCTGGCCATGGTATGTCGTCGCGTTCGCCTCGCTCGTCGTCTTCCCCGACCTCGAGTCGATCCGGGCGGCGTTCCCGCACGTCGATCCGAAGTACGTCGGCAACGACATGGCGTATCCGGCGATGATCAAGTTCGTGCCGGCCGGCTGGCTCGGCGTGGTCGCCGCGTCGCTGATGGGGGCCTTGTTCTCCACGATCGCCGCACAGCTCTCGATGGGCGCGAACTACGTGGCGAACGACGTGTGGAAGCGGTTCGTCCATCCGTCGGCGGACGCGCATGAGCTCGTCGCCGTCGCCCGCTGGACGTCGATTGCGCTCATGGCCGCCGGCGCGCTCCTGGCGCCGCTTCTCGCGGACGCGAAAGCGGGGTTCGACCTGATGGTCATGGTCGGCGCGGGCACGGGGGCGGTCTTCCTCCTGCGCTGGTTCTGGATGCGCATCAACGCCTGGACGGAAATCGCGGCGCTCGGCGTCTCGATCGCCTGTGCCGTCTTCCTGCAGATGGTCGGGCCGCACGTCTTTGCCGTGTCGCTGGCCTTCTGGCAGCGTCTGCTCCTGACGATCGGCGTGACGACGGCCGCGTGGCTCGCGGCGACGTTCGTGACAAAGCCGGAGCCGCCGGAGGTGCTGTCGCGCTTCAGGGCGCTCGTGCGCGCGGACGGACGGGATGCGGGGAAGGGCGTCCTCTACACCTTCCTCTTCTCGATGGCGATCTTCGCCTCGATGTGGGCCGTCGGCCGGTTCGTCTGCGGGTTCTGACGCCTGCCGACAGGCCGTTCAGACGCCGTGAAACGAAACGCCGGCCAGACGCCGTTTCCGCCGCCGTTTCGGCGACCGTGCGGCAGATCTCCGACAGGGGACGGGGTTTTTGATATACTATCCGGCATGAGAGCCGAGCAGATGCCCTGTATCGTTGGAGGCCCGCCTGACGCGGACGGAAGGCGCGCATGAGGAAATCCGTCCGCAAGGTCGTCCTTGTCCACCTGGGCCGGTGGTCTGCCGCGCGGCAACGCTTTGCGGGGATCTGCCGTTACGCGCGCCAGCACGGCTGGACGCTGCATCTCGTCGAGAACATCGCGCACGACATCAGCTATCCCTGGGAGGCGGCGATCGACTACTGGCAGCCGGATGGCGTCATCATCGACGGCGATGACGTCTACGTCCCGCCCCGGCTGAAGGGACTGGCCGTCCACTGCGACGCCGACCCGCGAAAGATGAGGGGCCCCTATTACGGCGTGGTCTATGACTCGATCGGCGCGACGGAGAAGGCGATCGAGGAGCTGAAGTCGCTGGAGTATGCGCATTACGCCTTTGCCGGCTATTACGTGCGTGTCGGCTGGTCGGAGGTGCGCCGCAGCCGGTTTCTCAAGGAGTTCGCGGGCTTCTGCAGCCCGACGTTCGTTCTGGAAGACGGCGACGGGCAGGTTGTCGAACACCTGAGGCGCATGCGGGTCTGGCTGGAAAGGCTGCCGAAGCCGTGCGGCATCTTCGCGGTGAACGACCGGATCGGGCGTGACCTCGCGATCTTCTGCCGCCAGCTCGGCTATGCCGTGCCGGGCGAGATCGCCATCGCCGGCATTGACAACGACGAGACGCTGTGCGAGGGCTCGGAGCCGACGCTAACGAGCGCGACCCAGAATTTCGACGAGTCGGGCTATCGCGCGGCTGAAATGCTGGACAGCCTGATGCGTGGGGAGAAGGTCTCCCCGCCGGTCAAGTGTCTCTCCGAGGCGATTCTCCTCCGGCGCCAGTCGACGCGCCGCTTCAACGCGGGCACGGCGCGGCTCAAGAGCGCCGTCGGCTTCATTCGCCAGCACGCCTGCGAGGGCATCGGCGCGCGGGAGGTCGTCCAGTACCTCGGCTACACCCGCCGCAAGGCGGAGCGCGACTTCCGCGCGTTCACCGGACACTCCATCATGGCGGAGATCCTGGACGTGCGCTATGCGCGGGCGTGCGAGTTCCTCAAGGATCCGGGCCGCTCGCTCGAGAGCATCTACCAGGACTGCGGCTATCGCGACAACACGGCCTTCCGCCGCTTCTTCTTTGCGCGCACGGGGCTTCCTCCGGGCGAGTGGCGCAAGCGCCATTCGTGAGAGCCGGGCGCCTGAGCCGCGCTGTCGAGTTCTTGTCCACGGATTGGCACGGATTTTCACGGATTGGGCTTCGTGCTGATTCGTGTCCGATTCGTGGCTTCTGTCGCTCCTCTTCGCACCGTCAGCGCGCAAGGATGGTGTGATAGACCTTCTCGGCGAAACGCTCGTAGTCGTTGAGGATGACGGAATTGGAGAACTGCGCGACAGGCACCGTCTTGAAGGATGCCGTCCCCGGCTCGGTTCTGTCAAGCCACGCGCGATTCTTCAGAAGATAGTCAGCCTTGTCTCGAACCTCCCCGATGTCAGGAAGATGGATCACGTAGATGAGCATCTTGTCGGGGGTGTGATACCGAACGCTCGGATCGTCACCGTCAAGGACGGCGTACTTGTGGATGTTGCCTTCGGTGAACGTCTCCCAGTGCTTGAAGACACCTCCGCTCGTGTAGTAGGGGAGGCGGTCGGGAATGATGAACACCTGAAAATACGGGCAGCGAGCCGAGCGGATGTTCGCCGTCTCGCCAAGCATGTTCTCAAAGTAGTTGTTCGCGTTCTGCGAATAGTTCTGCATGACGAACTTGACGGCGATTCCGCCGACCGGTTGGCCGGCGTGCGAGATCGTGATGTCGACCTTCTTGTCCATGTAGCGTCCGGGAATGGAACCCTCGCGCCCAGACTCAAACCCCTGGGACAGGATTCCATAGCCGTTGCCGAGACGCTCGTGGATGTCACGTGCAATCGAGCCGTGCAGCGGAACGAGCTTCTTCGTGCTGCGTGACGTGCCCGAATATACGAACTCCGCAAAGGACTGTCTGACGGCACTGAGAAAATCCGCGTTCGTCATCATTTCGTCTCCTCTTGTCCATCGTCAAACGAAAGACGCATCTGACGATGTTGTGCGCAAGAGCCTCGGCTTTGCGTCAAGTCCCGAAGGCTGAAGTTGAGATACTGCTCAAGTTCGCGCGAATTGAACGTGTAGTACCCTCCGCTTTTGTACTTTCCAAGCGCAGCGACATAGCGGATGAAGCTGTCGCAGAGAAGCACTTCACGAAGCCGTCTTTCCGGCACGTCGGACAGGATGTAGAGGCCACCATAGACGCCTGTCCCTTCCGGCGCGACGTTGAACTTGACGGATGCGACATCTCGGACGACAGTGTTGACAGCATACTTGCGCCGACTCACGTCCCTGAGCGCCTGCGTTCGCCCGTAAAGGAACCAGTCTGGACACGCCTCTTCACGGCGCCCCTTGAGCAGTGTGTCCTTCCGCGCGTTGAGATAGTCCGCGACATCCCGGTCGGCAAAGACGGTCGCGCTCGACAACGGCCGCCCGTTCGCATCATAGGGGAAAAACGCCTTTCTCCATTTCCCGGTCGAGGCCTTGACGACCGGGATCGTAAACGCGGCGAAAGGGAACACGTCCGCGATGAACACCGAATCCGCCAATGTCGCGAAGCCGTTCTTCACCTCGACGCGCGACGGAACGCGAGCCGTCTTGATCTCCCTGAACCAGCGCAACGTCTCGCGATCGCCGAGAAACAGCGCACCGTCGAAAAAGGCTTCGTCGTAGGACAGCACATCGACCTCTCGCACGCCACAGGAGATGTCATACACGCCGTATGAAAAGCATTCTGCGCGTTGGCCATTCTCCAGAAGCACGATTGCCGTATATGTCGTCGCCTTGAAGGGCTGAAAGTGTCCGAGATCGGCAATGCCCCGCAGACGTCCAGACTCCCGCAGATAGGCACGCATGTTTCGTCCCGCCATGCTTGTCATCCATGAGCTTGGCGCAATGTAGCACAGCCGCCCTCGTGACGAGAGCATCTGAAGGCCGATTTCGTAAAACACGAGATAGAGGTCGGTCATGCCGTCTCCGCAGAACCGATAGCGCTTCACGCGCGCGAAATCGTCATCGAGATTGTGGACGCGAACATACGGCGGATTCCCCACGACAAAGTCCATTCGTCCATTGAAGTCGGACATTGACAGCGAATCCGCAAGGCGAACGTCCCACGTCACCTTCGGAATCCCAAGTTCGGCCACAAGCGCATCGAGATTGCGGATGCACGCACGATGGGCCTCGCCGTCAATCTCAATTCCATGAACGTATTTGCCAAGCAGCCGCGCAAGTTCCGCCTTGCCCCCGCCGCCGCGCGCGTACTCCGAACAGTAGCGGCGGACGACTTCAACGAGGAAGGCGCCGTCGCCACACGAATTGTCGATGACATGCTTCCTGATGAGATCATTTCCGTCAACGTATCCGGCAAAGTCCAGAATCGTCCTGACGAGTTCGGGCGGCGTGAAGACCTGCCCAAAACGCTTTTCCGTGTTCACTTCTTTCCGTTCCGCCGAAGCCGCGCACGGCATGGCAAGCGCAGCTTCGTGTCGGCAGAAAAGAAACGACAGCATAAGCGCACAGGCAAGTCCCCAGGCTGAAGTGCCGACGCGGCCTCCTCTCACGAGGGGGCGAACGCCGCACACAAACATCCAAATAGGCAACTTCGGTCTTGTCCACGCTCGATGTGCGCTGCCGGAAACCGCTCCGTTGCATAAAAAGAAGCGCATTCTCTTTTCATGCATTCGACCAAGGCCCGACCAAGAGCCCATACGGAATGCATGAAGAGAAAATGCGCCCATATGGGCGCACCTTCACTTACAGGCCGTTCCGTACTTTAAACTTGGTCGGTTTTGGTCGAACAGCGTGTAGCGTCGATGCTACAATTAATAGGCGGTCGCGGGGTGGAGCGCGGCGGTGCGCCGCGTCAGTTCCCGACCTATAGGCCCCTCGGCGAACCGAAGGACAGCGCGAATTATACCAAAATCAGGCGAAGCCGTGGGTGGTCACGGCTGGGGCGCATTCGCAAGGTCCGGATTCGGGCAGAGGTTCGACACCCTGTCCCATTCATCGGAAGATAACCGCTATTCCCGTCGTCGAGACCTCGACGTCAAACCGCTCGCCCATGGCGTCCGGACCGCGTGCCGTCAGCGTGTCCCAGTTCGCGTCGTAAAGCCAGTTCGGAGGATCTGCGGTGACGACGGCGAAGGCCTGACCGACTTCGTTCGAGACAGAGTGGCCCCGCATCACGCGATGCTTGAGGGTACAGTCCCAAAGCAGGGTTCGATCCGCCCCGTTCGTGCCGACGGACTGCTCCTCGAACCGCTCGCCCGTCGGGACGCGCTCGATGAAGTACCGTCCGCAATCCCAGCCGATCCGGACATCCGACTCCCCGAAGGAGAGATTGCCGTCGCCGTCGTCATCCCGTCCGAAAGCGATCTCGACGTTGTTGGACGCCGTTCCCCTGAATGCGAGAGCGAACGTCAGCCCGCACACGCTGGGCATCTTCTGGTCAAGCGAATGGCAGACCGTCACTTCCGTGTCGGCGAACTCCGGCGTCGGCAGCGGCGGCAGAGGGCGGGCGAGCGCCGCTGCGGCATAGGCGAACACGAACAAGGAAACAAGGGTTGATTTCATGCCACATTCCCTCAGTCACGGACGGCGCATACCAATGTTGCCGGGATCGGGGCAGAGGTTCGTCATCAAGTCCCATTCGAGGTTGCGGTCGAGCGGCGTCGGGTTGAGGTAGTAGAGGAAGCGCACGGAAATGATGCCGCGTTCAAGGTCACCCTCAAACTTGAAGTCGCCGTAGACCTTCCCGTAGTAGGCTTCGACAAGGTTGCCTTTCTCGTCGTGCTTGGAGCGTATGCGGAACGTGTAGCAACGGTTTTCATCTGTGTCGCTGAAGCGTTTACTATGCCATTCTCCGCCCATCGAGAACTGTTTGCGGTCTCCTTGCCGACGGACGATGTGCGCACCCCTGCCGTCATCACCTCCACGCCGGATCTTGATGCCGAGCCTTGGATCGCGCATGGACGCGGAGATGCAGTCATCCGCGCTTGTCGGGCGTATCGTCTGGACAAGATCGTAGAAGTATACGTCAGCTTCCGTGCGAGACGAGAAACTGAACCGACGTTCCTTTCCCGTAATCTGCAACTCCGACGTTATTTCCAAATCTGCCGTCTCGCCGCATCCGTATGGCGGTAGCCAATCGCCCTTGAACATGTCAAGTCGAAGGACGGCGTTCGACCCCTGAAGGCCGAGAAGCCCCTTGCGACAATTCTCCCATTCAACTCTTTTGACAACCAAGGGGATGGGATGTTCAACTCTCTGAAGCGCAATCGTGACAACAAGGTTGTCCGGCTGCCAGATTCCAAGCACCGATTTACGTTTAAACCGATGGCCGGCTCCCTGTCCTGGCTTGTAATATCCGGGCGGCGGCATCCTGACTGCGCATCCCGCCCTTCCAATATTTGTCTTGCCGCGCAGCCAACACATTCCGGATGAATCTGTCGCCTGAAAATCTTCATTGACAGGTGCAGATTCTGTCCAAACACGCCATCCGTTGTCGTTTCCGAACCCTCCACGTACAGTAGCGCCCTGAAGGGGTTCTTTCGTAACGGCGTCAATTACATATGCACCAATTCGTGCCGTATCAGCGTAAGATTGCCCAATGCCCCAAAAAGACATGGCGACACAGGCAACCGCTTTTTCCATCAACCTATTCATCGATATCCTCCGCACTTGTCACTATTTTCATGAAAAGTTTAAACGTAAAAGGGAATGCCACATTCTTGATGTCTGAATGCTGCCAGATGTCCATGTCGTTCTCGTCATCATGCCTTGGCCAAGAACCTGACGCGAAATCCTGCATATTGACATTCTTTAAAACGCCCCTTGTCTCGTTCCTTCCCGCCGCGAAGGACTCCGCCGGAATGGCGTCGCCGAGCATCTTCGCCCGCAGCTCCACATCCGCGAAGTCCAGCAGGTTCGTCGAGGACATTCGCGCGTCATTGAACGACGTGAAGAGCGGGTTTTCAATCAGGTCTTCCCGCGTGCAGTTCCTGAAGTAGGAGGCGTTGAACCCGGAGAGCGGGATGTAGGCAAGCGGGTTGGCGGCGTAGCGCGCGTTGATGCCCCAGCCGCCCTCGATCTCCGCCCCGGAGAACAGGACCGCGTTCACGCCGTACCAGAGCGCGCATCCCTTGAAGAGCTCCTGCTTCGACCACGCGCCCCCGAAGTCCTCCGCCTCGACGCCGAAGACCTTCGCCCGCGTCGGGTTCGCCAGCACGTCCTCCGTCGGCGAGTAGAAGTTGACCGCGTTGCGGATTCCTGCGAACCGCCCCCGCCAGGAGAGCCCGGCGCGGAAGTCGCTGGCCGCCGAGGCGAAGAGGTTCGCGAAATGCGAGGCGCGGAAGCGCGGGTCGAGGCCCTTCCATGCGCCATCGACCATCAGGTCGTCCTGTTCCTCCGCATAATACGCCTCCATCGGCACGGCGGCGTTGAGCATGCAGTACCGCGAATACGCCAGCCCGTGGTCAACGGCGGCGGCGGAGACGAGCATGTTGCCGAGCGAGTGGGCGAGCAGCGTCTTCGCGCCCGGAAGCCCGTCGCAGAGCGCCTTGAGGGCGGGGGCCGTCATGAAGGCGTGCCGGACGTTGACGTAGTAGTTCGGCGACGTGTCGCCCTGCGTCGGGACGTAGCGCTGCGACTCGTCCCCGCGCCAGTCCACGGCGGTGAACCGCGACCGCGAGCCGGCCCACCAGAGCCGCTTGAACATCGCGCGCGCCCAGAGGCGGGACGCCGCCGCGTTCACGTTGTAGCCGTGCACGAAGACGAAGTGCCGCCCGTCCGTCTCGCCGTCCGGCAGGTTTCCCGGCTCGCCGGGCGCGGTCGGCGCGAAGCCCCCGCACGCCTCCGCCCCGCGCAGGTCCGCGTAGCGGTAGAACCCGTCCACGGACGTGATCGACACGGGCAGCCGCTCACGGTAGACCTCCGCGTCGCCGAGCGAGACGACGACCTCCGGCCCCGACCAGGCGTCCATCGGACGCGCCGCCTCGAACGCGAGGGCGATGGGCCGTAACAGCGAACGTCCGGACAGCTCGCCGAGATCGAGGCCGCCGGAGCCGAGCGGCGTCAGCGCCGCCGCCGCCAGCGGCTCGCCGTCCGCCGTGAAGACGGGCGCCGACGCGAGGCCGAGGACGTTCCCGGACGAGAAGCCCTCGCCGAGGACGCAGAAACGCAGGCCCTCCGCCCCCGCGCGCAGGCGGAAGGTAGCCGCCCGCCCCCACGCCCGGCGGAACGGCGAGACGTCGATCTCGACGGGAAAGAGGTTCACGAGGTCGAGCTTCCCGTTCACCTCCAGGTCTTGGGCGTTCGGCGCCGCGTCGGCGGCCTGCCCCACGAAGTCGCCCTTGTCGCGGTCCTCGTTCGTCCAGAAGCGGAACGGACGCCCCGCGAGGCGCGCCGCGTCGTCCGACGCGCCGAGCCGCCCGTCGTGGTCGACGTCCGCGCGGACGCGCGGACTGACCGCCGTGAGCCGCTGGCGGGCGACGTCCTCGACGAATCGGCCGCCGAAGACGCCCCAGTAGCGGAAGACGAGCGTCGCCGCGCCGGGGGCGGACGCCGTGACGGCCACCCGCGTCCGCGAGGTCTCGGCGTCCGTCGCGTCGCCGACGAGCCGCCGCCATGCGGAGAGCGAGACGTCCAGCGGCCCGCCGTCCGAGGACGCAAGCGGACGGTAGGCGTCTGAGGACGGGCTCCACACCCAGAGCGCGAACGGCGCGGACGCCTCCTCGAAGCCGACGCGGACGTTCCCGCCGTCGAGCCCCACGGCCGTCACGAGATCCAGCTCGGCGGCCTCGGCGGCGTTCGTCGCGACGGGGATGGGAAGGCCGAAGCCGTCGTTCAGGGCATCGAGCGCGGCGAGGTCGACGCCCTCGCGGCGGACGCCGACGCCGAGGACGGTGTACGCGCCGTCGAGGCACACCGTTCCGTTCGTCGCGAGCGAGACGAAGGCGTCGCCGACGGCCCGGCTCGGACGCGCCCCCGCAAGGCGCACGTCCACCGTCTCGGTCGCGCGACTGAAGTCGAGTCCGTTGGCGTCGACGACCTTCAGGCGGTCGGACTGGTAGACGACGGCGACCCAGTTCGTCGCGTGTCCGGGACACGGACAGCAGCGCGGCGCGGCGCCGTCCGGCACCTCCAGCCGGATCGGCGGCGTGTAGAGAAGCGGCTCGCGGATCTTCAGGACGCCGGAGAGGTGCGGCCAGTTCGTGACGGCGGCCTCGTAGTCGCCGGGCTGCGGCACTTCCTCCTCTTCGGACGGCTCGTCGGGTCCCCTGTCCTCGTCCGCGTCCGAATGCCGGCAGTTGCCGCAGCAGGTG
>CAKTZI010000035.1 GCA_934635385.1 uncultured Kiritimatiellota bacterium | reverse complement strand
CCGCAGGGGTTTCGCCGCCTTTCGCCTGTCTCATTTTGCCCGCCCGGACTGTCTCATTTTGCTCGCCCGCCAACACCGCTTGACGGTCGCGGCGGGAACCGCTCGGCTGTCCGGCAACGGCGAAACGGAGGCGCCCGGTGCGTTCGGCGAGATCGTCGTCAAAAGCGGCGCCACGGCACAGGTCGTCAATTCGCCGCGCGCCACCTGCCACGGGATGGTCTACCGCGTCGGGCGCATGTCGCCGGACATCAAATGGGAAACTGACCAATACAGGCTCTTTTATTCAAGCGCCAATTGGGAGCAGTATCTTTCGGCGTGGGACGCTCCGTCCGTCTACTACGACACGGAGACAGACGGGTTCCCCGTCAAGACCGTCCGCCATGTCCCGGCGGCGGATGCGTGCGCCGTCAGCGGTCGAGAGGGCATTCCGACGCCATATTGCGACGCTTCCAAATACTACAAGTGGAACGAGTCGTGCATGGGAAACGTCGTCTACATGATGCGTGGCATTGCACTCAACGAAGTGTCGGCGGAGCGCGAAAACCGCATCGACGGGCCGAGCGGCGATGACCGGTACAAGCTGGGATACGCGATGTTCTGCAATGGGGTTGTCTCGCCGGGCGTCTTCGCCGAACAGAGCGTTTCGACCTTTGAGCCGATGAAGACGACGGGCGCGCGCGGATGGAATGCGCTGGACTTTCTCGTTCTCGGCGTCTTCGACCCGTGGATGAACAAGGCCTCCTATCCCGTCTATTCGTGTACATCGCTTGTGGAAGGCGGGCACGACCGGCTCGTGCCAGACGCCCTCTGGAGCGGCGTGTGCTGCAACGCGCTGACCGTCGAGTCTGGCGCGACGCTGACCGTGGCTGACGGACAGGCTTTCGCCGTGGCGAATGCGCGGGATTTACAGGTCGAGGGCACGTTCGCGAGCGAGACGGAAGACGCCTACCTCTACCTCGCGTCGGACTGGTCGCATACGGACGGCGACGCGCCGCTTTCGGCATCGGCTCTTCGTGGCTTCAAGGGAACGGTTCGGCTGGGCGCAACGTCCCATCTGGACGGCGAAAGCGAGACGACGACCGTTCCTTACATAATCAGCGGACGTGGCGAACTCGTCGTGACGGAAGCGAACCAGACGAAAATCTCAGACGACTTCACGGGCACGCTCGTGGTGAGCGAGGACTTCTCCTATGCGCTGCCGACAGACAACCTGCCCGTGACGCTCACGGAAAAGGCGGCGCTCCAGCCGGTGTCGGACGAGACGTGGGCGTTTTTCGGCGGTGCCGTTTCCGCGCCTGGCGTGAATGCCGTGCAGCTTCTCAACAGCGCGACGCGGGGAAGTGCGGGCGAACGCGGCGTGATCGTCGGAAGGGTCGGCGTGCCGGCCTATTGTCCGTTCGAGTTCTCGTGCGACCTTTGGGTGACGGGAACGTTCAACTGGAACAATTCGCAGGCGAACATTGCGATGGCTGCGCACGCCGCCGGGCCGGACATGGCTTTTGCCGCGAACACCGGGGCGAATTCGGTTCGCTACATTCTGCCCGCCAACGTCGTCCCCTTCGGATTTTTCTTTTCGGGATATTCGTATGCGTCCAGTTGGCTGACGGACGTCGTCGGCGCGCCTTCATGGACGGAGGGACTTGGCGGTTGGAACTTTCGGGGCAACACGCGCCTGCCCTATCGCCTGTCCTACGACGGGCGCGGCACGTTCACGGCGACGTTCGCGACGAACGCCACGGCCAGCATCGTCTCGACGCGCACGTATCCGATTCTGGCTGACGCGAAATATTCCGCGACGACGCTTTATCCGAGTCTCGCGGCGGGGGCTTTGAGCGGAAACTATGGCGTCGTAACCGCATCGAACATCTCCTTCAAGGTGATGTCGTCGCCGTCCGTCATTGACCGCCGCATTGAACTGCGCAAGAATGCGACGCTCTCGCTCACGGCGGGTTCAGCCGACGGTTCGGCGACACTGAGTCTGACAGACCTGAAGATGGGGGAGGGGTCTCGGCTCTCGCTGTCGCCGATTTTCAGCGATGTCGAGACGGGCGTCCTCTTGGACGGTGTGACGATCTCTGGTTCGGCGTCCGTCGGGCCGGCTGAGGGTGAAGGCGACAACGTGACGACGGTTTTGGGCGATCTAACCTTTGACAGTGCCAACCCCGCGACACTCACGGTGAACGGCGGCAAATTGGCCTATCAGATGCCGTTCTCGTATGTCTATCCACACGCATGGCGAGGGGCTTTTAACTTCGTCGACAGCCGCGCCGCGACAGTGAAGGCCGTGCCGGAACAGACGGATCTGACAGTCAAGACAACAGCCGGACGCGACCGAACCTCCCGTTGTGATCTTTCGGAATCAGGAATTCGCCTCGTGCCACCTGGCATGGCCTACATCATCCGCTAAGAGGACGTACGCATGACGCGGCTTGTGACAGTTTCGGCATTTGCCCTGATGGCGGTATGCGGAACGGCGGAAACGGAGATCCTCTCCCTCGCGGGGGAGTGGCGGTTCGCGCTCGGCGAGACGAACGCGCTCACGGACACGATCCGCCTGCCGACGACGACCGACCTCGCGAAGAAGGGCGACGGGCGCCTCGGCGGCGCGGTCGTCGAGCGCATCCACCCTCAGCTCCTCGGCGCGGAGATGGCGGGCGCGCTCACGATGCACCCGGCGCGGCGCTTCCCGTTCGTCGGCGTGGCGCGGTACGCGCGCGACGTCGAGATCCCCGCGTCGTGGGCGGGGAGGCGCGTCTCGCTCTTCCTGGAGCGCACCAAGGCCGTCCGGGCCTTCTGGGACGGCGCTGACCTCGGCCGCCGCGACACGCTCGCGACGCCCGCCGTGTTCGAGCTGCCGCCGGACGTGCGGCCGGGGCGCCACGCGCTGCGCCTCGAAATCGACAACCGCCTCGACGAACTTCCCGTGTCGGGCCACCAGGTCTCGGACGACACGCAGACGAACTGGAACGGCGTGATGGGGCGCATCGAGATGCGCGCCGAGGGGCCGACGCGCTTCGGCCGGATCCGCCTCTTCCCTGACCCGGCGACGCGGACGGTCGGCGTGGAGGCCGAGGTCATCTCGCCGACGGGCGTGACGACGAACCTCCAGACGGTCGCCCTCGCGAAAGACGCCGCGCCCTGGAGCGAGTTCACGCCCGTCCTGCACGAGATCGAGGTGCGCGTCGGGGACCTCTCCCGCAGGATGCGGGTCGGCCTGCGGTCGTTCCGCGCGCAGGGCACGCGGTTCGCGGTCAACGGGCGCCCGACGTTCCTGCGCGGGCGGCACGACGCGTGCGTGTGGCCGCTCACGGGCGCCGCGCCGATGGACGTCGGAACGTGGCGGAAGTACTTCCGCACGCTGAAGGACTACGGCCTCAACCACGTGCGCTTCCACTCGTGGTGTCCGCCCGAGGCCGCGTTCGAGGCGGCGGACGAGCTCGGCTTCTACCTCCAGCCCGAGTTCGCGTGCTTCGGCGGGGACTGGTCGAGGCCGGAGCTGCGGGACTACTGCCTCGCCGAGTCGAAGCGCATCCTCGACGCCTACGGCAACCATCCCTCGTTCGTGATGTTCTCGCTCGCCAACGAGCCGCTGAAGGGGCGCGAGGGACGCCGCGCCGTCGTGGAGGCGCTGCGCGCATACGACCCGCGCCCGCTCTACGCGCAGGGGACGAACGCGGACTTCTTCGTGCCGAAGGCGTGTCCCGGCGACGACTTCTGGGCGACGTTCCGCAGCGCGCCGGGCGCGGAGGGGAACGTGCGCGGCTCGTACGCGAACGCCGACCTGCCCCTCGGCGGGGTGCAGGCGCCGGGCGGCGGCACGACGCGCGACTTCTCCGCTGCGGTCGGGCATTCCGCCGTGCCGCTCGTCGGGCACGAGGTCGGCCAGTACCAGGTCTACCCGAACTACGCCAAGATCGCGAAGTGGACGGGGCCGCTGAAGCCCGTGAACCTGGAGATCTTCCGCGAGCGCCTGCGGAAGGCGGGCATGGCCGACAGGGCGGACGCCTTCTTCCGCGCGTCGGGCGCGCTCGCCGTCCTCAACTACCGCGAGGACGTCGAGGAGGCGCTGCGCACGCCCGGCTTCGGCGGCTTCCAGCTCCTCGACATCCAGGACTTCCCCGGGCAGGGCACGGCGCTCGTCGGCATCCTCGACGCGTTCATGGAGCCGAAGGGGCTGGTCGCGCCGGAGGCGTGGCGCGGGTTCTGCGCGCCGACCGTCCCGCTCGCCCGCTTCCCGTCCCACACCCACGAGGCCGGGGCGGCGTTCGCGGCGGAGCTGCAGGTCGCGCACTACGGGGCGGAAGATGTCCTGGACGCGACGCTCGGCTGGCGGCTCGTCGCGGCGGGGACAGGCCCCGAAGACGGACGGCTCGCGCCGTCCGCACGGGACGGGCGGGGGCCTGTCCCCAATTTGGCGGGGCCTGTCCCCGCGGGCGTCACGGTCGCGTCGGGGTCTGTCCCCGTGAAGGTGGCGGTCGGAAACGTGGCGAAAGTCGGCGAAATCCGAATTGTTTTGCCGAATAGCGAACGTCCGGTGCGCTACGCGCTGGAGCTGGCGCTCACGGGACGCGCCGAGCGGAACGCCTATCCGCTCTGGGCCTACCCGAAGGCCGGGGCGGCCGTGCCGGCGGGCGTCGCGGTCGTGAAGTCGCTGGACGAGGGCGAGCGGCTGCTCGCGGCGGGGAAGCGGGTTCTCTGCCTCCTCTCGAAGGAGAACGCGCCGACGAACGCGGTCGCGGGGACGTTCGCGAGCGACTTCTGGAACTGGCAGATGTTCCGGCACGTGTGCGAGTCGAACGGGAAGCCCGTCGCGCCGGGCACGCTGGGCCTCCTCGTCGACGCGGCGCACCCCGCGCTCGCGGGCTTCCCGACGTCGTTTCACTCGGACTACCAGTGGCGGGAGCTGCTGTTCCACGGCGCGAACGTCGTGCTGGACGGCGACCCCGACGCGGAAATCATCGTGCAGGGCATCGACAACGTGACGCGCAACCACCGGCTCGGCGTGATCTGGGAGAGGCGGCGCGGCGCGGGGCGCCTCGTCGTCTCGGCGCTCGACCTCGACGCCTGCGCGCACCTGCCCGAGGCCCGCGCCCTGCGCCAGTCGCTGCTGGACTACCTCGCGAGCGTTCAATCGAAATGACGCAGACCACGACTCCGTATCTCCATTCCTCCGTGTGAGATTGTAAAGACCTGGTGAAATTCAACCGATAACCAAGAGTTCGATTATGACAACAAGAAGAAAACTCGGCCACGAATCACGAACACACGCCAAGCGAACGCTGTTGTGCGCAATCTTGTCGACAATCGCCGTCTATTGCGCGCAGGGCGAATACGCGGTCTATCCGTGGCCGCTGGCGCCGCGTGCAAACCCCGGCTGGGCGCGTGTCCACGCGAAGCCCGTTGACAAGGCGGTGTTCAATGGGCGGCATGATTTCGTCGCTTTTCATGGCGCGCTCTCGACCTCGTCCTGGGCACACATTGCGCGCATGACAAAAGACTTGGACATCGGGCGGATCATCCATCCGGCGATTCACTCGCTGTTCACGCCCGGTCGTGAGCAGGACTTCACGAATCTCGTCCAGCAAGTCAAGGAACGCAATCTCGTTCTCTTCGGGCCTTGGTGGCAGGTTCCGGCGTGGGGGCGGCAGCTCCATCCGACGGCCGAACAGTACCGCTACCTCGAACGCGAGCTGGGCGACCGCTGGTTCGGCATGGAAGACGGTGAGCAGGACATCCGCTACCTACAGTCCTTCTGCGTCGGAAAGTGGCCGCAGGGTGGACGTGACCGGTTCGCGTGCTACGTGGACTTCAATCGGTTCTTCGATCGTCTGAGCGGCTGGATGGGCGACCGCCTGACGCTCTTCTCAGCCTCGACGCTTGTGCCGCATCTGCTGCGGGAAGGTGTCTACACGTGCCTGGGGATGGAGACGAGCCAGGCGCATCCCAATACGCAGGTCACGCACGCCTTCATCCGTGGCGCGGGCAAGCAGTACGGCGTGCCGTGGTACGGTGACATCTCCGTCTATGAGGGGTGGGGCTGGAAGAACAACAAGCGCGCCCGCACGGAGACGCTTGACCCCGTGCTCGGACGGGAAGACATGGGCACGAGCTATTCGCTCATGAAGCGCCTGGCCTACGAGCTCTGGCTCTACAACTGCATCTTTGGACAGATGGAGACCATCCAGACTGACGCGGACGGAGGTCTGTTCGGCTCAGGTCAGATCATCAAGGATGTCCGTGCCGTGCAGGATCGTTTCGGCAAGCCGGGAGTCCTTTACACGCCCGTTGCGGTGATGACGGACGTCTTCGCGGGCTGGAACGTTCCCCGGCTTGTGCGTAGCGAGTACAGCGAAACGTGGGATTTCTGCACATGGGGCGCGGTGCCGTATGAGGCGGGAGACTACCTGACTCTGGGCGTTTTCGATGTCCTCTATCCCGGTTTCGAGGCCGGACACTATTTTGGCGACGAACGCGGCTACATCGTCGGAACGCCCTACGGCGACATTGCGGATGCCGTCCTTTCGGATGCGCCGGCTTGGCTGCTGCGGCGCTATTCAGTCCTGGTTCTGGCGGGGCAGATCAAGCCGACCGAGGAGTTGCGCGACACGTTGCGTCAGTATCTGGCGGGCGGTGGACACCTCGTCCTCACGACGGGCAACCGTGCCGTCTTGCCTGCGAACGTCCAGGGACGCGTGACGGTCATTCCGGGCGTGCCGTGGGGTGTCGAGGAAAGCCCGGACTTCAAGCCGGACGTCTACGACAGGCGTCGTCCGCGCTGGGGGAACGAGGGCAATCGAATGGCCTCCGTCCGCCTCTCGCTGACGGCGGCGGCGCGGCAGACGCTTGAAAAGGCTTTCGAGGAAGTCCAGCTCTTCCGCGCGTCGAAGCCGGGCGAGACGAATGCGCTGTCGATCATCGCCTGTCGGCGGGGGACGGAACAGTGGACGGTTGGCGTCTTGAACAACGGCTGGTCGGAACTGCCGCTTGAACTGTCCTATAGGGGAGGAAAAATTCGTCGGATCGAGGAGATTCCGACTTGGAAGATGGATCCGAAGACCGTCGGCTACTTGCCGCTCAAGCTGACGCCGCGGCAGAACGAGATCGACTTGGGCGAGGACTCGACGCGGACGATCGCCGGCGGATCGGCGCGGATCTTTCGTGTCGAGACGGACGACCGAGACGTGCGGGAGATTGCGCGCGAAACGCCACCGCCGGAGCCGAAAAACCGCACGTTGTCGCTCTATGGACCGAAGTCCCTTCGCGAACAGCTGCTGGCGCGCCCGACATTCTTCCGCCACTTCGATGGCGTCAAGGTTGATGCGCGCTATATGCTGGAACGGTCTGACTTCGCCGCGAAGGAGGAGGCGCGTTGGCTATCCGTCCGAAAGGTTCAGGTGATGGTCGACTTCACGGATCTGCTCGACCGGTTCGCCGGCTTGCGCCTCACGCGCGAGGATCCGGTCGAGAACGCGCGAACGGATGAGATGATGGACGAGATCACGCGCAAGATGAAGATCTACGGCGTGAAGGATGCCGTCATTGCGCTTCATCACGTCGATCACAACACGTCGTCGGTACATGACGGAGGACGTGCGTGCGGCCTATGAGAAGGACGCGGCGGCATTCGTCCGAAAGATCCGTGACGCGGGTAGCGAGGTTCATCTGCGCATGGCACGCTATCACGTCGCGACGGATTTCGAGGCGATGGATCGCTGGGCGAATGCGATCGATGTGCGCAGCACGTTTACGCTGGCGTCTGCTTTGGCGCTGACGAAGACACCGCTGGACGCGGGGCAGAATCCTTTAGACGAGATCGAGGTTCGTCGTCAGGCGGCGCGTCGGACGGACGCGCTGTGGCTGCTCGCGCTGCCGGGGTTCAGCCCCGAAAACGACAAGGAGATGTCGCTCACGGAACCGCTCGCGACGAATCCCGCATGGGCGCGGCCCTATCTGAATGCGGCGCGGCGAAAAGGCATTCGTCTCGTTTATGACGCTTTCTTCCCTGATGCCGACTCCGAATACCGCGATGCCCGCCTCATAGAAGCCCTTAACGAAGGCAAGTGAAAAGGTCAAAAGGTTGTTTTGTGGCCAACAAGTCGTGTAAAAAGCCAAATCAAACGTAAAAGTGCTCATAATAAAAGCCAAATTATCGACGAGACTCCTATTGACTTTAGCCAGTCTGATGTGGTAGACTAACGACCCATGAAACGGTTTCTTATCGAAAATCTCGAAAAATGGGCCAATAGTCCTCTGCGGAAACCTCTTGTTCTCAGCGGTGCGCGACAAGTTGGCAAGACGTGGCTCCTGAAGGAGTTCGGCAAGACGCGCTATGCGCGGACGGCCTACGTGAATTTCGAGCGGCATCCGGAACTGGGTGCGCTTTTCGCGGGGGCGTTTGACTTTCGGCGCATCCTGACAGGGCTACAGGCGGCGTGTGGTGTGACGATTACGCCAGGCGACACGTTGGTTGTCCTTGACGAGATTCAGCTGTGCGGTGCCGCGCTGACGGGACTCAAGTATTGGCAGGAGGAGTGCAGTGCCTATCCTGTGGCGGCGGCCGGTTCGCTGGTCGGGCTGACACTGCTGGAGGGTACGGGGTATCCTGTCGGCAAGACGAATTCGATGACGCTCTATCCCATGTCCTTTGGCGAATTCCTCACGGCCGTCGGCGAACCGAACCTCGGAGAGGTCGCGGCATCTGGCGATGCGAAGCTGATGGCGGCGTTTTCCGAGCGGCTACGAGACTTGCTCAAGACGTATTTTCTGGTCGGCGGCATGCCGGCCGCCGTCGAGGCCTATGCCTCGTCGCTCTCGCTGGCGGCGTCACGAAGCGTGCAGCTGGACATCCTGTCCGACTATGCACGGGATTTTGCGAAGCATGCGCCGAAGCGGGACGTGCCGCGCCTGAAGGCGATCTGGGATTCGTTGCCGCGACAGCTCGCCAAGGAAGACAGGCGTTTCGTCTCGGCGGATGTCGTGGTCGATGGCGACAGGGCGCGTGCGCGGGACTTGCGCGATCCATTCGAGTGGCTGGAGGCGGCGGGGCTCGCGTATCGTGTCTGGAACGTCACGAAGCCGGCGTTGCCGCTGCAGTCGTATCGCAACCACATGTTCAAGCTCTTTGGCCTCGACGTCGGGCTTCTCGCGGCGCAGTCGCACTTGGCGCCGACGGCTGTGCTTGACGGGAACAGGGCGTTTACGGAGTTCAAGGGCGCACTGACCGAGCAGTATGTGCAACAGGAGCTGCGGGCCGTTGCGGAAACGGTGCCGTACACGTGGGCGCCGAGCGACTCGACAGCGGAGGTGGATTTCGTCGTCGAGGTCGATGACCGAATCGTCCCCATCGAAGTCAAGGCCGAGCGCAACCTTCAGGCGAAATCGCTTGGGGTCTATCGGGCGAAATATGCGCCGCCGTGCGCGGTGCGGACTTCGTTGGCAGACGGACGCGAAGAAGGCGGACTTCTAGATATTCCGCTCTACGCCGTGGGGCCGGCGTTGCGGCAGGGCGTCTTCGGATGTCAGTCAAGCCTTCAGAAATACAAGTGAAGATGAAAAGTCGAAACGAGAAAGTCGAAACCGAAAGAACTGAAACCTAAAACTGAAACCTGAAACGAAAATGGAGAAAACTGCAATGAAAACGAAATTGTCTGTCCTCTGTCTGCTGTCGCTTGTCCAGTGCGCCTCGGCGCAAGCCGAGGCGGTTGCGCAAACCAAGCCTACCTCGGCGCAAGTTGGGGCGGTAAGGCCGCTGAAGCGAATCTTTTCGGAGACGCCCGAACAGAAGGCCGAACGCCTGTCATGGTGGACGCATGACCGGTTCGGGCTCTTCGTCCACTTCGGCCTCTACGCGATCCCAGCGCGCGGCGAGTGGGTGAAGACGAGTGAGAAGATCCCGGAAGACGTCTACAACCGCAAGTACCTGGACCGATTCAACCCCGACCTCTTCGACGCGAAGGACTGGGCGCGGCGGGCCAAGGCCGCCGGCATGAAGTACGCCGTCCTGACGACGAAGCACCACGACGGCTTCGCGCTGTGGGACACGAAGGCCTCCGACTACAAGATCACCAACACCGCGTTCAGGCGCGACCTCGTGAAGGAGTTCGCGGAGGCCTTTCGCGCCGAGGGGCTGCGCGTCGGCTTCTACTTCTCGGTCATGGACTGGCATCACCCGGACTACACGCTGGACTACAACCATCCGCTGGCCCCGAAGGGCGGGTTCACGGACGAAAGCTACGCGAAGCTCAACGAAGGCCGCGACATGAACCGCTACCGCGCCTTCATGTTTGCGCAGGTGCGGGAGCTGCTGACGCAGTACGGCCGCGTCGACATCATGTGGTTCGACTTCACGCCAACGGGCAAGTTCGGGAAGACGGCGGAGGACTGGGATGCGGTCGGCCTCCTGAAGATGGCGCGTTCCTGCCAGCCGTGGCTCATCATCGACAACCGTCTGGGCCTGACCGACTATGCGGACGGTGGGGACTTCGTGACGCCGGAATGCATGAAGGTTCGCTCGTGGCCGAAGGTCAACGGCGTGCGCGTCCCGTGGGAGACCTGCCAGACGCTGGGCGCGGGCTGGGGCTACGACTGTCGGCCCGCTGCGCGTTGGGCGGACGTGCCGCAGCTGCTGGAGCTGCTGATCGACACCGTGGCGCACGGCGGCAACCTGCTCCTGAACGTCGGGCCGACGGCGCGTGGACAGTTCCCGAAGAAGGCGTGCGAACGGCTGGACGGCTTCGCCGAGTGGATGGGCGTCCACGCCCGCGCGATCTACGGCTGCACGCAGGCGCCGGACGGCTTCGTCGCGCCGCCCGGCACGCTGCTCACCTACAACGAGCGGACGAACCGCCTCTACATCCACCTGCTGGACTACCCGCTGAACCGGCTGCCGCTCACGTTCACGGAGCGGGTCGCGTTCGCCCAGTTCCTCCACGACGGACGGGAGCTCACGGTCGGCTACATCCCCGCGTGGCAGAAGCACGAGCACATGGGCGCGAATCCGGAGGACGACACGGGTTTCCTCGAACTGCCGCTCGAACGCCCGGACGTCCCCCTCCCGGTCGTCGAAGTGCAGTTGAAGTGATTTTCGTGGGGACAGGCCCCTAGTTTTGTGGGGACAGGCCCCCGATAATTTGGGACAGGCCCCCGATAATTTGTGGGGACAGGCCCCTAGGCAGTCTGGCGTTCGGAATTCGTGGTATAATAACCGCGCCATGAAAAAGTCATTCGCCTGTCTGGCCGCCGCCGTGGCGACCGTCGTCTGTTTGTCCGCGTCGGCGGCGCTCCGCTGGGAGCCGCTGTACGAGCCGGGGTGCGGCGGCGCCATCGTCTCGGTCGCCGTCTCGCCGCACAATCCGCAGCACGTCGTCTCCGGCGGCGACATGCTGGGCACGGCCGCCTCGTTCGACGGCGGCGAGAGCTGGCGTCCCGGCATGGGGCTGCCGTCCTACGAGATGGCGACGCCGACCTTCCATCCGACGCGGGCGGACGAGCTGTGGATCGGCTCGTGCATGGGCCCGTTCGTGAGCCGCGACGGCGGGCTCACGTGGCAGGGGCGGCGTAACGGCCTGCCCGCGCCGTGTCCGTGGAAGTACACGGCGATGGTCGAGAAGGTGCTGGTCGATCCGGCGCGTCCGGCGCGCCTCCTCGCCTTCGGCGGCTCGTCGCGCCGCTGGGGCACGTGCGCGACGATGGGCGCGGTCTGGCTCAGCGAGAACGGCGGCGACGCCTGGCGGCGGCTCGGCACGATCACGGCGGACGGCTTCACGACGAACGACGTGAAGGGCGCAAACCTCGTCAAGGCGTGGTGGGGCGCGGAGAAGACGCCGTGGGCGCACGTCTTCGCGGACGGTGTCGGCTGGTTCTCGTCCGTGGACGGCGGCCTCACGTGGCGGCGGCGCAAGGTCGCGGGGCTGCCCGGCGCGCTCGCGGGCGTGACGACGCATCCGACGGATCCGAACGTCGTCTGGGGCGTCGTCGCGCCGGGCGAGCCGGGGGCGGACGGGAAGCGCACGCCGGGCGCAATCTGGCGCAGTGACGATCGTGGGCGGACGTTCCGGCCGAGCGACGCGGGCATCGACAAGATCGCCGACGCGCATCCGCGAATCGTCACGAACTTTGGCGAGATTGAGGTCTCGCAGAGCAACCCGAACCGCCTGTACGTAAGCGACCTCGGCTGGCGCGCGGCGTCCATCTGGGTGAGCGACGACGGCGGCGCGTCGTGGCGGCGCGGGTGCGCGCGCTGGACGCTGGAGACGGCGTGCTATGCCGGGCCGAGCTGCCGCATCGCCGCCTCGCCGACGGAGCCGGACGTCGCCTACGCCTACAACTCCGAATACGTGCTGAAGACGACGGACGGCGGACGCACGTGGGCGGACATGACGGCGGTGCGTCCCGATCCCGCGAAGCCCGACCACTGGCGCGGACGCGGCTGGAACGGCTGGTGCTCGCAGCGCATCACCTTCAACCCCTACCGCAAGGGGCAGTCCGTCGTGCAGGCGATGGACGCCGCGCGCGGCTGGATCTCGGACGACGGCCTGAAGAGCTGGCACTACGCGCACGGCGGCGTCGCGCCGTGGTGCGGCGGGGTGGGCGCGGCGTTCGCGAAGGACGGCACGATCTACCTCACGTCCGGCCAGCGCGGCGCGAACTGCGGCGTCCTCGTGAGCCGCGACGGCGGCGCGACGTGGCGCGCCTGGCATGGCGCGGCGTGCGGACTGCCCGCGTTCGGCGACGGCGCCTACGGCGACGTCTGGGTCGACCCGGACGACGGCACCCGCGCGTTCGTCGTCTTCGGGGACGCGCTCTACCGCACGGCGGACGGCGGCGAGACGTGGGCGCGCGACGCGACGGTCGCGCAGGCGGGGGCGTTCGTCGTCGACCCGACGAAGCCGACGCGCTTCTACGTGCGCAACAGGCAGGGCGTCTTCGTGACGGAGGACGACTGGAAGACGTTCCGTCCGCTCGACTTCGACGGCGAGAGCGAGGGCCGGATCTTCTGCGACGCGCGCGGGCGGCTTCTCGCCTGTCGCGGGCGCGTCGGCGACCCGGCGCGGCGCGGCCTCTGGCGGCACGACCCGGCGACGGGCGGCTGGACGCGCCTCCACGACGACGCGCTCGCGTGTGCCGTCGCGGCCGACCCGACCGACCCGACGCGCCTCGTCCTCACGACGATGGACAACCCCTACCACGACTTCGCCGGCGGACACGGCGTGTGGGTGAGCGCGGACGACGGGCGGACATGGACGGCGGCGAACGACGGGCTGTACGTCCGGCGGCTCACGTGCGTCGCGTTCGACCCGTTCGATCCCGAACGCCTCGTCGCCGGCACGTCGGGCGGCGGCTTCGTCACGACGCGCTGGCCGAAGCGGTGATGTCCCGGTGGCACGGGCGGGCGGCGGCTTTTTTGATATAATATCCGTCCATCATGAACGAATCAGACACCTCTCGTCATTTCCTCAGGCAGTGGATCGAAAAGGACGTCGCCGACGGCAAGACCGGCGGCAAGGTCGTCACGCGCTTCCCGCCCGAACCCAACGGCTACATCCACATCGGCCACGCGAAGGCCGTGTGCGTCGATTTCGGCATGGCGCAGCTCTTCGGCGGCGAGTGCCACCTGCGGCTGGACGACACGAACCCGACGAAGGAGTCCGACGAGTACGCCGAGAACATCAAGCGCGACATCAACTGGCTCGGCTACCGGTGGAGCGGACCCGGCGACGCGGGCGAGCCCGGCTTCTACAACGCCTCGAACATGTTCGACACGATGTTCGCGATTGCCGAGGAGCTGATCCGGCGCGGCCAGGCCTACTGCTGCAGCCTCACGCAGGAGGAGTGGAAGGCGTACCGCGGCGTCCCGGAGCGTCCGGGCACGCCCTCGCCCTCGCGCGACACCGACCCGGAGCGGAACCTCCGGATCTTCCACGAGATGCGCGACGGCAAGTATGCCGACGGCGAATGGTGCCTCCGGGCGAAGATCGACATGGCCTCGCCGAACATCCACTTCCGCGATCCGGTCCTCTACCGCATCCGCCACGTCGCGCACTACCACCTCGGCAACAAGTGGTGCGTCTACCCGATGTACGACTTTGCGCACCCGATCGAGGACGTCCTGGAGGGCGTCACGCACTCGATGTGCACGCTGGAGTTCGAGGTTCACCGTCCGCTCTACGACTGGGTCGTCGACCGCATGGACGAGCAGGGTCTCCTGCCGGTGCGGGGCGGCGTCAAGATCCGCACGCAGCAGCGCGAGTTCGCGCGGCTCAACCTGACGTACATGGTGATGTCGAAGCGCCTTCTGCTGCAGATGGTGCAGGACGGGCGCGTCAACGGCTGGGACGATCCGCGCATGCCGACGGTGTGCGGGATGCGCCGGCGCGGCTACACGCCGGGGGCGATCCGCGAGTTCTGCGACCGCATCGGCGTCTCGAAGGTCGAGAGCGAGTCGGATCCCGCGCTTCTCGAATGGTGCGTGCGCGAGGAGCTGAACCGCACGGCGACGCGCCGCATGGCCGTCCTCGATCCCGTGAAGGTCGTGATCGACAACTGGGAGGCGTCGGCGAGCCGGATGGTCGAACTGCCGAACAACCCGACGGACGAGACGACCGGAACGCGGCAGGTCGCGTTCGGCCGGGAAATCTGGATCGACCGCGCGGACTTCATGGAAGTGCCGGAAAAGAAGTTCTTCCGCATGGTGCCGGGACAGGAAGTGCGCCTGCGCGGCGCGTGCCTCTTCAGGTGTACGGGCTGCGTGAAGGACGCGGACGGAAAGGTCGTCGAGATCCACGGCACGTGGGACGAGGCGTCGTGGGGCGGCAACGCGGCGGACGGCCGCAAGGTGAAGGGGACGATCCACTGGGTCGACTGCGCGACGGGCGTCAAGGCCGAGGTGCGCCTCTACGACCGACTCTTCACGGAGAAGGATCCGCTGAAGGACGGAAGCGAAAACTTCCTGAAGTACCTCAACCCCGATTCGCTGAAGGTCGTGACGGGCTACGTCGAGCCGGCGCTCGGCGCGGCGCAGGCGAACGAGCATTTCCAGTTCGAGCGCACGGGCTACTTCGTCGCGGACGCGGTGGACTCGAAGCCGGGCGCGCCCGTCTTCAACCGCACCTGCACGCTCAAGGACTCCTACAAACCCGCCGTCGCATGAAAATCGTCGTCAAGGTCGGCACCCACGCCATCGCCGCGAAGAGCGGCCATCCGGATCACGCGGCCCTGCGCCGCCTCGTCTCGCAGCTCTCGCAGCTGCGCAAGGACGGGCACGCGGTCTTCTTCGTCTCGTCCGGCGCCGTCGCCGCTGGCGTCGAGGCGCTGGGGCTGAAGGCGCGCCCGAAGGACGTCAACGACGTGCAGATGTGCGCGGCGGTCGGCCAGGCGCGGTTCATCGGCGAGTACGAGCACTTCTTCGGCGTCGAGGGCGTGCGGATCGGCCAGTTCCTCCTCACGCACTACGACTTCGAGGACCGCCGCCGCAGCCAGAACGTGAAGAAGGCGCTCGAGCGCCTTGTCACGGCCGGCATCGTGCCGATCATCAACGAGAACGACGTCGTGGCGGACGAGGAGCTGAAGGGCCAGACCTTCGGCGACAACGACTGGCTCTCGTTCCTGATCGCGAAGCTCGTCAAGGCGGACGCGCTCGTGCTGCTGACGACCGTGGACGGGCTGCTCGACTCGCAGGGGCGGCGCATCCCGGAGGTCGCGAGCTTCCGCCACGTGAAGGCGCTCGTGCGTCCCGGCGAGAAGGGCAACCTCTCGAAAGGCGGCATGGACTCGAAGCTCAAGGCCGTCCGCGCGGCGGTCAAGGCGGGCATCGACACGTACATCGCGAACGGCCGCAAGACCGTCTTCCCCGCGCTGTTCGCGGGGCGTTCGGTCGGCACGTTCTTCCCCGGATCCGCGCTCTGAATGCGTTCGGGGGCTTTTTGGTATAATAGGCACCTAATTTTAGAGGAAAAGAAGACATGACTCTTGCTGATCTGGAGACGGCGAAAGCCGAAAGCCTGAAGGAAATCGCGGCGGCGGCCGATGCGACGGCCGTGGAGGCGCTGCGCGTGAAGTACGTGGGGCGCAACGGCTCCATCCCCGCGCTCATCAAGGCGATGAAGGACGTGCCGAAGGAGGAGCGCCCCGCGTTCGGCAAGGCGATCCAGGCGTGGAAGGCCGAGGTCGAGGCGGCGCTGCAGGCGTCCGGCCATCTCGGCGGGGCGGACGAGAAGGCCGTCGCGGCCGACCTCACGCTCCCCGGTCGCTGGTTCGGCCTCGGCGTGAAGCATCCGCTCTCGCGCGTCATCGAGGAGACGGCGCGGATCTTCGGGCGGCTCGGCTTCACGGTCGCCGACGGCCCGGAGCTGGAGAACCGCTTCAACAACTTCACGGCGCTCAACACGCCGCCGCACCATCCCTCGCAGGACCGGACGGACACGTTCTGGTTCAACGACGACTGCCTGCTGCGGACGCAGACCTCGCCCGTGCAGATCCGCACGATGATGGCGAACAAGCCGCCCGTGCGCGTCATCTGCCCCGGCCGCACGTTCCGCCGCGACACGACGGACGCGACGCACTCGGCGAACTTCCACCAGATCGAGGGACTTTACGTCGACGAGACGGCGACGAAGCCCGTCTCGCTCGCCGACCTGAAGAGCGTTCTCGCCTACTTCGCGAAGGAGATGATGGGCGACAGCGTGACCGTGCGCTTCCGTCCGCACTTCTTCCCGTTCACCGAGCCGTCCGTCGAGGTCGACTTCTCGTGCCACGTCTGCAAGGGCAAGGGGTGCAGCGTCTGCAAGCAGTCGGGATGGATCGAGGTCGCGGGCGCGGGCATGGTCGATCCGCGCGTCTTCCAGCACGTCGGCTGGGACCCGGAGAAGGTCTCCGGCTACGCCTTCGGCTTCGGCGTCGAGCGCATCGCGATGATCAAGTACGGCATCCCTGACATCCGCTGGCTCTACGAGAACGACGTCCGCTTCCTGAACCAGCTCGGCTGATATGATATAATACCGAATCCTTATGAATACTGTACTCGTTGGCGCCCAGTGGGGCGATGAAGGCAAGGGCAAGGTCATCGACTTTCTCACCGAGGAGGCCGATGTCGTGGTTCGCTTCCAGGGCGGCTCCAACGCCGGGCACACGGTCGTCGTCGGCGACAAGAAATACGTCCTCCACCTCGTGCCGAGCGGCATCCTCCACGGCGGCAAGCACTGCGTGATCGGCAACGGCGTCGTGATGGATCCCTTCGACCTCATGCGCGAGCTGGAGCAGGTCGAGAGCTGGGGTTTCGAGCTGAAGGGCCGCTTCCATATTTCCGAGCGCGCGCACATGGTCATGCAGTGGCACCGCGCGCTCGACAAGGCCGAGGAGGCCGCGCGCCCCGAAGGCGAGAAGATCGGCACGACCGGGCGCGGCATCGGCCCGGCCTATGCGGCAAAGGTCGGCCGCTTCGGCATGCGCGTCGGCGACATCCTGCGTCCCGACTTCGCCGACCTCGTGCGCAAGCAGGTCGCGGAGGCGAACCGCAAGCTCGTGGGCCTTGGCGCGCAGCCGCTTGACGCGGAGGAGATGGTGCGCCTCTACCTGCCGATGGTCACGGCGCTGATGCCGTACGTGACGGACACGATCCAGTACCTGCACGAGAATCTGGAGGCGAAGAAGTCGCTCCTGTTCGAGGGTGCGCAGGCGACGATGCTCGACATCGACTTCGGCACGTATCCCTTCGTGACGTCCTCGAATCCGACGGCGGGCGGGGCCTGCACGGGTTCGGGCGTCTCGCCGCGCGCGATCGACCGCGTGATCGGCGTCCTCAAGCTCTACACGACACGTGTCGGCGAGGGCCCGTTCCCGACGGAGCTTCTCGATGCGGACGGCGAGCTTCTGCGCCAGCGCGGCGGCGAGTTCGGCGCGACGACGGGGCGGCCGCGCCGCTGCGGTTGGTTCGACGCGGTCGTCGCGCGCTATGCGCAGCGCGTGAACGGCGTCGACTTCTGGGCGATGACGAAGCTCGACGTGCTGGACGCCTTCCCGGTCGTCAAGATCTGCACGGGCTACCGGCGCGAGGACGGCTTCGTCTACACGACGTTCCCGGCCGACCTCGAAGTCCTGTCGCACTGCACGCCCGTCTACGAGGAACTGCCCGGCTGGCAGTGCGAGACGTCGAAGATCACGGACTACGCGGCGCTGCCCGAAAACGCGAAGGCGTACATCAACCGCATCCTCGACCTCGTGGGCGGCCAGCTCGGCGTCCTCTCGGTCGGCCCGGCCCGCGAGACGACGCTCCGCATCAACATCTGAAGACCGGCAGGAAGGTTCCCTACGGACGATGAAGAAACTCGACAACTACGTCAAGGCGATACAGGACTTTCCGAAAGAGGGCGTCCTGTTTCGCGACGTGACGGGAATCCTCGAGTCGCCGGACGGCTTTCAGCTCGTCCTCGACCGCGCGACGGGCATTCTCGCCGACTGTGAATTCGACCTCGTGGCCGCGCCGGAGTCGCGCGGCTTCATCTTTGGCGCGGCGCTTGCCGACCGCTTCCGCACGGCGTTCGTGCCGATCCGCAAGCCGGGCAAGCTGCCGCGCGAGACGATTTCCGAATCCTACGACCTCGAATACGGCCGGGCCGAGCTGCACATGCATGCGGACGCCGTGAAGCCGGGGCAGCGCGTCGTGATCGTCGACGACCTCCTCGCGACGGGCGGCACGGCCCGTGCGGCGGCGAAGCTCGTCGAACGCCTCGGCGGCACCGTCGTGAAGATGATCTTCCCGATCGAGCTGGAGGGCTTTGCCGCGCGGGCGAACGCGCTGAAGGACTACGACGTCGCCACGTTCGTGAAGTACAAGGGGAAGTGATTGCAAGGGGAGACGAGCGAAGGAATCTAAAACTTGAAATCCAAAATCTGAAATCCAAAATTTGAAATTTGAGATTTGAAGTCTGAAATCTGAGATCTGAAATTTGAAATGCGAAGTCAGAAATCTGAAATTTGAAATTTATAAAGTTTTGAATCTGAAATCTAAAAGCAAGGTGAGAGAAAGAACTATGGCCAATCAAGCAGAAAACAAGAGCCCTGCCCTCGTCAAGATCCCTGCCCTTGACAAGAAACCCGCCCTCGACGGCGTCTATGACGCGCGTACGCTGGGGCTTCCGAAGATGGGCGTCCTCGGCGTCCAGCACATGTTCGCGATGTTCGGCGCGACAATCCTCGTGCCGATCCTGACGGGGCTCTCGCCGTCCGCGACGCTCCTCTGGGCGGGCCTCGGCACGCTCCTCTTCCACTTCCTCACGAAGCGGATGGTGCCGGCGTTCCTCGGCTCGTCGTTCGCGTACCTCGCGGGCTACTTCGCGCTCACGGGCCTCGCGGGCACGGCGGGCTACGAGACGCTGACGAAGCCGGTCGCGCTCCAGTACGCCTGCATCGGCGTCGCCGCGTCGTCCGTCATCTACTTCATCGTCGCGGGCTTCGTGAAGGCGTGCGGCGTGAAGACGGTGATGAAGTACTTCCCGCCGGTCGTGACGGGCCCGATCATCATCGGCATCGGCCTCGTCCTCTCGCCGGTCGCGGTCAACAGCTGCGAGTCGTCGTGGCCGATCGCGCTCGTCGCGATCGCGACGGTGATCGCGTTCTCGATCTGGGGGCGCGGCATGTTCAGGATCATCCCGATCCTGATGGGCGTCATCTTCTCGTATGCGGCCGCCTACCTGATGGGCAAGGCCGGCTGGACGCCGGCCATCGACTACGCGAACGTCGCGAACGCCGCGTGGGTCGGCCTGCCCGTCCACTGGGACAACACGGTGTTCCCGGTCCTCGCGCAGCCGGACATGGGGCTCGTCGTGACGTCGCTCGCGATCATCGTGCCGCTCGCGTTCGCGACGATCATGGAACACGTCGGCGACATCTCGGCGATCAGCTCGACCGTGCACCGCAACTACTTCAAGGAGCCGGGCCTGCACCGCACGATGCTCGGCGACGGCCTCGCGACGTGTCTTGCCTCGCTCTTCGGCGCGCCGGCGAACACGACCTACGGCGAGAACACGGGCGTCCTCTCTCTCTCGAAGGTGTACGATCCGCGCGTGATCCGCATCGCGGCCGTCCTCGCGATCCTCGTCTCGTTCTGCCCGAAGTTCTCGGCGTTCATCGGCACGATCCCCGGCGCGACGATTGGCGGCGTGTCGTTCGTCCTCTACGGGATGATCTCGGCGGTCGGCGTCCGCAACCTCGTCGAGTCGCAGGTCGACCTCGGCAAGTCGCGCAACATGCTCATCGCGGCGATCATCCTCGTCCTGACGCTCGGCATCTCGTTCTCGAAGGCGGGCGCGGTGAAGTTCGCGGTCGGCGGCGTCAACTTCGCGCTCTCCGGCCTCGCGGTCGGTGCGCTGACGGGCATCCTGCTCAACGCGATTCTGCCGGGCAAGGACTTCAAGTTCTCCGAGACGGATCCGTCGATCAAGGACGCGGACCGCTGGGGCGGCGTGAAGCCCGAAGGGAAGTGAACCTGATGGCTTCAACACGGGCATAGGTCTGTTTTGGTATAATCTAAAGGAAAAGAGGAGAACAACGAGCAACATGAGCAAGCCATCGACTGTCGGCAGCCGGATTCGCACGTACCGCGAGCACCTGAACATGAGCGTCTACGATCTCGCGCAGAAGAGCGGGATCGACGAGAAGGTCGTCAATTCCATCGAGAAGGACGAGGTCCTGCCCGCGCTGGGCGTCCTGACGAAGCTCTCCCGCGCGCTCGGCCAGCGGCTCGGCACGTTCATGGACGACCAGTTCAAGCCGGACCCGATCATCACGCGCGCGGCGGACATCGAGGCGGCGAAGGTCGCGCAGGAGGGCGTGAACACGCTCGGCTACGCGAGCCATTCGCTGGCGCGCGGCAAGCCCGACCGCCACCTGGATCCGTTCCGCATTGAGTTCGCCGCGAACGGCGTCGACGAGGTCTCGTCGCATGAGGGCGAGGAGCTGATCATCTGCCTCGCGGGCGAGGTCGAGCTGACCTACGGGCCGGACAAGACGATCCTGAAGCCGGGCGACACGGCCTACTACAACGCCGTCGTCAAGCACGGGTTGCGCGCGCTGAACGGCCAGCCGGCCTCGATCTACGGCATCGTCTACATGCCGTTCTGAGAAATGATCGAATTGTCGAATAATCGGATTGTCGAATGATCGAATAATCGAATGATCGAATTGGAGAATCAGGGAGGAACAAATGGGTTGGTTTGAACCGAAAGCCGAGAAGCCGGCGATTCCGCCGGCGAAGGCGCTGTGGGCGATCTGCCCGAAGTGCAAGAGCCACTTCGAGAAGTCCGTCTGGAAGGCGAACAACGCGATCTGCCCGAAGTGCAACTACCACGGGCGGCTCGCCGTCCGCGAGCGCATCGCGCAGGTCGCCGACGCGGGCTCGTTCAGCGAGGTCTTCCGTGCGGTGTCCTACTCCGATCACCTTGAATTCCACGACGCGACCGGCCCTTACAAGGCGAAGGTCGAGGCGACGATCAAGAAGTCGGGCGAGACCGAGTCGATCGTCATGGGCACGTGCACGATCGAAAAGCACCCCGTCATGCTTGGCGTGATGGACTTCGGGTTCATGGGCGGCTCGCTCGGCACGGGGACGGGCGAACGCATTGCGCGGGCCTGCGAGCAGGCGATCGCCGAGCGGCGTCCGCTGATCCTCTTCTCGGCGTCGGGCGGCGCGCGCATGCACGAGGGCATCCTCTCGCTCATGCAGATGGCGAAGACGGCGGCGGCGATCGCGCGCCTGAAGGAGGCGGGGCTGCCCTACATCTCGGTGCTGACCGACCCGACGACGGGTGGCGTCTCGGCGAGCTACGCGATGCTCGGCGACATCAACGTGACGGAGCCAAAGGCCCTCATCGGCTTTGCGGGGCGGCGCGTCATTGAGAACACGATTCACCAGAAGCTGCCGGCCGACTTCCAGTCGGCGGAATATCTCGAAAAGCACGGCTTCATCGACAAGATCGTCGAGCGCAAGGACCTGAAGAAGTTCCTCGCCAAGATGCTGGGCTATTTCGGGTTCTAAGTTCTTCTACACCTCTACATTTCTACACGGCTAACAATGAACAAGACCATGACAGCCTTCGACAAGGTTAAGCTCGCGCGCGATCCGAAGCGTCCGCACCTGAAGGACTTCATCCGCGAGATCTGCTCCGACTTCGAGGAGCTTCACGGCGACCGCCTCGTGAACGACGACCGCGGGCTCGTCGGCGGGTTCGGGACGATCGGCGCCGAGAAGGTGCTGATCCTCGGGCACAACAAGGGCGCGACCGTCGAGGAGAACATGGCGGCGAACTTCGGCATGGCGAACCCCGACGGCTACCGCAAGGCGATGCGCCTCGCGGCGCTGGCGGAGAAGTTCCGCGTGCCCGTCGTCACGTTCGTCGACACGCCCGGCGCGTATCCCGGCAAGGAGGCCGAGGAGCGCGGGCAGGCCGAGGCGATCGCGAAAAGCCTGGAGTTCTTCTCGCGCCTCAGGACGCCGGTCGTCGTCGTCGTCACGGGCGAGGGCGGTTCAGGCGGCGCGCTTGCGATCGCCGTCGGCGACCGCATCCTCATGATGGAGAACGCGGTCTATTCCGTCATCTCCCCCGAAGGGTGCGCGGGCATCCTCTGGCGCGACGGCAAGAAGGCGCCGGAAGCGGCGGAGGCCCTGAAGATCACGGCGCACGACCTCCAGCGGCTCGGCGCGATCGACGAGATCGTGAAGGAGCCGGCGGGCGGCGCGCAGAAGAACCACCGGCTCGCCTGCGCGAACGTCAAGAAGGCGGTTCTCAAGGCCCTGAAGGAGCTGAAGGGGCTTTCGGCGGACGAGCTGCTCGACGCGCGCTACGCGAAGCTCCGCGCCTACGGCAACTTCTACTGACGGACGTGAAGAGCCAAGCGACGGATTTGGTATAATACGCATTCACTGAACTGAAAGGAAACGTCTCAATCATGACGGAAACGAAGGATGACTTCATGGTGTTTTCGGGAACGGCGAACCTGCCGCTCGCGGAGAAGATCGCCGAGTATCTCGGCCGGCCCCTCAACAGGATCGACATTCCGCATTTCCCGGACGGCGAGACCTTCTGCCAGGTGCTCGACGGCGTGCGCGGGCGCGACGTCTTCGTCATCCAGTCCGGCTCGCCGTCGCCGAACGAGGCGTACATGGAGCTGTTCATCATCATCGACGCGCTCCGGCGCGGCAGCGCGAAGCGCATCACGGCGATCCTGCCGTACTACGGCTACGCGCGCCAGGACCGCAAGGACCAGCCGCGCGTGCCGATCACGGCGCGGCTCATCGCGAACCTGCTGGAGGCGGCCGGCGCCGACCGCGTCATGACGCTCGACCTGCACGCGAACCAGATCCAGGGCTTCTTCGACATTCCGCTCGACCACCTGCGCGCCGAGCCGATCATCCTCAAGTACATCCGCGACCAGCACTGGGCGAACCCGATCGTCGTCGCGCCCGACACGGGCGGGGCGAAGACGGCCTACGGCTACAGCCGCAAGCTGGGGACGGGCCTCGCGATCGTCGCGAAGCAGCGCACGGGCGGCGACACGGTGGACGCGTTCTCGGTCGTCGGCGACGTGAAGGATCACGACGTCATCATGATCGACGACATGACCGCGACGGGCGGCACGCTCTCGGCGGCGGCGAAGATGTGCCGCGAGAAGGGCGCGAAGACCGTCCACGCCTTCGTCTCGCACTTCCCTCTCACCGACAAGGGCGTGGAGCGCCTGATGAAGGAGGTGCAGCTTGACGAGCTCGTCGTGACGGACTCGATCCAGCTGAGGAAGGACTTCGACGTCTCGAAGCTGCCGTTCAAGCTGACGCAGCTCTCCGTCGCGCCGCTCATCGGCGAGGCCATCCGGCGGACGCACAACAACGAGTCGATCAACGACCTCTTCAACCACGAGTGACGTGACGCGCGGGCGGTTCATCACGTTCGAGGGCGGCGAGGGGTGCGGCAAGTCCACCCAGGTTCGCCGCCTGAAGGAAGCCTTGGAGGCCGACGGCATCGAGGTCGTCCTGACGCGCGAGCCGGGCGGCACGACGCTCGCGGAGGAGATCCGCCGCCTCATCAAGGATCAGCCGGTCGATCCGCCGTGCGACCGCAGCGAGCTGCTGCTCTTTCTCGCGGCGCGTGCCCAGCTCGTCCGAAACGTGATCCGTCCCGCCCTCGCGGCGGGCAAGTGGGTCGTCTCCGACCGCTTCAGCGACTCGACGATCGCCTATCAGGGCTATGGACGCGGCCTTTCGCTCGCGTTTATCGCGGCCGCCAACGACTTCGCCTGCGAAGGGCTGCGCCCCGACCTCACGCTGCTCCTGGACGTCCGGCCGGAAACGGCGGCGGCGCGTCTGCGCGGGCGCGAGGCGGCGACGCACACGGCGGCCGACCGCATCGAGCGCGCGGGCGACGAGTTCCACGCGCGGCTTCGGAAGGGCTTTGCGGAGCTCGCGAAGGCCGAGCCCGGCCGCATCCTCACGCTTGACGCGAACGGCACGCCCGACGAGGTCTGGGAGAAGGTATGGATGTCGCTGAAGCGTTTTCGCTGATCGCGCGGGCGATCGACACGGGCCACGCCGCGCACGGCTACCTGATCGTCGGCGACGTGCGCGGCAACGGCGCGGATCTCGTCCGCCGCATCCTGCTCAAGCTCTTCCCGGACGAGGCGGCGCAGGTCGAGAGCGGCGCGCACCCCGACATCGTGACGCTCGCGCCCGAAGGCAAGGCCCGCATCATTTCCGTGGACGCGATGCGCGCGCGGATCGTCGAGCCGATGTCCACGACCGCCTTTTCGGGCGGCTGGAAGGTCGGCGTCATCGTCGGCGCGGACCGGCTGCGCGTCGAGTCCGCGAACGCCTTCCTGAAGTCGCTGGAGGAGCCGCCGCCGCAGACGATGTACCTGCTGCTGACCGATCAGCCGGACGGCATCCTGCCGACCATCGTCTCGCGTTCCCAGCGGATCGACCTGCCGCTCCCGGCGGGGATCCTTGCGGGCGACGACTACGGGCAGGTCGCGGACGCCTTTGCCGCGAAGGACGCCGTCGCGCTCGCCGCGAAGCTGAAGGAGCTGAAGGACGAGGCCGACGACGCGGACGTGCCGCTCGTGCGCAAGGCGTTCTACCGGACGCTCATGAGCTTCGCGCGGCAGATGATGGTCGGGGACAGGCTGCCGCGCCACCTCGCGTTCCGCAACGTCGAGGCGATCGAGGACGCCTACCGCCAGAGCGACCGCGCCAACATGGGCGACGACATGGTTCTTTCATTTCTGCTGGACCGCATCTCGTTTCCCGTTGCATGACCTTCAACGCTCCGTAGGGCATTGCCATTTCCGCGCTGTTTTGGTACAATTCTCACTTGTGAAAAAAGCTTCTCGAAAACTGAAGTACCGCCGGATCCTCCTGAAGCTCTCCGGCGAAGTCCTTGGCGACAAGGAAACGGGCGAGTGCATCGACCCGAAAAAGCTGGCGTTCATGGCCGAGCGCGTGAAGAAGATCCACGCGATGGGCTGTGAGGTCGGCATCGTCCTCGGCGGCGGCAACATCTTCCGCGGCCTGACGGGCGCGGGACAGGGCGTCAACCGCGTGACGGGCGACTCGATGGGCATGCTCGCGACGATCATCAACGCGCTCGCGATGATGAACGCGCTGGAGTCGATCGGCGTGCCGACGCGCGTCATGACGGCGATCGAGATGCCGAAGCTCGCCGAACCGTTCATCCAGCGCCGCGCGCTCCGTCACTTCGAGAAGGGGCGCGTCGTCATTTTCGGCGGCGGCACGGGCAACCCGTACTTCTCGACCGACTCGGCGGCCGCCCTGAAGGCGAGCGAGATCGGGGCGGACGCGCTCCTGAAGGCGACGAAGGTCGATGGCGTCTACACGGCCGACCCGAAGAAGGACCCGAAGGCGACGAAGTACGCCTCGCTCAAGTACGAGACGGCGATCGAGAAGCACCTGAAGGTGATGGACTCCGCCGCGTTCGCGCTCTGCATGGAGAACCACATCCCGATCATCGTCTTCGACTTCTTCGACAAGATGGCCCTGGAGGCCGCCGTCGAGGGCAAGACGGTCGGGACGATCGTGAGCTGAAACAAGCAAGTAAGAAGTAAGAAGGAAAAAGTAAGAATCAAGGAAAAACACGTATGGAAACCGTTTCTGAAGTGCTGAACGACACGACGACGAAGATCAACAAGAGTTTCGAGGCCCTGAAGGCCCAGTTCGCGGGTCTGCGCACGGGCAAGGCCTCGCCGGCGATGGTCGATGGCGTGCAGGTCGAGGCGTGGGGCTCGAAGATGCCCATCAAGAACATCGCGACGATCTCGACGCCCGAGCCGCGCCAGATCAAGATCACGCCGTTCGACCCGACGACGATCGACGCGATCAATAAGGCGATTCTCGCGGCGAACCTCGGCGTCACGCCGCAGACGGACGGCAAGGTGCTGCGCATCACCGTCCCGGAGCTGAACGAGGAGCGCCGCAAGGAGATCGTGAAGACGGCGAAGACGCAGGCCGAGGCCCAGAAGGTCGCGATGCGCAACGTCCGCCGCGACGCGAACGACGCCGCGAAGAAACTGGAGAAGGACAAGAAGATCTCCGAGGACGACCTGAAGTCCGCGCTGGAGAGGATCCAGAAGGCGACGGACGACGGCATCGCGAAGATCGACGCCGAGCTGAAGGCCAAGGAAGCCGAAGTGATGGCGGTGTAAGGGGCCGGGCCGAAATCCTGAATGAAGGCTTGAACCTGAAGTCTGGAATTTGAGATCTGAAATTTGAAATCTGAAATTACTGAAGCGGGAGGTTGAGTATGGCAGAAGAAGTAGAGATGACACCGGTCGCGGCGGAACCGCCGAAGGCCGATCCGCTGGCGAAGCCGGCCGCGCCGTTGGCGTCGACGCTGAAGCTGAGCCCGATTGCGCGCAAGCCCGTGCCGGGCGGCGCGACCGCCTCGGCGCTGCGTCCGGGACTGAAGCTCCCGCCGAAGCCGGGCGCGACCGTGTCCGCGCTGAAGCCAGGCCTGAAGTTGCCGCCGAAGCCCGGCGCGACGGTCTCGGCCCTGAAGCCGGGCCTGAAGCTCCCGGCCCATCCGGGTGCGGGCGCCGCCGCGCTGAAGCCGGGTCTGAAGCTGCCGCCGAAGCCCGTCATCCACAAGCCCGGCGCGACGATTGCCGCCGCACCGTTGCCGAAGCCCGTGACGCCTGTGGCTGCGCCGGCGGCTCCTGCCGCCCCGGCAGCCGAAGCCCCGAAGCCGGCCGCGCCCGTGTCGGTCGATGCGCAGGGCGTCGGGAAGCTGCCGACGGTCGAGGCGAAGGCGATCGCGCGCGACGCGGTGACGCCGCCGGCCGTGGAGCGGCCGAAGCCGATGGAACAGCTGAAGTCGGTCACGCAGAAGCTCAAGGGCATCACCCAGCAGATTCCGCAGCAGGCGATCCTGCGCAAGACGGGCATCATCGCCGACGCGGCGATGAGCGAGGCCCAGAAAGAGGCCGCGAAGCACAAGACGGCCCGCATCTCGCTGTCGGACGCGATGGGCGTCGCGCCCGTCAAGGACGAGCACGCGCCGATGAAGACGATCCGCATCAAGCGACCGATCGACATCCCGACGGCGCCCCCGGCATCCGCGCCGGAAGCCGCCGCCGCGCCGGCCGCCGAACCGGCCGCCGCGACGATGACGCAGCGCAAGACGCTCCGCATCGCCCGGCCGGGCAGTGCCGTGCGTCCGGCCGGCAAGTTCGGCATCAAGCGTCCGGGCACGCCGCCGGCCGCCGATACGCCGGAGCGTGCGTCGGTCGCCGCCGGTGCGCCGGCCGAACCGGCAGTGGCGGACATCGCCGACATCCCGGAAATGCCGTCGGTGTCGCCGCTGGCGCCGTCCATGCCCGCTGCCTCGGCGAACGACGGTCCGGCGTGGCTCTGGACGCTCTCGACGCTCGTGCAGGTCGCGGCGTGCGTGGCGATTGGCGCGCTCGCGTGGTTCCTCTACGAAAACACGACGGTGCAGTACTTTTGAGAAAGGCCCTCTCAATCCTGAAGGCGACGGCTCTGGAGATCCTTTCGGAGCCGTTGTCTTTGTTGGTTCTCCTGACGGCTCTGGCGATGGCCGTTCTCGCGCCGGCCTTTCACTACCACCAGTTCGGCGAGCCGACGCGGATGGCGCGTGACGCCGGGTTCTCCGCGCTGTTCACATGCGGGAGCGTCCTCGCGGTCTTCGGCACGATCCGCGCGTTCCGTCGCGAGGTCGAGTCGGGCACGCTGGAGATGGCGCTCGCGCATCCCGTCTCGCGCGGCGGCTTCTTCCTCGCGAAGACGGCGGGGGCGTTCGTCGCCTACCTCGTGTTCGCGGCGGTTGTCTTCGGCACGGAGCTGACGATCGTCTGGGGGGCGGCCGTCGGCGGACGCCTTGCGGCGCAGACGGGCGGCCTCGCACAAGTGTTCGGCCCCGCGCTCGCGGCGGGCGTCGCGGTCATCCTGCTGCCGCTCGTGATTGCGGCGGCCCTGAACCGTTTCGCGCGCTTCCGCTTCGTCCTCACGGCTTTTTCGTTGGCGTTTCTCCTCGCGCTCCTCTTCGGCGGTGCGGCGCTGGCGCTTGCGCCACGTCAACTGGCAAGATATTTTTCGGTCGCGCTGCTGCAGGCATTCCCCGCGCTCGTCCTCCTCGCGGCGTCCGCCGCGTTCGCCGTGCGCTTCCGGGCGAACGCCGCCGCGTCGGCGGTCGGCCTCGTCTTTGCCGCGCTGCTGCCGGCGGTCGGAAACTACTATCTTTCCGACGCGCTGTCGAAAGGCGGTGTCGTGCCGTGGTCGTATGTCGGCTTCGCCGCGCTGGCGGCGCTCCCCGCCGTCGCGGCGTTTCTGCTGCTCGGTGTCCGTTTCATGAACCGCTCAAGATAATGATTGCCCATGGCAGAGAACATCATCGAACTCATTGACGTGACGAAGACGTTCCGGGACTTCTGGCTGAGGCCGACGGTCAAGGCCGTGGACGGCCTGTCGCTGACGGTCGCACGGGGCGAGGTCTTCGGCCTCTTGGGGCCGAACGGCTCGGGCAAGTCGACGACCATCAAGATGATCCTCGGCCTCCTGTCGCCGAGCGGCGGACGCCTCTCGCTTTTCGGCAAGCCGCCGCAGTCGGTTGCGGCGCGGCGTCGCCTCGGCTATCTGCCGGAGCTGAGCTACCTGCATCCGTTCCTCACGGCGCAGGAGACGCTGGGCTACTACGCGGGGCTGTCGGGCCTTTCTCGGGCGGAGGCGAAGACGCGGACGCGCGAGCTGTTGGCAATGGTCGGCCTCTCCGACGTCGCGAAGCGTCCCGTCGGCGGCTTCTCGAAGGGGATGGCCCGTCGCGTGGCCCTCGCCGCCGCGCTGATCGGCAAGCCCGACCTGCTCGTGCTGGACGAGCCGACGTCGGGGCTCGACCCGATTTCCACGAAGGAGGTCAAGCTGCTTGTCAAGGCCCTGCGCGCCGACGGCATGACGATTCTCACGACCTCGCACCTGCTCGCGGATGCGCAGGACATCTGCGACCGCGTGATGATCCTCAACCACGGCAAATGCGTCGCCGAGGGCAAGGTCTCTGAACTCGGCACGAGCCTTGAGGACTTCTTCCTCGCGAAGGTCGATGACGCGCAGACCTTCGCCCTTGCCCCGTTCCTGGCTTCGTGATGCGCGCGTTCCTCGAAGTCGTCCGCCTCGAACTGAAGGCGCTCGTGCGGTCGAAGACCGTGCTCTTCCTCCTCGCGGCGGCGGTCGCGTGGATGGTCGCGTTCCCGTCGCTCGTGCGGGGCGACGGCACGGCGGCGGGCGCGCGTGAGCTCGACATCCACTTTTCGCTTGGCGGCGTCTTCGCGCTCCTCGTCTTCGCGCTGCTGGCGTCCGCGACCGGATCGCTCGCGCGCGAACGCGCCGAGAAGCGCCTCCAGCTGACGCTCGTGCGGCCCGTCGGACGCATCGCGCTGATTCTCGGCAAGGTCGCCGCGCACGTCGCCGTCGGTGCGGCAGTCCTCGCGGTCGCTTGCGGCGTCCTCGTCTGCCGGGTCGACTGCGCGACGCCGTGCAGCCATGTGCTGTCGCCGATCCTGCCGTCCGTGCAGGCGGAGGCGGAGAAGATGTATGCGCTCTACATGGCGGACACGAACACGCCGGCGGCCGTGCGCCATGCGCCGAAGGCGACGGTGCTGCGGCTCTTGGCGAACCGGGCGATCGACCGCTACGAGACGGTCGGGACGAACGAGGTTGCGCGCTGGCGGTTCGCTGCGCCGGGCGACGCCGTGCGCATCCGCTTCACGAATCAGTTCGAGATGCGCCAGGACGTCTGCGGCGTCTTTCGTTCGGGCACGGCCGAGCTTGCGGTCAGCAACATCACGCAGGCCATCGTCGTCGTGCCGTTCAGGGGCGCGGACGCGGAACTCGCCTTCGAGAACCGCGGCGCGCACGCGCTGATGCTGCGTCCGCGACGCGACGTCAATGTGCTCAGGACGGCGGACTCGTTCCTCTGCAACCTGCTGCGCGCCTACGTCGTGCTTGTGTCAGTCCTCGCGCTCGTCGTCTCGCTCGGACTGTTCCTCGGTGCGGGGCTGAGCCGTCCCGTCGCGCTCTTTGTCGCGTTCGTGACGCTCGCGGTCGGCGAGATGAGCCCGAGCGTCGTCGAGCAGTATCCGGACGAGCTGGAGACGAAGCTGTCGGATCGCATCGGCCTCGTCATCACGCGCTTCGCCGCGTCCGTGACGCGCCCCGTCTCGGCGTTCTCGCCGCTGGAGGCGCTGGCGAAGGACGAATGCGTCGAACCGGCGCGCGTTTTCGGGCTCGCCCTCGCGAATCTCGTGGGGCTGCCGATTCTGCTGGCGCTCCTTGGCGCGTTCATCCTTCCACGCAAGCAGGACGACCTGGTCTGATTCGAGGTGGTTCGGCGATGGGCAAGTCCGATACGTGCGGCTGCCGATTGCGCGCACGGACGCCAATTGAGGCATAGCTCAAGCGGATCTTGTCGGACGGGAAGTGGCCGACTCGCGGTGCGAGCCGTCCCTGCCGAGATGCGTGAAGACGTCCCGGGGCCGTTAGGTTTGGCTCAGTCTCCGCGTGAGGAAAAACTGTTGTGGTGGGGCCGGAGGAGGGCGCGTGTCCTCACGCGCCGCATCCTCGGCGACCGTGGGATGGGGTGTTTAGCCGCAAAGAACGCAGAGAACGCAAAGGGAGGGCGGAAGTCTTTGCGGCCTTTGCGCACTTTGCGGCTAAATGAAATTGCTTGTCCTCATTGTGGTCGTGGGGGAATGCCTCACGCAGAGAACGCAGAGAGCGCGGAGGCCGGGAGGGCCGCGCTTGTCGCGGCCGAGGGGTGTGCGGTGGGGGGGAATGCCTCACGCGGAGAACGCAGAGGGGAGAGGGGCGTTTGGATTGAGGGCTGATGAGGCAATCCAATCCATCCAGCCTATCCAGCCTCTGCGTTCTCCGCGCTCTCTGCGTGAGGAATCCCGTGTGAGGAAACCGTCCACACGGAAGCGGCGGCGTTTAGTATAATACGCGGCGTGAACCATGCCGCAGGGAAATGGAGATTCGGTTGCAGCGGGAGGGCCGCGCGTGTCGCGGCCGCTCTCGCCGTCCTGTGCGGCCTTAACGCCTTTGGAGGAATTTCGGACATGCCGACGCTGAACTGGCTGGGACGGGAGAAGACGACGGACGACCTGCGGCAGGTCGCCCTCAGGATCCTACGCGAAGACCGCGCGCTGTCGCATTTGGGAGGGTCGCGCTTGTCGCGACCGAACGATGCGGAAGTGCGTACAGGGGGAATGCCTCACGCGGAGAACGCAGAGAGCGCAGAGGCCGGGAGGGCCGCGCTTGTCGCGGTCGAGGGGTGTGCGGTAGGGGGAATGGTTAGCCGCAAAGAACGCAAAGACCGCAAAGGGGAGGGCGAAAGCCTTTGCGATCTTTGCGTTCTTTGCGGCAAAGGAAAATCGTCTCTGCGGGAGGAAAAGGACGTGGAGGCCGGGCGGGTGGCGGCCGCGACAAGCGCGGCCCTCCCGCATGGGATCCTCGTCCACGGGGACAACCTGGAGGCGCTGAAGGCCCTGCTGCCGTTCTACGCCGGCGAGGTGAAGTGCATCTACGTCGACCCGCCCTACAACACCGGCTCCGCGTTCGAGCATTACGACGACAACCTCGAACACGCCACCTGGCTCAACATGATGTACCCGCGCCTTAAGCTTCTCCGCGAGTTCCTGCGCGAGGACGGCTCGATCTGGATCTCCATCGACGACCGCGAGGGCGCCTACCTCCGCGTCATCTGCGACGAGATCTTCGGCCGGCAGAACTTTTATACTCATACACGAGTTTGTGCGCGTCTATCATCTCATTGAAAGGCATCATCTCATTGAAAGGATTGAATGGCGGTTGAAGAGAATGCTGTGATTGCGCGATTGGGATTTGCGGCGATGCTGGTCTTTGCGTCGCTGATGGCGGTTGCGTTCGTGTGCTGGTTTCACGAACACGGCATTCTTCCGTCCAAGCCCGTTATCAAGTTTCTGCACCGTCCTTTCGGCGAGGTGTTGATCGTGCTGGTGTGCGTCGGTGCGTTTGTGCATCATGGCGCGACAAAGGGGTTTCTCGGAGGCTCGAGAATGACGGCCCTGCGGGAGATTCAGACAGAACTCGTGTCCGAGCCGGAAACGCCTGTTCCGGCTGCCGGAATGTTTTCAGCCTATACGAACGCGGTGACGAATGTCTGCTTGACGGGCATCAAGCCGGCGGAGACATCCGTGTTCCTGCGGGCACATTGGCCGTCGAACCTTTACCCTACGCCGACAGGGATAGAGGTCTATGCCGCGCCGCAGCTTTCGACGAACGCATGGGTTGGCGTTGGAACTGCGGCCGTCACCGGCGGCGGCAACAGCACGGTCGTCGAGATTCCGTATTCGCTTCTGCCCGATGGCTGGACATCTTCGATGTTCTTCATGTTCGGTCTGAACATTGATACCGATGGTGACGGACTCTCCGACGCTTTCGAGCGAATCGTCACCAAGACCGATCCAAACCTCGCAGACACGGACGGCGACGGGATGCCAGACGGTTGGGAGGTTGCGAACGGACTCGACTTCCTGGTTGACGACGGCGCGTTGGATGCCGATTCCGACGGACTTTCAAATCTGCTTGAATGGCAGAACGGAACCAATCCGCTTGATGATGACACGGATCGTGATGGACTGATCGACTCCCGCGAGGTGGCGTGGATCGAGGAGGGCGGCAATTTGGTGCCGTGGTTCAACATCGCGACTCAGAAAGCAATCAAGGCGTCTGGCGACCAGGATCGTGCGCTTTATGACTTCGCCATGCCGTTCGTTAGCCGACTTGCCGGGGGGCTTGTGAATGTGGCGGTTGCCGATGTGAACGGTGTCGTGTATTTCGGTAACAGTACCACGACAAACGGCCTTTTCAGCTCTGACGGCGGTTCGGATCTTAAATACGACACAGGAAAATCCTGCGCATTGGTGGCGGGGTACTGGTCTGATCTTAGGATGCGCGCGTCTCTTGTCTCGAAGATCACGTTTGGAACGGCGCAGCACGGCGGTGCGACGTATTTCGTCATACAGTATGAGAATGTCGGGACGTACCACGGCAACATCTCAAACAGGATATCCTTTCAGGTGTCCATTTGCGAAGCGACGCCGGATATCGTGTTTGTCCGCTACGGAAGTGTGATCGATGACAGGAACGGGTACTATCTGTCGATTGGTGCGCAGGGTGGCGAGGACGACAATTGGGATAATCATCCCAGATTGAACCTCTTTTGCGGTGAGACTCCCCATCCCATATCCAACGGCAAGACGATTGCCTATCATTTCGGGTGCGGCGGCGATCCGTTTGAAGTCGATACGGACGGGGACGGTCTTGGCGATTCTGATGAAGTGGCCGATGGGACGAATCCCCGGAAAGAGGATTCGGATGGGGACGGCCTCGATGACGGCTGGGAGATTGCATACGGACTTGATCCGTTGTCCCCTGAAGGGCGGGACGGTGCGGAGGGTGATTTCGACAATGATGGCATCGTGAACGGCCGCGAATACGATAGCCAGACTAATCCGGTATCTGAAGACACGGACGGCGATGGCCTTCCCGACGGCGAGGAAATGGGATTCATCACTGACGACAGCACAATTCCCTGGCTGGACTTTGACAAAAGCGAAGACCTGACGCTACCGCTTCTTGACGAGCGGCGAAACTACTGCAGTTTGAATTGGACGCTACCCGCCTCACTTCGCGTCCAGGGAGAACCGGTGACGAATCTGACCTTGACTTCACACGGATGGCTGTTCTTCAACAAGGCGGGGTATGCCAATCCGGGACATTCCACGGGATCGAATGGCATTGATTACTACATCGACAAGAATACATTGGCGCTGGCCGTCTACGGTGACGGATCGCTCCTCGTTTCGACGAATCTGGCAGACCGCTCCACGTCCGTTCGGGTCGGCTCCGCAACACATCAGGGCGTTGGCTATGCCGTCGTGGAATGCGTCAACATGTATAGCGACGAGCCGAACTACCGCACGAACTCCGTTTCTTGGCAAGTCGTTGTCCCGACGAATGTCACCGGGCATATCTATGTGCGCTATCGCGATGTGACCGGGGAGTACGTGGACGGACGGTATGCGACTGTCGGAATGCAGAGCTTTGGCGGGAAGTGGATGTGTGGCTATTGCGAGAGCGAGAGAGGACTTGTCTACGAGGGGCTTGCGCTCGACTTCCATTTGGGAAGAAACTCAAATCCGAAGGACAGTGACACGGATGGCGACGGTCTTTCAGATTTGCAGGAGGTGGCGCTCGGAACGAACTTGAATTCGTCCGACACGGATGGCGACGGCATGACCGATGGTTGGGAAGTGCAGTACGGCTTCAACCCGTGTGTCGCCGCCGACGCCGATGGGGATTCGGACAACGACGGCGTGCCGAATCTCGAGGAATGTCGCCGCGGATCCAATCCGCATTCTGTCGATACGGACGGGGACGGGCTGTCTGACGGTGATGAAATTGCGCAAGGTACGAGTTTGACGAGCGTGGATACGGATTGTGACGGACTTGCCGATGGATTTGAGCTGTCGATTGGTACGAATCCGCTGCAGCCCGATACGGATGGCGATGGCATGGATGACGGATGGGAGTGGACGTATTGCCGCAGGTCGAGAACGCCCATGCTTCTTGCTGGAGGAGGAGGTTCAACGCCAGACTTTGATCCGGCAGTGAACAATGGCAATGACGCGGACCCTGGCAATGATTTCGACGCCGATCCAGATGGGGACGGGCTGCCGAATGGTGAGGAGTGTGAGAATCGAACCGATCCAACGAACCTTGATACCGACGGAGATGGCGTGACAGATGGCGGTGAAGCAGGGCAGAATAGCGATCCGTCCGATGCAAGTGATGGCGGGCGACCTAACAGCCGCGTTGCCGTTCAATTTACGTTCGGCGACCCAAGCGGTAGCCACTCTGAGAAATACCGTCTTGACATCACGCCCGTGACAGGACAGGGCGAACGCCCGTCGTCGTTTTCATGGTTGAATGCGAATTATGGCGAATGCGAGACGAGGACAGCGCGGCTTAAGGCAGGTTGGAAATACGCAGTGCGGTTGACATGGGCGGCGTGTAACCACGCAAACGATGGAAGCTATTATCCAAATTATGACTATACGCTCAGTTTCGGTCAAGATGTCCCCGCAAATGTCGTACTGGACGATCCGGACGGCATATTTCGTACAGACTATTACGGGGGAGAATACTATGGCGCGTCGCATTTCCCAGTCCTCGATGCAACAGCCACGATTACGGTTTATGATGTAACGTCGGTGACGATCTGCAAGCCGGATGATCAAACATGGGCAGAACTGGAGGATAGCCGGGTTGTTCTGGATGACGAGGAGTTTCGTGTCAAGATTGAGATTGTGCCGCAAATCAAGTCTACCGCTCAATGCCGTCAGATGTTTGGCGATGAGCTAACGATCAAAACAAGCGGAACTTGCCCGTCTGGCGTATCAATGCGGATGGGTGGTGATGCGTTGCTGGTCAATTCGTCGTCCGAGAAGAGCGAGATTCGGATAACAAAGACACGCCGGCAGTTGATCGCGCGAGGCTTGCTTCCGTCGAAAGATGACGATGGAGTCGAGGAGATGGCTTGGTTGGATATGGCTAATCTGACAGCATCGTCTGGACAGAATCTTTCCGATAGCCGCGCATTTGCCAGGTTGGGCTACGCAGATCGCGGACAGGCATGTAATGATTTAGCACAAGCACTTGAATCGAATCCGCCGAATTCAATTCCGTCTGAATCGTATTTTAAAGCAGCAGGGCGGGAGGTCGTTAGTGTCGCTTATGGAAGCCGAGATTCTGTCAGGAAGCAGATCATGAATCAAGCCGATTGGTTTTATTTTTCAGGACATGGCAACCATGCGACAGGAACGATTCAGGGTGGATTTACGCCTTCTATGGCGCTGAGTCTTTGGAACCGTGACTTGGATTGTGCGATTATTGCCGGTTGTGCAGTTTTGGATGTGCGAAACTTTAGATTTAATTCGCTCGGGCTCCTTTATCGGTGGAAGAATCGGACATGGAAGGGTGCGTATCCTGGTGAATCGTGGGAGAGGGCCGGAATTAAATACCTTTTGGGGTATGCATTGAAGGCTCCGTTAGATTCAGATGGCGGAAGCGCAATCGCGTCATCATTTTCCTCTAACATAAAAAGCGGGATGGATGTCATTACGGCATGGCGCAATGCAAACGATAATGCCAAAGGCAGGAACGCATGTGTTATCGACTGCTCAAAGACTCCGCATGAGTTCTGGTATTGGAACGAATCTTCTGGGAGTCCCGTGTGGACGAAAGTAACGAAAGGAGCAATGTCATGGTAAAATCAATCATAGGATGCATTGTTTTGGTGGGTGCATGGGTTTGTCCTGGCGACATTACAAATGTAAGTCAGTGCATAAACACGAATTTGACGGCGGAAATGCTAGCCCAGTTCCCAACTAATCCAACATTGACAGTGCAGAATTGCGTATTGACTTTTGTCAAAGGTAGCGTGAATGGCGATTTGAAAGTCTTTGCGGCACCCTTTTCAGCTGAAATACGGACTTCTGAGCTTGGCATTTCAGATTTGGACAACATTCCAATTGCGATTAGGACGGAATTTTCTTCATTAATGACATCTGTCACAAATTGCACGAGTAGAGTGACATCGTATGCCGAAACGGCTAATAATGGTGTTGTGAAGGCGACTCTTACTCTTCGACGGCAGGGTGTTGGGTATAACCGTGTTGAGGTAGCCCATCTTGATATTGCACAGACAAATGGCACTTGGCGCATAATAAATTGGGATGTAGATGAATGAGATGATGGAAAAGCACACGGGGGCAGGACTTCCGCGTTCTCCGCGCTCTCTGCGTGAGGAATCCCGTGTGAGGAAACCGTCCACACGGAAGCGGCGGCGTTTAGTATAATACGCGGCGTGAACCATGCCGCAGGGAAATGGAGATTCGGTTGCAGCGGGAGGGCCGCGCGTGTCGCGGCCGCTCTCGCTGTCCTGTGCGGCCTTAACGCCTTTGGAGGAATTTCGGACATGCCGACGCTGAACTGGCTGGGACGGGAGAAGACAACGGACGACCTGCGGCAGGTCGCCCTTAGGATCCTGCGCGAAGACCGCGAACTGTCGCATTCGGGAGGGGCGCGCTTGTCGCGACCGAACGATGCGGAAGTGCGTACAGGGGGAATGCCTCACGCGGAGAACGCAGAGAGCGCGGAGGGAATTCTCGTCCATGGGGACAACCTGGAGGCGCTGAAGGCCCTGCTGCCGTTCTATGCCGGGCGCGTCAGGTGCATCTACATCGACCCGCCCTACAACACCGGCTCCGCGTTCGAGCATTACGACGACAACCTCGAACACGCCACCTGGCTCAACATGATGTACCCGCGCCTCAAGCTTCTCCGCGAGTTCCTGCGTGAGGACGGCTCGATCTGGATCTCCATCGACGACCGCGAGGGTGCCTACCTCCGCGTCATCTGCGACGAGATCTTCGGACGCCAGAACTTCGTCTCCAACATCTCCTGGCAGCGTACGTACTCAAAGCGTAATGATTCAAAGGGCATTCCGGCAGAGGCTGAACACATACTCGTTTACTCCAAGCGTAAAGGCTGGACACCAAAGCGGCTGACTCGCACGCAGGAGATGGACGCAAAGTACACAAGCCCAGACGGCGATGCAAATGCGTGGTCGTCTGTCACGATTAATGCACCAGGTGCTAAAACGCATGCAGGGATGGTTTATGCAATTCAACATCCCATTACAGGTGAATTCCTTTATCCGCCGACAGGTCGATGTTGGTCTTTTGGTCAGCCGCAGTTGCTTGAATACATGAACGAGTGGGCGGAATATGAATTGAAGCCGCTTGACGATTATGCAAAGCGGCGAGAGATTTGCGGCGATGATGCAAACGTTCCAGAAACAATAAACGCACTTGTGTTGAAGGATGTTGCAAAGGCGAAGGCAGCGGCCGAAGAACGCTTTAGGCTTGGCCAAGAGAAGAAGAGACCGTGGCCACTTCTTTACTTTACAGGCAAGGGAAAGGGTGGAATACGGCGCAAACAATATCTCGCCGCGAGTGCAGGACGAGTGGCAACCAATCTGTGGCTGTTTGAAGAGGTGGGGCATACGGAAGAGGCGAAAAGAGAAATATTCGCTTTGTTTGGGGCATCAGATGCTTTTGCAACTCCGAAGCCGGAACGTCTGATAAGGCGCATTATAGAAATTTCAACGGACGCGGGCGACCTGGTGCTGGACTCGTTTCTCGGCTCCGGCACGACGGCGGCGGTCTCGCACAAGATGGGGCGGCGGTGGATCGGCATCGAGATGGGCGACCATGCGCGGACGCACTGCGCGGTGCGGATGCGGAAGGTCGTGGACGGCGAGCAGGGGGGCATTTCAAAGGCGGTGAAGTGGCAGGGCGGCGGCGGCTTCCGCTTCTACGAGCTGGGCGAGCCGATCCTGAAGCCGGACGGGACGCTCACGGCGGACATCCCCTTCGAGGTGATGGCCGCGCACGTGTGGTGGCGCGAGACGGGAACGCCGTGGGAAGGGTTGGTTAGCCGCAAAGAACGCAAAGAACGCAGAGAGAGGAACGAAAGGCTTTGCGACCTTTGCGTACTTTGCGGCAAAGGAAAATCCCCAGTTCTTGGCGTTCATGGGGGCGTGGCGTATGCTCTCCTGTACAACGGCATCCTGCATGACCGGCGCGTGAACGGCGGGAACGTGCTGACGCGCAAGACGCTGGCGCTCATCCGGGAAGACCTCGGCGAGGCCGAATGCGACAGGCTGATCGTCTATGGCGAGGCGACGCGGCTCCTGCGCGAGACGCTGGCGGCGGAGAAGATCGAGTTCCGCCAGACGCCGTATGACCTGGTGTTCGGAAGGTAGGCGATGTTCAATGCGATTTGCATGGATTGGTGGACGGCCCTGATGGCCATTGCGGCGATCATTCTGTTCGCTTCTGCCCTCATTCTGAAGGTACATGAATGGGGGATCTATCCACTCCGTGCGCTGACACGGTTGTTGCAACGTCCTTGTTTTGATGCGGCGCTTCTTCTCTTCTCCGTTGGTGGCCTTGTTCAGTATGGGTCTACAAAAGGAATAAGCGGAAATGCTTGTGGAATAAGCAGGATGCCGATGTCGTCGGCTCCGAGGTTGACGCCAGTTGCGATTGATTCAGAAGATGTTTCTATGCCGATGAATACGCAAATGGTAACAAATCTTTGTTTTTGGGGGATTGTAAAAAATGAAGGTCTGTTGTCGTTTGGTGTCGCTTGGCCTGAACGTACCGCGTTTGAAAATGGGATGATTGATTTGTATGGACATTGGGAGCTGTCTTCAAATGGATGGTTTCGCTTGGCGCAAGTGGATGTTTCAGGCGCGCAGTCGAACGCTGTGATTGAAATTGAAGCGGAGAGCTTTCCGACTAATGCGATGAATGAAATGGCGTTTTTCCGATTGGCATCGCAAGATGATCTGGACGAGGATGGACTAAGTGATAAATACGAGGAGTGGTGTACAGGAACTGATCCAACTTCAAGTGACTCGGATGGTGACTTGATTGAGGATGGCGAGGAGATTGAAAGAGGCATGAATCCTCATGCTGTGGATTCAGATGGCGATGGGCTGTCCGATATGGAAGAACTTTGCATGTATGAGACGGATCCGCTTGGCGTGGATTCCGATGGCGACGGACTTCCTGACGGTTGGGAGATTTCACAAGGTCTTGATCCGTTAAACGCTTCAGGATTGGATGGCGCGGATGGGGATCCCTATTTTGAAGGCATGACGAATATGGAGCGGTATCTGGGCAGGAGTGGAATTCATAAGATGACAAGGACATCATCAGAACCGGAAACTGACTATGTGTCTTCAGGTGCGTCTTGGGTGACGGTTACAGGAGATTCGGCGGCGGGCATCACTAAAACTCAAACTGGAACCGTGATAATTCCGAAAGGCACGAAAGCGTTGGTCGGAGTGTTCCTTCACAGTGCGGAATATCCGACTTATACAAGTACGGCATCACAGTATAACGACGTATTGTCATGGAATGTGTCAGCTCCTGGAAATGCTTCAATCATTGGGAACACCCGGGTCAATGACGAGAACGGCGATTGGAGCGCTGCAGAAGCAAACGAACAGAGCGTTGAGTCTTGGGCGCCTGTTGTCTTCCAATCGGGAGCGGTATATTCAGCATCGACAGATAGTGATCTGCAGGTGAGTGTCGAAATTTCGGCGACAAATGTTTCCGATGGGGCATTGCCAAGTACGGTGATAGTCGGGGTGTTCCCGTTAGAGAATGTCCAGTCTAACTGGCCCGTAGGCACAGGAGTTGGACGTGTAGCTGATTCGGGCAGTACTCTTCGCAAGAGATTGAAAGAAAATGGCTTGGGATATGTTAGTGGAACTCCGGCAAGGCCAGTTATCCAGTCAAAGTTTGCGGATTTGCCATCGTGGCTAAACGTTAGGTGGTCTGCTACGCTTACAAAAGAACGGACGGAGCGGCCCGCATCCGACAATCGCACAGTCTCGGCTAGGACATTGTCTGGTACACAGGAATTTGATTTGTACAATGAGATCGAAAACACAATAGGAGGATCTGTCGTAATAAACTTCAGCGTTGCTGATAGGTTTCATGGGACGACAAGATACAGGGTGAGGGGGAAGAACCCAAGAGATTCGGTTGCGCGTACATATATAGACGCAAATGTTCCCGCAGCAACGAGGGCATATGCATGGAAGATAGCAGTGCATGAGAGCAGGCAGGGCGCACGTATATACAATCAGTTTAACTCTGGCGGGGCATCCATTGAACAGCCAAACAAGGGCAGCGGATTTGGATGGGGTATTGCCCAAATAGACAATCACGCCGGGAATGTTGATCACACTCCATTTGAACAAGTTTGGGATTGGCACGAGAACATTGCCGCGATGGGTGAAAAGTTGACATATGCGCTCGAACGAACCAATACGTTTATTGGCTATTATCGGGAAGCTTACGGCAGACGTCCGAATTGGACAGAACCTCCTCCAAAGACGGTAATCGGGGTGGCTGTTAGTGCAGAAATGTGGAGTGTCCTGACGATGTACAATGGTGTTGGCGGCATTCCAGCGCAAACCGCCGGTAGTCATTCCGGTTTTCGGTCGCCACTTGAATTTAATCCAAGAACAGGAAGGTGGATTTTCCATTCCAATACAACCAATCCCGACTATGTTCGGCGCGTTGTTGGCGCAGGCATGATTTCCAATATTAGGGAGTGATTCGCATGTTGCAGAAGTTTTCGTTGTTGACCTTGCTCTTGTGTGTGGGAGGATGCTCAAAACAAGAAGTCTCGTATGGCAGAAGCTCATTGGATCCGCATCCTGTTGACTCTGACAATGACCTGCTGACTGATTTTGAAGAGAGAACATTTACGTTGACAGATCCCTGTAATGCGGATACAGATGGAGATGGACTTCCAGATGGGTGGGAGTATTTCAGTGGATTGGATCCGCTCTGCCCGGATGGTATTGATGGGGCGGATGGGGATCCATTTGGCGAAGGCATTACGAATATGGAGAGATTCAGGCAGAACCCCGACAGGTTTCGTGATCGGGGATTGTTCTACGAAGTTCCAGGAGGGAAGTGAATGAGATTCTGCTGGCTGCTGAAATCTGGGCCGTCATTCCGCACTGCGGTCGAGGGGGAAATGCCTCACGCGGAGAGCGCAGAGGAAAGGAAGGGAGATAGTCGATGAACCTGAAGAACTACCAGCGCGAGACGCTGGACGTGCTGCGG
>CAKTZI010000034.1 GCA_934635385.1 uncultured Kiritimatiellota bacterium | reverse complement strand
TCTCCTCGCCCGCCGTCTTCACGCGCTTCTTCACGCGGCACGTCGGCGTCTCGCCCACCGCCTGGCGACGAGCCGCAAAAACCGCCTGAAACGGGAGTCCGCACGCCGTGGCAGATGCCGGAAACCTCGTCCAGCACCGTCTGCGTGAGACCCGGAAGCCGCGAATAGCCGCAGTCGCCGGCAAGGATGTTAAAGAACTCGGAAGCGTCCGCCGAATCGTCATCTGCAAAGCAAACCCATTGCCAAAAATCGTGCCATTCAAAGAGCCCTACCGCCGCTTGGTGGGGATGGACTCGCGGTAGAGCTGGTAGGCCTGGGCGATCTTCGGCTTGCCCTGCTTGCGCAGGGCGCGGATGAGGCCGTCCAGCGCGTCGAACGAGGTCGGGCTCGCCGCGACGGCGCGCGAGTAGATCTCCGCCGCACGGGCGTGCTGCCCCAGCTTCGCGGCAAGTGCGCCCGCCGTCAGGAACGTCGAGACCTTGCTCGGCTGCAGCGCGCACGCGAGCTGGTAGGCGTCCATCGCCCGGCCCTGCGGATTCGCCTCGCCGCCCCGCTTCTTCGACGGCGCCGTCTTCTGCCAGCATTTCGCGAGCCCCAGCGCCGCCGGAGCGGAGAGCGGGTCGGCCTTCAGCGCCGCCTCGTACTCCCTGCGGGCGGTGTCGTTCCGGCCCTTCTTCTCGGCGGCCGCAGCGCGCGCGATCGCGGCGGCCGACGCCGCGCTGTCGCGCGTCGCGGCGCCCGGACGGCTCGCGGCCTCGGAGGCGATCTTCTTCTGAAGTTCAGGGATGAACGAGCGCTGCACCTTCTGCACGCGCGGCGTCGCGTCCGCCTCCAGCCGCACGAAGACCTGGAACTGCTCCAGCGCCGCCTCGTAGTAGCTGAAGGCATCGCGGTAGAGGAGGCCGAGGTGGTAGCGGGCCGCCGCGTCCTTAAAGTTCAGCCGCAGGGCGCGCAGAAAGGCGAGCCGCGCGAGGTGGCTGTTCTCGCACGCCATCTCGACGACGCCGAGCCCCGCCCACGCCTGCGCGCGCAGTTCCGGCGACAGGTGCGCGTCGTTCGCGAGCGCCTGAAAGCCCTGCGCGGCTGACTCGTAGTCCTTCGTGTGCCACGCGACCTGCGCGGCGAACATCTTCACGTCCACGTCGCCCGACAGCTGCGCCGCGCGCGCGACGAGGCTCTTCGCCGCCGCGAGCTCGCCGAGGTCGAGCTTCGTGCGCGCGAGGAGGAGGATCGCGTCCACGCGGTCGGGCGCACGCGCGAGGCTCTTCTCGAAGAGCTTCGCGGCCTTGTCGAGGTTGCGCACCGCGTAGGCCTCGCGCCCCTCCGCCAGCTCCTCCAGGCCGTCCTTCGGCCCGCAGCCGGCGACAGCGGCAAGAGCAAGCGCAAGCGCGGCCTTACGCACGGATGAGAGCGAGATACTCGTCACGCTTGGCCTCCATGATCTCCTGCGTCTTGCCTTCGAGGTTGAGGCGGACGAGCGGTTCGGTGTTGGACATGCGCACGTTCGCCCAGTAGCCCTCCGTCTCCCAGGCGTCGACTGACACGCCGTCCAGCTCGAAGACCTTCGCTTGCGCGGCATACGTCGCCTTGACCTTCGCGAGGATCTCCACCGGCGGCGTCACCGTCTTCGTGTTGATCTCGCCGGACTGCGCGTACTTGCGGAGCGGGCGGATCAGCTCCGAGAGCGGCTTGTCGCTCGCCGAGACGATGTTCGCGAGCGCGTACGTCGCCATCGCGCTCGACTCGGCCGTCGAGTTCGCCTTGAAGTAGTAGTGGCCCGACAGCTCGCCCGCGAAGATCGCGTCGTTCGCGCGCATCTGCTCCTTGATGAAGGAGTGGCCGACGCGGCTCATCATCGGCTTGCCGCCCGCCGCGCGGATGACCTCCTCGCAGACCTTCGACGAGCGCAGGTCGTAGAAGCAGACGGCGCCGGGGTTCGACGCGAGCAGATCCTGCGAAATGAGCGCGGTGATGAAGTCCATCGGAATGATCTCGCCCTTTTCGTCCAGGAAGCCCGCGCGGTCTGCGTCACCGTCGTAGGCGACGCCGAAAGCGTACTTGCCGGGGTTCGCCTTGATGAGCGCCTGCAGATCCTTGAGCGTCTCGTGGTGCAGCGGGTTCGCGTCGTGGTTCGGAAAGTCGCCATCGAATTCGCCGTAGAGCGCATCGTAGGTGAGCGGAGAGTCCTTGAACGCGACGGACTCAGCGATGCCCATGCCGTTGGCGAAGTCGAGCGCGAGGTGCAGGGGGCGCTTCAGGTGGGCGAACGCCTTCACGTGCGCGGCATAGGCGGCGGACACGTCGACCTTCGAGATCTCGCCGACGCCCGTCGCCGGATCGTCGACGGAAATCCCAGCGGCGAGCCGTTCGATGTCCTTGATGCCCGTCGCGCCGGAGATCGGCACGGCGTTCGCCTTGCAGAGCTTGCAGCCGTTCCATTCCTTCGTGTTGTGCGAGGCGGTGATCATCACCGAGCCGTCCGCCTTCAGCGAGGCGTTGGCGAAATAGCTCATCGGCGTCGAGGCGAGACCGATGTCGATGACGTCGACGCCCTCGTCGACGAGGCCCTTGGAAAACGCGGCGAAGAGCGCGTCCGACGACTTGCGGCAGTCGCGCGCGACGACGACCTTGGCGTTCCGGCCGGGAAAGCCGCAGAACTGCGCGTAGGCGCGCGCGATCTTGTAGAAGTCGTCCTGGACGAGATCCTGGCCGTAGATGCCGCGAATGTCGTATGCCTTGAAGATGCTCATGGTTTGTCTGTCTCCGTTTGGTTTAGGAAATTTTGGAAAGCGTATTTTACCATATTTCCCGCGTTTCGGGCGGATCAAGTTTGCGGCCCCTCCTGCCGCGCCCCTGCAGGTCACATTCGGGAATGTACATGGCGGGAATTAGACCAGATTCCGCCCTGACAAGACGGGGGCGCGGATCTTGCCGCGCCCCCGTTCGTTGGGCTTGCGTTCGCCGTGCGCCTTACGCGAACCGGTAGACGGCGAGCTTCCTGTAGTGCGTGTGGAGAAGCTTCTCCGCCTTTTCGCTGCCCGGCTCGCCGAGGTAGTCCCTGTACAGGGCCTGGACCTCCGGGTTGAGGTGCGACATCCGCAGCGTGGACTTCTCGTCGTCCGCGTAGAGCCCAGCCGTCCGCTTCGCGCGGATCTCGTCGTTCGCGAGACACGGCTGGCCGCCGCCGCCGATGCAGCCGCCCCGGCACGCCATGACCTCGATGAAGTCGTAGCGCGGCCGCTTGCCGGCCTTGAGGTCGTCGCGCACCTGATCCAGCACCTTCTCGACGTTGCCCATCTGGTGCGCGACGGCGATGTTCACCTTCGTGCCCTTGACGTCGACCGTCGCCGTCTTGATGCCGTCCATGCCGCGCACGTCGCGGAACTCGATCGCCGGCGGCCGATCCTCCTTCGTGATCAGGCAGTAGGCCGTGCGGAGCGCCGCCTCCATGACGCCGCCCGTCACGCCGAAGATCGTGCCCGCGCCCGTGTAGGCGCCGAGCAGGTCGTCGGCCTTCTCCTCCGGCAGGGAGTCGAAGTCGATGCCGGCCGCCTTGATCATGCGGGCGAGCTCGCGCGTCGTCAGCACGACGTCCGTGTCCTGCTGGCCCGTCGCGCTCATGTACTCGTCACGCGAGATCTCGTACTTCTTCGCCGTGCAGGGCATGATCGAGGTGACGTGCACCTTCTCCGGCTCGACGCCGTTCCTCTCCGCCCAGTAGCTCTTCGCGAGCGCGGAGAGCATCTGCTGCGGCGACTTCGCGGTCGAGAAGTTCTCCGTGAAGTCCGGCGCGTACTTCTCCATCCAGTCCGTCCAGGCCGGACAGCAGCTCGTGATGAGCGGAAGCTTCCCGCCCGTCGTGAAGCGCTTGACGAACTCCGTGCCCTCCTCCATGATCGTGACGTCGGCGGAGAAGTTCGTGTCGAACACCCGGTCGAAGCCGAGACGGCGCAGGGCCGCGTAGATCTTGCCCGTCGTGAGCGCGCCCGGCTCCTTGCCGAACGCCTCGCCGAGCGCGACGCGCACGGCCGGGGCGATCTGCACGAGGCAGGTCTTTTCCGGATCCTGCAGGGCCGCCCAGACCTTCTTCGTCTCGTCCTTCTCGTAGATCGCGCCGACCGGGCAGTGCGCGGAGCACTGGCCGCACTTGATGCAGGGCGAGTCCATGAGCGACACGCCCGCCGCCGGGGCCATCACCGTCTTCTCGCCGCGCCCGATGAACTCCAGCGCCCAGACGTTCTGCATCTCCTGGCAGACTTCCGCACAGCGGCCGCACTTGATGCACTTGTCGGGGTTGAGGACGAGCGACGGCGTGGAGGTGTCGTTGTCGTGGTGGACGACCTCCTTCGGGAACGGGATGTCGCGGATGCCGAAGTCGGCCGCGATCGCCTGAAGCTCGCAGACGCCCGAGCGCGGGCACTGGAGGCAGTCCGACGGATGGTTCGCGAGGATGAGCTCCAGCACCGTGCGGCGCACCTGCACGATGTCCGGGTCGTGCGTGATGATCTTCATGCCCGGCATCGCCTCCGTGCAGCACGCGCGCAGGAGCTTCGGGCTCGGCACGAACTTGCCGGGCTCCGTGCGGCTCGGCACGAGCTGGCGCACGACGCAGATGCCGCAGCTCGCGCCCGGCTTGAGGTCCGGGTGGTAGCAGAGCGTCGGGATCTTGACGTTCGCGGCCTTCGCCGCGACGAGGAGGTTCGAGCCCTTCGGGACGCTCACGGCGACCCCGTTGACTTCGAGCGAAATCATTTCAGTAGCCATAACAAAACTTTCCTTTCCTTGGTAGGGGTTCGGGGGCGACAGAGCCCCCGTCCGTTGTCACCCATGCGAGATCGCGCCGAACTTGCACGTCGCCTCGCAGGCGCCGCACTTGATGCACTTCGCCGCGTCGATGACGTGCGGCGTGCGCACCGCGCCCGTGATCGCGCCGGCGGGGCACTTGCGGGCGCACATCGTGCAGCCCTTGCACTTCGCCGCGTCGATCGCGTAGCGGATGAGCTTCGAGCACTTGCCGGAGCGGCACTTCTTGTCGTGGATGTGTTCCAGGTACTCGTCCATGAAGTACTGGAGCGTCGAGCGCACGGGATTCGAGGCCGTCTGGCCGAGGCCGCAGAGCGACGCCTTGTTCATCGCGTCGCAGATCGCGCGCATGTCGGCGATGTCCTGCTCGGTGCCGCGCCCCTCGCTGATCTTGTTCAGGTAGTTCAGGAGCTTGCGCCCGCCGATCCGGCACGGCGCGCACTTGCCGCACGACTCGTCGACCGTGAAGTCGAGGTAGAACTTCGCGATGTCGACGACGCAGTCCGTCTCGTCCATGACGATGAGGCCGCCCGACCCCATGATCGAGCCGATCTTCGCGAGCGACTCGTAGTCGATCGGCGTGTCGAGGAACTGCGGCGGGATGATGCCGCCGGAGGGGCCGCCCGTCTGCGCCGCCTTGAACTGGTGGCCGCCGCGAATGCCGCCGCCGATGTCGAAGATGATCTCCCGGAGCGTCGTCCCCATCGGCACCTCGATGAGGCCGGAGTTGTTGACCTTGCCCGTGAGCGCGAAGACCTTCGTGCCCTTCGTCGTCGCCGTGCCGATCTGGCTGAACCAGTCCGCGCCTTTGTTGATGATGACGGGGATGTTCGCCAGCGTCTCGACGTTGTTGATCACGGTCGGACGTCCCCAGAGGCCCTTCACGGCCGGGAACGGCGGACGCGGACGCGGCATGCCGCGATTGCCCTCGATCGACTGGAGGAGCGCCGTCTCCTCGCCGCAGACGAACGCGCCCGCGCCGAAGCGGAGCTCGATCTCGAAGTCGAAGCCGGAGCCGAGGATGTCCTTGCCGAGCAGGCCGAGTTCCGTCGCCTGCCGGATCGCGACCTGCAGGCGGTGGATCGCGAGCGGGTATTCCGCGCGGATGTAGATGAAGCCCTTCGTCGCGCCGATCGCGTAGCCGGCGATGATCATCGCCTCCAGCACGCTGTGGGGGTCGCCCTCCAGCGTCGAGCGATCCATGTACGCGCCGGGGTCGCCCTCGTCCGCGTTGCAGACCATGTACTTCTGGCCCTTCGGCTGCTGCTGGGCGAACTTCCACTTCAGCCCCGTCGGGAAGCCCGCGCCGCCGCGCCCGCGCAGGCCCGACTTCAGCATCTCGTCGACGACCTGCTCCGGCGTCATCCCGAAGAGCACCTTCTCGATCGCCTTGTAGCCGTCGCGCGCGATGTAGTCCTCGATCTTCTCCGGATCAATCACGCCGCAGTTCCGGAGGACGATGCGGTACTGCTTCTGGTAGAACGGGATGTTCGCCTCGGCGACGACGTCCGTCGCCTGCTCCGGGTCGTAGCAGAGGCGCTGCACGACGCGGCCCTTGACGAGGTGCTCGGCGACGATCTCCTGCACGTCGTCCTTCTTCACCTGCACGTAGAACGTGCCCTGCGGCAGGATCTTCACGATCGGCCCCTGCTCGCAGAAGCCGAGGCAGCCGGTCTTCACGACCTGGACCTTGTCCGTGAGGCCCGCGAGCCCCAGGCACGAGGCGAATTCGGTGACGAGGCTGTCCGCACCGCCGGAGCAGCACGCCGTGCCGCCGCAAATCAGAACATACGATTGATAAGCCATGACCTTACTCCCCCTTCGCGCTGTCCGCGCCCGACTTGTCGAGGACGTTCGCCGCGACGATTTCCTTGCCCAAGATGTGCTTTTCGACGATCTCCTTCGCGGTCGCCGCATCGACGCGCCCGTAGACGACGGCCGGCAGCCCCGGAACGACGACCTCGACGGTCGGCTCCTCCGCGCAGTGCCCCATGCAGCCGGTCTGGCGCACGAGGACGTTCGTCAGCCCCTTCTCGGCCATCACGTCGACGAGCGTCGCGAAGACCTCCTTCGCGCCGGCGGCGATGCCGCACGTGCCCATGCCGACGATGACCTGCACGTCCTTGTTCGAGTTGTCGCGCAGCTCCATCGCCTTGCGCTTCTCGTCGCGCAGCTTGCGCAGACCCTCCAAAGTCAACTTTTCCATTTCGCTTTCTCCTTACCCGATCGCGCGGTACTTCTCGATGATGCCCGTGACGTCCTTCGTCTCGAGCTTGCCGTGCACGTCGCCGTTGACGACGGCGACCGGCGCGAGGCCGCAGCAGCCGAGGCAGCGCACCGCCTCGATCGAGAACAGCCCGTCGGGCGTCGTCGCGTTGACGCCGACGCCGAGCTGGCGCTCGAACTCCTTGATGAGGTCGTCGCCGCCGCGCAGGTAGCAGGCCGTGCCGAGGCAGACCTGGATGATGTACTTGCCGGCCTTCTGGAGCTTGAAGAAGTTGTAGAAGGTCACGACGCCGTAGATCTTCGCGAGCGGCACGTCCAGAAGCTCGCTCGTCTCGATCGCGATTGCGCGCGGGATGTAGCCGTAGGTCTGCTGGACCTTGTGCAGCACCATGATCAGGTTGCCCGGCTTGTCCTTCCATTCCTCGATGAACGCCCGCAGCTCAGGCGTCATCTGTTCGGTTTCGTTGCTCACGTCAGGTACTCCTTTGGTTGATGATGGGAGCAGTATACCATACCGCAAGCAAGTTAGGCAAGGGAAAGTCTCGGCGCACACAAAGCGCACGGCGGCGGACCCGGAAAGAGCCCGCTGCCGTCTGCGTCCGATGCGAACCGCTCGGTCAGCGGCTCAGGATTTCCTCGCGCACGTTCTTCGGCGCGAGCTCGAACTGGTCGGTCTCCATCGAATACGAGGCGCGGCCCTTCGTGAGAGAGCGGATCGCCGTCGCGTAGCCGAACATCTGCGCGAGCGGGACGCGCGCGTGGATGACCTGCAGGTCGCCGCGCATGTCCATGTCCAGCACGGTGCCGCGCCGGCTGTTGAGGTCGCCGAGGATCTCGCCCACCGACTCCGGCGGCGTCGTGATCTCCAGCTTCATGATCGGCTCCAGAAACTCCGGCGCGGCGGCCTCGGCGGCCTCGCGGAAGCCCATCATCGCCGCCGAGCGGAACGCCACCTCATCCGACGCCTCCGGGTCGACGAGCGTCGCCGAGAGGCACGTCACCTCCAGGTCCGTCATCGGGTAGCGCGCGAGGACGCCCGTCGAGACGCCGTCCGAAAGCCCCTGCGAGACGCACTCCTGCAGGTGCTTGTCGAGGACGAGGTTCACGAACGCGCGCGACAGGCCGACCTTGACGCCCGCGCCGCGCGCCAGCGGCTTCACCTCGATCGCGAGCGTGACGGCGTGGCGCCTGCCGCCGAGCTCGCGGTCAAACGTGAAGTCCACGCGGGACGCCTTCGTCACCGTCTCGCAGTAGCTGACCATCGGCTTGCCGACGTTCGCCGCGCACTTGAACTCGCGCTTGAGGCGGTCGACGAGGATTTCGAGGTGCAGTTCGCCCATGCCGGAGAGAATCGTCTGGCCCGTCTCCGCGTCCTCGCGGAACTGGCAGGTCGGGTCTTCCGCCGCGAGGGCCTGCATCGAGGCGACGAGCTTGTCCTTGTCGGCGCTCGACTTCGGCTCGATCGCGAGGAACATGACGGGCTGCGGCGCGGTGATGCGCTCCAGGTAGCACGGCTTCATCTCCGCGCAGAGCGTGTCGCCGGTCGTCACCTCCTTGAGGCCGACGACGGCGCCGATGTCGCCCGCGTGCAACTCCTCGACCTCGATCTGGTCGTCCGCGAAGAGGCGCACGATCTTCAGGATGCGCTCGCGCTTGCGCGTGCGCGGGTTGTAGGCGTTCGCGCCCTTCTTGAGGACGCCGCCATAGACGCGCACGAAGTAGAGCTTGCCGACGTAGGGGTCGGTCGCGATCTTGAAGACGAGCGACGTCAGCAGCTCCGAATCGTCCTGCCGGCGCGTCACGGGTTCGCCGCTCTTGAGGTCGGTCGCCGGCACGGGCGGACGGTCCTTCGGCGAGGGCAGGTAGGCGCAGATCGCGTCGAGGAGCGGCTGGACGCCCTTGTCGCGGAGCGACGTGCCGCAGAGGACGGGCACGAGGCGACCCGCGACGACAAGCCGGCGGATCGCGGGCACGAGCTCGTCTTCCGTGAGGTCGCCCCGGTCGAGGAACGCCTCCATGACGCCCTCGTCGAGGTCGGCGACCTTCTCGACGAGTTCGGCGCGCGCAAGTTCCGCGTCGTCCTTCAGCTCGGCGGGAATCTCGCCGACCGTGAACGTCTTGCCCTCCGTCGCCTCGTCGTAGACGATGCCCTTCATGCGGATGAGGTCGATGATGCCCTTGAAGTCGTCTTCGCAGCCGATCGGCAGCTCGACCGGGCACGCGACCGCCTTCAGCTTCGTGCGCATCTCCTCGACGACGCGCGCGAAGTCCGCGCCCATGCGGTCCATCTTGTTCACGAACGCGAGGCGCGGCACGCCGTAGCGGTCGGCCTGGCGCCAGACCGTCTCCGACTGCGGCTGGACGCCGCCGACGGCGCAGAAGACGCAGACCGCGCCGTCGAGGACGCGCAGGGAGCGCTCGACCTCCATCGTGAAGTCGACGTGGCCGGGCGTGTCGATGATGTTGATCGAATGGCCGTTCCACGTGCAGGAGATCGCGGCGGACTGGATCGTGATGCCGCGCTCCTTCTCCTGGATCATGAAGTCCGTCGTCGTGTTGCCGTCGTGGACGTCGCCGTGCTTGTGGATCTTGCCCGTGTAGAAGAGGATGCGCTCGGTCGTCGTCGTCTTGCCCGCGTCGATGTGGGCGACGATGCCGATGTTGCGTACGTTGGAGAGGTCTGTGCTCATGATGAACCGTCAAAAGTTTTTGGGCGATATTATACCAACTTTAGGGAACGCTGTGATAGACGAGCTTCGTGCCGCCGGTCTCGGCCCGCTTGTAGGACTTCGTGCGCGGGTCGTAGTAGGGCACGGACACCTTCGGCGTCGCCGCTGCGCCGTCCGCCACGAAGAACCGCCGGTACTCGATCTCCGTCACGCGCCCTTCGCGATCCGTCTGGCGCGTCCACTCGAACGCGGCGTCCGGCAGCAGGAAGTCGTCCGGCACGTAGCCCTTCGGGAAGAGGCGGTAGGAGATCGTCACGACGTCGTTCGTCTCGACCTTCAGGATGTCGCACGTCTCGTGCAGGCGCAGCCCTTCCGAGACGATGCCCGCGAAGTCGGCCGGCTGGCCGGCCGCCGCGAGCGGCTTCACGTCCAGCGCAAGCGGCGGCGTCTCGCAGTCGAACGAGTTGGAGAAGGTGAAGCTGAAGGCGCCGCCACGCCGCGTCTCGCGTCCCGACACCATGCCCTGGATCGTGAACGCGAGCGTCCCCCGGAACGGCACGTCGTAGCGGACGGGCACGGAGAGCCGCTTGATCACGTTCGTCGGGTTCTTCGCCGGAAGATCCGCCAGGTTTTCGGCACGCCCCGTGACCGTGAGGCCGAACCGCTCCGAAGGCGTCATCGAGATCTGTCCGATGGAGACGCTCTTCGGCGCCTCCAGCGAGACGATGAAGGCGAACGGCTCGCCGACGCGCAGTTCCGGCTTGTCCGTCGCGAGCGTCGCGGCGATCTTCACCGGCTCGCGCTCCTCGGCCCCGCCGAAACCGCTGCCGAAGGAGAAGCTCATCGACTGGCGCATCGACTGCTGCATCCGGCGCATCTGCTCCTCCATCTGCTGGAAGATGTCCGCCCGCGCGGGAAGCGCCCCGAACAGGGCGGCGGCGACCACGAGGCAGGCGAGCGCACGAATGCCGCGTCCGAGCGCCCAGAAGAGGACAGCGAGCGCAAGCAGCCCGCCCAGGACGATTCCGACACGCCCGCGCCAGTCGTGGCGCAGAAGCGGACGCAACACCTGCCGCGCCACCGGCAGTTCGGCGGACGGGCTGTCGAAGCGCAGGGCGCGCGCGGCGACGAGGCCCTGCTCGATTGCCGCCGTCTGGCCCGTGCGCCATTCGAGCCGCGTGTAGATCTTCTGCGCGCGCGCCCAGTTGCCTTCGCGGATCGCGCACGTCGCCTCGTTCAGCCGAGCCGCCGGGAAGTCGAACGCCGCGAAAGCGTCCGCCGTCGGGTTCGCGCACGCCTTCTTCCACGCGAAGCGCACATCGTCCGAAAGTGGCACACCCGGCTCTGTCACGAGTGCGGGCGGCGCGGGCAGCTTGTCCGTGTCCGCGCCCATTTCCGCGACGACGACATCCGCCCCCGGCTTCGCGTGGACGGGAATCGCGTTCGCCCGCACGGTGCGCGGTGTGCCGTCCGCCGCCCGGTAGGCGAATGCGAGCGCGGGGAACCAGAGCAGTCCCGCACGGCGCGGACGGACGCGGTACATGAGCCGCCGCGCGTCGCGAAACGTGTCCGTCTTCGCCGAGGCGTCGTCCACCTTCCAGTCCGCGCGATCCACGGCCTTCGCGAGCGCGGGCGGATGCAGCGCATGGAAGTCGGCGTCGCCGATGAAGTCGATCGTGAGGATCAGCGGATCGCCGACCTTCACGTTGTTCGCGTCGAAGAACGCCCGCGCCCGCAGGGCATTGCCCTGCACGCCGAGAAGCTCAAGAACGCCCAAAAGAAGAATTACAAACATCATCTCCCCTTCACGTTGTAGCGGATTGTCAGCGGCTCCTTGCGGAACTCGGCGATGAACTCGGCGCTCAGGCCGGGGATGCTCGTCACGGCCCGCGCGACCGACAGCGCCGCCTGGTCGGAAAGCGCATCGCCGCACCCCTTCGCGAGCCGCACGTTGACGAGCCCGCCCGCCGAGCTGAGCTGGACGGACAGCAGCACCGTGCCGTTGTTCCCGACCTTCGGCGAAAGCGCATCCCACTTGTCCTCAATCGCCATCTGGATGAGCGACACGCACCGCTGCTTCTCGTTCGACGCCAACTGGTTTTCCGTGCCGGGACGATACCCCTGCCGCAGAAGCCGCTCGATCTCCGCACGGGACATCGTCTGCCGCGCCGTCCGCCCGTTGCCGCTCGCCTTCGCGTTCTTCACCTCGATCGTCACCGGCTTGTTGACGGCCTTCATGCGCTCGCGGATGCGCTTCATCTTCTCTTCGCGCAGCTCCTTCGCCGTCTTCTTCGGCGGTTCCGGCTTCTTGGATTCCTTGGGTTCCGGCTTCTTCTTCTCGGGTTCCTTCTTCGGCTCGTCCTTCTTCTTCTCGACGCGCTTCACGACGTTCGTGACGATCTGCTCCTGCGCCTTCGGTGGCTCCGGCTTCTTGTCAGCCGGCTTCGGACGCGGCTTGGGCTTCGGCTTCGGAGGCTCCGGCGGCGGCGGGTTCACGAGGGGCGGCGGCTCGTTCTCCACGCCGTCGAGGTTCTCGTTGACGACGACCGTGAGGTCGATCGGGATGCTCGTCTCCTTCTTCTCGTCGCTGAAGAGGGCGAAGAGTCCGAAGGCGAGAAAGACGACGAGGTGCAGGGCGAGCGCAAGGAGGACCGTGCCGACCGACAGGACGCTCGGCCGCTTGCCATCGATCACCTCTGTCCGCCACAGCTCCACGCCTCAGTTCTCCTTCGAGACGAGTCCGAGATGCTTCACGTTGCAGTTCTTGGCGATGCGGACGATCTCGTAGATCTGCCCGTATTCCGCGCCGACGTCGCCGCGGATGAGGACGTTCACGTCCGGGTCTTCGGCGACCGCCTGGTCGAGCGCCGCCTTCAGCGCGTCGTGCGTCGTCGGCGCCTCGCCGAGGAAGAGCTTGCCGTCCCTGTCGATCGAGACCGAGCAGATCTTCTTCTTGTCCTCCTTCTGCGACTCGGTCTTGCCGACCGGCAGGACGATGTGCACCGTCTGCTCCAGCGTCGGCAGCGTCACGATGAAGACGACGAGAAGGAGAAAGGTGAGGTCGATGAGCGAATTCATGTCGATGTTCGCCTTCGCCCCCTCGCGCCGCGCACGGGCTCGCCTGCGCGTCGACATCTTACGCGCCCCTCCCCTGAAACTCGCACGCGATGCGGCCCATGAGCTCGTCCGCGAAGCCCTCCATGTCGGACGTGATGTTGCGCACCGAGGCGTTGAGGCGCGTGTGCGCGATGACGCCCGGAATCGCGATGAGGAGGCCGACGACGGTCGTCACGAGCGCGGCGGAAATGGACGGCGCGATGGTCGCGAGGTTCGCGCTGCCGGCCGTGCCCATTTCGGCGAAAGCGTCAAGAACGCCCCACACCGTGCCGAGGAGGCCGAGCATCGGCTCCAGCGCGACGATCGTCGAAATGACGCCCATGCCGTGCTCGACGCGCAGCTCCTCCTCGTCAAGGACGTGTTCGCACGTGCCGCGCACGAGCTCGATCTCGCGTGCCGTCAGCGCCGCGTCGCCGCCCTGCCGCCCGACGAGCAGCGACCGCACGTCCGGCGAGAGCAGCTTCAGCAGACGCTCGCACGTCTCCTTGTAGATGCCCTCGATGCCGGTCGAGGCGGAGGGACGTCGCTGGAGGTAGTAGTCGAGGACGTCGCGCCCCGTCGAGAAGTCGCGCAGGAACCGCCGCGTCGCCATGCCGACGAAGCCGAGTTCTTTCCATTTGCCGAGGATCGTCGCCACCATGACGACGGAGCCGAGAAGCTGGACGACGACGAGCGCCTGGCCCATGAAGTTCGAGCCGAGGAACCCCTGAACGAGTGAATCTGCGAGAATCATAACGAATTTGCCTTGAGCGTTTGAAGTTTGGTCAAGTCTCCGGGAGAACGAAGAGCAGGACGAGGTTCGTGAGATTGAAAAGCGCGTGATTCAGCATCGCGCACCAGAGGCGGCCCGTCTTGCGGTAGATCCAGCACTGCGCGAGGCCGAAGAAGAAGAGCGCCAAGAACGCCGCGTCCGGCCACGGCTGGGCGAGATAGTGCGCGGCGGCGAAAAGCGCGGAGGAGAACGCCATAATAGCGTATTCGGAAACTTTCGCCAGAAGTCGTCCGAAAAAGACACGCACGGAATACTCCAGTATGGCAATGGCGGCAAGCGCGATTCCATACGACAGCCACGGGCGAGTGGGATATTCCGAGAGAATGTAGGAACGGTTTCCCGGTATGCAGTACGCAAACAGAATTCCCCCGACGACGATGACCGCAGTCGGTACAAGCGAATGAACGAGGCCGGTCTTTTCAAGAGGCTGGAGATTGCGGCTGTAGATAAAATGACGGAAATAGGCCTCTTCCAACATCGGCATCAGCACGACGACCTGCGCGACGAGGAACGCCGCCGTGCCGAAGAGCTTCGGCGAGTCGAACGCATGCGTCAGGTACTGGCGCACGACGTCGATGTTCTGCTGGTCGGGCAGCTCGATGCCGAGCCACCCCGCGACCGTCTTCGTCAGAAAGCACAGGCCGATGGTCGCAAGCGCGATCACCGGCCAGGCCTTGAGCGTGAACGTCAGGCGGTTCACTTCGCCTCGACCTCGCTGCCCGTGCCGCGAATCTTCAGGTGAAGCTCGCGGAGCTGCTGCTCGGTCACGTAGTTCGGCGCGTTCATCATGAGATCCTGCGCCTTCTGGTTCATCGGGAACGCGATCACCTCGCGGATGTTCGGCGTGTCGGTGAGCAGCATGACCATGCGGTCGACGCCCGGCGCGATGCCCCCGTGCGGCGGCGCGCCGAACTGGAAGGCGTTGTAGAGGCAGCCGAACTTCTGCTGGACGACCTCACGCGGATAGCCCGCGATCTCGAACGCCCGCTCCATGATGTCGATGCGGTGGTTGCGGATCGCGCCCGACGAGAGTTCGATGCCGTTGCAGACGACGTCGTACTGGTAGGCCTCGATCGCGAGCAGATCCGGCCCGTTCAGCGCCTCCAGCCCGCCCTGCGGCATCGAGAACGGGTTGTGCGAGAAGATGATCTTCCCCGTTTCGGGGTCCTTCTCGAAGAACGGGAAGTCGACGATCCAGCAGAACCGGTAGCAGTCCTTTTCGCAGATCGGGTGCGTGAGGTGGCTCGCGATGTCCGTGCGCACAAGCCCCGAAAGGCGGTTGCACTCGTCCACGTCGGCCGCCATGAAGAAGAGCGCGTCGCCCGGCTCCATGCCCGCGAGTGCCTTCATCTCCTCCAGCTGCTCCGGCGAGAGGAACTTCGCGATCGGCCCTTTCAGCTCGCCGTCCTTCGTCCAGCTGATGTAGCCGAGGCCCTTGCCGCCGTTCTCCTTCACGAACGCCTCGCGCTTGTCGAACCACGTGCGCGTCTCGACGCCGACGATGCCCTTCACGAGCAGGCCCTTGACGAGGCCGCCCGACGTCGCGACGTTCGCGAACGCCTTGAAGTTCGCCCGCGCGAAGAAGTCATTCATGCTGAACCACTTGAGCGGGTTGCGGAGGTCGGGCTTGTCCGACCCGTACGTGATCATCGCGTCGCGGTACTTGATGCGCGGCCACGGGGCCTCGTTGCAGGCCCAGGTCGAGAACTTCCTGAACGTCTTGCCGACGACGTCCTCCACGACGGCGAAGATCTCGTCCTGCGTGACGTACGACATCTCGATGTCCATCTGGTAGAACTCGCCCGGCGAGCGGTCGGCGCGCGCGGCCTCGTCGCGGAAGCACGGCGCGATCTGGAAGTAGCGGTCGAAGCCCGAGACCATCAGGAGCTGCTTGAACATCTGCGGCGCCTGCGGCAGCGCGTAGAACATGCCGCGGTGGAGGCGGCTCGGCACGAGGTAGTCGCGCGCGCCCTCCGGCGAGGAGGCCGTCAGGATCGGCGTCTGGAACTCGTTGAAGCCCTTCTCCCACATCTGCTCGCGCAGGAACCGGATCACCTGCGAGCGGAGAATGAGGTTTTTGTGCAGCTTCTCGCGGCGGAGGTCGAGGAAGCGGTACTTGAGGCGCACGTCCTCGCTCTCGTCGGCCTTCTCGTCGGGGATGTAGATCGGCGTCACCTCGGACGCGCTCTCCATCACGAGCTCGTTCGCCTCGATCTCGATCTCGCCGGTCGGCAGGTCGGGGTTGACCGTGTCGGGCGTGCGGAGCTTCACCTCGCCCGTCACGGTGATGACCGACTCCAGGTGGGCCTTCTCGACGAGGCCGAAGAAGCTGCGCGACGGGTGGACGACGACCTGCGTGAGGCCGTAGTGGTCGCGCAGGTCGACGAACAGGATGCCGCCGTGGTCGCGCAGGCGGAACATCCAGCCGGAAAGTCGAACGGTCTTGCCCGCGTCAGCCGCGCGGAGCTCGTTGCAGGTATGTGTGCGATAAGGGTGCATGAATCAATAGTCTCCTCAAATTAGTTGCATATTATACCATAAAACGGCGCGTACGCTTCACGCAGCAGGCTGTTCGACCACCGCCAGCTTGCAGGCGCGCGGCAGGTCGATGAGCCCGGCGGAAATCGCAAGCCCGCCGCCGAAGCCGGCGATCAGGACGCGCGGCGGCTCGGACGCCGCCTTCTGCGTCTCCGCATGCGCGGCGAGCGTCGTCGGCACGGACGCGCTCGACAGGTTGCCGAAGCGATCCGCCGAAATCAGCACACGATCCGCCAGCCCCACGGCCTTCGCCAATTGCCGCACCAGGTAGACGTTCGGCTGATGGGGAACGAAAAAATCGGCCTCGCGTTCCTCTTGTCGCTCGCGTCCCTCACGTCGCTCCGACGGCAAACCCGTCTCAGCCGCCGCACATCCGCCGATGAAATCTTTCAGGAATCTCACGACATCCGTCGCGACGAAGCGGAAGACGCCAAAGCCGTCCATCTGAATCGTGCCGTCCTTCTCCAGCTTCAGCGCCTCGCCTTTCGCGCCGTCCGTCAGGAACGCAAACTGCCACGCCGCCCGTTCCCCATTCCTCATCCCCCATCCCTCATCCCTCATCCCTCTCTCCACCACCGTCGCCGTGCCGCCGTCAGAGAGGAGCGGCGCCGTCGCGGGATCGTGCGCATCGAGAAAGGCGCTTTGCCTGTCGCCGTCCAGCAGCAAGACCTTCTTGCCCGTCTCGCGCACGAGCAGTGCGGCAAGGTAGAGACCGTAGCCCCAGCCGGCGCACGCCTGCAGGACGTCGAACGCGAGGATGTCCTTCGGAAAGCCGAGCCGCGCCTGCGCCTGCGCGGCGAGGGACGGCATACGCTGAAGCTGCGTAAAGGACACGGCGAGAATCGCGCCGAATTCTTCGGGACGCGCCCCCGTGTCCGCCAAGACACGCCGCGCCGCCGCAAGGCAGAGGTCAAGCCCCGACACGCCGTCCGCCGCGACGCGACGGGCAGGGATGCCCGTCGCCGCCGCGACCTTCGGATCGTTCGGCACTTGCCCCGACGGCACGCACGCGGCGATGCCGGCGAGGCGGACGCCGCCTACTGAACGGATTTCCACAGGTCGTCCACCGTGTGACAGGTGAGGAATTCGTCCACCGACATCCGGCGGCCGAAGTCGTTCTCCAGCGTGACGAGGATGCCGAAGCCCATGAGCGACGACCAGTTCGTCACGTCGCGAAAGCGCGTCGCCATCGTCACGGGCGTCTCCAGGACGTCCGAAAGGCGGTCCAGAAACTCGGCCTCGGTCGCCATCAGAGGACTTCGCAGTGCGGCAGGTCGCCGACGAGGGGCTTCGCGTAGGCGAGGAACGCGGGCGTCACGTCATGCCCGTTCTTCGCGATGAACGCTGCAGGCACCGACCGCGTGTACTTCGCGGCGGCCGCCGCCGGCAGCACCTCGTAATAGACCGTGTACTTCTTCTCCTTGCCGCGCACGAGGCCGATCGTGCCCTTGTTCGGGTAGCCGTCTTCGCCGTCCGCCGCGCGCAGGGCCGCGATGACCGCCGCCGCGCCCGCGCGCATCGCCTCGTCGAGGTCGGTCTTGCTCTGCACGCCGGGGAAGGAGCGCTGCAGGTAGCCGAACGTGTCGGCGCGGACGCGCTTCACGCCCGCACGCGCCTTGAGCTCGCGCGCAAGATAGTCGCCGAGCGCGCCCGTGCCGGACATCTGGACATTGCCGTGCGAGTCCTTCTCGCCCGAACCGAGCGTCGCGCCGATCGGCACGCCGTCCTTGCCGCGAATGCCTTCCGAGACGGCGACGACGCAGCGGCCGAGCTTCTTCAGGACGGCCTGGACGTCCTTCGCGAACTTCTCCAGCGTGAACGGGACTTCCGGCAGGTAGATGAGGTGCGGACCATCGTCCGGACGCTCGCGCGCAAGGGCCGACGCCGCCGTGAGAAAGCCCGCGTCGCGCCCCATGATGACGTCGATCTTGACGCCGCCGAGCGCGCGGTTGTCGAGGTCGTCGCCCCGGACGGCCGTCGCGACGAAGCGCGCGGCGGAGCCGAAGCCGGGCGTGTGGTCGCAGCTGCGCAGGTCGTTGTCGATCGTCTTCGGGATGTGGTAGACGACGAGCGGATAGCCCTCCTTCTCGGCCTCCTCGCCGACGATGCGCGCGGCGTCCGCCGAGTCGTTGCCGCCGATGTAGAAGAAGTAGCCGACGTTGAGCCGCTTGAACTCCTCGAAGATCTTGCGGCAGTCGTCCGCCGTGGGCTTCAGACGACAGCTGCCGAGCGCCGAGGACGGCGTCGAGAGGAGCCCGCGCAGCTTCGGGAACGGCACCTTGCGGAGGTCGATGTAGTCGCGCGACAGGATGCCCTGGATGCCGTGGCGCGCACCGTAGATCTTGCCGATCTTGTCCTTGCCGTCCGCCTTCGCGAACACGAGCGCGCCGACGAGCGAGCCGTTGATCACCATCGAGGGACCGCCCGACTGGGCGATCACCATGTTCATCTTCTTCATCTGCTTTTCTCTCCTTCGTTTGTGTGCCGTGCCGATGTGCATCCGGACGCACATCCGTTCAAGACAGTCTTGAAATTATACCACAAGCCCGCGCCGCACGGCAACCGCGCGGACGGCACAGACAGTCAGTCTCCAGCAGGGCAGCGGCGAGCACGAGCATCGGATAGACGAGACCCGACGATACGCATGATGCATGCTATTCTACACCAAACGCTCCGCTTTGACGACCTCCCCAATTGGGGCGTTCGGATTGCGTCAAACTGTCTTCAACGCCAATTCCAGATGCCCGTCCTGTTCGCAATCGTAGATGTGGCTCAGCTCGGCGTTCGTCAAGAGGTAAAGACGCGTGCGAGGGTCGGACAGCAAGGCATAGGTCTTTGATTCCGATACGGAACGATAGGCTTCGTAGTCTGGCAGGTTTCGCGTCGCCATCACGTGGCGCGTCACGCCAACCACACTTGCGTCAATCGCATTCTTAATGATGGCTTCGGTCACAAGCAGTCCCTCCAATCGACGATCTCAAACCTCTTGATGAGACGATCCGCAATGCTTTGCGTGCGGACAAACCATTGAACGCCCAAGCGCTCTGGCTTCAACAGTCGCAGAAGGGTCGCCTTCGCCTCCGGGTCTGTCATGTCACCGTAAACCCCATCAAGATAGTTCTTGATCAAAAGCCGCGTATCGTCATCTGCCGTCGGGCCAACGACCACATCGTAATCATGAGCCCCCGACTCCGTGCGACGGCATGAAAGGACAAAATCAAGCCACGCGGCATCCGCACAGCCAAACACCTTCATCCGCAATCTCGACAGGAAACCTGTGTCAAGCGAGATGCGGTACAGCGTTTCCCTTGGTTCAGGCAAGTCAATCAATTCGCGAAGACTTGACGCTTCCGCAAATTTCTTGTGCATCATCCCAATCGCCTGTCGGACATCGACCGACATGTAAAAGCCCTTGCCAAAATCCTTGTAGCCTCGCCCCTTCCGCACATCAGGACGAGAAAAGACGGAAATTGAACCGTGGTAAAGAAACTCAGGCACACTGACGGACATAGTCATCTATCTCCCTTACCAGCTGCTCTTCAGGCAGGGCATCAAAACGAGATGGGCACATCGCAACATAGCGCAACAGATGAAACTTGTCGTCCAATGCGCCAAATTCCTTTCGCGTCATGTTATGCGCCCGCAAATAGGCGCACGACACTTCATGCAAAAGGTAGACCGTGTTGTCAATGTGCAGATCCATCGTCATGCAGCAAGCCTTTGAACCATCAAAAATCGTTTACGCCGATAGTATACCATTTTTACCGCCTCGGCGGCGAGGCCCGCCCGCAAAGGAAACGCATTCCCACTTTTTTAAGAAAGTGAGAATGCGGTGCGCACGGCCAGTCGGCGTCATTCGGCGGACTGGCTTTCGGCGAACGCACGGAAGACCCTCTCGTGCGCAGCCTTCAGCACGGCGGGGTCGGACTTCATCACCTTGCGGTCGTAGGTCAGGAGGCCGTTGATCTCGATCTCCACGTCCGCCGTCTGCGTGTAGACTGCGCCGCCGAGCCCCTGACGGGCCAAGTCCGCCACCTTTCCGAGCAGCCCGACGTACGTCTGCGCAAGCCCCTCGCGCGTCGCCGTGTCCGAAATGCCGCCGTAGCCCCAGTTGCCCTTGCCGTCCTGCTTGACCTTCCAGAGGTGGCCCTCGACGGGATGCCCCAATCCGCCGAACTCGCCGAGGAACGAGATCCGGCGGTCGTTCACGGGGAACATCGCCGGCCCGCGATAGTAGTGCGCGTCCACCGTGTCCGCCGCTTCGCAGACGCCCGCCGGCCTGTGCGCGGTCGAGACGCGCCTGTCCCACTTGACCCATCCCGTCGGCAGGAGGTGTCCGCCCTCCCAGTCCCAGCAGCCGCTCGGCCCGTTCACGAAGCGCGTCGGGTCGCAGTTCCGCGCGAAGTCGAGCATCGCGTGCGTCAGGAATTCGCCCGGCTGCGTCCACCCCTCGTTGTAGGGACTCCACATCACGACGGACGGGATCGTCTGCAGAAGCTTCGTCATTTCCTTCTGCTCCTGTCGCTGCAGTCCGTAATACGCCACCGTCTTCGCCTTGAGCGGCGCCTTCCAGTCATGTCCGCCGCCCGGCAGATCCTGCGACAGGAGAATGCCCATCCTGTCACAGAGGTAGTAGTAGCGAAGCGGCTCGACCTTGGCGTGCTTGCGCATCAGGTGCGGCAGCGCCCCCCAGCGCAGCAGCACCGTGCGCGAGTTGTCCGCGAACGCCGCGCCCGAATTCTGCACGTCCGTCTGGTGGCAGACGGTCTAAAAGCCCCGGCATCTCCGAGAAGCACAAATTTACAGATTTACCTTTTCCTCAAAAGACTACTCGCCCGGTGTCGGCGAAAGCATGAACATCTTCAGGCGATGCCGGAACTCGTCGTGGAATTCAGTCGGAAGATGTCGCGAGAGATTGGGGAGCCAGACTTGTTCAAAGACGGACATTTGGGCGGCATAGTCCTCCTTGAGAATGTGCGCGCAGGACAGCCTCAATCTGGCATCGTCGGGATTCTCTCCCCCTTTTGGGGGCATCGCCAAAGAGGGGGCTTCGCATGAGTCTCGGTAAGTGGCAAGTCCCTGAAAGAAGAACTCCATCGCTTCACGAGTCGGAATGCCGCACCGCCTCATGATCTTGAAGCATTGGCAGACATACAGCGCATACTTTGACGTCGCGATCTCCCTGAAAGGCAAGGGAAGCGATTGAAGATCAACGGAAAGAATCATGCGGCCGAATGCCTCTGCGGCCGCCTTGCGTTCCTCGCTATCTGCAATTCCATCGAAAAGGCGGTCTGTCGCCTCGAATTCGGCAAGATGCTTGAAATGACTTCCTCGTTGCGTCAAAGCCGCGTGAATCGTCTCTACCCGTTGAACGACGGCTGCAGGGGGGCGAACCGTTCGATTTTCCTGTTCACATCCTCCAAAAAGCAGAACGGTTGCCATGGCGAAGATGATTTTTGCAGATTTCTTCATTTCGATCCTTTCAACGTATGCCCGGTGAATGAGTGACAACGCCATCTGCCGAACAATGAATCCATGCCATTGCCGTTGGCGCGAATCGGACAGACATACGCATCATCGGGCGTTTGTATCCAATCCGATGAAAGACGAATTGACATCAGCCCCTGCGGACAGGCATCAATTCTGAAACTCTCCCTTACCCCCATCTTGTGTCGGTTTGGAAATTCCTCTCGCGTAACAACAGGCGTAATGACCACCTTGGCCGCCGTCAGCGTTGCCTCGGACGTGATCTCCTCCCCGCTCTCCTCCTCGGTGAAGGTCGCGACGGCCTTGACGTCGCCCGTGCTGCCGCTCGCCGCTCGCGCCCGATACTTCACCTTGATCCTGAACGACTCGCCCGACTCAACCTTTCCCTCGCGCGGAAGGAACGAGCCGCCCACACGTTCGAGCCGTCCGCCGTCGCGCAGCTTAAAGGAATACATGCCGCCTTTCGTTCCGCCATAAACGCTGAACGTGGCCTCGGTCTCCGTCGAGCGCCTCGCGACCGTTTCGCCCGGCGCGTTCTCGTACTCGTCCTCGAAGATGATCGCGGACTCGGAGAACGTCGCCGAGACGTGCGGCCCCTGCGGCTCGGTGTCGGACTCGTCCTCGCCGGGATGCGACGGCTCGTCGGGAGACGACTCGTGCGAGCAACCGCAGGGCCAGTCGGGGTAAGACAGCTCGAAGCCCTCGAAGCGACACGTGTATGTCCCGACCGCGCAGCCTCCGCAGCCGCAGTTCCCGTCGCAGTTGAACAGGGGCACGGTGAACGGCGGGGGCGGCGGCTCAAGGCAGCAGTAGTTCCCGTTCCATGTCACGTCGGAACCGTCGGGGTTGGGCGTGAAGCGCACGTGTCGTCCGCCTGACGCGGCGTGAGGTGCGACGGTTGGCGTACGGAACGCGGCGATGGGCGAATCGTCCGCGATCTCGCAACGGACGGGACGGCAGACCGTCAGGCGGCCGTCCGCGTCTTCGCCGACCTCGACGTCGGGATGGGACGCGCCCACGCAGATGAGTGGCAGTCGGCAATCGGCCGTGTAGGGCTTTCCGAGCAGAAGGACGACGCGGTTCGTCTCGCCGGCTTTCGCGACGAACACGGGATCAGGCAGGTTCGATGCGCCGCGGCCCGAGAACGTCACAAGGGCGTTCGCGTCAGGGGCAACGAGAGCAACCCAGTAGTAGTTGTTGGAATGCGCGATGACGGAGAGGTCTTGGTGCGGGCCAAATTGCGGCTCATCCGCCGGGGCGAGCGGCGCGTCGTCTTCGTCGTTCGGGATGCCGTCGTCGTCCCAGTCTTCGGGGTTGACGCGGCGGTAGACGCGCTCCACCTCGTTGGAGCGCGCGATGAAGTCGCCGTTCGGGAAGAGTTCGAGCTGCGCGTTGACGGAAGGATGAACCACAAGGGGGTTGCTGTCGCTTAACACGGAGGAAACGGAGTTTGAGAGACACGGAGTCGCATTTTTCTCTCCGCGCCTCCGTTCCTCAAAACTCTCCGTGTTTAACGCCGTAGGCTTTTCACCCTCAATCCGTGACAATTCGTGTGAATCCGTGGTTAAACTTCTCTCATACGGATTGCCGAGAAAGAAGTTCTCCCATGTCAGCACGACCGAGCCGTTCGCGGTCGCCGCCGTCCAGAGGAAGGATTGGTCGTGCCGCGCGAACATCGGCGCACCAATGACGAATATCTCGTTCGAGGCGTTCCGCAGCTGCGGACGCACCTTGCCCCACGTGTGCGCCCAAAGCGACGTCACGACGTGGCTGCCGATCGGGAAGCGAAAGGGGGTGAGTGAGTTAACCACGGATTGGCACGGATTTTCACGGATTGAGGTTCGTGTAGATTCGTGTTGATTCGTGGTCAACAGCCGAACCCATGCTCGCCCCCTGTTGGCATCCGTCAGGTGCCACGTGCTGACGAGCCGCGCGTTTGTCGGCCTCTTGCTGAAGTCGGCTGCGTTCGTCCGCACCGTTTCGAGGCGGTAGCCACGCACCACGTCGTTGGACGAGACAATTTTCTCACACGGAGATACGGAGGCACGGAGTTCGTCAGGTGACTTGTCCTCGGATTGACACGGATTCTCACGGATTTCGATTCGTGCTGTTTCGTGCTGATTCGTGCTGATTCGAGGAAACATCTTTCTGATTCGCCCCTGCCCACAAGGCTACGAAAGATACGGTCAACACGGCAAACGTCTTCTGAAACGGAGAGAGCAGCAGAAACTGTTCCATCAGTCCGAGCAACGGCTTCCTCGACATCCAGACGAGAGCTGCAAGAGCGCATCCGCCCATAGGGGCGACGCAAGCCCAGACGAAAGCCGGTTCTCGGAAGACAGGCGCGACCATCACCGAATCTCCATGACGATGCCCGGACGCTTGCCCTCGACAATAACGGCCTCGCCGACCTTGGCGGCACCCCGTCGCGTGACGCGGACGAGCCCCCATGACGCATCCATCTTCGGACGCTTCAGGACGAAAGTTCGCGCTATCCGTCCAGCTGCTGACGCCTCCTCGTCTGTCTGGCAGTCGGCCGTCGCCGCGCCGCCAAACCATCTGCCGCAGTCAAAGCCAAAGGACAGCTCGTCCTCGTCAAGTCCAAGAACGCCGTCCCCGTTCGCGTCCGTCCCGATCGACACCTCGACGAAATTCGTCGGAGAGGCGTTGAACGCAAGCGTGAACGCGATGCGGCTCATCGTCCCGAAGTCGACTTTGAAGGGAACGTTCGTGGTCGCCTCCGAGAGAACGGATGCGTCAAACGGCAGCGGCTGGACGGTGACGCCCAGCGCCGCCAACGGGAAAACGATGCCTGTCACAAACATCTTCATTGCTGGAATTATATCATGTTGGTGTGCGTTCCAGCAAATGCGGCATTCTAAAAAGAGACGAGAAACTGAACAAAATGAAGCCCAATAGGCCTGTAAACCTGTGTCTTCGGGCGAAAGCACGAACGGCCTCCTGATGGCGGCTATTCGACATTCCCTAATTCCGGCAACGCAACCGACACTTTGAAATAGCGACTGCTCTCTTTTACCTCTCCGAATTCGCCATCCAACCGGTCTGCACCGAGAATCGTATACTTGCGTGCATCTCCAAGATCTGGCTCATAAGTAACGACAGGTTTCCCTTCTTCCATCTTAAATGACGTAATGCAGAACTTCGCGTTCCTGTCTGTCGGATCTAGACCTAAAATGTAATTATCGTTGAATGACTGCCCGTTAGCGGCAGTCTGTGAAGATGCGTCCATGAGATCACCAAGTGATGTAGGCTTAGACTTGAAATAAGATACGGCCCATGTGAGATAATCTCCAAATCGACACTCTCTGTACATTGGCCCACTGACGTTGAACAATCCTACAAATATGGCTTCCACGCCGACTTGAGCCTCCAACTTGTCCGCAGCAAGTTTCTTAGTTTCATAGGCCATCGACGCAACGCTTTCTACAGAGAGGCTTTTGGTTATAGACAATGATTCCAAGTCCCATCTGTCTGTTCCTACGCAAACACGCTCGCCAAACAACGGCAAAGCAAACACGTTCACAAGGCAAAACTGAACCCCTTCGTCAACGCTTCCAATATTGTACTTAATTTCCTTTGCACCATTACTGGCAACCCATAGGTTCTGCGGTGCCCCAACAGGCGCCCCTGCATGACATTCCTCACAGATTCCAAGCGGGATGGCGGCAACGCTTTCCACCAGTTTGTCCGCAAATACCGTTGCTCGCTCAAGTTGAGGCAATGAATCGTATAGATACAGAGTATATGCCACCAGTTCTGCGAATGTCAACTGGAAATCCTGATTCTTCCTTCCATCATGCGCAGCGTATGCATCAGCAGCCGCACACTTCCATCCATTGTCGAACATAACCTTCTTAAACAACGACCAGCGATCCGCACCCCACGACAGTTGGTCAATCTTCGAAGAGGCAATCCACGATTCATTCGCAAGGCAAATGCCAAGACCTTCTTCACCCAGGACGTTAAGCTCATCATCGGAAAGAGTGTCGTCGGAAACAACTCCTTCCGAGTGACAAGCCATGACAATACCTTGGAAAGCGACACCCGGGCGCGGCTTCAGATGTGTGCGCACATCCGCGAGAAGGTCTTTTGAGAAATAGTATTGATCAGCCGCGACCAGGCGATTCCCAACGAATTCGCCTTTGGGATCGTACGCCCCCTTTCCTCCGTGTGCTCCGATGTAGAAAAATACGTAATCACCGTTCTCTGCCGTGCAGACCGCATTTGTCAAGGCATCCTGAATGCTCTCTTTCCGAGCGGACGCCCCTATGACCGTCTTTACGGCGAAGCCTCCCTTCTGCTCCAGCAACTCAGAAATCTCCTTTGCGTCAAGTTCTACGGACAACCGGTCGCCCTGCGAGCCAAACGGCTTTGAACACCCAACGACAACGGCCTTTCTGTTGCGCGTCAAGAGGCTTGCGCCTCTAAGTTCAATGTCAAACAATGTCGGCACGACCTCATAATTAATTGGACTCGTAAAAGGCGGAATCGCGCGAAATTCATAGTCAACGAAAGTGTTTGTAATCGAACTCGTGTTCTGTACTATGTTTGAGGCAATCACTTCAGTCGTTCCGCTGTCAACTGTTCGACGAATTGCGTATCGCAGATTCGGCGGACAGTAACACGAAGACCACCCCAACGTGATGCTGCCATCTGGGATTGAGGCGCTTTCGGCGAACAATTCAACCTGTGGCGTGCCAATCTCCATATAAAGCCCATGCCACATGCCCGTCTTCTTGTCAATGACGGCATCCCATGCGTCAAGTTCCGACAAGGCCCAGCCTCGCGCCATGCTGCCGGCGGACGGGCAAAAAGAACCAGCGAACGTCGGCGGCGAAAAGGCAAAGTACACATCCCTAACCCCCGTACAGCCCGTAAATGCCGACCCTGCGATCTTTTCCAGCGACCGTCCGAAGACAATCGTTGAAAGACTGGTGCAATTACGAAACGCATTGTTAGGGACTTTTTGTGCGAGCCAGACGAGATTGGTCATGCCACCACACCCTGTGAACACAGCATCCCCCACGATCTCGGTCTTCTCAGGAATCACCGCCATCTGAATCTTGCGGCAATTCGAGAACGCATACGAGTTGACGGTCTCCACATTAGGCAGGAAATCAAGCTTCTCCACTGCCCAACTTGAACATCCGGCAAATGCGGAAGATTCTATATTCGTAATGGCCGTCCACTGTAGTTGCAGGTCTGTCAAGTTCTCGCATCCGTAGAACATCCGGGAGGGGATCGTCTTGACGTCGCCCTTCGCGGCAAATGTCTTCAAGCTCTTCTGCCCTTCAAATCCACTTTTGAACGTCGTGATGCCTTTGCCGATCTCCACGTACTCAAGGTTGTCAGTTCCCTGAAAAGCATCGCGACTGAGATTCACAACACCATCTCCAAATTCCACAATCTTCAGCTTGGTGCAATTGGAGAATGCATTCATGTCAATTGTGGCATAATCGCCATCGATCTTCACCGCTTCAAGGTTTGGACAGCCTTCAAAAGCTCTTGCTGATAGATGTCGTGCACCCATCAATTCTACCGACTTGAGAGATGCGACGTTCTCAAATGCAAGGCCTCCTATGTATTTTAGATTAGGTAAGTTTAACACCGCCCCAAAGTTATATCCGCAATTCCTAAATGCCAAACCACCAATCTCCTCAATCTTTTCCCAACATAGGGTTAAATCACGCAGACTCGAACATCCCTCAAACATACTTGAAGGAATAGACTTGATATCTCCTCTCGCTGTGAAAGATGTTAAATGGTTTAAGCCTGCACATATTGTTTTGTCAATATTTGTAAAACCTTTTCCGAATTCTACGGTCACAAGGTTAGTGCATCCTTCAAATAGATTATACCTAAAAACGCCGTTAACGCCATCACCAAAGATAAATGTCTTCAAATTAGGGCAATAAGCGAATGAACTTTTACTGCCACGGGAGTACCATCTTAAGGAAAGATTCGCCCCATCAATTATTATTGATTCAAGATTCTTACAGCCATAAAAAACCTCTTCACCAAACGACTCCAAAGCCGTCAGGCATACTGATGTGATGGCAGTTCCCCCTTTAAAAGCCTGGTTTCCTATCTTTTTCAAGTTTGGCATGATTGAATCAAGTTCCCCCACTGGCCAACTGGCATCTTCAAAGGCCGAGTCACCGACTTCCGTAATATTCTGCCACGACAATTCGATATTTCGCAAAGACGCACATCCCTCAAACATTCCGTCTGGAATCGCGTTCTCAACGAAATAAAGACCGACACTTCCTTGAATATTACCATTGAAAACAACAGTTCTTAGATTGTTACAGCCTGAAAAAACACGCTTTCCGAAGAGCCATATGGTTGACGGGAAAGTCACGTTCTCTACTATGTCATTTCCTTGAAATGCTCCGGCCTCAACCGTTTCAACTATGCATTTTCGATAGAGACGCTCCCCATTGTCATCGCGCGCTCCAGAATCTATTATTATAGACGAAGGAATTAAGACTGATTTTTCTTTCCCCACATATTCCTCTATACGTACAGACGATGATACTGATGATGAGCCAAGATAAGAGTATATGAAATCTCCGATCTGAAATAAATCATTTGCCGCCATGCCAAGATTGGTAATGCACCAAATTGCAACCATAACGACAACGCTAAAGCCAACTCGCTTCATATTAATTCGAACCCTTTTCTGCACATTTCAGAATACGCCCCTCCCTCGTGCAGAAAAAGAAAGTGGCGCATTTCAAATCACCACGTCTTCTAAGAGGCATCGCCAAACGCCCATACTAAAACATGAATGATGAAACACGCCACGTGGATCAACCACGTCGCGCGATTATCGTATTCCGCTTTAGTATTAGAAATTGGCGATTTCTTAGAAAGCGTCATACGCTGATTCGCGTACGCCTCGCGGACCTCGGATGGGTTTCCGCGAGTCCTTCTCCTTTCGGCCCAATGTGCGGCCGCAGGTAAAGGTTTTGCCGTCCGAATTTACAAAATTAGGTCAGACCTAAAATTTGCAATTCGTTCAGCCGGGGGGCTGACGTCGGTGCCCGTCAGCCGTTTCAAAGAGCCATCGCGGTTTGATCCGCGCGCCGGGCGAGGCACCTCCCGCCCGACGAAATCAGCGCGAATTATACCACAATAGGTGTCCGTCGTGCAATCGGCAGACGCACGTAGCGACGGCGGCCTGTCAATTCATCTTGACGCTGGCGTTCGATGGACGCGGCAATGATACGATTAATGTCATGGTTGTACTTCGCCGAGATTCGACGGCGCACCTCATACACCCACTCCATCGGATCATCAAAATCCAACTCCGTCAACGCATCCCTATTCTTCGTCATAGGAATTCCTCCTTTCGCTCAAGAAACTCTGACGGCGTGATAATCACAGGGCATTGAAAACCCTCTGAACAAATGACCGAAGCCGTCTTCGGCAGAGTCACAGGATTCGCCATGTGTCTGCAATTCCAAGTCAGAAGAACGTCCATTCCATAGACTGATGCCGTGGCTATATGCGACGCATCCGTTCCCTCTTTCTCCGGGACTGCATGCATGGACAAAAGCGCCTTTGCAAGATCACGGACTTCTGGCACCTTACCATCCAGGGCAATGGCGGAGTCCAGACTTTTCATCCGACGAATAGCCAACTCGCCATCTCCGAATCTCGCCTCTTCATCTACATATTGCGAAATGTAGATCTCGCACTTCGGCGCGATCTCCTGCCACCACTGCAGCGTCGCCGCCTGCTTGATGGCGATGTGCGCCAAAGGCGTGGGGCGGCCGTTCAGAAAGCTCCAGAACGACGTCTCGCAATAGACTTTCAGCTTCTTTTTCTCTTCAGCCATCAGCACGCCTTTCGCTTTTAGCCGTCGGACAGCTCGCGCCGCCCGACGAAATCAGCGCGAATTATACCACGTTCCGCCAAACGCCGTCAAATCGAGCGAATGGGCGGAATCGTGTCCTTTCGTGAGGTCCGGCGAGGCCGCGCGTCGGCCCTTCGCCCTTGCGCAGGACATCCTCAACAGGCCCCTTACGTCACCTTGAAGCCCGCAGACCTTCGCGGAGCGGCGGCGCAGGCCGCCCGTGGCCCGGAGGAGCCGACAGTCGCACGGGAGGAGCGAAGGGATCGCCTGTCGCCTCGGTGTTCTCGCTTGCGGACGCGCATCCTGCCGTGGGGAATGCCTTGCCGCGTCTGGTTGACTGACGTGTGGTGACAGGTGCGACTCCCGAAGCGACCCGGATCGAGGCCGCAGGCCGACATAGACGGAGCGCAGCGACGTCCGGTCGGGCGAGCTGCCGGGCCGAAGGGCCGGGGATGCGGACGACTGTCGCGCAGGGGCTCAAATAGGTTGGATGCTTTATTTTGCGAGGTCGATGTATCGGGACTTGTGTGCCGAGAAGTCGCATTCGCCGGGACGCGCATCGTTCTTCCAGTCCATCGCCGGCCCGTTGTAGATCATGTCGCGCCACACGACCTTGCCCGTGCCCGCGTAGACCTTCAGCCTCGGAATCGTCTTGCAGACGTGCCCGTCGGCGATCACCACGCTCCCGCCGGGTTGGCGGAAGGCGACCGCATCGTAGGAGCCGAACGCCTTGTTCCAGAAGTAGGAGCAGCCGAGAAGCCGCGTCTCCCAGCCCTCGATCAGGAAGCCCGTGATGCCCGTGTCCGCATAGCAGTCGCGCATCAGCGTCGAGCCGGCGTCCTTGCCGATCCAGAAGTTCACCGAGTCCTTCAGCATCTCCGGCATCGCGCCCTTCTTCGGCGGCGGAACCGGCCCGCCCCAGACGTGGCAGCGCGTGAAGCGGTTCGATCCGCCGCGCTTCATGTGGACGCCGACCGTGTAGTCGACGACCACGATGTCGGTGTAGTGCCCGTCGCTCCCCATCACGCAGAGCCCAGTGTTGCCGGCCAGTCCCCGCGTCTTGCAGAGGAAGTAGAGGTTCTCGGCAATCACCTCGCAGCCGCCAGCCTCGCCCTGCACGCGCAGGCCGTATTCCCTGCCGTTCAGGAACGTCACGTCGCGGAGCGTGTAGTGCCAGAAGCCGTCCAGGGCCATGCACGAGGCCATCCCCGCGCCGTCGATGCGCCCGCCCGTGACGGACATCCCGAAGTCGAGGCGGTCATACGCGCGCTGCGTCGGCGCGTTGTTCACCTTCAGCACGAAGTTCATCGGCTCGACCGCCGTCAGCACCGCGTTCTTGTGCAGACGAAGCGAACACATGTTCGTGACGAGGAGCGTCCGCGCAATCTCGTAGCGCCCGGCCGGAAGGTAGAGGACTCCCGACGGCCGTGCGTCAATCGCCCGCTGGACGCGCGGCGCATCGTCGTCCTCGTCCGCGTGACGCGGAAAGGCCGCCAGTGTCGCGTCCGCGTCCGCCGGACACGCCGCCGTGCGCGCCTCCGCCGTGTGCCGGAAGGGACAGGGTTTCGTCCGAAGATAGTCGCAGCCTCCCGCCGCCAGCAGGGCGGAAAGGACGGCCGCGAACCGCATACATGTGCCTTGTTTTTTCATGACGGCGAGCATTATACCAAAAACCGCCGCCTTTTGCTTTGCAAATTCAGCAAGAGTTTCTTGGCCAAATGGGAAATTCGACGTCGCGGACTGATGAATTTAAGGACGCAATTGCACACAGCGGCGGCACTGAACCGCCGATGTCAGAGAGACGCCAGCACGACGTCGACGATCTTGGCGATGGAATCGCCATCCGTCTTCAGCAGCGCGTCGGCGGACGCCAGCGCCTCGCGTGCGGCGGCGTTCGCCGCAGAATCCTTCAGCCACGGCCGCAGGTACGCGAGCATCTTCGGCACGGTGAAGTCCTGCTGAATCAGCTCCGGCATCGGGCAGTCGTGGCCCGTCTTCTCGCAGACGATGTTGATGAGCCCGATGTGCTTCACGCCCTTGAGGGAGATGCGGCAGATGATCTCGAACAGGAGGTCGACGTGGTAGACGAGCACCGTCGGACACTTCGCGAGGGCCGCCTCCAGCGTCGCCGTGCCGCTCGCGACGACCGCCGCGTCCGCCCGGCGCAGCAGGTCGCGCGCGCCACCCGTCCGGATCTCGAACGGCGGCATCCGCCCGCAGTTCATGAGGATCGCCCGCCGCGCCTTCTCGTTCGCCGCCGGAATGACAACGCGCAGCCCCGGCACCTCCCTCTTCAGGATCTCCATGGCCTGAAGCAGCTTCGGCAGATGGTGGCGAATCTCCCCCAGGCGACTGCCCGGCAGGACCGCCAGAATCGGGCGGCGCGGCAGCAAGTCCCAGCAACCGTCGGACACGGGCCGTTTCGCCGCCTCCGCCATTTCCTCCACCAGCGGATGCCCGACGAACACGCCAAGCCCCGGTCGGAATATCTGCGGCTCGAACGGGAAGAAGCAGCAGATCTTGTCGAGCGACCGCTCGATTTTCGGAATGCGGCTCTGGTGCCAGGCCCAGACCTGCGGGCAGACCACGTGGACGGCCCGTATGCCACGGGCCTTCGCATACGCGGCGAGCTTGAGGTTGAGGCCCGGATAGTCGACCGTGCAGACGACATCCGGGCGCCAGTCGTCAATCGCGCGCTCCATCGTCCGCTTGACGCCGAGGAAATAGCGCAGCTTCTTCAGCACCTGCACGATGCCCATGACGGCGAGGTCGCCGGTCTTGAACCCGTAGTCGCCATAGCCGCGAATCTCCGCGTCCGGATGCAGACGGCGAATCCGCTCCGCGATCTTCTCGCGGTAGATCATGCCGGACTCCTCCCCGGCCAGCAGCAGGATCTTCAGCGTACGCGCCAAGGTTCGGCCTCCTATTCGCCGAAGACGTTGTCGAGCGCGTCGGAGATCATGTCGACCGCGTCCTCCAGGTCGTCCTCGCCGAGGCAGAGCGGCGGCAGGAAGCGGACGACGTGCGGCCCGGCCGTGAGCGCGAGAAGGCCCTGGCCCGCGAGCGCGTCCACGACCGCCTTCGCGTCGCCGTCGACGACGAGGCCGAGCATGAGGCCCTTGCCGCGCACCTCCAGCAGCCTGTCGTACTTGTCGACGAAGCTCTGCAGCGCCTCCTTGAGGAGCGCGCCGACCTTCGCCACGTTCTCGAGCAGGCCGTCCTCCTCGATGACGGAGATGACCGCGTTCGCCGCCGCCGCCGCGACGGGGTTGCCGCCGAAGGTCGAGGCGTGGGACGACGGGGTGAAGACGTCCGCGAACTTCGCGTTCGAGACGAGCGCGCCCATCGGCAGGCCGCCGCCGAGCGCCTTCGCGCAGGTGAAGAGGTCGGGCTTCACGCCGGAACCCTGCCATGCGAACCACGTGCCCGTGCGGCCCATGCCGGTCTGCACCTCGTCGACGATCATGATGAGGTTCTTCTCGTCGCAGAGCGCGCGGACGCCCTGCAGGAACGCGTCCGTCGCCGGGGTGACGCCGCCCTCGCCCTGCACGGCCTCCAGCAGGATCGCGACCGTCTTGTCGGTGATCGCGGCCTTGACGCTGTCGAGGTCGTTGTAGTCGGCGTAGGCGAAGCCGACGGGCAGCGGGTCGTAGCCCTCCTGGCACCAGGCCTGGGCCGTCGCCGCGACCGTCGCGAGCGTCCGCCCGTGGAAGCCCTGGCGGAACGTGACGACCTCGTAGCGGCCGCCGTTCGCGTGGCCCCACTTGCGGGCGAGCTTGATCGCCGCCTCGTTCGCCTCGGCGCCGGAGTTGCAGAAGAAGACCTTGCCGCCGAGGCCGGAGAGATCGACGAGCTTCGCCGCGAGCTGCGTCTCGGGCGCGTTCACGAAGAGGTTCGAGCAGTGCGTGAGCGCGGCGGCCTGCGTCTGGATCGCCTCCGTCACCTTCCGGTTGCCGTAGCCGACGGCCTGCACGCCGATGCCGCTCGTGAAGTCGTAGTAGCTGCGGCCGTCCGCATCGCGCACGGTGATGCCCTTGCCGGAGGCGACCGCCACCGACGGCGCGTAGGTCGGCATGACCTTCGCCCTGTACAGATCGAGGATTTCCATTGACTTTTCGTTGCTCATTCGATTATCTCCGTTCCCACGCCATCATGCGTGAATATTTCCAACAACAGCGAGTGCGCCATGCGCCCGTCGACGAGCTGAACCTTCTTCACGCCCGCGCGGATCGCATCTTCGCAGCTCTCGATTTTCGGAAGCATCCCTCCCGAGATGACTCCCGCCTCCTTGAGCCGGCTCGTGTCGGCCAGGCGCAAGGTAGAGAAAAGGGTCGACGGATCCTCGGGGTCGCGGAGGATCCCGGGGACGTCGGACACGAGGACGAACTTGCAGACCCTGAGCGCCTTCGCGAGCGCCGCGGCCGCAAAGTCCGCATTGACATTGTAGAGGTGGCCGTCGTCCACGCCCGTGCCGAGCGGGGTCACGACGGGGATGATGCGCGCGTCGAGCATCTCGACGACGGCGCGGGCCGTCACCTGCACGACCTCGCCGACGTAGCCCCGGTCGGGCGAGACGATCCGCTTCGCGCCGAAGAGCCAGTTGCCGTGCAGCGGCTTCGCGTTCGCGCCGCGCCGGCAGAGGCGCGCGACGAGATCGGGGTTCACGACGTTGTTGAGGGTCTTGCGGACGATCTCCATCGTCGCCTCGTCCGTCACGCGCTGCCCCCCCACGAACGCCGGCTCGTGCCCGGAGGCCTTGATCGCCTTCGAGATCGCCTTGCCGCCGCCGTGGACGATCACGACCTTGATGCCGACGGCGTTCAGGAACGCGACGTCGTCCATGATCGAGTCGAGGTTCGCCTCGACTTCCATCACGGAGCCGCCGAGTTTCACGAGGACGACGGAACCCTGAAAGCCCTGAATGTACGGCAGGGCCTCGGTCAGAACGGCCGCCCGGGCCTGCGCTGTGTCTATTCTTTCCATTGTTTTGTGTAGTATATCAAAAAAACGCCCCCAACGGACAGCGAAAGTATGGTATACTATGCGACTACGCGAACGACGGGGCGTTGCACAGCCTGGTAGTGCGTCTGCTTTGGGAGCAGAATGTCGGAGGTTCAAATCCTCTCGCCCCGACCATCCGGAGGCCTCGGAATGCGGCTCACGGCAGGGGAAGCGGCGTGTCGGTCAGGAAGACGGCGACCGAGGCGAGCGTCAGGTGGAAGAGCGACGTGTTCCACTTCGTGTCCCGCCCCCAGCCCTCGAACGTGCGCGTCGCGCCCTCGCGCAGGTTGCGTCGCCAGGCGTCCGGCGAGGCGATCAGCCCGTGCAGCAGCGCCTCCTCGCCCGTCGCGCGCAAATAGCAGAAGAGCGGGAAGAACTGGAACAGGCTGATCGACGAATAGCCTTTCTCCTTCACGAGGTCGAGAAACGCGGCGTGCGCGGCCGTGTCGTCCGACGGCGCAAGGCGCGCGAAGGTCGCGTAGACGTTCCCCGGCAGGCTCACGTGGCGCGAACCCTCGCGATCAACGAACAGGTGCCGCGCGGGATCCCAGAAGACGGCGCGGAAGGCGTCCGCCAACGGCTGCACGTCCGCATACGGCTTGCGTCCGAGGCGCGCGGCCATTGCGTTCAGGCTCCGCACGGCGACGACGTACCAGGCGTTGATCGCGTTGTGCACGTCCGTGCAGACCTTGCCCTCCCGGACGTCCGCGTCGTAGCCGTCCTGGAAGTTCTTCGGCCATTCGACGACGCACCACTTGTCGAGGTTGGCGAGCAGGCCGTCCGCGCGCGCATAGCGTTCGCGATAGGAATCGACGACATCCGCCAGCGCATCGAAGCGCGCGGCGACGAAATCAGCGTCGCCCGTCAGCTCCAGGTACCAATGCGCAAAGAGCACCATCATGAACGGATACTCGGCGATCTCCTGCATGAACGAGCAGTTTGCGCACGTGACGAGTCCACGGTCAATCTTCTTCGTGCGCAGGAAGTCGTCGAAGAACTTGCGCGCCTGTCGCCAGTCCTCCGTCAGCCGACAGTAGGCCAGCATCGTGTAGCAGCCGTCTCCGAGGTAGTAGCCCTTCTCGCGCTCCATGCAGTCCATGATCTGCTCCTGGACGCCGTAGCGGAACGTGTTGACGCACAAGTCCCACACCGGGCGCAGCACGGGATCCGTGAACGTCGGCCACGCCTTCAGGTCGAAGGGCTGATGCCGCGCGACGAGCCGGACGCTGGCCGGATCGACCGCCGCGCCCGGTGTCGGCAGAAGCTCTACGTAGCGGAAGCTCTTGTAGTCGTACTGGTTCAGGACGTCGCGCGGCCCGCCGGAAAGCACCATCCGCTCAACGTAGTCGCATTTCGCCCGAAGCTTGTGCCGCACCGAGCCGTCCGCGTTCAGCTCCTGTCCGCACCGGATCTCCACCGCCGCACCCTTCTTCCCGGTCGCGGCGAACGCGACGCTGCCGACGAAGATGCCGCCGAAATCGAGCCGAATGCCGCCGTCCGCCAGCCGTTCGGACGTGACGGGCGCAATCCGCTCCGTGACGACCATTGGCGAGGGCTGCTCGACCAGACGGTAGTCGCCGCCCAGCGGATGCCGCACGGCCGCCGTCCAGTCCGCATCGTCGAACGCCGGACGCTCGAAGCCGACCTCCGGCGCACCGGCATCGTAGCATTCGAGGAACTGCGTGCTGTAGCCCGCCGTCCCCAACGCCGAATAGCCTCGGTGTCGCGCCACCCTGAACGTCTCGTCGCTTTCAAGGACGCGCGCGCCGTCCACGTCCAGTTCCAGCCAGAGGCCGTGGCGATTGTCGCCCGAAACCCAGACGCGGTTGACGAGGCCCTGATAGTAGGTGTGGACGGCGATCGTGTTGCAACCTTTCACGAGATAGGGCATCAGGTCGATCACGTTGTAGTAGGTGCAGTCCGTCGTGCCCGCCGCCGGCCCCATGGCGACGAACGCGCCGTTCACGTAGAGCTTGTAGTAGTCGTCAGCCGTGATGCGCAGGGTCGCCCGCCCGACGGCATCAAGATCGAACGTGCGGCGGAAGAGGTAGTGCCGGTTCTGCAGATGCGTGTCGACGGGCGACAGCTTGCCGCGCTCCAGCTGACGCGCCCACACGTTGCGCGGCTTCACGTGCGCCATGTCAGGATGCGTAATCCACGCGGCCGAAGCGCCGCCCGCCGCCAACAGCATCGACAGGCCAATCATTTTCTTCATCGTTCGCGAACCTCTTTTTTCGTTTGTCATCGTCTGAAACCTCATTTGTCTTTCAGGATCTTGAAATTGCGCAGCCAGAGCTTCAGCTGGTGTCCATACGGCAAAAAGCCGAGGCGGAACTGGCGCACGCCGCCCGCGTCGGACGGCAGCGCCGCCGTGCGCTTCTCCCACTCGAAGCCGGGCGCGCGGAACCCGGCGTTCTTCGTCCCGTCCGCCCCATCCTTGCCGTAGAGCAGCATCAGCTGCACGTGCCCCATGTCGTTCTCAACCTTGTCCTGCCAGCTCTTCGCCTCGAACTCGACGTAGCGCGCGCCCTCAAACGACTCGTCGTCCGCCAGCTTGACGATCGGATAGAACCACTGCCCCGTCGTGCCGTCCCACTCGGCCTCGAAGAGGACGGCGCGCTCCTTCTCGTCCCACGAGCACCTGTAAGACTGGGCCGAGTCGTTGCGAGTCCACGCCTCCGGGCTGTCGAGCCTCGGCAGCGGCACGGCGCGACAGCTCTGCATGAAACGCCAGTTGTAGATGACGGGAATCCGTATGCGCGACGTGCGCCGTCCGTCGAAGAGGCCGGCGATGTCGAGGTCGAAGTTCACGCGGTCGCCGGCTTCAGGCCGATAGGCCACGTCCAGCACCGTCTTGCCCCACGGTTCCAGCGCGACCTCCGGCGGCAGCCCGGCGAACGTGCCGCCGCGCAGTCCCAGTCGTCCCCGCTTCGCCTGTGCCGACAGGTTCCAGACCTCCAGGCGGATGCGCCCCGTCTCCTTGTGCAGTTCCGCGATGCGCTTGCCGCCGGTGATGTTGAAGTCGTCCGGATGCGTCTCGGGACGGATCACGACGGACAAGTCCTCGTTCGCCTTCGGCACATAGTGCGCCAGCCGCCCCGCATCCAGCGGCGGCACGTCGGCCTTGAGCGCCTTTAGTCCCGTCAGGTACTGCGGAAAGCGCCGCGCCGACAGGCGCAGTCCGTCGCGCCCGGCCTTGACGACCGACGGCGTGCCCATCATGTCGATCAGGCGATACTTGCCGGACGGAACCGCGAGCGAGAACGCCTTGGTCACGCCGTCGCTCATGCGAACGACCCCGACGCCGCGATCGACTTCGCTCAGACTCCAGAAGGCCAGGACGTGCGACTTGTCCGGCTTCTGGTAGACGAAAGCGCGCACACCCTCGGCGATTCGCTTCTCGCCCAGCAGCCGGGCGTCGCCAAGCACCGAGGATATCGCCGCCATCGAGGCGTGAATCGGCTTGACCGTCCCGTCCCGGCGCATGGAGCCCCAGTCGCGGCGACCGCCCTGCTCGTTGTAGCAGCCGAACATGAAGTACCAGTTGCGGAAGATGCCGCCCTGCTGGTGGAGAATGCAGCTCTTCGGATAGAACTCGGCGAGTATCATCTCCTGCTCCGGCGTGTGCGCCTTCGTGCCTGCGCGGATGCCGTCGGCGAGTCCGTTGCCCTCCATATTGGTGCCGCTTTCCGTCAGCCAGATCTGCCAGTCGGGAATGCCCGCCTCCGCCAGAAACGCCTTGACGTCGCGGTGCCAGGCGTCGTAGCCGCGCGGCGGGAAGTAGGTGTGCAGGTTGAACGCCTGCACGTATTTCGCGGCATCGCCGTCAAACAGGGTCTGCGCGTAGCCGCCGTGCTCGATCGTCGAGAAGGAGCCCGGCAGGATGATCGTCCGCGCACTGCCGGCGCGGGCGCCGAGCGCAAACGCCTTCAGAGCCGCGACGTACTCCCAGACCGGCTCGCAGGTCGAGCCCAGCTCCGGCTCGTTCCAGAACTCCCACGAATCGTAGTACGGGTCAAACGTCCGCGCCGCGTCCTCCATGAATCGGTAAAGTTCCACGAGGTCGTCCGGCAGACGCTTCCCCGGCTTGCGGTTCCAGTTCGGCGCGTCATGGAAGCACCCCGTGCTGACGACGCCGTTCGTCTTCATCCATGCGGCGGTGTGAAGGTAACGGGAGAAGTCCCGCACGCCTTTCTTCGGCGAAATGAAGTTTCCCCATTCCAGACGCTCGCGGGTATGGACGAAACCGCACTTTCCGAGCAGCTCGGCGGTCACGCGGGGACAGTCCCCGTCGTACCACGGACAGTCGTAGGCCCCTCGGCGCGAGCAGCCGGAGATCGCGGCGTCGGCGGCGAAGAACGAGTCGGGCGCACGACAGCGCGCGGCCGGCGTCACGCAGAAGGTGAAGGTCTCGGCAGCCTGTCCGGCGGCGTCCGAACAGCACACGCGGTAGTAGCCGGCGGGCAGACGATCCAACGCGAGCGTACCGTTGCGCGGCCAGTCGCCCTGTCGAACGGTCTCGCCCTTCCAGTTCTCCAGCGACCACTGGACGCGCGCTTTCGGACAATCCAAACGAAAGACCGGACGCTCCGCATCCGTGAACGTCCATCCCGGCGCCTCGGTCATGACGGCGGCGCGCCCCGTCGCCCCAATCCCGCCGACCAGCATCAGGACGACCGCCACCCAAATTCCCCGTGTCTGTCTCTTCATGGTATCGTCCCTTTCTAGCGAATCACCACCGTCAGGCCACAGGGCGACTTCTTGTAGCGGATGATGACCACGCCGTCGCCGCCACGGGCGTTGCCGCCGCCGCCACCGCCGACCAGCAGCAGATCGACCGTGCAGGGTTCGGAGACCCGCACCTGTCCGCTCCCACACCAGACGAGGACAGACCTGTCCCCCGTGCGACGGATCACGTCGTACCCTTCGGCCGAAATGCCGCCCACGGCACCCGACGCCGACAGCAAGTACACGACCGCCGCGCTCATCATCTTCATTTGTCGTGGATTCATCGTTCGTCTCCTTCGTTCGCTTTCTGACTGGATGCCGCTATTGTATCACAATCAAAAAATGGCCCGCAAGACCTGTCTAGACAGGCATTGCGGGGACTTTGCATGCGGAAACGGACGGAAAAGGCGGATGTCGCCGCGCGCCTCTCACGAGTCGTTGTGCACGGGATCGGCGCCGGTGTTGCGCAGGTGGCGCTCCAGCTTGCCGAGAAGCCACGTGAACGTCATCACGAGCGCGAGGTAGATCGCCGCGACCGTCAGGTACGGCGTGTAGACGGAATACGTCTGCGAGCGGATGATGTCGCCGCCCTTGGCGAGGTCGCAGAGCGCGATGTAGCCGACGATCGACGTGTCCTTCATCAGCACGATGAACTCGTTGCCGAGGGCGGGCAGCACGTTGCGGATCGCCTGCGGCAGGATGATCTTGAGCATCGTCTTCCAGTAGCCGAGACCGAGCGCGCGCCCCGCCTCCATCTGGCCGGGGTCGATGGACATGATGCCCGCGCGCAGGATCTCCGCCTGGTACGCGCCCGAGTTGATGCCGAACGCAAGGATCGCGACGACCACCTTGTCGAGCGACTTCAGGATGATGAAGTAGCAGATGAGAAGCTGCACCACCATCGGCGTACCGCGAATGATCGTCAGGTAGACTTTCGCGAGCGCGTTGAGGATGGGGAAGCGCCCGTACTTGTCGTGCGACGAGCGGATGATCGCGACGAGGAAGCCGATCAGGAGGCCGAGCGCAATCGCCGTCAGCGCGACTTCCAGCGTGACGCCAAGCCCGTTCCACAGGTAGTGCCAGCGCCCGTTCTTGACGAAGCACAGCTGAAAGTCATCGATAAAGGACTGAATCATGAAACCTCTTCACCGCGCGATTCGCTCATTCTCGCATTCGACAATTCGTTCATTCGTCGATTCGATTATTCGACGATTCGACCATTCGATTATTCGACGATTCGACCATTCGACCATTCGATTATTCGATCATTTCTCTTTCAGCCTGTCCGCCTCGGCCGTGTAGTCGGCGACCCACTTCGCGAGCCGTCCGTCGGCCTTCACCTCGGCGATCGTCTCGTTGATCGCCTTCAGCAGCTCCGGCTGGCCCTTGCGGATCGCGACGGCGTACTCCTCGGACGTGATGAAGCCCGACAGCGCGAGGTCGGGTTCGCCCTTCACGCAGTTCTTCGCCGGATCGATGTCCGCAATGACGACATCGACGCGTCCGGCCTTCAGCGCCGCGACGGCCGCCGCCGGCGAGTCGAAGCGCTCCGGCTGCTGCTTGAGCTCGTCCGTCACGAACGACTCGCTCGTCGTGCCGCTCTGCACGCCGACCTTCTTGCCCTTCGCGTCCTCGCCCTTCGCATACGGCATCGCCTTCTTGTAGACGAACACGACGCCCGTCTTCACGTAGGGGATCGAGAAGTCGACGTTCTTCTTGCGGTCTTCCGTGATCGTAATGCCGGCGGCCGCGAGGTCGGCCTTGCCGGAAATGACCGTCGGAATGACGGAGTCGAAGTTGACCGACTCGACCGAGAACGCCCGGCCGAGCTTCGCCGCGACGGCCTTGCAGATCTCGACGTCGATGCCGACGATCTCCTGTCCGCGCAGGAACTCATAGGGCGGGAACGTCGCCTCGGTGATCATCTTGAGGGTCTCGTCTTTCTTCGCACAGCCCGCGAGCAGCGCCGCCGCCGCGAATGCAACCATCAGTTTCTTCATTTTCGCCTCTCTCTATTTCTTAATTTCAGATTTCAGATCTCAGATCTCAAATTCGATCATTCGATTATTCAACCATTCGACCATTCGCCGATTCGATCATTCGATTATTCGATCATTCGATTATTCGACCCTTCTCTTCACTTCTTCAGCGCGTCCGCCTCCTTCGTGTACTGCGCGCGGATCGCCGCCATCTTGCCGCTCGCCTTGAGTTCGGCAATCGTCTCGTTGATCGCCTTCAGCAGGTCGGGACGCCCCTTCTTGATCGCGATGGCGTATTCCTCCAGGTTGATCGGCGTCGGCGCGATCGCGAGCTCGGTCTCGCCGAGGACGCAGTTCTTCGCCGGCTCCACGTCCACCAGAACCGCATCGCAGCGGCCCGCCTTCAGTGCCGCGCACGCCTCGGCCGCCGAGCGGAAGCGCTCCGGCTCCTGCTTGAACTGCTCGATCACGATCGTCTCGGCGGTGTTGCCGCCCTGCACGCCGATGCGCTTGCCCTTGCAGTCCGCCGCCGTCAGGAGCGGCGCGGACTTCTTGTAGATGAGGACGATCTCCGTCTTCGCGTAGACGTCGGAGAAATCGACGTTCTTCTTGCGGTCTTCCGTCACCGTGATGCCCGCCGCCGCGATGTCGGCCTTGCCGGACATGACCGAGGGAATGACGGAATCGAAGTCGACGTTCTCGACCGCGAACGTCTTGCCCATCTTCGCCGCGACGGCCTTGCAGATCTCGACGTCGATGCCGACGATCTCCTGTCCGCGCAGGAACTCGTAGGGCGGGAAGGTCGCCTCGGTGATCATCTTGAGGGTGTTCGCGTCGTTCTTCGCGCAGCCGCAGAGGGTCGCCACCGCCGCCAATGCAATCATCAGTTTCTTCATGTTCGTTTTATCCTTTGATTTGGTTGAGTTTGTGGGAAATCGCGTCCGCCGCGCCATCCGCCGGGCCCTTGAGGATGAGCTTGAGGAAGAAGAGCGTCGCGAGCATGAGGCAGATTGCCAGCGGCAGCGCGATCCACACCGAGCCGACGAACGGCGCGGCGATGTAGGCGAAAAACGAGACCGCCGCCACCGTCAGCGCATACGGCAGCTGCGTGTTCACGTGGACGATGTGGTTGCACTGCGCGCCCGCCGAGGCCATGATCGTCGTGTCGGAGATCGG